>JAFRCS010000017.1 GCA_017404265.1 Mogibacterium sp. | reverse complement strand
TGAGAAATACATCTATTACTACAATCATCAGAGGATCAAGGGCAAGCTAAAAGGACTGAGCCCTGTTCAGTACAGAATTCAGTCCTTGTTAGTAGCCTAGTGTCCTGCCAAAATGTGTCTAACATTTTGGGGTCAGTTCAAATCTGACGAAAGGGGTTTTTTATTTGCTTATTCAATAGGCTCTGTCGACTGAGGTATCTCGTTGAGAGCCTTGAAGTATTTGTCATGCTCTTTGTCGTAGCGGCGGGTGTAGTCTTTGTTGTTTGAGTGGTGCATGTCGTGCACGTACGAGTGCTCCTTCCCGAAGATCTCCGTATTGTCGCTCTCCATGACATAGACCGCGATGTCGCTGCATTTGTCCGAGATATGCTCTATGTTTGTGAGCACCGACTGGAAGTGGATGCCCTTGATAGGATCGCAGACCTGATTGACCATCCTGAAGACATGCCTTGCGTTCAGCTCTTCTACCATGTCGTCTATAACTTCCTCCAGAGGCTCTACCTTTGCGGCAAGTTCCGAATCGTCGGCCTTGAAAGCGCGCTGCGTCTTATCCATTATCTCGTAGATGGCATCGAATGCCACCCGGAGCTCGGCCATTGCCGTATCGGAGAATTCCTTGCCTTCAGCACGGAGGCTTTCCACGACGTTCGCTATGTTCACGGCCAGGTCACCGATACGCTCGTAGCAGATCATGATCTTGATGATGCGGTTCTGAGCGCGTGTTTCAGCGGCACTGTGTATGTTGGACGAAAGCGAAACGAGATACTTGTTGGTAGCGTCCGTCATGCTGTCGAGCAGGTCTTCGCGTGTCTCGATCCTGGCGTCACGCTTGGAGTCATACTTGTATATCTGCTGTACTGCCGCGTCGAAGTTGTGTGCTGCTATATCGCTCATCTCCTCTACGACTCTCTTGGCCTGATCGAGGGCAAGAGCAGGGGAGGTGAAGAGCCTTTCATCGAGGGCGTCGAGAGCCGCGATCGCGTTCTTGTCTTCTTCTTCCACAGGCTCATCTGGGATGATCTTTATTGCTATATTCTCAAACACTTTTGTAAGCGGCAGAAGCACGACAGCCGGGACAAGTCTGAAGAATCCGTGTATGTTGGCTACTCCGCCGGAGTTTTGTGTCGCGTTCCAGAAAGTATCGCTGAGTATGCCGGTGCTTCGTCCGATGAAAACGAGCAGGAAGCAGAGGATGGCAGCGAATACATTGTATATGACATGTACCATTGCCGTGCGTCTCTGAACAGGCTTGGCGCCTATGCGGCTGACAAGGTAAGTGGTGAGGCAGTCTCCGATGTTGACACCGATGATGACCGCGAACACCGCACCAAATGTCACGCCCACAGAGCTCGCTATAGACTGTATGATACCTACGACGGCGGATGAACTCTGAACGACTCCCGTCACCAGGATACCCGCGAGGAAACCGAGCGCGTAGTTATTGGAGAAGGCCGTCAGCAGGTAGCTGAGGGACTCTCCGAAGCCTGATACCACATCGCTCATGTAGATAAGACCCATGAAGAGTATTCCGAATCCGCAGGCCACATTGCCGGCCGTCTTAAAACTTCCTTTTTTGAGGAACATGATGAAGACTATGCCGAGTGTGAGTGCGAGAGGGGCAAGGTTGTCAGCCTTGAAGAAGTACAGAGGACTTTCCATGCCCGAATTCACGTCCATGAGCCTGATGATCTGCGCCGTGATGGCTGTACCTACGTTGGCTCCAAGTACTATCCCTACCGACTGGTGGAAGGTAAGGAAGCCGGCTCCTACCAGACCGACCGTAATGACTATGGTAGCGGTGGAGCTCTGGATTATGCATGCGACGAGCATTCCCAGAAGGAAACCCATCACCGGCCTGTTGGTCACTTTGGCCAGGGCGTTTTTCATTGCTCCGCCTGAAGAACTCTTGAGACCATCGCCCATGACCCTCATTCCGTATAGGAACATCGACAGTCCGCCCAGGAAAGCGATTATATTATAAAAAACAGTCATATAACCTCCGACAGCTTAGTATAGATGGTTATAGTCCCAAACCCTCACAATATTATATGGCACGTCAATGTCAAAACACAACGCAAACAAGGGCAAAACAGAGGAAACCATGCGCAAAAAAATAGTGTTGACATATTCCTACTAACAGAGTAGGATTTATTAGGCAAGAAACGGCCTTACACGGCAGGAAAGAAAGGAGATCTCAGACATGATGGTATCGACCAAGGGCAGATATGCTCTGACTGTAATGGTTGATCTGGCACGCAATGAAGGCGATGGATATGTTTCACTTTCCGACATTGCCGAGAGAGAAAATCTGTCCATGAAATATCTCGAGAGCATCATATCCATCCTCAACAAGGGAGGCATGCTTATGAGTCTCAGGGGAAAGAACGGAGGCTACAAGCTTGCGCGCGAGCCTAAGGACTACAATATAAGCGAGATCCTTCTGCTTACCGAAGGCACCCTGGCTCCGGTCAACTGCATCATGCAGGAAGGTGTACAGTGCGAGAAAGCCGCTACATGCAGCACGCTCCCACTCTGGGCAGGGCTCGATAAGGCCATTGAAGGCTATCTTTCGGCGATAACGCTTGAGGACATAATCACCGGCAACCGCAAGAAGATGCTGGGCGACTACTGCGAGAGCTGCGCGCCGGACGGGAAGGCCGAATAGATATAAAACATAAAAAACGATTCAGGAGGATCATGATGAAAGTATATGCTGACAATGCCGCGACTACATATCTCAGCAAGACGGCAAGAGACAGACTCATCCAGTGTCTTGATGAGTTCAACGGCAACCCTAACAGCCTTCACAGTGACGGTCAGCGCACGCAGGAGGTTCTGGACGAAGCAAGAGAGATAGTCGCGAAGTGCATAAACGCAGCGAAACCTAATGAGGTGTATTTCACAGGCGGCGGCTCGGAGTCCGATAATCAGGCTCTGCTGTCCGCGGCAAGAGGACTTGCTCCTAAGGGCAAGAAGCATCTCATTACGCTCAACATAGAACACCACGCTATTCTTCACACAATGAAAAAGCTGGAAAAAGAGGGCTTTGAGGTCACATACATAGCCCCGAAGTCCAACGGCATCGTGGATGTAAAGGACATCGAGGATGCCATCAGAGATGACACCGCGCTGGTAAGCGTAATGTTCGCAAACAACGAGATGGGCGCTGTACAGCCTATCCCTGAGATCGGAGCTCTCTGCAAGTCGAAAGGTGTGCTCTTCCACACGGACGCCGTACAGGCGGCTGCGCATCTGCCTATAGACGTACAGGCCATGAACATCGACATGCTGTCAATGTCCGGGCACAAGTTCCACGGACCTAAGGGCGTAGGCATCTTCTATGCCAGAAACGGCATCAGACTGGTCAACGTCATCGAAGGCGGAGCCCAGGAAAGAGGAAAGCGCGCCGGTACGGTAAACGTTCCGGCCATCTCGGCCATGGCATATGCTCTCAGAGAGGGCACAGAGAACATGGAAGCCAACATGAAGAAGGTGAGAGCCCTGAGAGACAGACTCATTGAAGGTCTGAAGGACATCCCTTATTCGCAGCTCAACGGCGACCCTGTAAAGAGACTTCCGGGTAACGTCAACTGGTCATTCGAGGGAGTAGAGGGCGAGAGCCTGCTGCTGCACCTAGACATGTACGGTATCGAGTGCTCATCGGGAAGCGCATGCACAAGTGAATCGCTCGATCCGTCGCATGTACTGCTCGGAATGGGAGTCCCTGTAGAAGCAGCTCACGGATCGCTCAGGTTCAGCCTGGATATCGAGAACACGGAAGAGCAGATCGACTACATAATCGAGAAGGTGCATGAGGTAGTAGCATATTACAGAAACCTGTCGCCTTACTGGGAAGACCTGCTGACCGGCAAGAGAGAACACTGCATCCCTGAATACTGGAATGCATAGATGTAAAGGAAACTTTACATATAGATGAAAGGAGATAAAAATGTCACTGTATTCAGATAAAGTAATGGATCATTTTGAACATCCGCGCAACGTAGGCGTCATTGAGGATGCTGACGGAGTAGGCGAAGTCGGAAACCCTCTTTGCGGAGATATCATGAAGATGTACCTCAAGATCGAGGATGACAGGATCGCTGATGTCAAGTTCAAGACTTTCGGATGCGGAAGCGCCATAGCTACAAGCTCTATGGCTACGGAGCTCATCAAGGGAAAGACACTGGAAGAGGCTCTCGACCTTACAAACAAGGCTGTAGTGGAAGCGCTTGACGGGCTTCCGGCAAGAAAGATCCACTGCTCGGTACTCGCCGAGGACGCTATCAAGGCAGCTCTTGTGGACTACTATACCCGCAGCGGAAGAGAAATGCCTGAGAGTCTGGTAGGATTTGAGCCGCACGAAGATTGATGCGCAAAATTCATCAAATCGATAACAAAGTTGACAATTGTCGTGTATAATGGTATGAGGCTTTGCCGGAAGGCAGGGCCGCATACTATTTGACTTTTTGGAGAAATGCAAAATGAGTGATAAGAAAGTAATGAAGCTCGCGTCAAGAAGCAAGCGCTTCGGCGCAGGCGTTATAGACTTTGCTATACCTTTTGTAGCTTATCTGGTCTTCGTCGGCGTTCTGGCCGCGAATGGCCTTAAGTATTCGCCATATAACGACTTCGGATATGGCTATGGATACGGTTACGGCTATGATTTCGGATATAATTACGGCAGCAGGCTCAGCGGAGGATCGGCGGCAGTATTAGCGATCATATCGCTGATGCTCATCGCTTATGTCGTTGTCGAATTCGTGTTCTATGCAAAGGGCAAGTCCATCGGCAAGGCCATACTGGGGCTGCAGGTGGTATCCAGCACAAACGGAAAGCCATTCACGTTCTGGAAGATGATGTTCAGGGAGATCCTTGTAAAGCAGGCATCCGGCGTTCTGATGCTCGGATTCATCTGGATCCTCGTAGATGAAAAGAACAGAGGCTGGCATGACAAGATCCTCGACAGCTATGTGGTGGACCTCAAGGAATCCGAGAAGATGAATCTCAAAAAGAAACTTGAGCGCACAGAGGAAATGGCATATAAGGCAGAGAGGGCGGCCGCGCCTAAGGAAGAGCCTGCTCCTGCGCCGGAAAAACCTGCAGAAAAAGCAGAAACAGAGGTCAAAGATCCGGAAACTCCGGCTGCCGCAGCAGCCGTAAAGGCAGCAGAGCCTGTGAAAGAGGAACCGAAAAAGGAAGAGCCGGAGATCGAGATCGAGACGATCACCATCCCTGAAGCGGCGGCTGTCGTAGAAGAGATAGCGGAGAAAGTCAAGGAAGAAGCCAAGGAAGAAGTTAAGAAGCCGGCTGTGAGCATGGCCATGAAGAAGGATGAACTTCTTGCGGCAGCAAAGGAAGCCGGAGTCAAGGTCGGCAGCAAAGCCACAAAGGCAGAGATAATCGAGGCAATAGAGAAGGCCTCTGAAGAATAAAGGTACAGACAGATAATGAAAAAAACAGGCAAGATCGTACAAAACGACAATCTTGTTCGCAACATACACAAGATGACATTTGACATGGGGGAGTGTGACTTCAGCCTTCCCGGTCAGTATGCTATGATAGAAGCGGGAGGGATCCGCAGACCTTATCAGGTGTGTGATTTCGACAGCAACAGATTCACCATAGTTTTTCCGGTAGAGGATGAGGAGAGCAGAAGGCTGGCCTCCATGAGACCGGGAGAAGAAGCCCTGATAACTACTGGCCTGGGTAACGGCTTTGACCTTGACGCCATGCCGGGCGAGGTGGTGCTGGTCGCGGATGATCTTGGGATCCCGGAGATGCTGGGACTTGCCCGCAGTCTTTTGATGCGCGGTACGGACTGCAGACTGATACTGAGCTATCCGAGCAAAAAGGATATTTACATGCTCGAATCGTTCAGGAATCTGGTAAACGAGATAGAGGTCCTGACCCTGGACGGCAGCAACGGCAGGGAAGGACGAGCTTCAGATGCGGTAAGACACGCATCGTATATCTGCGCGGGCGGTTCCCTGGGCATGCTCAGATCCCTCGCGGACAAGGCGGACGCCGGACAGTTCAGTCTGAGCAGCACAATCCTTGCCGAATCAGCTGATTATGACGACTGCTTCATAGAGACAACAAAGGGAAGGCTCAACGCAAGCGACGACGGGCCTGTATTTGACAAGAACATCATCATATGGGATGCTCTGAAAGATAGAAGAAGTGAAGAGAGGTAATTCCGAATGTACGCACTTACGGCAAAAGGAATGAAATACATGGACGAGTACGCCTCGCGTGCCGGTCTTCCGGGAGTCGTTCTCATGGAGAACGCCGCGAGAGGAGTCGCTGACGCGGTAGCTGAGAGGATACCGGATAAGTCCGCAAAGATACTCGTGCTCGCGGGACACGGCAATAACGGCGGAGACGCTGTTGCCGCGGCCAGATGGCTTGCCCAGATGGGCTATGAAGGCATCAGCGTATATTTCGCGGGCAACATGGAAAAGGCCGGCAACGAGTTCAAGCGTCAGATGAACATACTCGTAAACGCCCACAGAGACGTGAGGATTTCCGGATTAAGGGGCATAGAGCGAAACATCCTGAACGCCAAATATGACTGCATAATCGACGGCATCTACGGCATAGGTCTCAACAAGGCCCTGAGTGATGACGACATCAGGCTGGTCAAGTACATCAACTCGAAGTCGGGCTACAAGGTGGCCGTGGACATCCCGTCCGGGCTCAATGCTTCAAGCGGACTCATCATGGGCGAGGCCATAAGAGCGGACCTGACCGTCACATTCGGCAGCTATAAGACAGGAATGTTCTTCGGAGCAGGCAGGGAGTGCTGCGGCGAGGTCAGGGTAGTTGACATAGGTCTTCTGCCTGACGGATATGAGAATGTTACGGATAAGCTCGAGGTCCTGGACAGCAGATTCCTCGATGACACCATAGACCAGGCGCTGGTACCGAGAGCTGAGAGCGGCCATAAGGGCACTTTCGGCACCGTGGGACTGGTTATCAGCTCAAACGGCATGCTCGGAGCCGGCATGCTGGCCGCAAGGGCAGCGTACAGAGCGGGATGCGGTCTTGTAAAGATCTTCTGCCCGTCCAAGTACACGGGATTCTTCAACGTATCGATACCGGAAGCCATTGCGGTGCCGTATAAGCCTGACGACGTGCTGGGAGCCTTTGAAGGCTTCAGGGACGGCGTGGATGTGATCCTCATAGGACCGGGCCTCAAGGAGGATTCGACGGGAAGACTGCTTGTGAAGCAGATACTGGCGGGCAGCAAGCCGGCCGTATTCGATGCCGGAGCCCTCAATCTTATTTCCCGCAACCTCAAGGCGCTTCGCAAAAGAAAATGCCCGTGCGTCATAACTCCGCATCTGGGCGAGATGGCAAGGCTCTGCGGCGAGGACATCAACATTGTCGCCAGGAGCCGCATAGGATTTACACGCAAGTTCTCGGAGAAGTTCGATATAAGCATGGTGGTGAAATCGGACGTATCTCTCATCGCTTTGAGAGATCAGGGCAGGGGACAGAAACTGTTCATCAATACCGTTGGCAATTCGGGTCTCGCTACTGCGGGATCGGGAGATGTCCTGGCGGGAGTAATCGCATCGCTCATCGCTCAGGGCAATCCTCTCGACACCAGCCTCATGTACGGAGTCATGGTACACGGCAAGGCGGCTGAGAAGTTCGCGAAGGACGGCGACTCAAAACGCAAAATGATGGCCGGAGATATTATTGACAATCTGTTCTGAGAGTAGTAGAATCACTGCGTTGCGGTCAGAAAGACCGTAAATACCATGACGACGGGAGGTGAGACAAGAATATGGCACAGGTAATAGTAAGAGAAAACGAGAGCCTGGAGAGTGCTCTTAAGAGATTTAAGAGATCTTGCGCTCGCGACGGCGTTATGGCTGAGCTGCGTAAGAGAGAGCATTACGAGAAGCCAAGCGTAAGACGTAAGAAAAAGTCCGAGGCTGCTCGCAAGAAAGCTCGTAAGTACTAATAACGGCAAAAGGATGCGAACCAGTTATACAGGTTCGCATTTTTCTTAGAAAAGGAGTAATTAAATGGGTCTTAAAGAACAACTGATGCAGGATTACAAAGACGCTATGAAGAGCGCGGACACCGTAAAGAAAAACACGGTCAACATGGTAAGAGCCGCCATCAAGCAGTATGAGGTCGACCAGAGAGTCACCATCGACGACGACGCTGATATCGTGAAGATCATCAAGAAACAGGTCAAGATGAGAGCTGACGCTCTCGAGGACTTCGTGAAGGCCGGAAGAGACGACATGCTTGAAGCCTACAAGAGCGAGATCGAGATACTCAAGTCCTATCTGCCTGAGGAGATGGGCGAAGATGAGATCAAGGCCAAGGTCGCGGAGATCGCGGAGCAGCTGGGCATCGAGAAGAGCATGAAGAGCATGGGAACTCTGATGAAGAGCACGATGGCAGAACTCAAGGACAAGGCTGACGGATCCGCTGTCAACAAGGCAGTCAAGGAATTCCTGAGCGGAAAGTAATATATGGAATACAAGATCAACATACCTGAAGGAATAGACGTACAGGGACTGTTCGGCAACTATGACGCCAATGTACGGTCCGTAGAAAAATTTACGGGTACGGAAATGTCGCTTCGCGACGACGTGCTGACCATAAGGGGCAGAGACCCTGAACTTGCCGCGCGCATAATAGCAAGGCTCATCGAAGCGCTCAACAACGAGCCGGAGCTTGACTCGCAGAAACTCAACTATCTAATAGAGATGGAAGCCGGCGGCAAGACTTATGACGAGCAGAAGGTGACACACGACATCATTTGCTATACGCATACCGGAAGGCCGCTGAAGCCTAAGACACAGGCCCAGAAGGACTACGTGGATAATATCAGGGCTTGCGACATGGTGTTCGGCATCGGTCCGGCAGGAACGGGAAAGACGTACCTGGCATGCGCCATGGCGATAAACGCGTACAAGAACAAGGAAGTCGAGAGGATAATCCTCACAAGACCTGCCGTTGAAGCAGGAGAGAGACTGGGATTTCTCCCGGGCGACATGCAGGAGAAAGTGGACCCGTACCTCCGTCCGCTTTACGACGCTCTATATGACGTTCTCGGCATCGAGGCGTCACTGAGACTGAGAGAAAAAGGCGTGATCGAGGTAGTACCTCTGGCATACATGAGGGGCCGCACTCTCGATAACGCGTTCATCATCCTTGACGAGGCACAGAATACCACTCGCGAGCAGATGAAGATGTTCCTTACCCGTATGGGCTTCAATTCCAAGGTGGTGGTCACTGGTGACGTGACGCAGATAGACCTTCCGAGCGGAACCGTATCAGGCCTGAAAGAGGCCAGAAAGGTGCTCAGCGGAGTTGAAGGCATAAGATTCAATACATTCACCGAAGTAGACGTTGTAAGGCACGAGCTGGTAAAGCGCATAATCAGGGCTTACGATTCGTACGACAACAAGAACAAGGTGAGAGCAAGCACTTCCAAGGGAAACAAAGTCAGCGACAGGTGATATATGCAGATAGTATTCAATGATGAACTCGACAGGCTGACGCCTGAGATGTGGGAACTCATGCAGCAGGCTGCGGAAGAGGCTTTCAGGACCGAATTCGCTGGCGAGATCGATGCTGAGAGTTTTGAAAACGAGCCCGAAATAGGCGTCACCGTAGTTGACGATAACACTATACTCGAACTTAACCGCGAATACAGGGAAAAGGACAGCGTCACGGACGTTCTCAGCTTCCCTCAGTTTGAAGGACACGACGATCTTCTCGAAGATCTTGAAAATGATGAAGCATCGACGCTGATCGGTGATGTCGTCATCTGCTATGAGCAGGCTGAGAGGCAGGCTGACGAGTATGACACGGGCATAACGCGGGAGATACTGTATCTTTTCGTCCACAGCGTGATGCACCTGTTCGGATATGACCATATGGAAGAAGATGAAAAGGCCGTGATGAGGAAACGCGAAGAAGAGGTCCTCGCGACGATAGGAGTAGTAAGAGGCAAATGAGATCGGGATTTATAGCGATAGCGGGGAGGCCTAACGTAGGCAAGTCCACGCTGATGAATCAGATGCTTGGCGAAAAGATAGCCATCACTTCGTCAAAGCCTCAGACAACGCTCAACAGAATAAAAGGCATATATACCGATCTTGAGTATGAAGGCGGGGAAGGACTTCAGATGGTCTTTCTCGACACGCCGGGGATACACAAGCCTCACAACAAACTCGGATCGGCCATAAATGAAACGGCAGTCAATACCCTGAGTGGTGTTGACGTCATTTTGCTTATAATCGACGGGACGCAGGATTTCGGAAAGGGCGATGAAGCTGTTATAAGGCTTCTTGAGAACACCGAAGCCCCTAAGATCCTGGCGATAAACAAGAGCGACCTCATAGGACCGGAGAAATACCTCGAGCTGTATAAAAGATACGAGGACACAGGGCTTTTCGATGATATCTATGGCGTCTCCGCTCTTAAGGGCGATAACGTGGACATGCTTAGAGAAAGGCTTTCCGGTTACATGAAGGAAGGCCCGATGTACTATCCGGAAGATATCGCGACGGATGATCCGGTAAGGTTCATCGTGAGTGAAATAATCCGCGAGAAGCTGATGAACTACCTTGAGGACGAGGTCCCGCACGGGGTATTCGTGGAGATAGAATCATTCAGGGAACCTGAAAGACCGGGTGCCGCTACGGAGATATCCGCCGTGATCTATTGCGAGAAGAAATCCCACAAGGGCATCATCATAGGCAAGGGCGGCGCCAAATTAAAAGGCGTCGGGAAGGCAGCCCGCCTCGAGATCGAGGAACTTTTAGGCTGCAAGGTCTTCCTGAGCCTCTTTGTAAAGGTCAAGGAGGGCTGGCGTGACTCAGAGCGTACAATAAAGAACTGGGGCTATAAGGACGAATGATAATCAGCGCAGAGGGTATTGTACTAAGACAAAGGAAGATCGCGAACAACAGACGCATGATCGTCATATTCACGAAGCAGTACGGCAAGCTTTCCGCAGGGACCTCCATCAACGAGAAATCCCGCGGCAAGGCGGCGCTGGCGCTTCGTCCTTTTACTTATGCGGAATATGACATCTTCAAGGGAAGGGAAGCATACAGCATCAACTCGGCTTCGGTAAGCAAGAGCTTTTACTCGATAGGCGAGGACATAGACCGCTTCATGACGGCATCCGCTTTTATTGAATACCTTGACAAGGTGCTGCCTGAAGGCGAACCGATGCCTAAACTCTTCGAACTGTCCCTCGATTTTCTGCAGTCGGTATCTGTCAGCAATTCCGCGCCGGAGACACTGCTTTATGCGTTCATGGTGAAGACTCTGTCGATGCTTGGAGTAGCGCCCGAACTAGGGTGCTGTGTCAACTGCGGCAAGCACCCGGACGCTTTCGGAGGGGGCTTCAAAATGTTCTCCGTGAGCGGCGGTGGTATCATATGTCCGGACTGCGCGGAAGAAGAGAAAAGGACGCCGGATTCATTGATTTACAAGCCGGATTTCGATATAATCGATGTGTTTAGATACTTTGAGTTGAAACCCATTAAAACGTTTGAAAAAGTAGGCCTCAAACCTGAAGTGAGGAGAGAGGTCAGAGAGATACTCGCTGATTATACGGACCGCTATCTGGGCGTGGATGTACTCAGGGGTATTGAAGAACCGGAGGTAAAATAAAATGGAAATCACACTGGAAAAGATCGAAATCGTAAAGGACAGGACAGGCTCGACATACGCAGAGGCCAAGGCGGCTCTCGAGGCTGCTGAAGGCAGTGTAGTCGATGCCATCATCGCCATTGAGGGCCAGATGAACGAAGAGCACGACAAGGTAGACGGCGGAAGCCTCAAGGACAGCCCTATCTTCGCTAAGATGAAAGAGATAGTAGACAAGGGCAACGTCTCCAGGATCCTCATTACCAGGAACGAAAAGACCATCGTTAACTTCCCTGTGACTGCAGGTGTTATCGGTGCGGTGCTCGTACCATGGGGAGCCATCCTCGGCATAGTCGCCGCTCTCGGCGCACAGTGCAGCATCGACTTCGTTGACGCCGACGGAAAGGTCATCGACATCGACGGAAAGGTCATCGGCGCTTATGACAAGGCAAGAGGAAACATACTCAAGAGTGTAGACAAGGCTCAGGAGACACTCAACAAGGAGACTCTCGACGACCTCATGAACACCATCGACAGCTTTGCCAAGAAGGCAGGAAAGACAGTCAAGGAACTCATCAAGGAGGCTTCCGAGGCTTACAAGCAGAGCGATGCCGAAGACATCATCGAAGAAGAATTCAAGGACGAGGAGCTTTAATAAATGCCAATCGATAAAAAAGATATACCCGTAACCGACAGAGCCGTGACCATGGAGAAGATCATAGCTCTCTGCAAGAACAGAGGCTACATCTTCCCGGGATCGGAAATATACGGCGGACTTGCCAACACCTGGGACTTCGGACCTCTCGGAGTTGAGTTCAAGAACAACATCAAGGATGCCTGGAGACAGAAATTCGTCAGAGAATCAGGGCTCAATGTGGGACTCGACGCTGCCATCCTGATGAACCCTCAGACTTGGGTGGCATCGGGACACGTAGGCGGATTCAGCGATCCGCTGATCGACTGCAGATCATGCAAGACACGCTACAGAGCCGACCAGCTCATAGAGGACTGGTACAAGGAGAACGAGCCTGATGAAGAGGTCGTCGTTGACGGCTGGTCAAGAGAAGACATGGAGAGCTTCATTGCCGACAAGGCCATCAAATGTCCTAACTGCGGCAAGAGCGACTTCACCGGCATAAGACAGTTCAACCTGATGTTCAAGACATTCCAGGGTGTTACCGAGGACTCGAAATCCGAGATCTACATGAGACCGGAAACAGCTCAGGGTATTTTCGTAAACTTTAAGAACGTGCAGAGAACGGCCCGCAAGAAGATACCTTTCGGTATAGCGCAGGTCGGAAAATCATTCAGGAATGAGATCACACCGGGCAACTTCATCTTCAGAGTAAGAGAGTTTGAGCAGATGGAGCTTGAGTTCTTCTGCAAGCCGGGCACTGAACTTGACTGGTTCGCTTACTGGAAGGAATACTGCCTGAAGTTCCTCAGTAATCTGGGCCTCAAGGAAGAATTCACAAGGTTCAGAGACCACTCGCCTGAAGAGCTCTCTCACTACAGCAACGCAACTACGGACATCGAATACCTCTTCCCATTCGGCTGGGGCGAGATCTGGGGCGTGGCATCACGTACGGATTACGACCTCATGGCACATCAGACGCATTCGGGAGAGGACATGAGTTATCTCGATCCTGAGACAAACGAGAGATACGTACCGTACTGCATAGAGCCGTCCGTCGGAGTCGAAAGACTCGTTCTTGCATTCCTGGTCGACGCCTATGATGAAGAGGTACTGACGGATGCCAAGGGCAAGGAAGACGTAAGGACGGTGCTGAGACTGCATCCGGCGCTGGCGCCTTACAAGGCTGCCGTGCTGCCGCTCTCAAAGAAGCTTGAAGACGTGGCCATCCCGGTCTACGAAGAGCTGAGAAAGTACTTCATGGTAGAGTACGACGCGGCAGGATCCATCGGAAAGCGCTACAGAAGAGAGGATGAGATCGGAACACCGTTCAGCATCTGTGTAGACTTTGACACGGCTGAAGACAAATCAGTGACCATACGTGACAGGGATACGATGGAACAGGTCCGCGTACCTATCACGGAAGTAAGAAGTTATATCGAAGAGAGACTTAGATTCTAAGAAAACTAAATCAGGGCCTGCGCAGCCGGCGCGGGACCGCATCAAACAAGAAAGGTAAATAGTTTATGGCAAAATACGTTTATTCATTTAATGAAGGCTCAAAAGACATGAGAAACCTGCTTGGCGGCAAGGGCGCCAACCTCGCTGAGATGACCAATATCGGTCTTCCGGTACCGTTCGGTTTCACCATCACAACAGATGTATGCAGAAAGTATACCGAAGACGGCGGCGTTCTTGATCAGGCGGTTATCGATGAGGTATGGGAGCACATCGCAGAGCTCGAAGAGGTAATGGGCAAGAAGTTCGGAGACAATGAGAACCCTCTGCTCGTATCCGTAAGATCCGGAGCACCTATATCCATGCCGGGAATGATGGATACCATCCTCAACCTGGGACTCAACGATGTGGCTGTTGAAGGTCTTGCCAAGAAAACCGGAAATGACAGATTCGCTTATGACAGCTACCGCAGATTCATGCAGATGTTTGGCGATGTCGTAATGGAGATCAAGAAGTCCAACTTCGACGCTGTATTTGAAGGCCAGAAGAAGAAAGCCGGCGTTGAATATGACGTTGAGCTGACCACAGACGATCTCAAGGAAGTCATCAAGGGCTACAAAGAAGTAGTAAAGAGAGAACTCGGAAGAGAATTCCCTCAGGAGCCTAAGGATCAGCTGCTCGAGGCTATCAAGGCCGTATTCAGATCATGGAACAACGAAAGAGCTATCCTCTACAGAAAGATGTATGATATTCCGGATTCACTCGGAACAGCCGTAAACGTTCAGTCCATGGTATTCGGAAACAGCGGAAACGACTCCGGTACAGGCGTAGCGTTCACACGTAACCCGGCGAACGGCGACAGCAAGCTCTTCGGAGAATTCCTCGTCAACGCTCAGGGTGAGGACGTTGTAGCAGGTATCAGGACACCGCAGCCTATCTCCGAGATGGCAGATGCTTTCCCTGAGGTATACACTCAGTTCGAGAAGATCGCCAACACACTCGAGAACCACTATAAAGACATGCAGGACATGGAGTTCACTGTTGAAGACAGAAAACTCTTCATGCTGCAGACACGTAACGGCAAGAGAACAGCTGCCGCTGCCGTAAAGATCGCCGTAGACCTCGTAAAAGAGGGACTTATCGACAAGGATACGGCTGTAATGAGAGTAGAGCCTGAAATGATAGATCAGCTCCTGCATCCTGTATTCGACGCAGAAGAGCTGAAGAAGGCAACTCCTGTTACAAAGGGTCTTCCGGCTTCGCCGGGAGCCGCTACTGGCCAGATCGTATTCAGCGCTGACGATGCAGGCGCATTCGCGGCAGAAGGCAAGAAGGTCATCCTCGTAAGAGAAGAGACTTCGCCTGAGGACCTCGCCGGCATGGTAGCCGCTGAAGGCATCCTGACAGCCCGCGGAGGCATGACATCCCACGCTGCCGTAGTAGCCAGGGGAATGGGCAAGTGCTGCGTTGCAGGCTGCAAGGAAATTGTGGTAGATGAAGCTGCCAAGACTCTGACAGTCGGCGGCAAAGTATATAAAGAGGGAGACAGCATCTCGCTCAACGGTTCCGACGGAAGCGTTTACACAGAGGCGATCAAGACTCTGGCACCTGAGCTTTCAGGAGACTTCGGACAGATCATGGAGTGGGCTGATGAAGCCAGGACACTGAAGGTAAGAACAAACGCGGATAATCCAAGAGACGCCAAGCAGGCTGTAGAGTTCGGAGCTGAAGGTATCGGACTCTGCCGTACGGAGCACATGTTCTTCGATGATGAAAGGATCCCTAAGATCAGAAGAATGATCCTTGCTGACGACGAAGCAGACAGAAGGGAAGCTCTGGCGGGCCTCCTGCCTTACCAGAAGGAAGACTTCAAGGGCATCTACAAGGCAATGGGAGACAGACCTGTGACCATCAGACTGCTTGACCCGCCTCTGCACGAGTTCCTGCCTAAGACAGAAGAGGATATCAAGGAGCTTTCAGAACAGTTCGGCATCCCTTACGAGAAGGTAGTAAGCAAGACACTCGAACTCCACGAGTTCAACCCTATGCTGGGACACAGAGGATGCAGACTTGCTGTCACATATCCTGAGATCGCGGAGATGCAGACAGAAGCTATCATTTCGGCTGCTCTCGAGGTACGTAAAGAGGACGGACTCGATATCGTACCTGAGATCATGGTGCCGCTGGTAGGTCACGTCAACGAGCTCAAGTTCGTCAAGAAGACTATCGTAGAGGTGGCTGACAGGCTGATTGCTGAGTCCGGTGAAAAGATGAAGTACATGGTCGGGACCATGATCGAGATCCCTAGAGCAGCTCTGACTGCCGATGAGATCGCAGAAGAGGCAGAGTTCTTCTCCTTCGGTACAAACGACCTGACACAGATGGGCTTCGGATTCTCCAGAGACGACACCGGCGCTATCATCAAGGAATACGTTGCCAAGGGCATCCTTGAGAACGATCCGTTCCAGTCGCTCGACCAGACAGGTGTCGGCAAGCTCATCAGGCTGGCTGCTGAAGGCGGACGCAAGACAAGACCGAACATCAAGCTCGGTATCTGCGGAGAGCATGGCGGAGACCCTGCTTCCATACGTTTCTGCCACGAAGTAGGACTCAATTATGTATCCTGCTCGCCGTTCAGAGTGCCTATCGCCAGACTTGCCGCTGCGCAGGCTGCGATAACGGAAAAGAGAGGCTAATTATGTTCACAGGAGCCGCCGTGAAAACGGCGGCTCTATAATTATTTAAAAAACATTATTTAACAAGGGTTCTCCTGTATTTTTATTTTTAAACCTATTTGGTATACTGTGAAATAATAAAAAATACAGGAACAAACAAGGAGGCATTCAAAATGCAAGAATATCTGTTGTCTCATCTGTACTGGATAAGCCTGTTTGCTTCGATCTGCGCGCTGGTATTTGCATATGTGCAGGCTAAGAAAGTCCTCAATTCACCTGAGGGCACGGACAGGATGATGGAGATCTCACGTTTCGTCCGTACGGGCGCGGCTGCTTTCCTGAAACGCCAGTATCGTACTGTAATCATTTTCTTCGTTTTCATGTTCTGCGTGCTCTGCGGCATGGCAGCGGCACATAAGCTGACATGGTTCGTACCGTTCGCGTTCATCACAGGAGGCTTCTTCTCCGGACTTTCCGGATATATCGGTATGAGCATCGCTACAAGAGCCAATGACCGTACCGCATGCGCGGCACAGGACAGCCTCAACAAGGGACTCCGCGTAGCGTTCTCGGCCGGTTCCGTAATGGGATTCACGGTAGTAGGACTCGGACTCCTTGATATCTCGCTCTGGTACGCGCTGCTTGACCTGGTGTTCCATCAGTCTCTTGAGGACATCACCGCAGCGATGATCACATTCGGAATGGGAGCTTCTTCCATGGCTCTGTTCGCCCGTGTAGGAGGCGGTATCTTCACAAAGGCCGCTGACGTCGGAGCAGACCTTGTAGGTAAGGTTGAAGCAGGCATCCCTGAAGATGACCCTCGTAACCCGGCCGTTATCGCCGATAACGTCGGTGACAACGTAGGTGACGTAGCCGGCATGGGCGCTGACCTCTATGAATCATATGTCGGATCCATGGTATCGACATGCGCTCTCGGAGCCATCGCGTTCCTCTCGAGCGGTCTTGGAGTCAAATCCGTCGCGCTGCCTCTGCTGATGGCAGCAGTCGGAGTAGTATTCTCCATCATCGGATCATTCTTCGTACAGACAAAAGAAGGCGCAAGCCAGAAAAACCTGCTCGCAGCTCTCCGCCGCGGCACAAACTTCTCGGCTATCGCGACAGCGCTGTTCTCGTTCGTCCTCGTCTGGTGGCTCTTTGGCAAGGAGTTCTACGGACTCTATCTTGCCATCATCGCAGGACTCGCGGCCGGCGTTCTGATCGGACTCTGCACGGAGTACTACACATCGGATACATATAAGCCGACACAGAAGATCTCAGAATCCTCGCAGACAGGTACTGCTACGCTGATAATCAGCGGACTCGGCACGGGAATGATGTCCACAACGCTTCCGATCCTCATCGTAGGCGCGGCCATCATCATCGCATACTACTGCTCGGGACTTTGCCCGGTCGATGTTTCAAAGGCAAGCATCGGTCTTTACGGCATCTCGCTCGCAGCTGTAGGAATGCTCTCGACACTCGGTATCACACTTGCTACGGACGCTTACGGCCCTGTAGCTGACAATGCCGGCGGTATCGCTGAGATGGCCGGACTTCCACCGGAAGTACGTGAGAGAACAGACGCTCTTGACTCTCTGGGCAATACAACAGCCGCTACAGGTAAGGGCTTTGCCATTGGCTCTGCCGGAATGACAGCTCTGGCTCTGATCGCCAACTTCAAAGAAAAGCTGCTGGTGTACATGCCGGACGGACAGGATCTGACACTGAATCTGCTCGATCCTAGGGTGCTGGTAGGACTCTTCATCGGAGCATGCCTGCCGTTCCTCTTCTCAGCTCTTACAATGGGCGCTGTAAACAGAGCGGCTCAGAGCGTGGTAGTTGAAGTCAGACGCCAGTTCAAGGAGATCCCAGGCCTCATGGAGGGCAAGGCTACAGCGGACTACGCAAGATGCGTAGACCTCTGCTCAAAGGCTTCCCTGAAGGAAATGATACTGCCTGCATGCGTTGGTATTGCGGCTCCTATCTTAACGGGTCTCATCCTGGGCGGACTGGGAGTAGTCGGAATGCTCTGCGGCGCTACGGTAGCCGGCTTCATAATGGCTATCTTCATGGCTAACTCGGGCGGCGCCTGGGACAACGCCAAGAAGTACATCGAGGCAGGCCACTTTGGCGGCAAGGGCAGCGACAACCACAAGGCTGCTGTCGTAGGCGACACCATCGGCGACCCGTTCAAGGATACATCCGGACCTTCGATCAACATCCTGATCAAACTGGTATCGATGGTATCCATCGTATTTGCCGGACTCATCGCTTCGGTAAGCCTGCTGTAGTAAGACAAAAGCATAAAACACCAAAACTGATGCCTCCGGGCATCAGTTTTTATTTGCCTGCAACTGTGCTATAATTCATACATTAAAAAGACGTTAGAGCAGTAAAACTCAATTACACAGATTCTAATGAAAAAACTATCCGATAACACATCTGAAAACACTAAAAGCAAATTCAGTATGGGGATGATCCTTGTTGCCATCGGTATCGTTTATGGCGACATCGGAACATCTCCTATGTACGTTATGAAGTCCATTGTTGAGGGCAATGGCGGCATCAACCATGTAGATCCGGATTTCATTGTCGGTTCGCTGTCACTCGTCATATGGACTATCACACTCCTCACAACCGTTAAACACGTACTGATCGCTCTTAAGGCGGACAACCACGGAGAGGGCGGTATATTTGCTCTCTATAGCCTTGTAAAGCACTGCGGCAGGTGGCTGATCATTCCGACCATGATAGGCGGATGCACCATGCTTGCTGACGGAGTTCTGACACCTGCGGTCACGGTAACGACTGCCGTAGAGGGACTCCGAAGCATCAGCTTCATGGACAGGCTGCTCGGAGAAGGGCAGTTTGTCGTAATCGTCATAACTCTTACGATAGTAAGCGCGCTGTTCATGATACAGCGGAGCGGCACCAGCTCGATCGGCAAGATGTTCGGACCGGTCATGATGATATGGTTCCTCTATCTTGGGCTCACGGGCATATGGCTTGCTTTGGGAGACCTTTCGATAATCCGTGCGCTAAATCCTATCTATGCAGTGAAAGTGCTCTTCAGCCCGGGCAACAAGGCCGGTCTCATGATACTGGGAAGCGTCTTCCTCTGTACGACGGGAGCCGAAGCCCTGTATACAGACATGGGACATGTAGGCAAGGAGAACATCATGCGCAGCTGGCCGTTTGTCAAGACCTGCCTGATCCTAAACTACATTGGCCAGTGCGTATGGATACTGCAGAACAGGAACGACCCGGCTCTTGCAGCCATGCATGACATGAACCCGTTCTACATGATGCTTCCGGCCGGTCTCAGACCTGTAGCGATCATACTGAGCGCTCTGGCGGCCATCATCGCCAGCCAGGCACTGATAAGCGGCAGTTATACCCTGGTTCACGAGGCGGCGGCTCTTGACCTGATGCCTCATTTGAACGTCAGATATCCGTCAGATACGCGCGGGCAGATCTACATCCCTATGGTGAATAATATCCTCTGGGTGCTCTGCTCAATGGTGATCCTGTACTTCAGGAGCGGCTCGCGAATGGAGAACGCATACGGTCTTGCCATCACCATAAGCATGCTCATGATGACCGTGATGTTTACGGTATATATCGGCGTAGTACACAAGCGCTATGCCGGAGCCGTGCTCTTTGCCGTCATATTCTTTGCGCTTGAAGGAGTGTTCTTCGTTTCCAGCCTTGGAAAGTTCACCATAGGCGGATATGTGGCGATAATCATATCGCTCGTCATCCTGCTCATCATGATAAGCTGGTACCGCGGGACACAGATAGAACGCATGCAAAAGGTAAAACTTCCGATGCGCGATTATCTGAGCAACATCAAGGGACTTCAGAACGATCCGGATATACCGCTTTCCTGCAACAACCTGGTATACATCGCGAAGGGAGATGACTTCGAGTACATAGACCGCGACATCCTTTACTCGATACTCGACAGGGATCCAAAGAAGGCTGACGCGTACTGGTTCATCAGCGTCAATACCACCAACATGCCTTTTGACAGGGAATACGAGGTAGAGACGTTCGGGACCGATTACATATTCCGCGTCAATCTCATACTCGGATTCAAGGTGAAGCAAAGTGTCAATATCTATCTGAGACAGATAGTACAGGATATGCTCAAGAGCGGAGAGCTGCCTAAGCAGGTGAGAGAGCACTCGATCTACGGACCGTCCGAGGTCGGATCGTTCAAGTTCTGCATGATCCGGAAGATGATGCCTCTTGAGGGAGACATAAGTCCGATAGACAATTTCCTTATACATAACAAGTACTTCATCAGGCGCCTGGCGGGAAGCCCTGTCAGATGGTTTGGTCTTGAGACTTCGCGCGTGATGGTAGAGTATGTGCCGCTATTCCTGCCTAGCAAGGGCAAAGAAGAGAGACTGGAGAGGATAAAAAAATGAGATCCATGAGATTCGGACAGCTTGAGGACGGCAGAACAGCCGGCCTCTACATACTCGAGTCGCCGGATGCAATGCGCGCCGCAGTCACTGACTACGGCGCTGCTCTTGTCAGCCTTGCAGTACCCGGCAGAGACGGCGAGTACCGCGATGTAGTACTGGGACATGATGATGCCGCAGGCTATGAAAAGGGCGGCGGATTCATAGGCGCTACTGTCGGCCGCTTCGCCAACCGCATCGCGGACGCGCGCTTTGAACTGGACGGGCGGGTCTATGAACTCAGTTCCAATGACGGTCCAAACTGTCTTCACGGAGGCAGAGACTTCTACAACAGCAGGCTCTTCGGAGTAAAGGTAGGATTCACAAGCGTAAAAAAGAACGACTTCGTGACAGCGTTCGCGTCCGAGAGCATCTCCGATAAAGACCCGCTTAGAGGCGTAAGGGGGCTGCATGATGACAAGATCACATTCATCCTGGATGATCCGGACGGGAGCCAGGGCTTCCCGGGGGACCTTCACCTTGAGGTAACATACTCATTACCGGGAAACGGCGAACTCAGGATAGAATACAAGGCTGTCTGTAATGCCGATACACCTGTGAGTTTCACAAACCACAGTTACTTCAACCTCAACGGACATGAGAGCGGAAGCGTACTTGACCATGTAGTCAAAATAAACGCCGATCACTATATGCCGGTAAACTCAAAGCTCATACCATACGGAGAGCCAAGGCCTGTCGAGGGGACAGCCTTCGACTTCAGGAAAAAGAAGACACTTGGAAGGGATATCGACGCGGATGACGAGCAGCTAAGATACGGCGGCGGATACGACCACGATTTTGTTCTTTCAGGAGATGAACCGGAGTCCGGAAGCGGCATGCTCAGAAGGGCAGCTTCCATGTATTCATCGGAAAGCGGCATAAGGATGGATGTAATGACCGATATGACTGACATGCAGGTCTATACCGCCAACAACCTTGGTAATGAGCCGGGAAAGGACGATGTCACATACAGGAACCGCAGCGCTGTATGCTTCGAGACGCAGTTCAGGCCGGACGCCATAAACAGCAGCGATCCGGAAGTACGCAATGCATGCATACTAAGAGCTGGAGAAGAATTTAAATCCGTAACTATATACAGATTCAGTACTATTTAGGGTAAGACCGGGAGGAATCACAATGGCTGAATGGAAAAACTTAGACACTTTGAAAGCATATAAGACTCTTGAAGCATCCGGGCACCGTGTAGATCTCAAAAAGGTCATGACGGGGGAGCGCGTAAAGAAGTACTCTGTGCCTATGGCATGCGGACTCGCTTATAATTTCGCCTCCAAGCAGGTAGATGACGAGGTCCTGGGCATGCTGACGGAACTTGCCAAAGAGTCCGATCTCACAGGCAAGTTCGAGGAGCTGTATAACGGCGCGATGATAAACACGGGAGAGAAGAGACTCGTGCTCCATCATCTGACACGCGGACAGCTCGGAAAGGATGTCATAGCGGACGGAGTCAACAAGAGAGAATTCTACAAGGGCGAGCAGGCTAAGATCGCTGAGTTCGCGAAAAATGTACATGAAGGCAAGATCACGAACGCTGACGGAGAGAAGTTCACCACCGTTGTTCAGATAGGCATAGGCGGAAGCGACCTGGGCCCTCGCGCTATTTATATAGCGCTTGAAAACTGGGCACGTACAAACGGCTGCCTCCTCATGGACGCGAAGTTCATAAGCAATGTTGACCCGGATGACGCGGTAAGCGTTCTTAAGTCTATTGATGTAGCTCATTCGCTGTTCATACTCGTATCAAAGTCGGGAACGACTCTTGAGACACTGACCAACGAAGCCTTCGTAAAGAACGCGCTTAAGGAAGCGGGACTCGACCCGTCGAAGCACATGCTTGCGGTCACAAGCGAGACTTCTCCGCTGGCTAAGAGCAGCGATTACCTCGCAGCGTTCTTCATGGATGATCATATCGGAGGAAGATACTCATCTTCATCGGCTGTAGGCGGAGCTGTGCTGTCACTCGCGTTCGGACCGGAAATATTCGAACGTTTCCTTGCAGGCGCGGCGGAAGCCGACAAGCTGGCCGCGATCGATGATCCTATGCAGAACGCAGCCATGCTGGATGCTCTTATCGGCTTGTATGAGCGCAATATCCTCGGATACGAGGCTACAGCGGTACTTCCGTATGCCCAGGCGCTCGCAAGGTTTCCTGCGCATCTGCAGCAGGCTGACATGGAATCAAACGGCAAGTCGGTCAACCGCTTTGGCGAGCCAGTCGATTATAAGACCGGTCCTGTGATCTTCGGAGAGCCGGGCACGAACGGCCAGCACTCGTTCTATCAGCTGCTGCATCAGGGCAAGAGCATAGTCCCGCTGCAGTTCATAGGCTTCAAAGAGAGCCAGTTCGGAGTAGATGTGGACATTCAGGGCAGCACAAGCCAGAAGAAACTCTGTGCCAACGTAGTCGCCCAGATAGTAGCATTTGCCTGCGGCAAGGAGGACGAGAACCTGAACAAGAACTTTGACGGCGGCAGACCTTCGAGCATCATTGTCGGAGATCAGCTGACACCTGAGTCACTCGGCGCTCTGCTTGCGCACTTTGAGAACAAGATCATGTTCCAGGGCTTCCTGTGGAACCTCAACAGTTTCGACCAGGAAGGAGTACAGCTTGGAAAGGTGCTTGCGAAGAGGGTACTGGCACACGAGACGGAAGGAACGCTCGCGGAATATGCCGCGCTGTTTGAAATCTAAAAGAAAGTTACAGTTAAGAAAGATAAAAATGAGAAAAGAAATAGTTGAATTAAGAAAACTCATGGCTTCGGACGGCATAGACGCATATTATGTGCCGTCCGGAGATTTTCATGGATCGGAATACGTCAACGCGTTCTTCAGAACGCGCGCGTTTTTGAGCGGATTTACCGGATCTGCCGGAGATCTGCTGGTCACGGCAGAAGGAGCATGGCTCTGGACAGACGGCAGATACTTCCTGCAGGCATCCAAACAACTTGAGGGAAGCGGCATTGAGCTCATGAAGATGGGCGAAGAGGGGGTCCCGGCGATCGAGGAATTCCTGCTTGCAGAGGCAGGGAAAAAGAACGGCTTCGTAATAGGATTTGACGGCAGGGTAGTGCCGTCAGGATTCACAAGGAAGCTGAAGGAAAAACTTGAAGAAGCGGGCTGCAAGGCATCTTTCTCCACCGGAAAAGACCTTGGAGGAGAGGTCTGGAAGGACAGGCCGGAGATAAAGCCTACAAAGGCGTGGGAACTTCCGTTGAGCAGCGCGGGCATAGATACCGCGGACAAGATAGCGGCGGTAAGAGAGGAGATGAGAAAGCAGGGCGCAAGCCATCTGCTCATCGCGGATCTCATGGAATGCGCATGGCTCATGAACCTGCGCGCATCAGATGTCCTTTACACTCCTGTGTTCTTTGCGTTCATACTGCTGACAAACGACAGCATAAGGCTGTACGTGATGGACGGGACTTTGCCTGACGGACTGCCTGAAAGGCTCTCATACGTTGATTTAAAGCCTTATGACGACATTTATAACGACGTTGCGGCTGTCCCTGCCGGAAGCAGGCTCTGGCTCGATCCGGCCACCTGCAACAGTGCTCTTTATGACAGCGTACCTGAAGGTGCTGCTGTACACGAAGCCCTGACTCCGGTCGCGCTTATGAAGATGATCAAGAATGACACTGAGACAGCGGGGATGCGTCACGCACACATACTGGACGGGATTGCAGTCACAAAGATGATAAAGTGGCTCAAGGAAACAGCTGAAACAGAAGCCAAGACCGAGCTCGGCGTAACGGAAAAGCTGAAGAACTACAGACTCAGCTGCGAAGATTGCTTCGACCTCTCGTTCGAAACCATAGCGGGATACGGACCAAACGGCGCCATCATCCATTATTCTCCGACTCCTGAGACTGACGCTGAGGTAAAGCCGGCGGGTTTCCTTCTTGTTGATTCCGGAGGGCAATACTATGACGGAACGACTGATATCACAAGGACTGTAGCGGTCGGACCTCTGACTGAAGAGATGATAAGCCACTATACATACGTTCTGAAATCTCATATCGCGCTGGCAACGTATAAGATAACGCCGGATTCCGATCCTGTGGATATTGACAAGGCTGCGCGGGCGCCTATGAACGAGGTGGGTCTGGACTTCAATCACGGCATAGCGCACGGCGTGGGACACGTTCTGAGTGTCCATGAAGGACCGATCACCATAAAGAAGGACAGAGTGCCTGTCCCACTGCAGCCGGGCATGATAATGTCCAACGAACCGGGCTTTTACAAGGAAGGCTCGCATGGTGTAAGGATAGAGAACCTGATTGTCTTCAGAGATGACGGAGAAGGTAATATCGTTAATGAGCCTCTCACATGTGTTCCATACGAAAGAAAGGCAATAAAAAAAGATCTCCTCACGGATGAAGAGATCACATATGTCAACAAATACCACGAATGGGTGAGAAAAACTCTCACACCGCTTCTGGATGAAGAGACTGCCGCGTGGCTCAAAGAAGAGACCGCAGCACTGTAGAGTAAAGACAACAAAAGACACGCTCCGGGGATATGATGCCCTGAAGCGTGTCTTTTGTTATCTCAATTCCATGCTGAGTTCTGCGTAGCCGTCCTCGAATTCAAGGTGTCCCATGGCTCCGTTCACGAGAGTGAACGAAGGTCTGGTGTGGCCTACGTCAGCGTTCCATATGACCGGAACGTCCATGCCGCCGAATACTCTTTCGAGCTGCTCAAGGTAATCCCCGTCAGACGCGTCTCCCGTAAAGCAGGTACGGCCAAAAACCACAGCGCGGGCATGATCAAACATTCCCATCTGCTTCAGTCTGTTCATGGAGTACATGAGTCCCATCGGGGTCAGCTCAAAGTTATCAAAGAACCAGATGAATCCGTCATCCTTATATTTCTCGACAAAACCGCTAAGATCCTCATAAGGGGTGCCTATGACCTCATCTATGACATCTATGCAGCCGCCTATAAGCCTGCCTGTAACGTCAAGAGCGTATCCCTCATCGAGTTCGCCGCTGCCGTTTCCCCTGAAGAGGAGCCATTCCACAGGAGCATCCATGTCATATGACTCGGTTTCTTCGTTGAATCCTGTCGAGTTGTACATCTCGTAGGAGTGCTGGACCGGAAGGTCTCCGAAAAGCACGGAGAGGGCTTTGAAATGGAACTCGTGAAGCGGTACCCAGTCCCAGGCGCCCGCGTTGACTCCGTATATAGTAGCGATATCACATACGGTGGTGAGGTACATCATGATGGCTGTAGGGTCGGAATAGCCGCAGAACCATTTCGGGTGATCTCTCACAAGTTCTCCATCGATATACGGCAGCATCTCCACAGTGTAATCGCCGCCCGCGGCACATACGACCATGTCGATGTCATCATCCTCAAACAGCTCGTTGAATTCCGCGCCACGTATAAAAGCAGGAGCGGAAGGGCAGTCGTCATTCCTCACACTTTCGGTCTCGACCGGGATCAGACCTGTCTGCTCGAGTATCTCAAGGGACATGTCGAATGAATCCAGCTTGGAGCCGACTCCGGCGCTCGGCGCGCATATTCCTATATATGAACCTTCTTTTGGGAAATCAGGGTAAATCATCTTTGGCTTTTTCTCCTCATTCACTTATTTTGACTAGGGTATTATAGCACATCCGAGGGCAGGAGAAGCATAACGAAACGGAAAGCAAAAAAGCGGTTTCCGATAAAAAATTAACAAAGTTTCGGTTGCCCATTTATGCTGAATAATGTAAAATGATATCGAGGTGGGGTATGCCCTGAAAACGTTGAAAAATAAGGTATTTCCCATTAAGTTTGTAGGAATTAAGAGATAACGAAGGAGGCACTAGCAGATGAAAGTATCAAGCGTTCCTTTCAAAGGAACTAAAGATCAGGAAGCTAAGCTTCTCGAAGTGATCGCGAAGTACAAGGGAATGAAGGGAGCCCTGATGCCTATCATGCAGGAGGCTCAGGAGATCTACGGATACCTTCCTTACCAGGTACAGAAGATCATTTCCGATGAAACAGGCATTCCGATCGAAAAGATTTACGGTGTAGCTACTTTCTATGCACAGTTCTCGATGTCGCCAAAGGGCAAGTATATCGTCGCCGTATGTCTCGGCACGGCCTGCTATGTCAAAGGCGCGGGCAAAGTCCTCGAGGAAGTCGAAAAGATCCTCGGCATCGGAGACGGCGATTGCACCCCGGACGGCAAGTTCTCGCTTGAGGTTTGCCGCTGCGTCGGAGCATGCGGACTTGCACCTGTTATGATCGTTGCCGGAGATGTATATGGCAAGATGACACCTGACAGAGTTGAGGGCATCCTTGCCAAATACGAATAACGCATAATGGAGGGCACGTCATGAAAACACTGCAAGATTTAAAAGACATCAAGGCGGCAAAGGGCGGTCAGATCGACATCAGATTCAATCCTGACACAGCTGAAGCAGCCGTCAAGACCTACGTCCTCGTTTGCGGAGGTACAGGCTGTCAGTCGAACCACAGCGTTGAGGTCATGGACGAACTCAATAAGCTGATCGACGCTGCCGGCAAGAAGGACGATATCCAGATCATCCAGACGGGCTGCCAGGGACTCTGCGCAAAGGGACCTATCATGGTAGTCCATCCGGGCAACGTATTCTATCAGGAAGTAAAGCCTGACATGGTCGAGAAGATCTTCAATGAGCACATTCTCCGCGGAGTACCTGTGGAAGAGTACCTCATGATGGAAGAGCTTCCAAGCGGCGAAAAGATCCACTATGTTGATTCTCCGTTCTATAAGGATCAGCTGAGAATGGCTCTCCGCAACTGCGGCAAGATCGACCCTGAAGACATCGACGAGTACATCGCAAGAGACGGCTATATGGCTCTTGCCAAGGCGCTCAAGGAGATGACTCCGGACGACGTCATCAAGGAAGTTGTCGATTCGGGACTCAGAGGCCGTGGAGGCGGCGGATTCCCGACAGGTAAGAAGTGGATGTTCGCATCCGCAAACAGGGGAGAAGTCCAGAAGTTCGTAGCCTGCAACGCTGACGAAGGCGACCCGGGCGCGTTCATGGACAGATCCATCCTTGAAGGAGACCCGCATTCGGTACTCGAAGCCATGGCTATCGCAGGCTATGCTATCGGAGCAAACCAGGGCTACATCTACGTAAGAGCTGAGTATCCTATCGCTGTAGACAGACTTAAGATCGCTCTCGATCAGGCAAGAGACTACGGCGTACTCGGAAAGAACATTTTCGGATCGGGATTCGACTTCGACGTCGACCTGAGACTCGGAGCAGGAGCGTTCGTATGCGGTGAGGAAACCGCTCTGATGACCTCCATCGAGGGCAACAGAGGCGAGCCTCGTCCACGTCCTCCGTTCCCGGCTGTAAAGGGACTGTTCGCACAGCCTACAGTTCTGAACAACGTTGAGACATATGCCAACATCCCTCAGATCATCCTCAATGGCGCAAGCTGGTTCAACCAGTACGGCACAGAGACATCAAAGGGTACCAAGGTATTCGCTCTCGGCGGCAAGGTAAACAACACAGGTCTCGTAGAGGTTCCTATGGGAGCTACTCTGAGACAGGTAGTAGAGGAGATCGGCGGCGGAGTTCCGAACGGAAAGAAGTTCAAGGCTGCTCAGACAGGCGGACCTTCCGGCGGATGCATCCCTGCCAAGTCCTATGACGTTCCTATCGACTACGAATCACTCAAGGCCATCGGCTCAATGATGGGATCCGGCGGAATGATCGTACTCGACGAGGACAACTGCATGGTAGATATCGCTAAGTTCTACCTCGGATTCACGGTAAGCGAATCCTGCGGAAAGTGCACACCGTGCCGTATCGGCACAAAGCGCATGCTCGAGATCCTCGAGAAGATTTCGGCAGGCAGAGGTGAGATCGAAGACCTCGACAAGCTGGATGAGCTGGCTCACTACATTCAGGCCAACGCTCTCTGCGGACTCGGTCAGACAGCACCTAACCCTATCCTCTCGACGATCGAGCACTTCAGAGATGAGTATGAAGCTCACATCATTGAAAAGAGATGCCCGGCAGGCGTCTGCAAGGCTCTGCTCAATTATGTGATCGATCCTGAGAAGTGCAAGGGCTGCACAAAGTGCGCCCGCAACTGCCCGGTCGGCGCCATCAGCGGCGCTGTCAAGCAGCCACACGTTATTGATCCGGCTAAGTGCATCAAGTGCGGTGCCTGCATGGAGAACTGCGCATTCGGTGCAATAAGCAGAAAGTAAGGGGAGGTGAACACAATGGCAGATATCAAAGTAACGGTTGATAACATTACCGTAACTGTTCCGGAAGGTTCCACCTTACTGGATGCGGCTCATAAAGCCGGCATAGACATCCCTACACTGTGCTATCTGAGAGACATCAATGAGATCGGTGCCTGCAGAATATGCGTATGCGAGGTAGTAGGAGCGAGAGCTCTCGTCGCTGCCTGCGTATATCCATGCACAGACGGTATGGTAGCTTATACCAACACAGAGAAGATCAAGGATTACAGGCGTAAGACTCTTCAGCTGATCCTGTCCGATCACGATCAGGACTGCCTCGGCTGCGTAAGATCCACAGACTGCGAACTCCAGGCTCTCTGCAAACGCTACGGCGTTGAGAAGACAGACTACTATGAAGGCGTTAAGAATGACTTCGCAATTGATGCTTCTTCTGCTTCCATAGTAAGAGACAACAACAAGTGCATCCTCTGCAGAAGATGTACAGCTGCATGCGAGAAGTATCAGAGCATCGGCGTTATCGGCGCCAATGACAGAGGATTCGCTACCCACATCGGAAGCGCGTTCGAACTTCCTCTCGCTGAGACAAGCTGCGTAAACTGCGGACAGTGCATCGTTGCATGTCCGGTCGGCGCTCTGCATGAGCAGGATGCAACGGCTGCTGTAAAGGCTGCTCTCGCGGATCCTTCGAAGACAGTAGTAGTTCAGGCTGCTCCTTCGGTAAGAGTCGGACTCGGCGAATGCTTCGGCATGCCGATCGGCGCTGAGGTAGAAGGCAAGATGGCAGCCGGAATGAGAAGACTCGGATTCGACGCTGTATTCGACACCAACTTCTCTGCTGACCTCACGATCGTTGAGGAAGCAAACGAGCTCATCGAGAGAGTTACAAAGGGCGGAGTACTCCCGATGATCACATCCTGCTCACCGGGATGGATCAAGTTCATCGAGCACTACTATCCTGAACTTCTCCCTAACGTATCGTCCTGCAAGTCGCCTCAGCAGATGTTCGGCGGCGTAGTCAAGACGTTCTGGGCTGAGAAGAAGGGCATCGATCCTAAGGACATCGTTTCCGTATCGATCATGCCATGTACAGCAAAGAAGTTCGAGTGCGGCAGAGAAGATCAGTCCGCGGCAGGAGTACCTGATGTGGATTACGCTCTGACAACAAGAGAACTCGGCAGACTCATCAACGAAGCCGGTATCGATTTCGTCAACCTGCCGGATGAGCCATATGATGATCCTCTGGGCGAAAGCACAGGCGCTGCCGTCATCTTCGGAGCGACAGGCGGAGTTATGGAAGCTGCTCTCAGAACAGCCGTTGAATGGATCACAGGCAAACAGCTCGGTAAGGATCTCCTCGAGTTCCAGGATGTCCGCGGAGTTGAGGGCGTAAAGGAAGCAAGCTACAAGGTAGGCGACCTCGAAGTAAGCGTTGCCGTAGCTTCCGGCCTTGCAAACGCGCGTAAAGTACTTGAGATGGTCAAGTCAGGCGAGAAGAATTACACATTCATCGAAATCATGGCTTGCCCTGGCGGCTGCGTAAACGGCGGCGGACAGCCACACGTACCGGCTAAGATCAAGAACTTCATCGACGTACGTGAAGTAAGAGCTAAGGGCCTCTACGATCTCGACGCGGCAAGACCTCTTAGAAGATCGCATGAGAACCCAAGCATCAAGGCTATCTATGACGAATACTTCGGATCATATGGAAGCCACAAGGCTCACGAAGTGCTGCACACAACGTATGTAGCACGCAAGGTGAATGCAGACCACGAATAGTTTTCGTATCTGAACAAACCACAGAAGCTGCTCCGTTAAAAGCGGAGCAGCTTTTTATTTGGTGCCGGCGAAATATAACCTTCCGCTCGTGCCTTGTCGTCACGAAGCACGATCCGTTTCATCGGCCCTCCAGTGGCCCCCGGAAATGAGACCGCTTCGCGGTCACGAGTTTCCGGGGTTCCTTCTGTCGTCGGTCCGCTGCTCCGGTGTGACTTCAGTTCCTCCTCGGACCATCTCGCTCAGGTTTTTTCGCCGACATCAATATATGTAATAGGACTGTCCGGGCGTTTAAAAAGGGGAGGCTTTATGATACAATGTTTAGGCGTGCGGCCCCGCCGCGCGTACAACTATACACTTACGGAGGCTTTTGATGATTCACGAAAACGCTTGGAACACCTACAGCGCTGAAGACTTGAAGAAACTCGAGAAACTGGGCGCTGATTATATTGCCTTTCTTAACAGCGGCAAGACGGAGCGCGAGTGCGCCGAACTTATCGTTGCTATGGCAAAAGAGCACGGTTACAAAGACCTTGCAGGTGTGATCGAAAAAGGGGAGAAACTTGCAAAAGGGGACAAAGTATACTCAGTCAACATGGACAAGATGGTAATGCTGCTCAACATCGGCGAAGACATCGTCGGAGACGGCATGAACATCATCGGATCCCATATCGATTCTCCAAGACTCGATATCAAGCAGAACCCGCTCTATGAATCGGGAGACCTTGCTTTTCTTGACACCCATTATTACGGCGGTATCAAAAAGTACCAGTATGTAACGATTCCGCTCGCTCTCCACGGCGTAGTGGTAAAACCGGACGGAACGAAGATAAAGATCAGCATAGGCGAAAAGGACGATGAGCCTGTGTTCATCATCAGCGATCTTCTGGTGCACCTGGCAGGTGAACAGATGAAGAAGCCGCTTGCCGAGGCTGTAACAGGTGAGAATCTCGATATCCTTGTAGGATGCAAGCCTCTTAAGGGAAAAGAAAAGGAAGCTGTAAAAGAAGCTGTGCTGAAGGCCTTAAAGGATGAATACGGTATCGAGGAAGAGGACTTCATCTCCGCAGAACTCGAGGCGGTACCTGCCGGCAAAGCAAGAGAAGCCGGATTTGACCGCTCCATGATAGTCGGATACGGACAAGATGACAGAAGCTGCGCATTCTCAGCACTCACAGCGCTGATGGAAGTAAGTGACCCTAAGACTACTTCATGCGGGCTTTTTGTGGACAAGGAAGAGATAGGCAGCTTCGGAGCGACCAGCATGACATCACGATTCTTTGAATACATGCTGAGAGAAGTGCTTGACAGACTGGGCGTCTACAGCGAGATCAATCTCGGCAGATGCCTCAGAAACAGCCGCATGCTGAGTTCCGACGTGAGTTCCGCTTACGATCCGCTTTACTCGGACAGATTTGAGAAAAAGAACGCGTCCATACTTGGACACGGTCTCGCCATACACAAGTACACGGGATCAAGGGGCAAAAGCGGTTCCAACGACGCGAACGCTGAGTATCTGGGACAGATAAGGCAGATACTGGATAAGCATAGCGTAGTGTATCAGACATCCGAACTCGGCAAGGTAGACGGGGGAGGCGGCGGCACCATCGCGAAGGTGCTTGCGCAGTATGGCATGCAGGTTGTCGACTGCGGAGTAGCGATCCTCTCGATGCATGCTCCTTGGGAGACGATTTGCAAGGCGGATCTTTATGAGACAATGAAGGGTTACAGAGCCTTCCTGATCGAAGCATAAACAGGAGAAACAAATTTGTTCAAGGCAGGACTTTTCACATTTCTGATGGCCATGGTGCCGGTGGTAGAACTGAGAGGCGCGATCCCTTACGGGGTCATCGCAGGGCTTAGCGTGCCTGCGGCATTCATCATCGCTGTTATAGGAAACCTTGTACCGATACCGATCCTTGTTGTCTTTACCCGCAAGGTCTTCGAATGGCTGCGCACCAAGAGCGAATGGCTCGACAGCATCGTCAGAAGACTCGAAGCCAAGGCGGATGACAAGAAAGAAATCGTTCAGAAATACGAGTTCTGGGGCCTGGTACTGCTGGTGGCTATACCTCTGCCGGGGACGGGTGCCTGGACAGGAGCGCTTGTGGCAGCGATGATGGATATGAGGCTCAAAAGAGCCATGCCAGCCATCATACTCGGAGTCATAATAGCCGGAGTGATAGTCACTACCGTAACATACGGGGCAGGAGCGCTTCTGTAAGCCAGGTCCATTGACCTATGACAAATGATAGATAGAATCAAAAACGACGATGTAAAGATTACTTTACATCGTCGTTCTGCTTTTTTACGCATTTTGCTGCCGGCTGTTACAATGGCTTGCGGAACAGTTCGACATATGGCATCTCCTCGAATCCCTTTCTTTTGTACACTTCCATGGCGTGAAGATTTTCATGTTCAGCTTCAAGTCTGTGCAGGGCGCCGGGATATGCAGACCTCAGGTGATCAAAGAACTCCGATGAGAGTCCCTTGCTGCGGGCTTCCTCTTTAAGATATATGTCTTCGATCCATACGCAGTGGACGCCGTATTCGGTGCTGAAGCTGTGTGCCAGCATCGCATATCCCAGAAGATGCACATCATCCGAATCCGTGAAAACGAATCCTTCCGCGAAGGGACTTTCCGAGACGCATTCGCTGATATCGTTGTTGAAGATCTCTTCCGAACCATTGGTCATGACAGCTTCAGAAGAATAGAACACACGCATCATCTCCAGGACCTGCGCACGGTCACGCTCCTCCATGTGCCTTAGATTCATTACTTTTTCTTTCCGAGCTCCTTGGCGCGCTCCGTAGACTTGATAACTGTATCGATGAATGCGCCGCGGACTCCGTGTTCCTCCAGTGTCTTGATGCCGATAATGGTGTTACCGCCAGGCGAGCATACCTGGTCTTTCAGGAATCCCGGATGCTGACCTGTCTCAAGAACCATCTTGGCGGCTCCCATTACTGTCTGAGCAGCCAGATTCTGCGCTGTCTTGCGCGGAAGTCCTTTAGCGACTCCGCCGTCTGCCAGCGCCTCGATCACAAGATAGATGTATGCAGGTCCGGCTCCGGAAAGACCGCAGGCCGTGTCGATAAGATCCTCATTCATCCACTCGACTATACCCAGCGATTCAAAGAGCTTCTGCGCGAATTCCTTCTCTTCATCTGTAAAGTCAGTGCCTGAATCGAGAGCAAATGCTCCCATACCTACGAGGGCGGGGGTGTTTGGCATGAGTCTCAGAAGTCTGAACTTTCCGCCTGTCATCTCACGTATCGTGTCGGTCGTAAGACCGGCCATGATGGAGATCATCGCCTTGCCGTCGATGGTATCGCCCAGCTGAGCGAGAGCTTTTGCCGCATACTGCGGCTTTACGCATGACAGAAGGATATCGACTTTCTCTCCGAGCTCCTTGTTGTCTGTCACGATATTGCAGCCCATATCTTTGTATTTGTCTGTGATGGCGGTCGAAACGTCAGATACGTAAACATCCTTTGCATCAAAAACGCCTGCCTTGATAGCTCCGGAAAGGATGGCTCCTCCCATGGCGCCCGCGCCCAGAAATCCAACTTTCATATTGTTTGCCTCCGTGTAATAGTGCTTTGAAATATCAACTACATGACCATTGTAGCACTTAAGGGCAGCAGCATATCAAGTTATTTTTAAAACTATCTTTATTGTTATTTACAAACAGTTGTTCTAATGTTATTATTTGCACGTAAAACACACAAAAGGGTGTTGGAAATCCAACAGTCAGGGAACAAATAGATGAAAAAAGACTTTCCTAAGATCGGTCCTACAGTCACGATGTTCGTGCCGTACGACTGTAATAACGCGTGTCCATTCTGTGTAAACAAGAAAGAATACAGAGACACGTCAGCATTCGACCTCGACAGATGTTACAGATCACTGGATCTGATGAACAGGATATTTCCGCATAATGATATCGTGCTGACAGGCGGTGAGCCTCTCGCCGAACTCGGAGCCCTGCAGGACATCCTTGATCACATAGCCGACGGGCATCATATCTATATCAATACGACCATGCCGGTAGGCGAAGGCCAGACCATAGAAGACGTCGCCGCAGTCCTCAATAAGTACAAGGACCGCATCAGCTGCGTCAACGTATCCAGGCACCTCAAGCATTATGTCAGAGAATGCCCGGACGAGATCTTCGATCTCCTGCAGTTCAGGACAAGGATAAACTGCGTGGTTTTTGAGGACGCGAAAGATCCTGAGACAAAAGAGAAACTGATAAAGTTCCTCGACAGGTTCAAGGGACGTGAGATCCAGCTCAGAGCCAACTATTCGTTCCTGACACTTGAGAACGTGTTCGACACGGAAAATGACAATCTCTTCAAACTGATCTCGGAGATCTGCGAGTACAAGTATCCTCTTGAAAAGGAAAGATTCAGGACGGGATTCGTATTCGAGCGCGAGGGAAGCAAGATCACATATCACAAGACACTGCCGTTCGCCAAGGTAGACGGCATAGTCGGAGACATCATCATCAGACAGACAGGCCGCATCTATGACGACTGGAACGAATACGGCCACGAACTGAACATAAACGATCTGGTAGACCATCAGTACAAATAACGGAGGATATCATGAAAAAGAGTGAACAACGCCAGAATGACATACTCGCATTCATGAAGAAGACCATAGCCGCCAAAGGCTATTCACCAACGGTAAGAGAGATATGCGCTGCACTTGAGATAAAGTCTACATCGACGGTCCACAGCGACATAAAGGCGTTGGAAGATAAGGGCCTTGTCAGAAAAGATCCTGCAAAGCCAAGGACAGTCCTTCCCGTAGATAATGAATACAAGAAGGCCGATCCGACATCTTTCGATACCGTATCGCTTCCTGTCGTAGGCAGAGTCGCCGCAGGCGAGCCTGTCCTTGCAGAGCAGAACATAGTTGACGAGATGCCTATTCCGTCAAGATTCGTAGGGCCGGGCACCAATTTCATCCTTACGGTCCACGGTGACAGTATGGTGAACGTCGGGATCAACGACGGAGACTATCTGATAGTTCAGGAGTCGCACGACGCTTCAAACGGCGAAATCGTGGTAGCTCTGGTAAATGATGACTATGAGACAGGCGCTACGGTAAAGAGATTCTATAAGGAAAAAGATCACATCAGGCTGCAGCCTGAGAACGACTACATGGATCCTATTATCGCACATGATGTCACGATAGTCGGAAAGGTCAAGGGAGTATTCAGATACTTCAACTAAAACAGTTAAAAACAGCCCCCAAGGGGACTGTTCATTCCATCGCGCATCCAATTCTTGTGCGATGTTACCGGCGGGCATTTGAGGTCCTTCTCATCAGCCCGCTTTTTATTTTACATATACTTCCTTAGAGCGTCTTCTATGATGTGAAAGGGCAGCCCCATTACATTCTCATAGTCGCCGTCGATATGGTCTATATACCGGCCAAAGTATCCCTGTATAGCGTAAGAGCCGGCCTTGTCGTAAGGCTCCCGGCGGGATATGTAGTCGTTTATGTCGTCATCCGTATAGTTGACGCAGTGCACGGCGGTCACATCGTTCATAACGGTCTCGGATCCGCTGCTGACGTCTATGAGGCAGACGCCCGTGACTACATAATGATATGTACCGCGGATCTTGTCCAGCATACGGAAAGCGTCATCTCTGTCTGTCGGTTTGCCCATTATCTCGTCCTTCCAGACGATGGTATCAGCTCCCAGTATTACAAAACCCTCAAATGACGGATCATCCTTTACGGCAGCATAACAGGCGCGCGCCTTATCTGATGACAGCTTCTCTACGGCTTCGGTCATGCCGATACCCTCTGGAAGCGATTCATCGGTGTCCTGGGGCAAAATAACGGGCTCTATGCCGTGTTTATTCAATATTTCGAGGCGTCTTGGCGACGCAGAGGCAAGAATTATCTTCATGGCAAAATTGTAGCACATTTTTGTTGACAAAGAGCGACTTCATACATATAATAAGCGAGGTCAAAGCAGAAGTTATCCGCTTCTCGCCTTACAGACTAACGTTGGTAGGGCCACATAAGATACAGAAAGTCTTATTCGCGGATGCTTGTGCGTCCGCGATTTTTATTAGCGGACATAATAATAAACCAAAAGGCTCTATTCAGAAAGAGAGGGACAGAACCATTAGCGCCAGAGACAATAAGAAGAATCAGACGCAGATCAATGAGGATATCATGGCCGATGAGGTCAGACTCATTGACGAAGAAGGAGTGATGCGCGGCATCGTCAGCATCGACGAAGCGCTTGCGCTCGCAGAGGAAGCAGATCTCGATCTGGTCAACATCTCGCCAAACGCGGATCCGCCGGTATGCAAGATCCTTGACTACGGCAAGTACCGCTATGAGCAGCAGAAGAAAGAGAAGAACGCGAAGAAGAATCAGCATGTCACCGAGATCAAGGAGATAAGACTGAGCGCGTCCATCGAAGACCACGACATCGAAGTCAAGGCCAAGGCGGCGAGCAAGTTCCTTCAGGACGGCGACAAGGTAAAGGTATCACTGAGATTCCGCGGCAGAGAGCGTGACTACACGCAGCTCGGTTTCGACGCGATGAAGAGATTCGCTGACATGGTTGCAGATTACGGTGTCATCGAAAAGGAACCTAAGATGGAAGGCCGCAGGATGAACATGTTCCTCGCACCGAAGAAGGACAAAAAATAAGATAACGATACAGGAGGATAACCCAAATGGCTAAAAACAAGATGAAGTCACACAGGGGCGCAATGAAGCGCCTGCATGTTACAGGCTCCGGCAAGGTCAAGAGAAACAAGGCTTATAAGAGCCACATCCTGACCAAGAAGACCGCGAAGAGAAAAAGAGGCCTGCGCAAGGCTACTACACTTACAAGTGCAGATCTGAAGCGCATGCTGAGATCGATGGCTAAGTAAGGGGAGGTGTAACAATGGCAAGAGTAAAGAAGGGCGTAAACGCTCACAAGAGACATAAAAAGATTCTGAAGCAGGCTAAGGGATTCTACGGCAGAAGGAAGAACACCTTCAGAGCAGCCAATCCGGCAGTTATGAGAAGCCTGAGATCGGCATACGTAGGCCGCAAGAACAAGAAGAGAGAGTACAGAAGACTTTGGATCGCAAGGATCAACGCTGCTTCCAGAGCAAACGGACTCAGCTACAGCAAGCTGATGAACGGACTCAAGAAGGCCGGCATCGAGATCAACAGAAAGATGCTCTCCGAGATGGCTATCTTTGACGCTGCAGGCTTTGCAGATCTCTGCGAGACAGCCAAGAAGTTCAACTAATGGAATACTTCATCAGCCATATAGGCATTATCGTTATAGCAGGCGCCTTTGTAGCGGCATGCGCTGTCGCATGGTGGTATCTCACTGAGAAAAACGCCATACTTATAAGACAGAGGGCAGAGGCAAAACGCAGGGCTCAGGCTGAGGATAAAGGCAAAGAAAAATAAATGAAAACTCCGGCTGGGAGGCCGGAGTTTTCTGTTGCGAAAATATCTAACTAAGAAAGAACAATCAAAAGAAAAAGGTTTACTGTCGAATTCCTTCGACAACTATATTGTAGCATTGCTTTGTGTTGGTATTATTGAGCAATTGTGAAGCAAATTTCACAAAAGAACGGACGTCACCCTATATTTCTATTAAGAGATGTGCACTACCACAAGATATTGTGATAACATCGGTTTACATATGGAAAAGAGGACTCTTTATGGAGTCTGCAAAAATGGAGGGAATCGTTATGAAATGCCCGTATTGTAACTTTGAAGACACGAAGGTAGTTGACTCCAGACCTGTAGAAGACGGTCTCGCTACCAGAAGAAGACGCGAGTGCACCAAGTGCAAGAAGAGATTCACGACTTTTGAAAAGATCGAGAATTCTTTGCTCGTGGTAGTCAAGAAGGACGGTACAAGAGAGAGCTTCGATAAGAACAAGATCGTAAACGGCATCATGAAAGCGTGTCAGAAGACAAAGGTCACTTACGAGGATGTCCAGAGGATCGCGGACAATATCGAGCGCGGACTCTCTAACACAATGGAGAAGGAGATCCAGTCGACAAATATCGGTCTTCTCATCATGGAAGAGCTCAAGGCCATCGACCAGGTTGCGTACGTAAGATTCGCTTCCGTATACAGAGAGTTCCAGACTATCGATACATTTATCGACGAGATCAACAAGCTCACAAGAAGCAAAAAGAAATAAAGGGAGGAGCAATATGCTCAGAGTTGCCATAGACGGACCGAGCGGGACAGGCAAGAGTACCATCGCGAAGGCTACTGCCGTCCGTTTCGGACTGGAATATATTGACACGGGCGCCATGTACAGGGCGCTCGGTCTTAAGGCGCGCAGGACAGGCGTGGATGAGTTCAATGAAGACGCTGTAAGAGAAATGCTTGGCATCACCTCTATAGACTTCAACGGCGGAGCGACCATGCTCGACGGCGAGGACGTAAGCGGACTTATAAGGACAAACGAGATATCCATGGCTGCGTCAAACATCTCCAAGCTTGCCATCGTAAGGGCAAAGGTAGATGAAGTCAGCAGGCATCTTGCCGCTACAAAGGATGTTGTCATGGAAGGCAGAGACATAGGCACGACGGTCATTCCGGACGCAGAGGTCAAGATCTTCATGACGGCTTCGCCTGAGATAAGGGCGGAGAGACGCTATAAGCAGCTGCTTGAAGCCGGAAAAGAAGCCGACTACGATCAGATCCTGAAGGAAGTCCAGGAGAGAGACTATCAGGACTCGCACCGCGAAGTAAGCCCGCTGAGACAGGCGGACGATGCCGTATTTCTGGATACTTCAAACCTGAATATAGAAGAGGTAGTAGACGCGGTAGCTGACATCATTATGGATAAGACCGGACGCAGAGCGTAGCGCGTATATTAACAGAATCTAATGAGCCACGTCCTTGTGGGTGTGGCTTTTTTAGTGGTAAAATCATCGTGTGTGCTCCGGGAAGGAGTAAAAATGCATATCAAAAAAATGCCTGAGAGCGAAAGGCCTCAGGAGAAGATGCTCTACGCGGGAGCGGGAGGACTGAGCAACGCCGAATTGCTGGCGCTCATAATCAGGACGGGCACCGGAAGCAAGTCGGCGGTAAGACTTGCGGATGAGGTCATATCATACGCGAGTGAAAACATGGGCGGCCTCGGCATGGCTGAGGTTAAAGAACTGACTGAAATAGACGGCATAGGGGAGGCCAAGGCCTGTTCCATCGTAGCCGCCATGGAACTCTCCAAGCGTCTTATTTCGGACCGACAGGGAGCGGTAAAGGTCAGGATACGTGACAGCCAGCAGGTCGCAGACATACTGATGGAAGAGATGATGTACGAGAAGAGAGAGTTCTTCATGACACTCAATCTCAACACGAAGCTGCAGATAGAGTCAAAATCAGTCATCTCCATTGGCAATATCGACAGTGCCCCGGTGCATCCGAGAGAGGTGTTCGGACCGGCGATAAGACGCGGAGCTGCCGCGGTGGTAGTGGCGCATAACCACCCGAGCGGCGATCCGACGCCCAGCATGCAGGACATAGATGTCACCAAAAGGCTGCTGGAGGCATCGAAGATACTCGGCATAAAGCTGCTCGACCACGTGATTGTCGGCAACGGCTGTTTCACCAGCATGAAAGCTGAAGGATATTTTACAGATCAGGAAAAGATATTGAAGGCATAATGGAAAGAAGAGTAAATGTACAGGATGTTATAGACGCTCTGGGTATGGCGGGACAGCTCGTGTCAATAAACGGCGAGCCGTCGTGCTCCGCTCTAATGGCGCTGTATACAGATCCGGCGCTGGCTGAGATAGCCGCAAGACCTGTAAGCGGAGTGACGTTCAACTCGATGGATGTCATCAGGGACTCGCTCTTTGTGTGCAAGGGAGCGCTGTTCAAAGAGAAATACCTTGAGGACGCCATGGCAGCTGGAGCAGCGTGCTTTGTCAGAGAAGATCCGGACGCGCCGGACACTCCGTCATGCAGCATCGTAAGCGATGAGGACGCAAAGGGCGCGGCTGCAAACATATTACGCAAGGCCGGGGAATCGGGTTTAGGCATATATGTCAGAGACATACGTAAGGCAATGCCGGTCATAGCAGAGACTTTTTACGGTAAGCTGTACGATTTTATCAGAGTCATTGGGATCACCGGCACAAAAGGCAAGTCTACTACAGCTTTTTTCATGAGAAGCATCCTGGATGACTATCTCCGTGAGACAGCAGGAGTGAGGAGCGCCATTCTGTCCGGAATAGAGAACTACGACGGCGTGGTGGATGAGGTATCGTCTCTTACAACGCCTGAGATATTTGAGATCTACAGGCATATGGATAATGCTCTGAAAAGCGGCATAAGGTACATGACCATGGAAGTATCAAGCCAGGCGCTGAAATACGACCGGGTAATGGGCATAGACTTTGACGCGGTCGCTTTTCTGAATATAGGGAGCGATCATATAAGCGAGATAGAGCATCCGGATTTCGATGACTATCTTGAGTCCAAGCTGAAGATATTCGAGGACTGCCGCAGGGCATGCGTCAATCTGGACTGCGAAGAACAGGCCAGGATACAGAAAGCGGCTGAGAAATGTCCGGTACGTATAAATTTCAGCCAACATGACAGCAGCGCCAATATCTTCGGATACGATGTCGTTTCAAACGAAGGCAGAGTGTCCATGAGCATAAGAGGAAAGGATATCCCGGGATATGAAGACTTTGATGAGGTATTCAATCTCGGAACGTTCGGCACAATAAACGCGGAGAACGCATTGGCAGCCGTATCGCTCGCGGTCATGCTGGGCATCCCTATGAAGCATATAAAAGCGGGACTTGCCGTGGCAGTGACTCCGGGACGCATGGAAGCTTTCTACAGCAAGGACGGCAAGCGCATAGCCATAGTGGATTATGCTCATAATAAGCTGAGTTTTGAAACCTTCTATGAGACGATAAAGTCAGAATTCCCTGACAGGAAGATAATCTCCGTATTCGGAGCTACCGGAAGCAAGGGCGTCAACAGAAGGACGGACACAGGAAAGGCCGCCGGACGCTACAGCTACTATACGATCATCACAGAGGATGATCCGGGATATGAGAAGCTTGAGGATATCTGCGACGCGATCGCCGAGGCTGTCGCCTCGGAAGGAGGGAAGTACGAGATCATTCCGGACAGGCCTGAAGCTATAAAAAAGGCAATAAGTATGATGGATGATGATACGCTGCTGTTTGTAGCCGGAAAGGGCCGCGAACACAATCAGAAAAGAGGAACAACTACTGTCGAAATACCGTCGGATATCGAGATAGTCAGTAAGTATCTGTAAATGTTGAAAACACGAAAGACCGGGGCTTTTTGCCCCGGCCTTTTAGTGTGTATTTTCAATTGACTGGACATAACGTCATATGTATAATATCTATGTATGTTTATGTCATCTAATCGCATATATTGTGTCGGGCAGACGCATTAAGCCCAACATAGCGTATGCGCAGATAATGTATATATTACAAATCCAAATAATTGATAAGGAGGTGCTTATGTCACCGGTTTTAACTGTTGTGATCAGCATTGTAGTCCTTATCGTCGGTATAGCAATTGGTTATGTTCTGCGCAAGAATTTCGGAGAGAAAGCCATAGGAAGCGCGGAACAGCAGGCCAGGAACATGATCCTGGACGCGCAGAATACTGTCGAGAACCTCAAGAAGGAGAAAGTGCTTGAGGCGAAAGAGGAAATACATAAGCTGAGAGAAGAGTATGAAGGAGAGCTCAAGTCCAGAAGGGCTGAAGTCTCCAAAGCAGAGAGAAGGATCCAGCAGAAGGAAGAGAATATCGACCGCAAACTCGAGAGCATTGAGAAGCGTGAGAACGGTCTCAGCAAAAGAGAGCAGTCGATGAATGAAAAACACAAAGAGATCGATGCTTACATCGCAAAGCAGGTAGCAGAACTTGAGAGGATCTCCGGTTACACCAGAGAAGAAGCCAAGCACCTGCTGCTGCAGGAACTTGAAACGGACATCCGCAAGGACGCTTCCGAAATGATAGTCAACATCGAGAACGAAGCCAGAGAGGAAGGAGACAAGAGGGCAAGAGAGATCATCACGACCGCGATCCAGAGATACGCGTCTGATCAGGTCACAGAGACCACAGTATCTGTTGTCAGCCTGCCTAATGACGACATGAAAGGCCGCATCATCGGAAGAGAAGGCCGCAATATCAGAGCCATCGAGACTCTGACAGGAGTGGATCTCATCATCGACGATACACCTGAGGCAGTCATACTTTCGGGCTTCGACCCTGTAAGAAGAGAGATCGCGAGGATCGCTCTTGAAAAACTGATCGTAGACGGCAGGATCCATCCTGCAAGGATCGAAGAGATGGTCCAGAAGGCCACCAAGGAGGTCAACACCATCATCAAGGAAGAGGGAGAAAGAGCATGCTTCGAGACAGGCGTGCATAACCTGAACCCTGAGATGGTAAGACTGATCGGAAGGCTCAAATACAGGACATCATACGGCCAGAACGTGCTGCAGCACTCGATAGAGGTCGCTACGCTCGCGGGAATGATGGCGGAAGAGCTCGGACTCGACCCTAAGCTCGCAAGACGCGGCGGACTGCTGCACGATATCGGCAAGGCCATCGACCATGAGGTAGAGGGCACACACGTCGAGATCGGCGTGAATATCTGCAAGAAGTACAAAGAGTCCTGGAAGGTCATCAATGCGGTAGAAGCGCATCACGGGGACGTGGAGCCAACTACACTTGAAGCCATGCTGGTCGCGGCTGCGGATGCTCTGTCAGCAGCAAGACCGGGCGCCAGAAGAGAAACACTCGAGTCTTACATCAAGAGACTGGAGAACCTCGAGAACATCGCGAATACTACAAAGGGTGTAGAGAAATCCTATGCGATCCAGGCAGGCCGCGAGATCAGAGTCGCAGTCAAGCCTAATCAGGTCAAGGATGAGGAAGTCCCTATGCTGGCAAGAGAGATCGCCAAGAAGATCGAGGCAGAACTCGAGTATCCGGGACAGATCAAGGTCAATGTCGTAAGAGAGACGAGGGCCACGGATTTCGCCAAATGATATATCTTGATAACAGCGCAACAACAAGACAATACGACGAAGTCACGGAATTGATATACAGGGCTGCCAAAGAAAACTTTGGCAACCCTTCGTCTTTGCATGCGATGGGCTTTGAGGCGGGCAACCTGCTGTACGACGCGCGCAGGCAGATCGCAGATCTGCTGCCGCCTGCGGGCAACGTCGTATTCACCTCAGGCGGCACTGAGAGCGACAACATGGCGCTGCTCTCGTCTGCGCGCAAACTGCGCCGCCGCGGAAACAGGATAATCACGACTAAGGTAGAGCACCCTGCAGTGCTTGAGACCTGCAAAAGACTGAAAGAAGACGGCTTTGAGATCGTTTATCTGGATGTGGATGTGGACGGCTATGTGGAAGAACAGGTGCTGAAGGCAGCACTTGACGAGAATACGATTATCGTTTCAATCATGGCCGTCAACAACGAGACCGGGACCATCGAGCCTGTCACATCCGTCGGAAGGACGATAAGGGACTACAACAGAAAGAACGGTACGGATATCATATTCCACACGGATGCCGTGCAGGCCTTTGGCAAGCTCGCGCTTGATGATCTGGATGCTGATCTTATTTCCGCCAGCGGTCATAAGTTCCACGGTCCTAAGGGCACGGGCTTCCTCTACATGAAGAAACGCCACAGCCTGCCTGCGTTCATCACCGGCGGAGGACAGGAGGGCGGTTTCAGATCATCTACAGAGAACACTCCGGGCATCGCAGGAATGGGCCTCGCCGCGGAGATGTCCTGCACCGACCTCATGATAAAGACCAGCCGAATGGGCGTCGTGAACAATTATCTTCTGGACGGACTCAGGACCGAGATCAGCGATATCATCGTGAACGGTCCGGAAGAACTCGGATACACGCTCCATGACCACGGCAAACGCTGTCCAAGCGTGCTCAACGTGACATTCGAAGGCACACGCGGGGAGGTGCTGCTCCACACACTAGAGCAAGACGGCATATACGTATCGACAGGTTCTGCCTGCTCGTCAAACAAGACAGGCGACAGCCATGTGCTGCAGGCAATGTCGATGACTCACAAGGAAATAGAAGGCGCGCTGCGTTTCAGCTTCTCGGAATTCAATACCGTAGAGGAAATGGACTACGTGATAGACCGCACAAAGACCGCGGTCGAAAGATTCCGCAGACTGGGCAGCTTCCGCTAAAAGGATAGAGAATTGGAAAAGAAACTGTATATAGTAAGGTGCGGCGAGGTCGCACTGAAGGGCATGAATAAGCCGTACTTTGAACGTATCCTCATAGAGAGGCTGCGCGGTGCTTTGTCATGCTTTGAGGATGCCGAGGCCAAGTGGATAGACGGACTCATGTTTGTAAGAGTCCCGGCAGATATACCCGAAGACGAGGTCATCGCAAAATGCGTAAGAGTTTTTGGCGTAGCGTCGGTCAGCCCGGCGGTCGAAGCGCCAAAGGACATCAACGCTATAGGAAGAACGGCCGCTGCTTACATGCAGAAGGTGATAGAAGAAGACGGAGTGAAGACTTTCAAGGTAAAGGCTCACAGAGCAGACAAGTCCTTCGCTGTAGAATCGCCGGATATTGCCAGACAGGTGGGCGGCATGGTGCTGAAGGCCAATCAGGGTCTCAGCGTGGACGTGCACAGGCCGGAATGCCTGCTCACAGTTGATGTAAGGCGCGAGGCGGCATACATCTTCAGAGACAAGATAAGGGGTTTTGGAGGGCTGCCTCTCGGGACCAACGGCAAGGGACTCATCCTGATGTCCGGCGGTATCGACAGCCCGGTCGCGGCATTCATGATGGCTAAGCGCGGCATGAGCATAGAGGCTGTGCACTATCATTCGTATCCGTACACCAGCCAGAGAGCACAACGAAAAGTCGAAGAACTCGTAAAGGTGCTGGCGGGCTACATGGGAACGGTAAAGATGCATGTCATCAACCTGCTGCCGATACAGGAAGAGATCGTGAAGAACTGTCCTGAGGACGAGACCACGCTTCTCGTCAGGCGCTTCATGATGAGGATAGCCGAGCAGATAGCTATCAAAAACGGCGACATGATGCTCATTACGGGAGAAGACCTAGGTCAGGTCGCGAGCCAGACGGCGGAAGCCCTGGTAGTCACTGACAGCGTCGTGAAGATGCCTGTCATGAGGCCGCTGATCGCGATGGACAAGGTGGATATCATGGACAAGGCGCGCGAGATAGGCACATACGATATCTCCATACAGCCTTACGAGGACTGCTGCACGGTCTTCCTGCCTAAGCACCCGGTCACAAAACCTAAACTCGAACGCATCGAGAAGTCCGAAGCGGCGCTCGATGTTGAAACACTGGTCAAGAATGCGGTCGAATCCGAAGAAATCATAGAGATAAGACCGTAAATAATAAATTCCCTGACTCCGCTCTCGTATGGCGGAGATATGAGAAAGAAGGAGGAAAACAAATTGGTTATCACACTTAAAGACGGAAGCAAGAAGGAATACGCTCAGCCGATGTCGGCTTATGACATTGCCAGAGACATCAGCGACGGGCTGGCGAGAGTCGCATGCATGGCGGAGATCGACGGCAAGGCCATGGATCTCAGGACAGTCATCGACAAGGACTGTGAGCTCAATATCCTGACATTCGATTCGGATGAAGGAAAGCGCGCTTACAGGCACACATGCTCGCATGTACTCGCTGAAGCTGTAAAGAATCTCTATCCGGACGCAAAACTCGCGATCGGACCTTCTATCGAAAACGGATTCTACTACGACTTCGACATGCCGCCTCTGACAAGAGAGGATCTGGACAAGATCGAAGCCGAGATGAAGAAGATCATCAAGAAGGGCGAAAGACTGACATACTTCACGCTTCCGAGAGAAGAAGCCATACAGATGTACAAGGACAAGGATGAGCCGTACAAGGTACAGCTCATCGAGGATCTGCCTGAAGATGAGGAGATCTCGTTCTATCAGCAGGGCGATTTCGTAGAACTCTGCGCCGGCCCGCACATCATGAGCACAAAGCCTATCAAGGCATTCGCGCTCACATCCAGCTCCGGTGCTTACTGGAGAGGAGACGAGCACAACAAGATGCTCACCCGCATCTACGGAACGGCTTATACAAAGAAGGAAGACCTTGAAGAGTATCTGGAATACCTCGCGGATATCAAAAACCGCGATCACAACAGACTCGGCCGCGAGATGGACATCTTCACGACCGCTGATGTCATCGGACAGGGGCTGCCGCTCTTCATGCCTAAGGGTACAAAGATCATACAGAAGATGCAGAGATGGATCGAAGACCTTGAAGAGTATGAATGGGGCTATGTACGCACCAGAACACCTCTGATGGCAAAATCCACGCTCTACAAGATATCCGACCACTGGTATCACTACAAGGACGGAATGTTCCTGCTCGGATACGACAGCATGGACGAGGTAATGGCCGGCGAGGACCGCTCCAGCGAGATCCGCGGAGTAGAGGACCTCAGTCTGATCGAGAACGACGCTGATGCCGATGTCATGGCGCTGCGTCCTATGACATGCCCGTTCCAGTATTATGTGTACAAGGCAAGGCAGAAGAGCTACCGCGACCTTCCTTACAGGATGGGCGAGACCTCGACTCTGTTCAGAAATGAGCAGGCGGGCGAGATGCACGGACTTACGAGAGTGCGTCAGTTCACCATCTCAGAGGGACATCTTGTCTGCACACCTGAGCAGATCAAGGATGAGTTCAAGGGCTGCGTTGAACTCGCAAAGTACTGTCTCACCACGCTCGGACTTGAAGGAGACGTAACGTACAGACTCTCGAAATGGGATCCGGAGAATGCCGACAAATACCTCGGAACAGCTGAGGAATGGGAATACAACGAGGGATTCATGAGAGAGATCCTTGATGAGATAGGCCTCGAATACAAGGAAGCTGTCGGAGAGGCTGCTTTCTATGGTCCTAAGCTCGACATCCAGGCCAAAAACGTATACGGCAAGGAAGACACGATGATCACCATTCAGCTCGACACAATGCTTGCTGAAAGATATGACATGTATTTCATCGATAAGGACGGCCAGAAAAAGCGTCCGTACATCATTCACCGTACATCGATCGGATGTTACGAGCGTACGCTTGCGTGGCTCATCGAGCACTATGCCGGTAATCTGCCTACATGGCTCTGCCCTGAGCAGGTACGTATACTGCCTATCTCCGACAAGATCGCAGACTATGCTGAGCAGGTCCGTAAGGAACTCAGAAGAAACGGCGTGGATGTGACAGTCGATGACAGCAGCGAGCGCATCGGCTACAAGATCCGCAAGGCTCAGATGGAGAAAGTGCCTTACATGCTGGTACTCGGCGCCAAGGAAGCCGAAGAAGGCAATGTATCGGTACGTTCCAGATACATGGGTGACGAGGGCGTGAAGCCTCTTGCTGATTTCGTGAGCGATATCTGCGAGGAGATCCGTACCAAGGAGATCCGCAAGATAGAAAAGAAAGACGCGTAGAGTTGCAGCGAGGTTTATGGTATCATTAAACGGCAGAGCAAAATCGATCGGAGGCGGCGATATATGGCAATAAAATACAAAAGAGTCCTGATCAAAATAAGCGGAGAGGCCCTCGCGGGCGATGAAAGATTCGGCGTCAATGACGCTCAGCTCGAGAAGACCGCAAAGCAGATCAAAGAGATACATGACGCCGGAGTCGAAGTCGGCATAGTAGTCGGAGGAGGAAACTTCTTCAGAGGCCGCACAGGCGGCAATATAGACAAGCCGACAGCTGACTACATGGGCATGCTGGCTACCGTGATGAACGGACTGGCGCTGCAGGACGCGCTTCTTGCATCGGGATGCCCGGCCAAACTCATGACCTCGATAGAGATCAGAGACATGGCTGAGGGATACGCAAGGCGCAAGGCTCTCGACTACCTCGAAGAAGGCAAGGTAGTGGTATTCGGAGGCGGAACGGGAAGCCCGTTCTTCACAACGGATACTGCCGCGGCTCTGAGGGCTGCCGAGATAGGAGCAGACGTGCTGCTTCTTGCAAAGAACGTCGATGCCGTATATTCGGCGGATCCTAAAACTGATCCGGACGCTGAGAGATTCACTGAACTCACATACATGGATATCATCGACAGAGATCTCAAGGTAATGGATCTCACAGCTGCGACGATCTGCAAGGATACGGAGACAGCAATCTACGTATTCGCTCTCGCGCAGGAAGGAAATCTCATGAAAGTGATCAACGGCGAAAACGTTGGGACACTGATCAGATAGGAGGCATACAATGGCTAAGAAATCACTGGATGAAAGAATAGAAGGCGCTAAAAACTTCCTTAAGGAGAACCTTAACACCGTCAGAGCAGGAAGAGCCAATCCGGCGCTTCTTGACAAGATCATGGTCAACTATTACGGTACGCCTACACCGCTGAAGGCGCTCGCCAACATCTCGGTACCTGATCCGAGGACTCTCATGATATCGCCGTTCGATCCTAAATCGGTAGGCGACATCGAAAGATCCATACTTGAGGCAAACATCGGCATCAATCCGACAAACGACGGCAAAGTGATAAGACTTGCCATCCCGCAGCTCACCGAGGAGAGACGTAAGGAGCTCACCAAGGTAGTAAAGAACTACGGTGAGGATGCCAAGGTAGCCGTCAGGAACCTCAGAAGAGACGTGAACGACGAACTCAAGAAGGCCCAGAAAGATGGCGAGCTCACAGAAGACGATCTGAAGAACGAACTCGATGAGACACAGAAGACCATCGAAAAGGCCATCAAGGACATCGACGCGATCATCTCTGATAAAGAAAAGGAGCTCATGGAGGTATAAGCCTCACAGCACGGATACAGAAACACGACGAGCGCTTCACAGCGCTCGTTTAGTGCATTAAAAAGACTATGGAAAAAAGACCAGTACCTACGCATGTAGGAATAATCATGGACGGAAACGGCCGCTGGGCAAAGGCTCACGGCGTTCCGCGCGTCATGGGGCACAATGCCGGCATGCAGGCGATGAAAAAGATAGTCATCGCCACATCCAACATGGGCATCAAATACCTGACCGTCTACGCGTTCTCGACCGAGAACTGGAAACGAAGCACCGAAGAGGTGAGTGGCATTTTCAATCTTATTGTCAAGTACGTCAATTCAGAGCTTGAAGAACTCGATGAGAACAATGTGCACATCAATATCTTTGGCGAATACGACATGCTGCCTAAGGCTTCGGTAGACGCTATAAACAAGATGGTGGGCAGACTGGCTGACAACGACGGTCTGGTGTTCAACATCGCCCTCAATTACGGCGGCCGCGATGAGATACTGAGGAGCGTGAAGGAGATCGTCGCTGAAGGAAAAGATCCTGACGAACTTACCGAAGATGACATCTCAAAACACCTGTACTCCGGAAGCGCGCACTTCGACGTGCCGGATCCGGACCTTATCATCAGGACCAGCGGTGAGGAGCGCATGTCAAACTTCCTCACATGGCAGGCCGCTTACAGCGAGCTGATGTTCACAGACACTCTCTGGCCGGACTTTGCGCCTGAGGAATACACAGAGATGATAGAAGCATATTCAAACCGCGACAGGAGATTCGGCGGACGTAAGGAGGCAGACAAATGAAAACCAGAATAATATCCGGACTCGTTATGGCTCCGTTGCTGATCGTACTGTATCTTGGCGGCTGGTGGCTCTGGGCCGCTGCGCTCATAATAGCGGCAATGGGCCTTCAGGAATTCTATAAGGGCTGGGGCGATCTGGATGTCCATCCATCGACAACCATCGGCTACATCATGACAGTACTGCTGTTTGTGACGGCGATACCTCTCAACGTCGGTGAAAAGGGCGCCGTGCCGCAGTTCTACGAGAACATGATGGTCATGTGCATATGGGTGTTCCTGGCAGTTGCCGTCGGCCTTATCTACGGCTGGAAGATAGATCAGCGCAGCCCGTATGACGCTCTTGCGACGGTCACGGGCCTTGTGTATATACCTTTCTTCACGTATCACATGGTACTGATAGACATGACTGAATACAGCCTGTTCATCTGGATCGTTATCATTGCGGCGTTCGGATCGGACATATGCGCGTACTTCACGGGATACTTTCTCGGAAAGCACAAGATGGCTCCGGTGCTGAGCCCTAAGAAGACGATAGAGGGAGCTGTAGGCGGACTTATCGGAAGCTCCTTGCTGGCATGGCTGTTCGGCTACATATTCATGAGAGAGATGGCGACCGTATGCCTCGTGCTCGGACTCGTGGGAGGAGCAGCGGGAATGGCCGGAGACCTCACAGCTTCCGCGTTCAAGCGCAAGATGGGCATCAAGGACTACGGCGATCTGATACCGGGTCACGGCGGCATCATGGACAGATTCGACAGCGTGATATTCGTAGCTCCTGTCGTCTACTACGCGATCTGCTTTATGACGGGAATACTTAGCATATAAAAAACGGGGACATGAGAAATTGAAAACAGCGATACTTTTTGTTGTGATGCTGCTCGTGCTGATAATACCGCACGAGTGGGGACACATGACCGTAGCCAGATGGTGCGGTGTAAAAATCAAGGAATTTTCAGTCGGCATGGGGCCGCTCATCTTCAAGAAGCAGAAGGGCGACACTCAGTATTCCGTGCGCATGCTTCCACTGGGCGGTTACTGCGCTATGGAAGGCGAGGAAGAAGCCGTCGACAGTCCTACTTCATATTCAAGTAAGACCAACGGACAAAAAGCAGCGATACTCTTAGCCGGCGTAACCATGAATGTGATAATAGCGGTCGCGGCAGTGACCATAGCTCTTTGCCTGACGGGTGTTGCCGACAATTCGATAAGCTCTGTAGTTGACGGATCTCCGGCTCAGATTGCCGGTCTTCAGGCGGGCGATGTCATAGTCGCGATCGACGGAAATAAGACCAACAGCTGGGAGGCTGTCGTGGAAGGCATCAGCTCCTACAAGGAAGGAAGCACCCTTGAGGTAACGTATGAGCGTGACGGCAAGACCGGCACGGCATCGGTAGTTCCGGAGTACAGTGAAGAAAACGGCTCCTACATGATAGGCATAGCCGCAGGCTACACAAAGAACTTCTGGAAATGCGTCAAATACGGACCGGTAACCACATGGGAACTCAATAAGGCCATGCTTGAGGGATTCAGGAGCCTGTTTACGGGAGCTGTCAGCGCGGATGACGTGGCCGGACCGGTCGGACTCGTGAAGGTCGTGGACTCGGTGGCAAGCTACGGGGCAGCGCCTTATCTGATGCTGCTGGCGCTGGTAAGCCTTAACCTCGCGCTCTTCAATGTCCTGCCTATACCGGGGCTCGACGGAGGAAAGCTCTTCTTCATCCTGCTCAAGATCATATCCGGCGGCAGGATAAACGATGACATGGAGTACAAGGCTACGCTGGTAGGAATGGCTATCCTGCTCACGCTGTTCGTGCTGATAACAGTAAACGATGTAATGAACATATTCGGAAAATGACAAGAAAAGTTTTTTGCGGTGATATACAAATAGGCGGAGGCGCTCCGGTATCCATACAGTCGATGACGAATGCCGATACCAGGGATACGGACGCGCTGGTCAGACAGATAGAGGAACTCGCTGACGCGGGCTGCCAGATCGTAAGGTGCGCAATTCCTGACATGGAAGCGGCGGAGTCTTTCGGCCGAGCTAAAAAGCTGGTCCGTGTGCCGCTTGTAGCTGACATACATTTCGACTACAGGCTGGCTCTTGCTGCCATTGAGCAGGGCGCTGACAAGATAAGGATCAACCCCGGCAATATCGGCAGTGTGGACAGGGTAAAGGCTGTCGTTGACAAGGCAAGGGAACATGATATCCCTATCCGCGTGGGCGTGAATTCCGGTTCGCTCCAGAAGGATCTCATAGAGAAGTACGGCGGAGTCACGGCTGACGCTCTGGCCGAAAGCGGAGCGGGCATGGTGAAGTACATCGAAGACCTCGGTTACGACAAGCTTGTCGTTTCCATCAAGTCTTCCAATGTAAGGATGAATTACGACGCTCACCTTAAACTGAAGGAACTCACAGACGCGGCGATACACATCGGTATCACGGAGTCCGGCACTCCGAAGAACGGAGAACTTAAGTCCGCCATAGGCATTGGCGCGCTTCTTCTAGCGGGCATAGGAGATACCATGCGTGTTTCTCTTACGGATGATCCTGTAAAAGAGGTGCTGCTGGCAAGACGCATCCTTGAGACTACCGGACTGCGGGAAAAGGCGATAGACGTTGTGTCGTGCCCTACATGCGGAAGGACGGAGATAGATCTCATAGGACTCGCGAATGAAGCCGAGGACAGACTCATGCCTATAGCGGCAAAACGCGCTGAAGCGGGCCTGAGACCTCTTAAGATCGCTGTGATGGGCTGCGCTGTGAATGGCCCGGGCGAGAGCAGGGAAGCAGACTATGGCATAGCCGGCGGAAAGGGCGAGGGCCTTGTGTTCAGCCACGGGGAAATAATCGAAAAAGTCCCGGAAGACAGACTTATCGACAGGCTCATAGAGCTTGTTGAGGGAGATAGCTTATAAACGGTCAATGATAAAGATCTCTGAAGACATTTTGACTGCCGCCGAGCTAATGGAAGCAAGCGGCAAGGATGCCAAGGATATAGACATAGAGATAACCAATGTCGCGGTATCCAAGGCAAACGGAGGCACGAGCGTGGCGCTTGACATAGACGCCAAGCTCAATTTTGTGATGCCGAAAACAACAGAGAATCTGATGAAAAGGAGGATCGCTTCCAGGATAGCTTCCGTTGAAAGGATCAGAGTCAACTATACATATACCGGAGTGATGATACCTCAGAAGACAGAGGTATCCGATAACACAGGATCCAACGGATACGCTTATGGAAACGGCAGCGGCAAGGGGCGCAGACAGAGCAAGAAAGATCAGCCTGTATTCACCAATAAAAACGGAGAACTGGTACTGCTTGGAGACGACTTCACGGGAGAGCCTGTGCCGTTCAGCGAACTTGCCGGCTTCGTAGGCAGCAAGGACAAGCCTGTCATCGAGGGGGAAGTCTTCAGGATGGATTCCATGCCTATAAAGAGCGGACGCATGCTTATCACCATGCTGATCGCGTCCGAAACCAGGACATTCGGCATCAAGTCCTTCATCTCTGACGCGAAACTGAAAGAGATACAGGAAAACCTTGCCATTGGCGACATGATAAGAGCCTGCGGCACCATAGAATACGATACCTATGAGCATGAGAACCTGATGATGGCTTCATCGATCAGAAAGACAGAGAAAAAGCTCAAGGAGGACACGTATCCGGGTCAGCACAGGGTAGAACTGCACTGCCACACCAAGATGAGCGATAACGACGGCTTCAATGAGGTAAAGGATATCGTCAGAAAGGCGGCCTACTGGGGTCAGCCGGCTGTCGCGATCACAGATCACGGCGTGGTGCAGGCTTTCCCGGACGCTGCCAAGGAGGCCGCAAAGCAGGCCAAGAACGGCAGGAACATCAAGATCATCTACGGTGTTGAGGGCTATCTGTATCCGGACGAAGACGCAAGGTACAGTGACGGTACTATCGACATAAAGAAGAACCGCACTTACCACATAATAATCCTGGCGAAGAACCAGACCGGACTGAAGAACATCTACAAGCTGGTAAGCGCTTCGCATATCGACTATTTCTATCACAGGCCGAGGATACCGCGCTCGCTTCTGCAGGAGTACAGAGAGGGCCTCATAATAGGCTCCGCCTGCGAAGCGGGAGAGCTTTATCAGGCTGTAGTGAGGGGAGCTGACGATGAAGAGCTCGACAGGATAGCGTCGTTCTATGACTATCTTGAGATACAGCCTCTGGGCAACAACCGTTTCCTTATTGAAGACGGTCTCGCTGAGGATGAGGCAGCTCTCATCAGGAACAACCTCAGGATAATAGCCTGCGGTGACAGGCTAGGAAAGATGACCGTCGCCACAACGGACTCGCACTATCCGACTCAGGAGGCATCCATATACCGCAACATCATCATGGCCGGTATAGGCTTCCGCGATACTCCGTCTGACTCTCTCTATCTGCGCACTACTGATGAGATGATGCAGGAATTCGCGTATCTGGGCGACAGGGCTGAAGAGATAGTCATCACAAATACAAACAGGATAGCCGAAATGGTAGAAGAGGTACGGCCGGTTCCTGAGGGCAAATATCCTCCTAAGATCGAGGGTGCTGAAGAAAAACTCAGGGAGAGCTGCTACGCCAGGGCAAAGGAGATATACGGCGATCCTATGCCGCCTGAGATAGAGGAGAGGCTGGAGACAGAGCTCAGCTCCATCATCGGAAACGGCTACGCGGTCATGTATATCGCGGCTCAGATGCTGGTACAGAAGTCAAACAGGGACGGATACCTGGTAGGATCGAGAGGATCCGTAGGTTCTTCGTTTGCCGCGACCATGGCCGGCATCACGGAAGTAAATCCTATGGCGCCGCACTATATTTGCCCGGAGTGCAGGCACTTTGAATGGTCGGACGAGCCGGGCAAATACGATGTCGGCTACGACATGCCGGACAAGGCATGTCCGGAGTGCGGCGCGCGCATGAAAAAAGAAGGCCTCAACATTCCGTTCGCGACCTTCCTTGGATTCAAGGGCGATAAAGAGCCGGACATAGACCTGAACTTCGCAGGCGAGTATCAGCCTGTAGCACACAGATATGTTGGCGAGATATTCGGCGAAAAGAATGTTTACAAGGCAGGCACGGTCGCTACCATAGCCGACAAAACAGCTTACGGTTATGTCAAGCACTATGTGGAGGACAACAACCTCAACGTCAGCAAGTATGACGTCGACTTCCTTGTAAAAGGCTGCACGGGCGTAAAGCGCACCACGGGTCAGCATCCCGGAGGGATAATAGTCGTACCTGACGACCACGAGATATACGAGTTCTGCCCTATACAGAAGCCTGCAAACAAGCGCGACATCGACGTAATAACCACGCACTTCGATTATCACAAGATCGATGAGAACCTCCTGAAACTCGATATACTGGGACACGATGTGCCGCAGCTCATAAGACATCTGCAGGTCATGACGGGCGTAGACCCTATGAGCATACCTCTTGATGACAAGCGCACGCTCAGCATATTCACTTCGCTGGACGAGCTTCACATCAGGAACGAGAACTACAGATTCACGCACGGCACTTACGCCATACCTGAATTCGGCACCAACTTTACCAGGGGCATGCTGGACGACATACAGCCGACGACAGTCTCCGAACTCATAAAGATGTCCGGATTCTCGCACGGCACGGACGTATGGACCAACAACGCTCAGGAGCTTCTCAGAAACAAGACGGCTACGATAGACGAGGTCATCTCGTCCCGTGACGATATCATGAACTTCCTGATCAGCAAGGGGCTGCCTAACATAGACGCCTTCAAGATCATGGAGATAGTGCGTAAGAACAGGGTGCTGAGCGAGGAGCAGCTTGCTCTGATGAAGGAGCACGGCGTACCTGACTGGTACATCTGGTCCTGCGAAACGCTGAAGTATATGTTCCCGCGCGCCCACGCGGCGGCATATGTCATGATGTCCATAAGGATGGCGTGGTTCAAGGTCAACTATCCTGAAGCATTCTACGCGGCCTGGTTCACATCCAAGGTCGATAACTTCGATGAAGATGTCATAAAAGGCGGCATCCAGGCTGTTGAAGCCAGGATGGATGATATAGAAAGGCTTGGCAATACCGCGACGGCCAAGCAGAAAGATCAGCTGACTGTATACGAGGTCATGTATGAGGCAATGTCGAGAGGCTGCGTATTCGCGGAGCCTGTTCTCGGGACAGCAGAGGCCCGCAGGTTCTCTGTCGTGGACGGAAAGATAATGCTTCCGTTCAACGCGATAAGCGGGATAGGGGATACAGCCGCGGAATCTCTCGCGGATGCTTACAATGAGAAACCGTTCTGTACCCTCGACGATGTAAGGAGCAGAACAAAGCTGACGGGAACGAATATAGAGGATCTCAGAAAGCACGGACTGTTTGCCGGCCTGCCTGAGTCTGCACAGATCAGCATCTTCGATCTGTAGAGCACTCAAGCTCCCAGCGGCATTCGTGGTAGAAGTAGAAGAGCTTGTACCGGATCCGGCGGCCTTCATTCACTGTAAGACAATCGTAGACGATACGTGTCATGCCGCCTGCGCCGAGCCATTCTATATTCGAGATGTCCGTTATCCTGACTGTCTTCTTGATGCCATGATCTACCACCTTGAACCTGATGGGACGGGGAGACATGGCACCTATGTCGAAGACAGCCAGTACGTCAACTGCCTGTCTCATGGTATAAAAACGATCTAAGTTATTCTGAATGGCATCCCGGCACCAATATGATACAGAACAGGCGTTCGTTTTTCAAGCCGGAAAAGTGTATTTCGATGTATTAAAAAAGGAGCGAAATGAGCTACAGGATATTTGTCATAAATCCGGGATCGACATCCACGAAGCTGGCATATTTCGAGGATGATACCAAGATATGCGAGGAGAACGTCTTCCATGACGCGCCCGAACTCGCAAAGTTCGGCAGCGTGAGCAATCAGTTCGCTTACAGAAAGCAGATGATACTCGATTTCCTTGCTGAGAACGGCATAGACCTCAGTAAAACTGACGCCATAGTCGGCCGGGGAGGCGCTTCTGCCAGCGTGAACAGCGGGACATATGAAGTTAACAATAAGCTCTTACAAGATATATCCGATCAGGTCACCAAGGTAGACCACCCGGCCAACCTCGCCGTACCTCTGGCAGCAGAACTTGCCGCCGAATACGGTTGCCGCGCGTTCATGGTAGACAGTCCGAAAGTGGACGAGCTCATAGATGAAGCCCGCATAACGGGCATGGACGGACTTTACAGAGGATCCAGCCTGCATGTGCTGAATCTCAAAGGCACGGCAAGGCTGCACTGCGGCAGGCACGGCATGAGATACGAGGACGCCGATCTCATCGTCTGTCATATAGACGGAGGCATGTCCATATCGGCACACCGCAAGGGCCGCATGATAGACGGCACAAACAATGCCTGGGGCGAGGGGCCTTTCACGCCGACACGCACGGGAGCGCTGCCTGCGCAGCTGGCTGTCGAATACTTCGGAAAAGACGGAGAATTCAGCAATATCCCGATAGGCGACGCATGCACAAGATCGGGGGGCTTTGTGAGCCACTTCGGAACATCCAACTCGGACAAAGTGCATGAAATGGTCGAAGCGGGAGACCCTAAGGCTGTCCGCGTATGGAACGCCATGCTCTACAACATCTGCAAGAGCATAGGAGAAATGGCCGTTGTACTGTCCGGTAAGGTCGATGCGATAGTCTGCGGAGGCGGACTGCTGAGATTCGATGACCTCTGCGACTACATAACGGAACGCTGCGGCTGGATTGCCCCGGTGTATTTCTACCCGGGAGAGGTGGAGCACGAGGCCATGGCTGCAGGAGCCCTGAGGGTACTCAGAGGCGAAGAAGAAGCGCAGGTATATACCGGCATTCCTGTCTGGAACGGATTCGAAGACTGAAAAACGAAAAAACATAATAAAAGTCTTGACTTATAATGAACATATGCTAATATATTCATATGAATGTAGACGCATATGTTTTTTTCATGACCAAAGAGAGGAAAGGGCATGCCTAAAAAGAAAGAATACATACTCAAGGACATGAGCGAAGAAGAACTGCTTGAACTGGCTGATCTCTTCAAGATGTTTGCGGATTCGACGCGGATAAAGATACTCTATGATCTCTTTGACGGAGAAAAGAACGTTACGGAGATATGCGAGGACATTGAAATGAATCAGTCTGCGGTATCTCACCAGCTTAAAGCTCTGAAGACGGCCAAGCTGATAAAGAGCCGCAGATCAGGCAAGGCAATTTACTATTCGCTCGATGACGATCACGTAAAAACGATAATCGCGATGGGCAAGGAACACATCGAAGAATAATCAAGCAAAGGAGCACAACAATGAAGAAGAAATTCAAACTGATCGACCTGGACTGCGCAAACTGCGCCGCTAAGATGGAAGAAGCCATCAAAAAGATTGACGGAGTCACGGACGCTTCCGTAAGTTTCATGACGCAGAAGATGATGATCGAAGCAGACGATGCTGTTTTCGATCAGGTTGTTGAAGAAGCGGTAAAGGTTATCGCAAAGGTTGAGCCTGACTGCCAGGTAGTACTCAAATAATGGACAGATTCACACCTAAACAGAAAAAAGAATTACAGCAGATAGGCATATCCTTTGTGCTCTTCGTGATACTTATGGTCTCGGAGCACGCGGGGCTGTTTCCGGATACTTTGGGCGGCACTGTCACGGAGCTGCTGCTCTACCTTGTGCCGTACTTCATAGTCGGTCACGATGTGGTGCGGAAGTGCCTCATAGGCATCAGGAACCGCCAGCTCTTTGACGAGAGCTTCCTGATGACGCTCGCGACGGTCGGGGCATTCGGCTGCAGGGAATTCGGAGAGGCCGTAGCGGTAATGCTGTTCTATCAGGTGGGTGAGTTCTTCCAGAGCTATGCCGTAGGCAAGTCCAGGGGTTCCATAGCCGATCTGATGAGCATGGCAGCTGACTTTGCCAACCGCGAGGCAGAGGACGGGTCGATCGAGGTGATAGATCCTGACGATATAGAAGTGGGAGACATCCTGGTCATAAAGCCGGGTGAGAAGATCCCTACGGACGGTGTCGTCATAGAAGGAAGCGGACTTGTGAATACTTCCGCGCTTACCGGCGAATCTCTTCCAAGGCCTGTAGCCGTGGGCGAACAGGTGATATCCGGCTGCATCAACGGCGACAGTCTGCTGAGAGTAAGGGCTGAGAAGGAGTTCGACGACTGCACGGTTTCCCAGATACTTGAGCTCGTGGAAGAGGCGTCTTCAAGGAAGTCTGTCACGGAGAACTTCATCACGAGATTCGCGCGCTGGTACACTCCAACTGTGGTAATAGCAGCTGTGATACTCGCGTTCCTGCCGCCTCTGATCTCCGGCAGCTTTGCCGCTGAATTCGGCGAGTGGGTACTCAGGGCATGCACCTTCCTGGTAATCTCCTGCCCATGCGCACTTGTCATTTCCGTACCTCTGGCATTCTTCGGAGGAATAGGCGCGGCATCCAGAAACGGCGTCCTGGTAAAAGGCTCCAACTATCTGGAACTTTTGTCCGAGCTTGATACTGTCGTATCTGATAAGACCGGAACATTGACCGAAGGAAGATTCAAGGTGGCTGCAGTTGAAGCGGCGGAGGGATATGCTGCTGAAGATATCGTGAGGTTTGCCGCTGCTGCCGAGAGCGGATCCACTCATCCTATAGCTGCCGCAATAATCGAAGCCTGCGATGATCCGATAGCACAGTCGAAGATCAAAGATGTAAAGACCGCAGCGGGCAAGGGCATCACAGCCACTGCCGGCGAGGATCATATAACGGTCGGAAACCGCGGTTTCCTTGAGACGGAAGGAATAAAGATCCCTGATATCGACACTGAAGTCAGCGGTACAAACTGCTACGTCGCTAAGAACGGCAAATACATCGGCACCATAATCGTAGCCGACATGCCTAAGGCAGGGGTAAAGGAAGCCATATCCGGCATGCTGGAAGCGGGCGTAAAGAATATCGTTATGCTCACAGGCGACTCCGGGAAGGTAGCCGGAGCTGTAGCGAAAGAACTCGGTATAAGCGATTACAGAGCGGAGCTTCTGCCGCAGGATAAAGTAAGCGCTGTAGAGGAACTGCTGGATGCGATGAGAAAGAAGGCGGGCGGAAATGATGCCGACAGGAAGCGGGGAAGACTCGCGTTCATAGGCGACGGCATAAACGACGCTCCGGTGCTCTCAGTCGCGGACGTGGGAATAGCCATGGGCTCTCTCGGATCTGACGCTGCCATAGAAGCGGCGGACGTGGTCATCATGGATGACGATATAGCAAAAATCCCGGCGGTCATGAAGACAGCACGCAAGACGCTGTCGATATCCAGGCAGAATATAGTATTCGCGCTCTTCGTGAAGTTCGCCTGCCTGCTGCTTGGAGCACTCGGCATAGCCAATATGTGGGTTGCAGTATTTGCCGACGTCGGCGTCGCCGTCATATGCATACTGAATTCCATGAGAATGCTGGAAAAGCAGGAGTAAAGAGGATTGTTACCTTAATACATCTTAATCTAAATATAGCGTCAAAAATTGCTTTACAAACAACATTTTGTGTTAATATATCACGGAGGCAAGACCTCCGTGATTTTATTTGTAAAAACCGCATCTGCGGTCAGGTGGAAGATTGACTAACAACGGTTACGATAACGAAAAACCGAATAACAAGCCAAGACAGGTGACTCCGGACAGCTTCAACGCTTCGGCAAACAAGCCGAGGTGGCATGAGGAGGCGTCACTTTCTTTTGATTTCGATAACAAACCGGCTGTGAAACCGGCAGAGCCTGCGAGGCCTGCGCCGCCGCAGAAACAGTATGGGCTTCCTGAGGAACCCGTGAGACCGGTATATAAAGAAACTGCCGGAGAAGCAAAGCCTGAGTCCGGGATCAACGCCGGCGAGCAGGATCTGAAGACAAAGGCTTCTGCTTTCGCGTCTGAAAAAAAGGATGCGGCAAAGGCCTTCATGAAGAAAAAGATGGCAGCGATCCGGGCGGCTTCAGAAGCGGCCAGATCAGAAGCTGCTGATAAAAGGCGCGAAAAGGCAAAAGAAGAAGTCATACGCGCAAGACTTAAAGAAGAAGCGGAAAAGAAGGCAGGAGATGCTGCCGCTGAAGCGGATCATCAGGCTAAACTTGATGAAGCCATAAGGGCAAAGCTTGCTGCCGCAAAGAAAGATGTCAAGGCCGGAAAGAAGCCTAAGACCATTACCAAGAAGAAAAATGCGGCAGGCTCCGGTATATCGGCCCTGAAAAAGAAAGTCATAAAGAATGGCAGCAAAAAGGGCAATAAGAAAATAGGCAAGTACAGATGGATACTGTCGACCATCGAGATAATGCTGGCCCTCATGATAGTCTGCGGGGTCATTGGCGGTGCTTATGTAGCGATAACCATAGCCAAGGCTCCTGAGATCAATCCTAATCAGATATACAACACGCTAGATGTCAGTACACACATCTATGATGATAAAGGCAATCTGACCGATGATATATACTATTCAGAGAACCGTGAGATAGTTAACTATGAACAATTGCCGGAAAACCTGAAGAATGCTTTCATCGCGATAGAGGATAAGACCTTTTGGACGCACAATGGATTCAATATCAAGAGAATATTCGGCGCGATCCTGAGTTCTCTCAAGGGCGGCGGCGAGATAAGCGGAACGAGCACCATAACACAGCAGCTTGCCAGAAACGTTTTTCTGCCTGAAGAAAAGAGCATAAGATCCATAAAGCGTAAGATCATAGAGATGTATTACGCTCATGTTATAGAAGACACTCTGAGCAAGGAAGACATACTCACGGCATACCTAAACACCATATATCTGGGATATGGATGCTACGGAGTAGACACCGCATCAAAGAAGTACTTTGATGTCAGTGTTGAGGATCTGACCCTTGAGCAATGCGCGGCTCTCGCAGCTCTGCCACAGGCGCCGGGACTCTACGCCCTGCTGATGACAGAAAATGACGAGGCGGAGACAACTACAGAACTGGACGGCGGACTCTGGGCAAACGACGTATCACGCGACAGACGCTATATAATTTTGGATCTCATGGCAGAGCAGGGCTATATAACTCAGGAAGAAGCTGACACAAGCAAGATCCCTCTGGAAGAATTCATAAATCCGGGCGGGGCAAGTTCAAGTACAAACTCAGCGTTCAAAGACTACCTTTTGGAGACCGTAAAGCACGATCTCATGGAGAAATATAACCTTGATGATTATCAGGCCACCAACTTGATCTATTCAAAGGGACTCAACATATATTCTACTCTTGACTCACAGGCTCAGAGTGCTATCAACAAGCAGTTCAAGGACTCTGACAACTTCCCAGATACTGTTACAGGAGAAGGAAAGGTCGAAGCGGCCATGGTCATCGTCGAAGTCGGCACGGGCCAGATAAAGGCGATGGTAGGTACAAGGAAGGCAGATGGCGAGAAACTCTTCAACAGAGCTACGAGCCCTCGCCAGCCGGGATCATCGATAAAACCGCTCACAGTGTATTCTGCAGCCTTGCAGAAGAGCTTTGAACTCCAGCAGGAAGGAAAGAAGTTCAAATATACTACCTCGGAGTATGATGACAATCAGGGCGCCAAGTACTGGGGCGATTATATAACGACTGCGTCCGGAGTAGTCGATGAAAAGATGAAGGTAAATGGTCAGGTATGGCCTAAGAACTATGAGAGATCCTACTCCGGATACAAAACATTCAGACAGGCCATTCAGCTGTCGAAGAATACATGCGCGGTAAAGATACTTGCCCAGGTAGGAGTCGACTATTCCCTGGAACTCGCAAAGAAATACGGTCTGTCAACTATAGTCGATGACACATCGCAGTCATACAACGACATCAACCTCGCAGCTCTCGCGCTTGGAGCTATGACAGAAGGCGTCACTCCGCTGGATATGGCACTTGCATATGCGACATTCCCGAACGGTGGAGTCTATAACTCGGGCATCTGCTACACCAAGGTCACAGACAGCGTCGGCAAGGTCCTGCTGGAAAGTGAGTCCACGGAGACAAGAGTGCTCGATGAAGGCGTAGCATTCATAATGACAGACGTGCTCCAGTCGGTAGTCTCGAACGGTATCGCGACAGATGCGGCTGTCGAAGGCGAGCATGTCGGAGGCAAGACGGGAACGACAGACGATACATGGGATATCTGGTTCGACGGATTCACAGCAAACTACGCAGCGGCACTCTGGATAGGCACTGATGACAACGTGGCGCTGAACACAACATCAATGACTGCTGCAAGTCTTTGGAGCAAGGTCATGAGCAATGTAAAGAGGGCCAAGGGCGGAGAATACAGATCCAGGCCGGATAATGTGATCATCAAGAACGGAGAGTACTTCACCACAGGTACGCAGCCTCCGGATCCGCCGCCGGAAGAAAAGAAAGATGATAAGGACAAGGACAAAGACAAAGCCGACCACAGCAGCACAAAGGAACCTGATCCTAAAGCTGAAGACAATTCCGGCAAGACTGACGGCGATGGTTAAGAAATAAAAAAACCTTGCAATCGCAGCACTTTGGTGGTATAAATGCACAGTAAGCTAACGTTTCGAAAGAGTGGGGACTCCCACTCTTTCACTTATGTATGACATTTTTGACGGTGAAGACATGGCAAAAGAAGACATAAGCGGCAAGGTCAGCGGCATGCTGATGCCGTTCCTGGAAGAGAATGATCTTGAACTATATAAGGTCGAATACAAAAAGGAAGGTCCGGCATGGGTGCTGAGAGTGCTGCTTGAGAAGCCGGCCGACTCGGACAGCGAGTACGTAAGCATCGATGAATGCGAGAAGGTGAACGGCTGGCTCAGCGAATTTCTTGATAAGGAAGACATCATCGAACGCAGCTACAGCCTTGAAGTAGGTTCGGCAGGCCTCGACAGAGAGCTCATCAAGGAGAGCGATTATGTAAGATTTGCCGGGAGAGCCGTCGAAGTCAGGACATACGAGCAGATAAACGGCAGCAAGGAGCATGAAGGCGTGCTCAGGGGAAAAGAGAACGGCGTCGTGACCATAGAAACGGATGACGGCGAGCTCGGGATACCCGCCGATAAGATAAGCAAGATCAATTTAGCAGTAGTTTTCTAAAAACCGGGAGGACAAAATGAGCAAGGAATTTCTAGATGCATTTGCGGATCTCAAAAAAGAGAAGAACCTTTCCGAAGAGGAGATCATCGGAGCTATAAAGGACTCCATCGAGAATGCATACAGGAAGAATTACGGAGCATCCAATGTGAGAGTCGAAGTCGACATGACCGAGGGAGACGTAACAGTCTACATGGGCATGGAGGTCGTAGAGGAAGTCGAGGACTTCATGACTCAGATCTCTCTTGAGGAAGCGAAGGAGATATATGACGGCTACGAGGTAGGCGATGTTGTGGAGTACGAGATCGATCCTAAGGACTTCAACAGGATAGCCGCACAGGGCGCAAAGCAGGTCTTCGTACAGAAGAACAGAGAGGCGGAGCGCACCAACTCATATAACGAGTTCATCGAGAAGAAGGGCACCATCGTAACAGGCAAGGTCGAGAGGATCTCCAACGGCACGATGCTGATCTCACTTGGCCGTACGGAGGGCAGAGTACCTGCGTCCGAGCAGGTAAGGACAGAGAGCTTCAAGCCTGGCGACCGCATCAAGGTCTACGTCATGGACGTAAAGAAAGAGAACAAGGGACCTCAGGTACTGCTCTCAAGATCACACCCGGGACTCGTAAGAGGCCTCTTTGAGCTCGAGATCCCTGAGATAGCGGACGGAACAGTCGAGATCAAGGGAACAGCGCGTGAGGCGGGCTCCCGCACAAAGATAGCTGTTTATTCCAACGATCCTAACGTCGATCCTGTAGGCGCCTGCGTCGGAAACAGAGGAGCAAGAGTCCAGAACATCGCGGACGAACTCTTTGGCGAGAAGATCGATATCATCGTATGGGATGAGGATCCTGCGGTACTTATCAGCAACGTGCTGAGACCTGCTATTGTAGAAGGCGTTTACATCAACGAGGATGAAAAGGCCGCGACAGCCGTAGTGCCGGAGCAGCAGCTCTCGCTCGCCATTGGACGCGAGGGCCAGAACGTAAGGCTCGCCGCCAGAGTAAGCGGATGGAAGATCGACATCAAGAGCAACGAACAGCTCAAGGAGATGGGCTTCGCGTTCGACGAATACGAAGAGTCCGAAGATGCAGAAGAGGTTGAAATTGAGGAGACACCAAACGCCGAAGCCGATGCGTAGATGCATCGCATGCAGAGAATCAAAGCCTCAGGATGAGCTGATGAGGTTCACCTTCGACGGAGTCAGAGTGACGGCGGATACAGGCCTGAAGAATGACGGAAGGGGCTTCTATCTGTGCGCGGATAAGGGATGCATGGAGACAGCGCTGAAACGCAAGGCATTCAACCGCGTTTGCAGACAGAATATCGATACAGAGGAAATCAAAAGAGTTATCGGGCAGGCACTCGATAATTTCCAAGGAGGTACAGATGCCAAAGAAAGTTAGCGAACTTACCAAAGAACTTGACATTAGCTTTCAGGAGCTAAAAGGCTATGCCGATAAAATGGGTATCGCCGTCAGCTCCGCAAGGTCTTCGGTAGAGGATCAGGATGCTGAGAGACTGATAAGATCCATCAACATGATGAGAGGCACTTCATCAGGCGCTCAGGCCGGAGCGGGCAAGCCTAAGATCAAGGCGGTCCCTGTCGTCCCTAAGGACGGAGCAAGGCCAAAGCCGCCTATGGGCAAGCCGGTGATCCCTAAGAAGCCTGTGGCGCCAAAAGCAGAACCTGCAGAAGAAAAACCTGCGGAAGATGTTGCAGTGCCTGAAGAAGAAACAAAGGCAAAGGCGGAAGCGCCTGAAAAGCCTGAGGTCAAGGCTGCAGAGAAAGCTGACAAACCTGAAGAGAAGGCAGAAAAGCCTGCGGAGACAGCTTCCGAAAAGGCAGAAGAAAAGCCTGCCGCTAAGGAAGAGCCTGAAGCAGAAAAGCCGGAGCCTAAGGCTGAAGAGCCTGAGCCTGTCAAGGAAGAGGAGTATGTGAATGCTCCGGGCAAGCCTATGCGCTTCAAGAAGATCTCTGACGCGGAGACTGAAAAGAAGAAAGCTGAAGAGCAGAAAAGGCAGATCCGCGAGAAAAGACAGCAGGCAAAAGCTTCCGAGGGTGAAAAAGGCGAAAAGTCCGACAGGAAGAGACCTGCGAAGGGTAAGGACAAGGACGGAAAGGACCGTCCTGAGCGTTCCGACCGCCCAAGAAAGTCCAAAGAAGGCGGAAACGCGCCTGCTGCCGCATCGGGCGAAGGCGGAAACAAGGGCGGAAAGCCTACAAAGGGCAAAAGCAAGAAGTTCTTCGACAACCGCGACAGAGACAAGCAGTCACGCTTCGACAGACGCGAAGACGGCCCTGGCGGACGCCGCAACAACAATAACAACATCTATGACGAAGCCGCGCTGGAGAAGCAGGAGCGTCATAAGAGAAAATACAAGACCAAGGTGGTAGAGGAGCCTACAGTTGAGGAACTCCTGCCTGAAGGCACCATCGCGGTAACGGTACCTATCACGGTAGCGGGTCTCTCCGAGCAGGCTGAGATCAGCGTAAGCAAGATCATCATGTCCATGATGCAGATGGGAGTAATGGCTACGATCAACCAGACGCTCGACAAGGACGCTGTTGAGATGCTTGCTGAAGACCTCGGACTTCAGATCGTCGTAACGGAAGAAGAACCTGAGATCGAAGAGCCGGGCATCGACATGCATGAGGACGCCGAGAGTGAACTCAAGCCTCGTCCGCCTATCATCACCGTAATGGGTCACGTAGACCACGGTAAGACTTCGCTTCTGGACGCCATCCGCAACACCAACGTTACAGCAGGCGAGTCCGGCGGTATCACACAGCACATCGGTGCTTCCGAAGTCGAAATCAACGGAAAGAAGATCGTATTTCTTGATACACCGGGACACGAAGCTTTCACAACGATGCGTGCCAGAGGCGCACAGGTAACGGATATCGCCGTACTGGTAGTCGCTGCAGATGACGGCGTAATGCCGCAGACCATCGAGTCCATCAGCCACGCCAAGGCAGCCGGAGTGCCTATCATCGTTGCCATTAACAAGATCGACAAGCCGGGCGCTAATCCTGACAGAGTAAAGCAGGAACTCACCGAGCACGGCATCCTGGTAGAAGACTGGGGCGGCGACGTGATCTCCGTACCGGTATCGGCCAAGAAGGGCGAGGGAATCACAGATCTGCTTGAGATGATCCTCCTGCAGGCGGAAGTCCTCGAACTCAAAGCCAATCCGGACAGGCTCGCCATGGGTACTGTAATCGAGGCAAGACTCGATAAGGCCAAGGGTCCTGTAGCCACACTGCTGGTAAGCAACGGTACGCTCAAGAGCGGACAGAGCGTAGTTGCCGGTACAACAGCCGGTAAGATCAGAGTCATGACGGACTTCAAGGGCAAGCCGATCCGCAAGGCCGGTCCGGCTACCGCCGTTGAGATCCTCGGACTTTCAGACGTACCTGACGCGGGAGACATGTTCAATGTCGTAAGAGACGACAAGACAGCAAGAGAGATAGCAGCCAACCGTAAGGAGAAGATGAGAGAAGAAGTACTGGCCAAGAACGCCAGCATGACTCTCGAGAAGCTCTTCAGCCAGATCCAGGAAGGAGAGGCCAAGGAGCTCAACCTCATCGTCAAGGCGGACGTACAGGGTTCTGTCGGAGCTATCATTTCATCGCTGGAGAAGCTCGAGACTCCGGAAGTCAAGATCAACGTCATCCACAGCGGCGTAGGTACCATCAATGAATCCGACGTCATGCTCGCCGAGACATCCAACGCGATCATCATCGGCTTTAACGTAAGACCTACAACGGCTGTAACTAACCAGGCTCAGGCCGCCGATGTCGAGATCAGGCTCTACAGAGTCATTTACGACATCATCGACGATGTCGAGGCAGCCATGAAGGGCATGCTCGATCCTGAATACAAGGAAGAAGTCCTGGGCAAGGCTGTCGTCAGAGATACCTTCAAGGTACCTGGCATCGGTATCATCGGCGGATGCTACGTCAATGAGGGCATCGTAAAGAGAAACGCTCAGATCAGACTGGTCAGGGACGGCATAGTCATCCACGAGGGTGTCATAAGCTCGCTCAAGAGATTCAAGGACGACGTCAGAGAGGTCGCGGCAGGTTATGAGTGCGGTCTCGGTATCGAGAAGTACAACGACATCAAACCTGATGACGTCATCGAATGCTTCCAGATGGTTGAAGTAGAAAGATAAAACGAAATGGCAAAATACAGACAGGGAAGACTCAGTGAAGAGATCAAGAAAAGCGTAAGCGGTTTTCTGATCAACGGCGCAAAGGATCCCGCTCTAACATCAAGGATAATAAGCATCACAGGTGTTGACGTGACACGTGACTTAAGCTATGCCACGGTCTACGTTTCGCCTGTCTGCCTTTCGGACGAAGACAAGGAGATGGTATACGCCGGGGTCCTCGCGGGCTTTGAGCGCGCAAAAGGCGCCATCAGAGGGCAGGTCTCTCGCGATATCAAGCTGAGACACACGCCTGAACTCATCTTTAAGCTCGATTCGTCGCAGGACTACGGCAGACACATCGATTCCATAATCGATTCGCTTACTTACAGTAACGAGGAATAAGTTGAACGACACTATAAAAAGCATAGCAACGATAATGAAGGATCTTGACGGCATACTGCTGTTCCCGCACATCAACATGGACGGGGATGCGCTGGGCTCATGCTCGGCGCTTTGTCTTGCCTTAAGAAGCATGGGCAAGAAGGCGTACGTCATGATAAACGAGCCTGTGCCTAAGAACCTCGACTTCCTCGAATACGGCTGCTGCACTGATGATGACAGCGTACTTGATGACGTGCAGCTTTCCCTGATGATAGACTGCAACGGCATCAACCGCATAACCGGCAGGGAAAAAGCGTGGGAGAGAGGCCGGCTCAAAGGCTGCATCGACCATCACGCCACCAAGGCAAAGGAGATCAGATACGATTTTGCCAGGATAGAGCCTAAATCGGCAGCCGCGGGCGAGATCATTTACAACATCATCCGCGCCATGGGAGTGGAGATATCCCTGGACATAGCCAACTGCATTTTCGCGGCTATAACGACTGATACAGGCAACTTCCAGCACAGCAACACGACAAGCCGCTCGCATGAGATCGCAGGCCATCTTTACAAGATAGAGGGCTTCAATTCAAAGAGCATATCGGCTCTTATCTATGACCGCAGGTCAAAGGAAGCTATAAGGCTCGAGAGCGAAGTCATATCCAATCTGGATTTCTACGCTGACGGCAGGCTCGCCGTCGGAAAGGTGACACAGCAGCTTCTTAAAGAGACAGGCACTACTATGGACGAAGCCGACGGCATCATCCAGAAGATGATGAGCATCGACGGAGTCGAGGGAGCCTGCCTGTTCAAGGAGACCGAGAACAACGTCAGAGCAAGCCTCAGGGGCAGGACTTACGCAAACATGGCAAAGGCCGCGGCAGCCTTTGGCGGCGGCGGACATACCCTTGCCGCAGGCTGCACATTTCATGACCTTGATCTCAAGGAAGCAGAGAAGACTCTTGTGCCGGTACTTATCAAGACCATAGAGGAAAGATGATCAGAGACGGCATCATAAACATCAATAAGCCCGCAGGATGGACATCGCAGGACGTGTGCGCAAAGCTGAAGCACGCGCTGCATGTGAAGAAAGCGGGGCACACCGGAACGCTCGACCCTATGGCTACGGGCGTTTTGCCTGTATGCTTCGGAAAAGCCACACGTGTCATTGAGTACTATGGCAATGATCATAAGTCATATCACTGCTGCATGAAACTGGGAATCGAGACCGATACTCTCGATATAACGGGTAAAGTGCTTAGAACGGGCAACTATGCGGAAGTGAGTGAAAAAGCTGTCAGAGAGGCATTTAAGGCCTTTGACGGCGTGATAGAGCAGACACCTCCGAAGTATTCCGCCCTTATGATAGACGGCAAGCGTGCTTACGATCTTGCCAGAGCCGGCAAAGACTTTGAGATAAAACCGCGAAAAGTCACCATATATGACATCGCGGCAACAAAGATCGACCTTGAGAACGGCGAGCTGGAATTCGATGTCACCTGCTCAAAAGGCACATATATCCGTACCATATGCGATGATATCGGAAGAGCCCTCGGATGCGGCGCAGCCATGACCGCGCTGACGCGTACAGGCTCAGGTTTCTTTAAAATTGAGGATTCAAATACCATAGAAGAGGTCATCAAGGCGGCGGATGATCCCGAAAAGCTCACAAAAATGATAATCGAGCCCGAGATCACTCTCGAAAAACTCGGAAAAACAATACTTAACAATAATAGAGTTACCGCCTTCATGAACGGAAACAGCACCTGGAGCAACGGATTCACCGTTACGGAGCCTTCGGACTACGATGAAATGTATCGTGTCTACGCTGACGGGGATTTTCTGGGAGTAGCTTCCATAGAGAATGGATCACTGATTCCTAAGAAAGTGTTCAGATAAGAGATAATGCAGATATTCAACAGCCTTGACCAACTGAATATAGACGATAAGACATCGGTCGCGCTCGGAAATTTCGACGGCATACATGCCGGACATCGTGAGATTATGCGAAACGCGCTCGAGACCGCAAAGGAGAGAAGCCTAAGATCTCTTTGCTTTACGTTCTCGAACCATCCGTTCAATTTCATACTCAGACGCGAAGACAGCGATCCCGATGCGGTAAAACTCATCTGCACCGAAGAAGAGAAGAAAGCACTCATTGAGGACATGGGCTTCGATATTCTTGTGAACGTGCCTTTCGATGAGAACATCATGAAGATGAGGGCGCATGATTTCTTTGAGGACATAGTCAGAAGCAAGCTCAACGCGGGCCATGTTTCAGTCGGATTCAACTATACTTACGGAGCCAGAGCCGAGGGAAAGCCGGAAATGCTAAAGGAAGAGTGCGATGAGGCCGGCATAAGCATCAGCGTACATGATGCCGTAACAGTCGAAGGCCATGTCGTGAGCTCGACGCTTATCCGCGAGATGATCGCGACAGGCAACATGGAGCTCACCGCGAAGTTCCTTGGCAGACCGTATTCATTCTCCGGTACCGTTAGCCACGGAAAGAGGCTCGGAAGCAAGATGGGCATACCGACCATCAACATACCGGCTCCGGACAGACAGATGCTGCCTCCCAACGGAGTATATTTCAGCCGCATAGACATAGCCGGAACGACATATGACAGCGTCTCAAACCTCGGATTCAACCCGACGGTCAATGAGGGGATAGCTGTCCGCAAGATCGAAACCAACATATTCGGATATGAGAGCCCGGAAGGCGGTGCATACGGAAAGGATGTGACCGTATACTTCGATCATTTCTCCAGGGGAGAGCGTAAATTCAGGGACAAGGAAGAGCTTTTCGCGCAGATCGCAAGAGACTGCGCCAACGCTCTGGAATATAGAAAAAAAAGATAGACAACACGGGCCTTTCGTGTTAATATACCAGCGTTGCAGTCAGAAGACCGCAGCATAAACCAATTTTATATACCCGCGCCGCAGTGGTTCGACGCTCCAACGGCTACGCAGAGCGGGTGGATCGAAAGTAAAGGAGTTTTTTATTATGCTTACAAAAGAGAAAAAACAGGAAATCATCAAAGAATATGCTATCAAGGAAGGCGACACAGGATCCCCTGAGGTCCAGGTAGCTATCCTTACTTACAGGATCAATGACCTTAACGAGCATCTCAAAGAGCACCACAAGGACTTCCATTCGAGAAGAGGCCTGCTCAAGATGGTTGGTCAGAGAAGAAACCTTCTTAAGTACCTGAGAGAGACAGATATCGAGAGATACAGAAGCCTTATCGCTCGTCTCGGACTGAGAAAGTAGTAAAAAGCATTCAAGCGGGAGCACGTCTCCCGCTTTGCTTGTATATTTGGAGCACGTACAGGCAATCAGTTAATGCCCATAGAGAGAGAATAATTAACAGGAAGGAGTTGTTAATAAAAAATGGGTAGATTTGAAGATTACAGAACATTCAGAACAGCGCTGGGCGGCAGACTTCTCGAAGTAGAGATCGGAAAGCTCGCCGAGCAGGCAAACGGACAGGCAACCGTAAAGTATGGCGAAACAGTCGTCAGCTGCACGGTCTGCGCAAGCAAAGAGCCAAAGCAGGACGTGGATTTCTTCCCGCTGACATGCAACTTTGAAGAGAAGCTGTACGCGGTAGGAAAGATCCCGGGCGGATACATCAAGAGAGAAGGACGCCCGAGCGAGAAGGCGACTCTCATCTCGAGACTCATCGACAGACCGCTCAGACCGCTCTTCCCAAAGGGCTACAGGAACGACGTAGTAGTCGCTGCCACAGCTCTCTCGGTAGATCATGACTGTTCCCCTGAGGTAGCATCCCTCATCGGAACATCTACAGCCATCGCTATTTCGGACATCCCATGGGACGGCCCGACTGCAGGTGTAGTTGTCGGCAGAGTAGACGGCGAGTTCCTCTGCAACCCTACATTCGAGCAGAGACAGGTCTCTGACCTCAACCTCACAGTATGCGGTACCGAAGAAGCCATCATGATGGTTGAAGCCGGCGCCAATGAGCTCCCTGAAGATCAGATGCTCGAGGCTATCCTCTTTGGACATGAAGAGATCAAGAACATCTGCAGATTTATCAAGGAGATCGTTGCCGAAGTAGGCAAGGAAAAGATGGATTATGTCGCTTTCAAGGCAGGCGAAGATGTATACGCTGCTGTCAGAGAGTACGCTACCGCCAACATGGTAGAAGCTATTTATACCTTCGAAAAGCAGGAGAGAATGGCCAACATGGACGCTGTCGCTGCTGATACAAAAGAGCATTTTGCTGAAATATTCGAAGACAGAATGGCAGAGGTCGATGAAGTCCTCTACAACATCAAGAAGGAAGAAGTAAGACGCCGCATCCTTGAGGAAGGCGTACGTCCTGATGACAGAAGACCTGATGAGATCAGACCGCTCTGGAGCGAGACGGGATATCTCCCTAGAACTCACGGATCCGGACTGTTCAAGAGAGGCCAGACACAGGTCCTCTCCATCGCCACACTCGCGCCGCTGTCAGAGGCTCAGTACCTCGACGGCATCGATGACGATGTGACACGCAAGAGATACATGCATCAGTACAACTTCCCTGGATACTGCACAGGCGAGGCTAAGCCAAGCAGATCCCCTGGAAGAAGAGAGATCGGACACGGCGCTCTTGCAGAGAGAGCTCTTCTGCCGGTACTCCCTAGCGAAGAGGAATTCCCTTATGCAATCAGAGTCGTCTCCGAGGTAATGTCCTCCAACGGTTCATCCTCGATGGCATCGACATGCGGTTCCACACTCGCTCTGATGGACGCAGGTGTTCCTATCAAGAAGCCGGTTTCCGGTATCGCGATGGGACTCATCGAAGGATTCAACGAAGACGGTTCCAGCAAGTTCGCCATCCTCTCGGATATCCAGGGCATGGAGGACTTCCTGGGCGACATGGACTTCAAGGTCACAGGTACTCCTGACGGCGTAACAGCGCTTCAGATGGATATCAAGGTACACGGCCTCAACAGAGAGATCCTCAAGCAGGCTCTCGATCAGGCCAAGATCGGCAGAGCAAAGATCCTCGAGAACATGCTCGAAGAGATCCCTGAGCCACGCAAGGAGCTCAGCAAGTACGCTCCGAGATTCATCAGCATGAGAGTTGACCCTGACAAGATCAGACTGGTCATTGGACCGGGAGGAAAGACTGTCAACAGGATCGTTGATGAGACAGGCGCCAAGATCGATATCTCCGATGATGATGTCGGATTCATCGCTATCTACGCCGTAGATCAGGAGAGCGCTGAGGCTGCCAAGAGAGAGATCGAGCTCATCACAAAGGACGTCGAAGTAGGCGAGACCTATGAGGGCAAGGTCACAAGGATCATGAACTTCGGTGCATTCATCGAGATCCTGCCTGGCAAGGAAGGCCTCCTGCACATCTCCAAGATGGCAGATCACAGAGTTGAAAAGGTTGAGGACGTCATGAACATCGGTGATGCAGTGAAGGTAAAGGTCACTGAGATCGACAGCCAGAACCGCATCAACCTTGAGCGTCCGGACGTAAAACGTTCTGATTCAAGAAGAAGATAATGCTATACGAAGAAGGCTTCACGCAGAATAGAGAGATCTCATGGCTGAGATACAATGAGCGTGTGCTCGAAGAGGCACTGGATGATTCGGTGCCTCTTTTTGAGCGCCTGCGTTTTATCGCGATTTTTGTATCCAATCTTGAGGAGTTTTTCAAGGTCAGAGTGGGAAGCCTTCTGGGAGAAGATGACGAGGGCGACGATCAGATAGACGAAAGGTCGGGGATGACTGCCGCTGATCAGCTCCGCCGCATACTCGATCTGGTGCCGGGCCTTCTGATGAAGAAGGACATGGCGTACAGCATAGTCGAATCAAAGCTGGCGGGGGCAGGAGTCGAGAGGCTTGAGACCTGGCAGCTGGATGATGAAGACAGGGGCAGATGCTTCGATTTCTTCAGAGAAAAGATAAGGGACAGACTGACGGTAAAAGTGCTTGATGCCGGAGACCCGCTCCCTGCGATGGATGAGGAAAAACCGTATATCATATCGGTACTTGACGCTGAACTTGAAGATAAATTCGGTTTCATAGACATACATGAAAACATGCCCCTCGTACTTGTGCTGCCGGGAGACCATTTCAGATATGTGCTTACCGAAGACATCATCAAGATGTTCGCGGACACACTTTTCATACCGTTCGTTCCTCTCGGCACATATGTTACAGATATTGCAAGAAACGCTGAGGCAAAGGGAGGAACAGGAAGCGCCAATACGGCGGTCGAGATGCGTGATGCGCTTAGACGCCGAAAGAACTATCCTGCAGACAAACTCATAACCGACGGACGTCCGGGCAAAAAACTCACTGAGTACTTTGCGAGAAATCTTGACCTTGACGCCAGGCAGATGTTCACAACGACGCGTATCGACTTTTCATATGTCGATGAACTCGCTGAGAAGATGCCTGACGATCTACTGGGGCGTCTTTCATACAAACCTCATGAGCCTTACGATCAGACAACAGAGATAAAGGGCAGCATAATCAAGGCTGTTAAAAAGAGAGACTGGCTTTCGGCCTATCCCGATGATTCGGTGGATATTCTTCTCGGGCTCCTTAGAGAGGCCTCTTTCTCAGATGAAGTAAAGGAGATCCGTATAACCATTTACCGTCTGGCATCCAACCCGCGCATAGCCGATTACCTGATTTACGCGGCGCGTACAGGCAAGAAGGTGAGGGTGATCCTGGAGCTCCGCGCCAGATTTGACGAGGAGAAGAACCTGAAATGGGCGGAAAAGCTTTCAAATGCCGGATGCAGGGTATACTACGGTACCGATAAGCTGAAGGTTCATTCCAAAATGTGCCAGATAGTCACGGAACATGTCTACAAAGACGGAAGGGCGGAGAAGAGATACATAACGCAGATATCCACGGGAAACTACAATGAAAAGACAGCAAAGCAATACACGGATCTGTCTCTGATTACATACGATCAGGAAATAGGCAAGGCTGCATCCGCGCTGTTCAAGGATATTTGCAAGGAACGGATCAAAGCAGGATCCAGGAAGGACAAAGACGCCTACAGACCGCTCCTGGTGTCGCCTGTTTCGATGAGGAATAACATACTGAGTCTCATCAGACGCGAGACAAAGAAAGGAAAGGCAGGGAGGATATTCTTTAAAGTCAACTCACTGGCTGATAATGAGATAATAGAAGCTCTTATGGAGGCGTCCTGCGCGGGATGTCAGGTAAGGATGATAGTCCGCGGCATCTGCTGCATGCTTCCGCACATAGAGGGCTGTACAGAGAACGTCTGCATAGTCAACAGGGTGGGAAGGTTCCTTGAGCATTCCAGAGTATATATCTTTGGCGAGCAGCTCAATGAAGTCATGTACATATCTTCCGCCGATCTGATGAGCCGCAACCTCGACAGAAGAGTCGAGGTGGCGTGCCGGATAAAGGATGATAAAATAAGAGACCGCATACGCGGCCTGATGTATGACGCTTACTGCGATATGGAAAAGGGAAGAGTGCTGCTGCCCGACGGCAGATACGCACGCAAGATCTAGTTGATATCGCGCTTTCTTTTTTCAACTTCAGCGTCGGTAGGAAAGAACAGGGTCTGGCCCTCATTCTTACCGGCGCTTTCTGTATCCGCGGGTTCCTCTTCATCATCCACCACAGTGTAACTGGCTCCTTTATTGAATCTGTCCCTCATCTTAAAGATGACATCCGAAAAGCGCTCGCCTAACGGGCGGATATCTTCATCATCAACGCTGCTTCCGTATACGACAAGAGCGTAGATCGTTATTGCGACTATTGCCAGAAGGCCGAGTAAAATAAGCGGCATTATCGACTCCTTTTCTTATTGCACAATTCTATACATGAAAGGACCTTAGGTCAATGGGTGCGTATCATCAAAAAAGCCTGTTTACAGGGCTTTTTTGTTTCATCTTCAGGGTGCAATTAGGGGCTGCATTGTGGTACAATATCCTATTGTGAAATGATGGTTTAGTATGTCGTTCTATGCCCTCGCGTTGACGGGGGAAAAGACACGCAAGGCATTGAAAAACCGTAAAATAATATAACAGGAGAAAGTCAATATGTTTGAAAATCTATCGGACAAGCCCGTAGCTGAATATCAGTCGGAGCAGATCAGAAAATGGAATCAACTTGACCTGCTGGATCTTTGTGTAAAGGCCAGAGAAGGAGCTCCTTCATTTGTGTTCTATGAGGGACCGCCGACAGCCAACGGAAAGCCGGGCATCCATCATATGATGGCAAGGACTCTCAAGGACTCCATCAACAGATACAAGACGATGAAAGGCTTCCAGGTAAAGCGTAAAGGCGGCTGGGATACTCACGGACTGCCTGTTGAGATCGAAGTAGAGAAAGAACTCGGTTTCAGCGGCAAGCAGAACATAGAGAAGTATGGAATCAAGGAGTTCAACGAGAAGTGCCGTGAATCTGTATTCAAGTACACTCAGATGTGGACAGACATGTCAGAAAAGATGGCCTACATGGCGGACATGGAAGATCCGTACATCACATACAAAAACGACTATATCGAGACTGGCTGGTGGATCATCAAGAACGCATTCGATAAAGGACTTGTTTACGAAGGATATAAGATCCTGCCGTACTGCCCGCGCTGCGGAACGGGACTCGCTTCGCACGAGGTAGCACAGGGCTACAAGGACATCAAGGTAAACACGCTGACATGCAAGTTCAGAAGAACAGGCGTCAACCATGACAACGAGTACTTCCTGGCGTGGACGACCACGCCTTGGACGCTGGCTTCAAACGTAGCGCTCACAGTCGGCCCTGACGTCGATTATGTCAAGTGCCGCATGAAGGACGGTGAGAACAAGGGCAATCTGCTTTGGGTAGCCGAGGCTCTCGCGGACAAGGTGCTGGCAGGCGAAGAATACGAAGTTGTTGAAAAGGTCAAGGGCAGCGACATGGAGTTCTGGACCTACGAGCAGATCGAACCGTTCTGCAAGGTCGAAGACAGCAAGAACGCATTCATAGTAACATGCATGGACTATGTCAGTACGGAAGACGGTACGGGAATCGTACACACGGCTCCGGCCTTTGGTGAAGACGACTATAACTGCGGCCGCAAGTACAATCTGCCGGTGCTTCAGCCGGTAGACGAGAGAGGCTGTTATACAGAGACACCTTGGGCGGGCAGATTCGTCATGGAAGACGGACTCGATGTAGATATCATCAAGTATCTGGCTCAGGACGACAAAATCTATGCAAAGCAGAAGATGGAGCACGCATATCCGCACTGCTGGCGCTGCGGAACACCGCTCGTTTACTACGCAAACAAGTCGTGGTATATCGAGATGACCAAGCTCAAGGACCAGCTGGTAGCAAACAACAATACGGTCAACTGGTATCCGCCATATGTAGGCGAGAAGAGATTCGGAAACTGGCTTGAGGATGTCAAGGACTGGGCGATCTCAAGATCCAGATACTGGGGAACTCCTATCCCTGTCTGGAAGTGTGAATGCGGACATCTTCACTGTGTAGGTTCACGCGAGCAGCTGATAGCGGATGCAGAGCAGGATATCGACATGAGTATCGAGCTCCACAGACCGTATGTGGATGATATCACTATCAAATGTCCAAAGTGCGGCAAGAGCATGCACAGGATACCGGAGGTCATGGACTGCTGGTTCGACTCAGGAGCCATGCCTTTCGCACAGTGGCATTACCCATTCGAGAACACTGACAGATTCGATGATGAACTCTTCCCGGCTGACTTCATCTGTGAGGGAATCGACCAGACAAGAGGATGGTTCTACTCGCTTATGGCTATTTCCACGATCGTAAAGGGCTGCGCCCCTTACAGGAACGTTCTGGTAAATGACCTTATCCTTGACAGATTCGGAAAGAAGATGTCGAAGCACGTAGGCAATACCGTTAATCCGTTTGAGATGATGGAGAAGTACGGAGCCGACGCTCTCAGATGGTATCTGGTATACGGATCACCTGCATGGACTCCGACTAAGTTTGACGAGGACGGCATCAGAGAGGTCATCAGCAAGGTATTCAGCACTCTCAGAAATACATACAATTTCTTCTGCCTGTATGCGAATATCGACAAGGTAGAACTCAGCCATCTCGATGTTCCTTACAGTGAAAGACCGGAACTCGACAGATGGATAATCTCAAAATACAACAGGCTCATCAAGGCCACGACCGAGGCCATGGACGAGTATGATCACATGAGGACCGTAAGAGCGATAGGCGAGTTCATCGACGGAGACCTCTCCAACTGGTATATCAGAAGAGCAAGAAGAAGATTCTTCGCTGAGGGCGAAGGCAACGGAATGAGCGTCGACAAGAGAGCTGCTTACGCAACGACTTATGAAGTCCTTACAGGCGTAGCAAGAATGATGGCTCCTATAGCGCCGTTCATCTCGGATGAGATCTATACAAAGCTTACCGGCGAGACAACAGTCCATACAGCTTACTATCCTGAAGCTGATGAAAGCCTCATTGATGACAGGACAGAGGAGAGGATGGACCTAGTAAAGGTTCTCGTAAACCTCGGAAGAAGCACAAGAGAACAGGAGAAGCTCAAGGTTCGTCAGCCTCTCAGCAAAGTCATCGTCGACGGAAGCTACAGAGATGTTATCGGAGACCTTACGGACCTCATCAAGGAAGAGCTGAACGTACATGAGGTACAGTTTGAGGACGATCTCGACAAGTACATGGAATTCAGCATCAAGCCTAACTTCAGAGCTGCAGGTCCGATACTCGGCAAGAACGTAAAGGACTTTGGCGCCAACCTGTCAAAGATCAACGCCAAGGAAATGATAGCCGCGCTCACGGACGGTCCGGTCATGATGACACTGGGCGGAGAAGAGTATGAGATCACTGAAGACCTCGTAGATGTCAGGATATCCTCAAAGGAAGGATTCGTCGTCGGAATGGACAACAACGTGTTCGTCATCCTCGACACAACTCTTACGCCTGAGCTCATCAAGCAGGGTTATGTACGAGAGGTCATTTCCAAGATCCAGCAGCTGAGAAAGCAGGCTGACTTTGAAATGATGGACGAGATAAAGATCTTCATGGACGCAGACGATGAGATCAGCGCTGCGGTGGAAGAAGCGAAGGACTTCATCATGGATGAGACCATAGCGACTGACATCATCGTGAAGAAAGACCTGCCTGAGTTCGACATCAATGGACACAAGACAGGACTCGCGGTCGAAAGGATCTGATGCAATATGCAGGAGGCAGAGGTCAGAAAAAACATACTGAACTTCACGCCCGGAGAACTCGGGGACATAGTGACCGGTCTTGGTGAGCAGAAGTTCAGGGCGGCTCAGGTATTCGGCTGGCTTTCAAAAGGAGCTGCCTCATACGATGAGATGACCAATGTGCCTAAAAGCCTTCGCGAAAAGCTGGAAGCTGAGTACAGCATCGGTCTGCCTGAAGCAGTAAGGACGCAGGAAGCAAAGGACGGCACGGTCAAGTGCCTGTTCCGCTTCATGGACGGTACAGAAGTCGAGTCCGTGTTCATGAAATATGAATACGGAAACTCGATCTGCATCTCCTCACAGTCCGGCTGCCGCATGGGATGCACGTTCTGCGCGTCCACAATGGAGGGCCTTGACAGAAGCCTTACAGGCGGCGAGATGCTGGGGCAGGTCCTTGCGATGAGAAAGCTGACCGGAAGCGACATAGGCCACGTCGTGATAATGGGAATGGGTGAACCTTTCGACAACTACGAAGAAGTCTCGCGATTCATACGCCTGATACACGAAAGCAAGGGCTATGGGCTCGGGCTGCGCAACATCACAGTCTCCACCTGCGGCATAATCCCTAAGATAAGAGCCTTCGCAGCGGATTTTCCGCAAGTCAATCTGGCGGTGTCGCTTCACGCTCCGAATCAGGAAATAAGGCAGATGTCCATGCCGGTCGCGAAGAAATACAGCTATGACGATCTGCTGGAGGCCTGCAGGGAATACACAGAGATCACGGGACGGAGGATAACCTTCGAATATGCCGTTATAGACGGATTCAATGATTCAGCCGCTTGCGCGGAAGAACTCGCAGGACGTCTTAAAGGCTGGCTCACTCATGTGAACCTGATACCGCTGAACGAAGTGGAGGGCAGATCGTACAAGACGGCAAACGGCAATAGCGTAAAGAGATTCAAAGACATACTGGAGAAAAACGGCGTGGCCGTAACTGTACGGCGCACGCTTGGAAAAGATATTGATGCGGCATGCGGGCAGCTCAGACGCAGGCATGCCGGATAAAGAGAGGGTAATATGAGAATACTTATTGACGGCATGGGCGGCGATTACGCGCCTGAAGAGATCGTAAAGGGGGCTGTGAAAGCCGCATCTGAGATCAGCGAGACGGTCGTTATACTCGGACCGGAGGACGAGATCCGCAAGCAGCTGAAGGCCAACAGGTGGAAAGGCGATAACATCGAGATCGTAAATGCCACAGAGGTGATCTCTAACGAGGAGTTCCCGGCAATGGCAGTCAGAAAGAAGAAAGACTCCACCATAGTCAAGGGCATGAACATGCTCAAGGACGGTGAGGGAGACGTCTTTGTTTCCGGAGGAAGCACGGGCGCGCTTCTCGCAGGAGGACTGTTCACACTGGGAAGGATAAAGGGCATCAAAAGGCCTGCCATCGCGGCATGGTTCCCTCGCGCGGGCAAAGAAGGAGTCACATTGCTCCTGGACTGCGGCGCAAGTGTTGAAGCCAAGCCTGAATACCTTTATCAGTACGGTATCATGGGAAGCATTTTCGTTCGCGGCATCACGGGGAACGAGAGTCCGGTCGTTAGGCTTCTTAACATCGGAGCCGAAGAAGGCAAGGGAGATGATCTCCACAAGACAGCATTCAACCTGCTTAAGGAGGCAGATATAAACTTCCAGGGCAATATCGAGGCCCGTGACGTCATTTTCGGTGAGACTGACGTTGTAGTCACCGACGGATTCAGCGGCAACGTATACCTTAAGAGCAGCGAAGGCATGAGTCTTGCCATAATGAGAGAGTTCAAGAGAAAGCTGACTGAGGGCATCGTAGCCAAGGCCGGCGCTATGCTGGCATACAGCAAGATCAAGGAGATCAAGGAAGTCTTCGATTACTCAGACGCCGGCGGAGCGCCTATACTCGGCCTCAAAGGCTCAGTGCTGAAGATCCACGGCAACTCCAAAGCTACGGAAGTCTATTATGCCATACACAGGGCTGTCGACTATGTCGACAATGACATTACCGGCATGATAGCGGAAGCGGTCGGCAGCATAGACGCGCTTACCGGTAAGGGAGAAGAATGATGGCCAGGGCCAAGAGCTTTGAAAAACTGTATGAGGTCACAGGCTACCGCTTCAAAAATGAGAAGCTCCTTAAGAACGCTCTGACTCACAGTTCTTACGCTTCCGAGCAGAAGCTGGGCTATGAGCACAACAACGAGAGGCTCGAGTTCATAGGTGATGCCTATGTAGACGCGGTTGTAGGAGCTGAGCTCTTTGACATCATGGGATCTGCCCATGAGGGTAAGCTCTCGAGGTGCCGTGCGGATGTGGTATGCGAGTCTTCGCTCGCTGAGGCCGCAGCGGAAATGGGACTTGGGGAATTTCTCTACCTCGGAAGAGGAGAAGAATCGAGCGGCGGCAGAGAGAAAGCCTCGATACTGGCCGACGCGTTTGAAGCGCTCATAGGCTCTATCATACTTGACGGCGGCTATGACGCGGGCAGGGAGGTCATACTCAGGCTGCTTAAGGACAAGATAAAGCTCGGAGCGGAAGGAAAGCTCAACAAGGACTACAAGACAAGACTTCAGGAGAAGCTCCAGGAAACAGATCATAACGTCAGGATCGAATACCGCATGGTTGCTGAATCCGGTCCGGACCACAATAAAGTATTTACTATAGAAGTGCTGATAAACGGCAGGACTGCAGGCTCCGGCACAGGGCAAAGCAAAGCCAAGGCCGAGCAGGCAGCCGCGGAAGACGCGCTTTCGAAGGGAGTATAGCTAAGTGTATTTCAAAAGGATAGAGATGCAGGGTTTCAAATCATTTGCAGACCCTGTGACGATAGAACTGAATGACGGTGTGACCTGCATCATAGGTCCGAACGGAAGCGGAAAGAGCAATATCTCTGACGCTCTTAGATGGGTGCTTGGCGAGCAGAGTTCCAAGCAGCTCCGCGGCTCAAAGATGCAGGATGTCATATTTGCAGGCACCGCGACCAGAAAGCCTAAGGGCATGGCCGAGGTCACTCTTGTCATTGACAATTCAGGCGGGATACTGCCTCTCGAGTACAGCGAAGTCGCCGTAACAAGGCGCATGTTCAGATCCGGCGAAAGCGAATACCTCATCAACGGCAATCCGTGCAGACTCAGGGACATCCGTGAGCTTTTCATGGATACGGGCATCGGTGTTGAAGGATACTCAATCATCGGACAGGGAAAGATCGCCGATATAGTCAGCACAAAGCCTGAGAACAGAAGGCAGATATTTGAAGAAGCAGCCGGAGTCGTGCTCTATAAGAGCCGCAAGACGGAAGCTGAGAACAAACTCAAGGCAGCTACGATAGACCTCGACCGCGTAAGAGACATCATCGCGGAGATCGAGAGCCGTATAGACGGGCTCAGAGAAGATTCCGAGAAGGCCACGGAGTACATCGGACTCAGGGACAGATACAAGACCCTTGGCATCAATATAATCCTGCACAACCTTGACAATCTTGAGGTCAACGTAAGGGAAGGCAAGGAAGAACTGGAGGATCTCCAGACAAAGCTTGATGAAACAGCCGAAAGACTCAGCGCCACGGAAGAAGAACTGGAGACCGTCAGAGATACGGAAGCCGATCTCAACGACGAGCATTCGGATCTTAACGCTAAGCTCCTCAAGACCATAGATGATCTTGCGGATATTACCAGCGGAGGAAAGCTCAATAAGGAGCGCCTGATCAACATAGAAAAAGAACTGACAAGACTCGACGAAGAACTCAAAGCCGACAGTGAGAGGCTCGAAGCTGAAAGGGCTGAACTCGCCAAGCTTGAAGAAGGCGAGAAGTCCATGGACAACGATGTCGAAAAGATCAGGGCTGAGCTGCAGGACGCTATCCTAAAAATGAACGATGACAGCCGCAAAGCATCTTCCATTGCAATGGAGACAGAGGAGATCAAGAGCAGGCTGATAGACATCAACAATCAGAATGTTACCAGAAATGCTGAGATCAAGACCCTGAGCAACTATAAGAACACTCTTGAGGAACGCAAGGACAGTCTTACGGACGAATTCGAGACCAAAGACAAAACGGATGCGGAAAACAAAGAAAACCTCAGGGCCATAGAGAAGAAAATCGCTGAGAACGAGGCCCAGCTCAAGGGTAAAAAATATAAACTCGACTTAGTTACCGATAACATTGTTACCGTTGCTTCAAAGATCGAAAAGACCATTAAAGAAATTGATGAGACATCGGTAAGGGCAAATCAGGCCATAGCGCGCCGCAGCACCATCGAAGAGATGGAAGCCAACTATGAAGGATACAACAACGCGGTCAGATCGGTCATGAACGCAGGCCGAAGAGGCATGATAGGCACGGTTTCAGACATCATCGATGTTCCTCTGGGATATGAAACTGCCATAGAGACCGCTCTGGGCAATTCTCTGCAGAATATCGTATGTGAAGATGATGAATCGGCAACAAAGACGATCGACTGGCTCAAGGAGACGGGAGCCGGAAGAGTGACATTCCTGCCTGTAAAGTCTGTAAAAGCTGACAGGATCGCTGTTTCTCCTGATGTAAAGAACGCCGACGGCTATATCGGCATAGCATCGGACATGGTCAGATGTGATGACCGCTATAGAGAGATAGCCGATTATCTTCTTTGCAGGGTCATCATCGCTGAGGATATGCAGAAGGCCATCCGTATCTCCAAGAAGGATATAGGCGGCTTCAGGGTAGTCACAAGAGAAGGTGAAGTCATAAACGCCTATGGAGCTATCACAGGCGGAAGATACAGAAACAGAACGGCCAATCTGCTTGACAGAAAGAACGAGATAAACACTCTCAAGGGAAAGATCGAGCAGTACGCCGCTAAAACAGCTGAACTCAATGCATCCAAGGACAAGCTCGATTCCGAGAGGACAGCACTCAGGGCAGAAAGAGACAGCCTGCGTGCCCAGATCACAGAGCTCGATATCGAAGGCAACGTTCTCAGAGCTGACAAAGAACACGCTGAATCCCTTGTCAAAGAGGATGAAGGCGCAGCCGAGAGGTTCAGATCAAACATGGAGACTCTCGATTCGGATATCGCGAGAGCCGACAGCATGATCGAAGACCACAGAAAGAGCATCGACGAAGCTGAGAAAGAGTATGCCGAGGCAGAAGCAAAGGCGGATGAGCTGATGAAGGAAGCCGAGGCTATGAAGCCTGTCATCGAAGAGGACAATGAGCGCATAGTAGCTCTGAGAGTAAAGATCGGAGAAAGCGAATCCAGGATCTTTGCCAACAACGAGATGATAGAGCGAGTCAGAGACGTCGTTACAGAACTGGAGGCTGCGGTAGAAGACAATACAGCGGCTCGCGAGCAGCTGACCGCTGACAGGGACAAGCTCTCCGCGACCGGTGAGAAGTCCGGCGGACTTGAGCGCGCTCTCAGCCGGGAGAAGGCTGAACTCGAGGAGAAGATCGCTGATATAAGCGCAAGACTCGAGGAAGGCAGAGCAAGGAGCGACGAACTTCTTGCGGCTCAGAAGAAGGACAGAGAGACTCTGGAATCCGTCCGTGACGAGCGCTACAGACTCGAGATCAGGACAGCCAAGAACGAAACACTGCTCGATACCCAGAAAGACAAGCTCTGGGATGAATTCGAGGTGTCGTACGCTGAGGCTCTCGACATGAGAGATGAAAACTTCGCGATTACAGCGGGCAATCGTGAATCGAGAGAGATAAAGCTGCGTCTTGCCGAGATAGGTGATGTAAATATAGGCGCCATCGAGGAGTACAAGGCAGTCAGCAAGAGATATGAGTTCATGACGGTGCAGGAGGCCGACCTTACAAAGGCCATGGCTGAGCTCAACGAGATCATCACCAACATGGACAAGACCATCAAAACCAAGTTCAAAGAAAATTTCGACCGTGTCGTTGTCAATTTTGAAGAATCTTTCAGAGAACTCTTCGGAGGCGGCTACGCGGAGCTGAGACTTGAAGATGAAACAAAACCGCTTGAGTCCGGCATCGAGATCACAGCCCAGCCACCGGGCAAGAAGCTCAAGAACATCAATCTGCTTTCCGGCGGTGAGAAGACGCTGACAGCGATAGCGCTGATGTTTGCGGTCCTGAAGGCAAAACCTACACCTTTCGTCATACTTGACGAGGTAGAGGCAGCTTTGGACGAAGTGAATATCGGGAGGTTCTCGGATTACCTCAAAAATTTCGAAAACATACAGTTTGCCCTCATAACTCACCAGAAGGCGACCATGGAACACGCAGACGTACTCTACGGCGTGACTATGCCTGAGCAGGGCATCTCACGCATGCTGTCGCTCAGGCTGGGCGATGAATTCGACGCTGAGGGCCTCGAATAAGGAGAAATAATGGCACTTTTTGAAAAGAAAAACGCATTCCGCAAATTCATAGACTCCATTACAATGGCGGTCTACGACAATCCGGAACTGGGTCCGGAGTTCCTCGATCAGCTCGAGGAGTCTCTTGTAATGGCTGATGTCGGCATCGAGACTTCAAGCAAGATAATCGAAGAACTCAACAAGGCCATCAACTATAAATACATCACCAGAGAGCGCGAGATCAAAAAAGAACTCTCCCGTATCCTTGAAGAGATCATGGACAAGGGTGAGCGAAACCTCATGACAGAGGAGTACCCGCTCATAATCCTGATGATAGGAATAAACGGCGGCGGCAAGACTACTTCGATCGCGAAACTGGCCCACATGTATAAACAGAAGGGCAAGAACGTGATGCTTGCGGCAGCAGATACTTTCCGTGCCGCAGCGGCAGAACAGCTGCAGCTGTGGGGCGACAGAGTAGGTGTAAGGGTCATAAAGCGCGAGGAAGGCGCGGATCCTACGGCTGTTATCTATGATGCAATACAGTCCGCGAAAGCAAATAACGTGGATGTGCTCATATGCGATACCGCCGGCAGACTCCAGAATAAAGTGAACCTCATGAAAGAGCTGGAGAAGATGAGCAAGGTCATCTCAAGGGAGTGGCCTGAGGCAGCAAGAGAGAACATCCTTGTGCTTGATGCCACTACCGGCAAGAATGCCGTGAACCAGGCAGAAGAGTTCAACGGCATCTCCGAGATAACGGGTATCATACTCACAAAAATGGACGGAACTGCCCGCGGAGGCATTTCCATCACAGTAACTGATGAATTCGACATGCCGATAAAGTTCATAGGCGTGGGTGAAAAGATGGAAGACCTTGTGCCGTTCAACGCGCACGATTTCGTGGAGGGCATATTCGATGAGTAAGCCAATTCTTGCGATAGTCGGCAGACCTAATGTCGGCAAGTCGACACTCTTTAACAGGCTGATAGGCGAAAGGCGCGCCATAGTGGAAGACGTGCCTGGTGTTACCCGTGACCGTATTTATGCCGAGACAGACTGGAACGGCAAGGAATTCGGAGTCATAGACACCGGCGGTATCGAAGTAAGGACCGATGATACCATTCTGTCGCAGATGAGGGACCAGGCAGTGACCGCCATGGACATGGCGGATGTCATCATCTTTATGGTAGACGGAAAGGACGGTCTCACCAACGCCGACAGCGAGGTTGCTGATCTTCTCCGCCGTACCGGCAAGGAAGTCATACTTGTAGTCAACAAGGTTGACGCTCCGTCGAAGGCCTATGAGGCATCATATGACTTCTACGAGCTCGGATTTGGAGAGCCAATCGCCATAAGCGCGGCAAACATGACCAATATCGGAGACCTTTTGGACCGCATAGTAGACGGATTCCCGGAGGATTCTTTCGGCGGATACGACGAGAGCATACACATCGCGGTGATCGGCAAGCCTAATGTCGGCAAGTCATCGCTCGTTAACGCCCTTACAAAGCAGAACAGAGTCATCGTATCACCTATAGCGGGCACTACCCGCGACACCATAGACACGCCGTTCAGCTACAAGGGCAGGGAATACACTCTCATTGATACAGCCGGCCTGCGCAAAAAGAGCAAGGTCAACGACTCAATAGAAAAGTTCAGCATCCTGAGGGCAATAGCTGCGATAGAACGCTGTGACATATGCGTACTGATGATAGACGCGGCTGAGGGCCTGACAGAGCAGGATAAGAAGATCGCGGGCTATGCCCATGAAGCCGGAAAGGGGCTTCTGGTAGTCGTCAACAAGTGGGATCTCATAGAGAAGGAGACCAACACTATGCGCGACTACGAACGCAAGATCAAGTCGGAACTGCTGTTTGCGTCATACGCTCCCGTCATCTTCACTTCGGTGCTGAACAAGGTTAGGATATTCGACATCATAGACAGATGCTCGCGCATAGCGGACGCCAGAGCGATCCGAATAACCACAGGCAAACTCAACAGCATAATCGAGGATGCCACAATGATGAGACAGCCGCCTTCGGACAAGGGACGCAGGCTCAAGATCTACTACGCGACGCAGATCGGTACCAAGCCGCCGCTGTTCTCATTCAGCATAAACGACAGAGAACTCATGCATTTCTCGTACGCGAGATATCTTGAGAACAAAATAAGAGAAGCTTTCGATTTTGAAGGCACATCGATCAAATTCGTCTGGAACGAAAAGAGAGGAGAACGGAGATGAGCAGCTCAGAGATTACAAGACTCATAATCATAGGATTGGCTGCATATGCCCTGGGTAATATAAACCCGGCCATCATTTTGGGTAAGTTAAAGGGCATAGACATACGCAAGGAAGGCAGCGGCAATGCAGGAATGACCAACACCATAAGAGTCATGGGACTTGCCGCGGGTATAACGGTCTTCATTGTGGACGTACTGAAAGCATTCATAGCCGTAAGGATAGGCTACAACTTTGGCGATGACCCGGGTGCCATGGTGGCGTTCGGAGCCGTTGTAATAGGCCACTGCTTCCCTGCGGCATGGGGCTTCAAGGGAGGAAAAGGCGTCGCTGCCTCTTTCGGTGCTGCTCTTGCTCTCAACTGGCTCAGCGCTATAGCAGCTCTGATAGTCGCAGGAGTATTCTTCCTGATCACAAGACGCATGTCCGTAGCCTCGATATTCGCAGCTATCGCTTATCCTGTTGCCATATGGCTTTATGAGCCGGAATATCTTTACTTCGCGATAGGCGCCGCGGTATTCCTGCTGATAATGCACCTGGCAAATATCAAGAGGATCGCCAAGGGCGAGGAAGAAAAACTTACCATCGGCGGAAAAGATAAGGCACAAGATACTGTATCCGCGGAAGCAGAAACGGTTCTTGACGCGAGTCTTCAGGGCAAGCCGCTCTCAGCGGAAGAGAAGTCAAAACTCAAAGCAAGCGATCAGGAATTCGAGGATCTTTCGATCGGCGAATCTCCGATAGCAGCCGACGCTACCAAGGAACCGTCCCTTGTCGACGCTCAGCAAAGCGACGCATCAAGACCAGAGCCGGAACCAATGGATTATTATGCAGGTACGGAGATCCCTGATCTGGGAGACAAGGCTCATAAGATCGCGGTAGTCGGAAGCGGCTCGTTTGGAACCGCCATGGCCAATCTGCTGGTATATAACGGACATGACGTTACTCTGTACGGCCGTAACAAGGCAGCTTTAGACGCGATGAAAGAGACACGCATGAACGACAGATACCTGCCGTATGTCATACTCAGCGACAGGATCAAATATACAAACAATATCCGCAACGCTCTGAGGGGCAAGGAAATAGTAGTGTTCGCTGTGCCGGCTCAGAAGTTCCGTCAGGTATCTTCCAAGGCCGCCCAGTATCTTGAAGAAGGTGCTGTTGTGGTCAACCTTGCCAAGGGAATCGAAAAGAAGACCCTCAAGAGGATGAGCGAAGTTGCTGAGGAAACGATCCCTTCAGCAAGATATGTAGCTCTTTCAGGCCCGACGCACGCGGAAGAGATAGTCAGGAACACTCCTGCAGGCATAGTTGCGGCTTCAAAGGATGCTGAGGCTGCGCGCCTGATCCAGGATACTTTCATGTCAGAGCAGCTGCGCGTTTATACACAGGATGATGTAGTAGGCGTTGAAATCGCGGGAGCGGTAAAGAACGTTATAGCGATAGCCACCGGCATCTCCGACGGAATGAAACTCGGAAATAACGCGAGAGCAGCGCTTATGACACGTTCCATACATGAAATAAAGAGACTGGGAGACAAACTTGGCGCAGATCCTGAGACATTCTCGGGACTCTCGGGCATAGGTGATCTTATCGTAACATGCTCCACGAATCTCTCCCGCAACAGACGATGCGGTCTTCTGATAGGCCTAGGCCTTGAAGCTAAGGAAGCGGTCGAAAGAGTAGGTTCAGTCGTAGAAGGATACTACACAGCCGATGCTGTCTGTGATCTTGCAAAAAAACTCGATGTGGAGATGCCTGTCTGCAAGGCTACGCAGGCTGTTCTCAAGGGAAAGATAACTCCTGAGGTAGCTGTAAGCATGCTCATGTCGAGAGACAAGAAAGACGAGCGTAAATGAGAAAATATCATATAATCACATACGGCTGCCAGATGAATGAGCATGACTCTGAAAACATCGCCGGTCTTCTTGAGGCGATGGGATATGAACATGCCGATGATCCTTACAAAGCCGATGTGACAGTTATAAATACATGCAGCGTAAGAGACAATGCCGACAAGAGGTTCTTCGGCACCCTGGGACAGTTCAAGAAGATAAAAAAGAGCCGTCCTGACTTTGTTCTGTGCGTATGCGGCTGCATGCCGCAGCAGCCGAGGGTCGTCGAAGAGATCAACAAAAGATTCTCATGGGTCGACATTGTTTTCGGTACACAGAATATCGCTGAATTCCCGGCGCTTCTTGAAGAGAGACTGAAGACAGGCCGCCGCATGCGCGCAATAGTCGATAATAACCCGGATAACAGCGAAGCGGATATGAAGCCTGTAAGGATGCATCGCCACAAAGCATTGGTCAATATCACTTACGGCTGCAATAATTTCTGCACATACTGCATAGTGCCGTATACCAGAGGCCGTGAAAAGAGCCGCATGCTGAGCGACGTCTGTGATGAGATAAAAAGACTGGCTGCTGACGGTGTCGTGGAGGTAATGCTCCTTGGCCAGAATGTCGACTCTTACAGGGACGCAGCAGGCAACAGCTTCGCTGATCTTATTAAAGCGGTCAATGAGATAGACGGCATAGAACGCATAAGATTCATGACATCGCATCCTAAGGATATTTCTGATGAGATGATAGATTGCTTCAGGACCTGCGATAAGCTGTGTCACAACATCCATCTGCCCGTACAGTCGGGAAGCGACAGGATACTGAAGCGCATGAACCGGCATTACGACAGGGAATCGTACCTGAAGATAGTTGAGAAGCTGAGAAAGACGGCCCCTGACATCACTATATCGACCGATGTGATAGTCGGTTTCCCCGGCGAGACTGATGAGGACTTTGAGCAGACACTGGATATAGCAAGAAAGGTCGAATACGATTCGGCTTTCACATTCATTTATTCGCCTAGAGAGGGCACTCCGGCAGCAAAATTCGAGGACCAGGTGCCTGATGAGGTCTGCCACGAGAGATTCGACAGACTGGTGGACGTGATGAACGAGATCAGCCTAAAAAAGAATCAGGAGTATAAAGGCAAGACATATGAAGTCATTGCTGAAGGCATAAGCCGCAATGATGACAAGGTGATATCGGGCAGGACAGACGGCTTCAAGCTTGTTAACTTCACATCGGACAGAAGCCCGGAACAGCTCATGGGAAGAAAGGTGAAGGTCGAGATCACTGAAAGCAAGACTTTCAGCTTGGAAGGACGAGAGGTAGACTGATTTGAGTACAGATCTTATAATGACAAAACTGCTGATGCTTCCGGGCATCATAATGGCGCTCAGCTTCCATGAATTCGCGCACGCGTGGGTTTCCGATAAGCTCGGGGATCCTACGCCGAGAAGACAGGGAAGGGTAACGCTCAATCCGCTGGCGCACATCGACTGGATAGGATTCCTGACCCTTGTGCTTGTGGGATTCGGCTGGGGAAAACCTGTTCAGATTGACCCGGGTTACTACAAAAACAGACGCAGGGATGAGTTCTTTGTTGCCATCGCGGGAGTTACCATGAACATGATCCTTGCGGTGATCCTTTCCATCCCGGTAAAGGCGATGATGAAATCGAATGTCTTTGGCGCAAATGATCTGGCGTACGACATCTACATGATCATCTTTTACGCTGTGATGATCAATCTGGTACTGATGATCTTCAACCTGATACCGTGTCCGCCGCTGGACGGCTGGAACATAATTACCCAGATATTCAAACTGGACAGATACAGCTGGTGGTACAAGGTCTATCAGTACGGCATGTATATATTGCTGGCCCTGATACTCACGAACGTGACCGATCACATCATCACTCCATTGGTGAATCTGTTACTGGGCCTGTTATTCTGAAAAAAAAGGCAGCAGCGCTTAGCTGCTGCCGTATTCATATATTCAGATGATCAGAAGTAGTTTGATATCCTGCGGAGCTTGGACTGAGCCATGTGATATTCCATGGCTTTGCGGCCTGCCGCAGGGTTCTTGGACTCGAAAGCTTCAAAGATCGCCTTGTGTTCCTCAAGTATAGTCTTGAGATAATCTCCGGTATATGTCTTGGCCGGAGCAGAATGCTTCAGATAAGTCTGATAAATGGCCAGTGTCTTCTGTATCATGCGGTTTCCGGTACCGGCATAGATTATGTTGTGGAACTGCGAGTTGAAGGTAAGCACCTTATCGACATCATCCTTGAGAGTATAGAACTCCATGAATTCCACAGTCTCTGCGAGCTTGTCGATGTCTTCGCTGGTCATGCGCTTGATGGCCCATTCAACGGCCTGCACCTCAAAGAGGGCTCTGAGGTCAAACAGATCTGAGATATCACGCCTTGTGAGTCCTGTGACGAAAGCGCCTCGGTTAGGGATGTTCTCTATGAGACCGTCAGCTTCGAGCTGGCGGAACGCTTCTCTTACAGGAGTCCTGCTGACGTTGTACTTCTTGCAGATGGCCTGCTCGGTCAGCTTGCTGCTATTTGGAATGGCGCCGGAAAGTATGTCTGACTGAAGTTCTGCGTAAAGACCCGCTGAAAGGGGCTGAACTGATTTATCGGCTTGAATAATGTCCATGATCCACCTCTGAATACTATTTCATGTTCTGCATACAGTTATAAGGATTGTATACACTATTAAATATAGACCTGCGGAAGGAATTGTCAATAAGATGAGCAAGATAATTTCGGATAATAAGATACCTGAAGTAATTACAGAACTTGAAAGCATGCATCCTGAAGCTGCATGCGCCCTCGATCACGGAACGCGTTTCCAGCTGCTGGTGGCTGTCATGCTCTCGGCACAGACAACAGACGTGTCCGTTAACAAAGTCACACCCGCGCTCTTCGATAAGTATCCGACTGCCGAAGCCATGGCCAAGGCGGATCCGCTTGACATCCAGGAGATCATAAAGACTATAGGCCTTTATAAAAACAAGGCAAAGAATGTTGTGGGACTCTCAAAGATACTTACCGAAAACTACGGCGGCGAGGTACCGGGGGATTATGAAGAACTCGTAAAACTGCCGGGTGTAGGCCGAAAGACTGCGAATGTGGTACTTGCAGAAGGTTTCGGAAAGGCAAGGATAGCCGTGGATACACATGTATTCAGGGTCGCCAACCGCATAGGACTGGCAGACGGGAAAGATCCTGCAGAAGTCGAAGAGACATTGATGGCAAGACTTCCTGAGGATCAGTGGATAAGAGCGCATCATCTGCTCATTTTTCACGGACGCAAGGTCTGCCATGCCAGAAAGCCTGACTGCGCCGGCTGCGGACTGAAAGGTATGTGCGTATACTTTGAGGAAAACCATGGTTCAGCATGGTAAAAGATCTACATAGGAAAGGTCAAAGCAAATGAGGTTTATCCATTTATCGGATCTGCATATAGGAAAACGCGTCAACGATTTTTCAATGATAGAAGACCAGAGATACATACTCAGGCAGATCGCAGATATCATCAAAGAAGAGAAACCGGACGCCGTCCTGATAGCGGGCGACGTCTACGATAAGCCGGCTCCCTCAGCGGAAGCGGTGCAGCTTTTTGATGACTTTATAAGCGAACTTGCCGATATGGGCCTTGAACTGTTCATTATCAGCGGAAATCACGACTCCGCCGAGAGGATCTCATTCGGATCGCGCATCATGGACAAGCGAGGGATACACTTTGCCGGCGGATATGATGGGAAGACGCACATGTTCAGTCTTGAAGATGAGTTCGGAAAGGTAAATTTTTACATGCTGCCATTCCTTAAGCCTATTCATGTCAGAACTGTACTTGAAGCGGAAGCGGCAGAAGGAGAGGAGATACCGGAGATAAGGACATTTACAGATGCTGTAGGTTATGCCATAAAGAGAATGGACGTGGATGAGTCCGGGCGCAATGTCCTTATATGTCATCAGTACGTAACAGATGCTATAAGATGCGAATCGGAAGAGATCACTATAGGCGGCCTGGATAATGTCGATAAGGAAGTATTCAGACCGTTCGACTATACAGCCCTGGGCCATCTTCACGGACCGCAGGTGACAGGTGCCGCAAGGATAAGATATTGCGGATCGCCTCTGAAGTACTCGTTTTCAGAGGCCGATCAGGTCAAATCCATCACGGTCATAGAGTTTGGAGAAAAGAAAAACGGTGTCTGCAAGGTGCATATGAAAACACCTTTCCTTGTACCGAAGCGTGACATGAGAGTTATCAGGGGCAGCTTCAGGGAGTTGACAGATAAGAATTATTATAAAAACATAAATACAGATGACTACTACAGGATAATCCTTACCGACGAGGAAGATGTCATAGGCGCCATGTCCGATCTCAGAGCGATCTACCCGAACATAATGCGCCTGGATTATGACAATAACAGAACAAAAGCGGCATCATTCATGCCTGATGTTTCAGGCAATGACAGCAGATCGCCGCTTGAGATATTCGACGATCTGTACGGCTCACAGAACGGCAGGCACATGGATGAAGAACAGAAAAAGCTCGTAAACGAGTTGATAGAGAAGATCAAGAGCGAAAAATGAGACCCTTAAAACTGACAATGACAGGATTCGGCCCTTACAAGGACCGTACGTACATAGATCTTGAAAGCCTCGGAAAAGGCGGTCTTTATCTTATCACCGGTGATACCGGGGCGGGAAAGACATATATTTTCGATGCCATCACATATGCTCTCTACGGAGAGATGAGCGGAAGCGGACGTGACAGCAGGACCGTAAGGTCGCAATATGCGGATGATGACGTAGTAACAAGCGTAGAACTTGAATTTGAGTACTACGGAAGACATTACAAAGTGAGCCGCACGCCGGAATACATCAGGCGTTCAAAGAGAGGTGACGGCTTCACAAAGCAGGCAGCAGGCGCCAGCCTTATCAAACCCGGGGATGTCGTAGTAGACGGCTCAACAAAGGTTACCGAGGAAATAAAAGACATCCTGGGTATAGACAGAGGACAGTTCTGCAGCATCGTAATGATCGCTCAGGGCGAGTTCCGCAAGCTGCTGAATGCCAATACGGATGAAAGAATGAAGCTGTTCAGAAAGCTGTTCAACACTCTTTCATATGACAGACTTGCCGCGATGCTCAAAGACATGAACAAGGCAGTCGATGAAGAGTATGAAAACAGCATGCGTGATATAAGGTTCCTCGTGAACAACATAAGCTGCGGCTTTGATGAAGCGCTTGCGCTTGAAGCTGATGAACTTAAAGAGACGGAAAGCACGGATACAGACAGGATAGGTGAGCTTCTGATGAAGATAGCGGATTCTTCTGAAGCCAGACAGACCGCGATAGACGATGAACTTAAGCTGGCCGAGGAGAAACTGGGCGAAGCCACAGCCGCACTTGCTCTCATAGAGAATCATAAAAACAACTTCAGGAATCTCGAGAACGCGAAAAGCAGGGTCCCGCAGCTTGAAGAGAACGTCAGGAAAGCTGATGAAGCCCTTAATGAGGCAAAGGCTGAACTGAAATCAGCGGATGCGATGAGAAATGAATCAGCACTTTTGAACGGGAACCTGGAATCTTATGACAAGCTTGATGAGATAAATACCGAACTCGAAAAAGCCGGGAAAGAACGCAGCGATAAAGCTGCTGAACTTGAAAAGGCAAATACACGATATGCGGATGCATGCAGTGATAAAGATTCAAAAGAAAATGCAGCAGACACTCTTCGCGAAAAGAATACCGTTCTGCTGAACGAATATATTGCCGCGTCTGAGAAGGAAGCAGCAAAGTACACGTCTATGTCTTCAGCATTTCTAAGGGAGCAGGCGGGCATACTGGCGCAAGACCTCGAAAACGGCAAACCGTGTCCGGTGTGCGGCTCTGAGGAACATCCGCATCCCGCTTCTCCTGCAGAGGATGCTCCTACGGCAGAAGAACTTGAAGAACAGAAGAACATGGCAGAAAAAGCCGATAAGGCAGCTAAGGATAAAGCCGCTGAGATAAAGACCGTAAATGACAATACCGAAGCGGAACTTAAAGCCCTTCAGGACAAAATAGATGAGGCATATAAGCAGGTCAGCGGACTTGAGAAGGAGCTTGCTGAAAAGGACGCAGACATAAAAGGCATAGAAGCAAGACTGGATGACTGCAGGTCATCTCTGGCATATGAAAGCAGGTCGGATGCTGAAAAACGTATAAAAGAGATAGGCGATAAGATAGACAGAATGACAAAAGCTGTCGAAGATAAAACCGAAGAGCTCAACAAAGCGAAATCTGATAAGCAGACCAACGAGACTGCTATAGAAGAACTCTCAAAGGTGGTAGCAGGCACTGACCCGGGAGATGAGGAAAAGGCGCTCTCGGATAAAAAAGACGCGGAAGCTTCAAAGAAAGACCTGACGAATGAGAAGGTAAGAGTAGCATCTGACCTGAATACGGCAAAGAATTCCATCAGGAAACTTGCGGAGATCGAAGCGGATCTGAAAAAGATAAGAGAAAAACATGAAATGATCGATCCGCTGGCAAAAACCGCGAACGGCAATATGCCGGGCAAGGACAAGATCACTCTCGAGGCATATGTTCAGGCATTTTACTTTGAAAGGATCATAAGACACGCCAACCTGAGGCTCAGGATGATGTCTGAGGGCCAGTACGAATTTGTCAGATCAACGGAAGCAGGCAACAAAAAGTCGAAATTCGGCCTTGATCTGAACGTGCTTGATCATTACAGCGGGACAGAACGTCCTGTGAATACACTTTCGGGAGGCGAGAGCTTCATGGCTTCTCTGTCACTTGCGCTCGGCCTTTCAGATGAAGTGCAGGCTTCCGCAGGAGGTATTAAGCTTGATACCATGTTCATCGATGAAGGCTTTGGCTCGCTCGATTCAGAGACTCTTGAGAAGGCAATGCGCACTCTTACAGAACTTGCGGATGAGGACAAGCTTGTGGGCATAATATCACACGTAGAAGCCCTCAGGACCCGCATTGACAAGCAGATAGTGGTAACAAAGGACCGGGGCAACGGAAGCAGGGTAAACCTTCTTACTTAGTTCAACGGAAATACACTGTAATACAACATGATTGCCTTGTAAAACAGACGTGTGATTGTTAATATTGATGTGTATGGAATTCTTTTTTGAAAGTGATAAAAAAGGAGCTGGAAGATGAAAAAGACAATCAGAGACATCGATTGGGCCGGTAAAAGGGCTGTCATGAGAGCCGATTTCAACGTGCCGCTTGATGGAGATGTCATAACAGATGACATCCGTATCAAAGCGGCTCTCCCAAGCATCGAGTATCTTCTCGATCATGGTGCTTCGATCGTACTCATGTCGCACCTCGGCAGACCAAAGGGCGAAGCTAAGCCTGAATTCAGTCTTGCGCCAGTAGCAAAGAGACTTTCCGAGCTTCTCGGCAAAGAAGTCAAATTTGTACCTTCCGATGTTGTTGTTGATGACAACGTCAGAAAAGCGGCCGCGGACCTCAAAGCCGGAGAAGCAATGCTGATCGAGAACGTCAGATACAGAGCTGAAGAGACAAAGAACGATCCTGGTTTTGCGAAGGATCTAGCATCTCTTGGAGATATCTTTGTTCAGGATGCATTCGGAACTGCTCACAGAGCACATTCTTCGACGACCGGCATAGCTGACTATATCCCGGCTGTATCCGGATTTCTCATTGAGAAAGAGCTGAAGTTCCTCGGTGAGGCAGTAAATAATCCGAAGAGACCGTTCGCTGCCGTAATGGGTGGAGCTAAAGTCAAGGACAAGATACCTGTGATCACCAATCTTCTTGATAAGGTGGACATCCTTATTGTTGGCGGAGGAATGGCATATACCTTCTTCAAGTCGCAGGGATACTCGATCGGAACATCCCTCCTTGATGAAGAAGGCCTCGATCTTGCAGCAGACATCCTTAAACTGGCAGCAGAAAAGGGCGTAAAGTTCATGCTTCCTGTTGACGTTGTTTGCGCAGACGAATTCGCGAATGACTCGCCGCATGACACATACGACATCGATGAGATCCCTGACAACAGAATGGGACTGGATATCGGCGAAGAGACCATCAAACTCTTTACTGACGCTCTGAAGGCTTCAAAGACAGTAGTCTGGAACGGACCTATGGGCGTATTCGAAATGGACAATTTCGCTGTCGGAACAAAAGCAATCGCAGAGTGCCTTGCTGAGATCGACGCTACTACAGTTATCGGCGGCGGAGACAGCGCTGCCGCGGTAGCCAAGTTCGGACTCGCGGACAAAATGACACATATAAGCACAGGCGGCGGAGCAAGTCTCGAATTCCTTGAAGGCATCGAGCTTCCTGGCATCGCTATCATTGAAGACAAATAGAAGGGCAAAGACATGAAAAAATTCTTAATCGCAGGTAACTGGAAAATGAACAAGACGATCGCTGAGGCAAAGGAATTCGCCGAGGCTATCAAGGCAAAGAATCTGCCAAACGCAAAGGATGTGTGCATCCTCGCACCGTTCACAGCTCTTTCAGAGCTGGGCAAGGCTCTTGAGGGCAGCGGCATCGGATTCGGAGCTCAGAACGTACACTTTGAGCAGAGCGGAGCATTTACGGGAGAAGTTTCCGTACCTATGCTCAAGGAACTCGGTGTAGGATACTGCGCCGTAGGCCACTCTGAAAGAAGAGAATACTTTGCTGAGACTGACAAGACAGTCAATCTCAAGCTCAAGGTCCTCCTCGAGGCAGGTATCACACCTATTCTCTGCGTCGGTGAATCTCTCGAGGTAAGAGAGCAGGGAAGTGAGCAGACATTCGTAGCGGGACAGGTAGTCGAGGACTTCGAAGGCATCCCTGCAGCTGAAGCGGCAAAGGTAGTTATTGCTTATGAACCTATCTGGGCTATCGGAACAGGCAAGACAGCTACTCCTGAGCAGGCAGAAGATATGTGCGCATTCATCAGAGGAGTCATCTCCGGAATCTATGACAATGCAACAGGCGACAGCATGCTGATCCTCTACGGCGGATCGATGAAGGCATCGAACGCAAAAGAGCTTCTTGAGAAGCCGGATATCAATGGCGGACTCATCGGCGGAGCCAGCCTGAAAGTAGACGATTTCGCTTCGATCGCGACAGACGCTGCTTCACTCTAAAATCAGTCATTTCAATTGACACACATATGCCAATCGTGGTACATTTAGGCGTTCGGATCATTATCCGGACGCCTATAGTTTATGATTAAATTTTGGAGGACATTATGCATACAGCTTTAATGGTTATCCTTTTGTTATCAAGCATCGTGCTGATCGTCAGCATTCTTCTCCAGGAGAGCAAGAGCGACGGCCTTTCGGGTTCGATCGCCGGCGGAGCAGAGCAGCTCTTCGGAAAGCGCAAGAGCAGAGGATATGACGCACTGCTTTCAAGAATAACAACAATCTGCGCCGTGGTATATATCGTTGTATCACTGGCTATAGTAGCTATTTTCAATTAACATGCTGAAAATTATCACTCTGGTCTGCGCCCTCGTGGGTCTGCTGAGTGCTGTTTCCCTGGAATCGTGGCTCAGAAGCCGCATAGTAAGAAACGAAACTTCGGCAAATACCTTCGCGGAAGTCAAAAGCAGATATTCAGAATTCTGGTCGATCCAATATGTGCCCCTGGTAATAATGCTGGCGCTTATAAGCGCAGCGCTGTTTTTCTTTGTCGGGCACCTCAACGCCGCTGTCTTTTTAGGGGGAGCGGTTCTTTGCTTTGTATCGGTACTAGCCGGCTCCGTAACTGCAGTGACCGGGAGCATAGCGCCTTCATCTATCGCGGTTACGGGCGACATAAGGAACGCTCTTAAGACTTCATACAGATCCGCTGCTGTCATGGGACTTTTCGTCATGTCGATAGCGCTTGTCGGACTCGGTGTGCTGTTCTTTTTCCTCGATACGGAGCATCTGGTAAAACTCATCGCCAGCTTCGCGCTGGGAGCTTCTGTCGTATCGTTCTGTCTGGGATTATCCGGTACCGCATTTTCGGGAGCTTATTCGCTTACCGTAAAAAGCGATGACTTTACGGATTATTCAGGCATGTTTATCGGAAGCGGAGCGGATCATGTTGAGACATACATACTCAGCGCATGTTCGGCGGCTCTTCTTGCAGAAGTAGGTGTTGATACATCAGGCGTTATGTCGACTTTCACCGCTACATCCGCTGCCAGATATCCGCTGATCGTATTTGCGGCCGGCATCATAGCGTCCATTCTGGGCATCATGACCTACAGAGGGCATGTGGTCAAAAACCCTGCTGCAGGTCTCACTGCAGGCAACTATGTAGCGGCTGTTGTGATCATCGCGGTATCCGCGTACTTCAGCAACAGGATACTTCAGTCGTACATTTACTCGATCTGCGTGGGAGTAGGCATAGCCGCCGCAATAGCTTCAGCTGAAGCAGCCAAGGCATATTCGGCTGACGGCATCGCTTTCAGAAAGTATCTGCCGGATATCAAGACTACCGGCGCAGCCCAGTCAATGATCTACAGCCTTTCCATAGGTATGATCTCGGTTATCATCCCGGCCATCCTTACGACGACCGCTATGGTAATCGCGTATAAGTTCGCAAATTTCTACGGCATAGCCCTTGCCGCGATAGGCATTAACGCCATGGCAGCAGTCAACTGTGCTGTAAGAGGGTTCTCCATCAACACCGCGAGCGCTTCGGATATCGCGTCTCTTACGGATCCTGATGCGGAAAGCCCTAATCCTGCAGATGTTCTTCTGACCGCTTCGGCCAGGACGGACGCTGTAGGAAAGACTTTCTCATCGACCGCAAGCTATGTGACGCTTGTCGCAATGTTCACGGCTCTTTCTGTAGTAGCCAACAACATGTCGACTAACCTGCTCAGCACTTCGGTATACACCGGCATGATGATAGGAGCCGTTGTCGTCTTCGTCTGCGCAGGACTTATCATCAGGTCTATCAGACTTACAAGTCAGGTACTCAGAGGCAGACTGAGCGACAGCGATGACCCTGAGAAGCGAATAACAGCCCTCAGAGGCCAGTTTCCTATATATGCCATCTCGTTGCTCGTTCCGCTTGCATGCGGCGTTCTGGGAGGCGTAAACGGCCTTATCGCTTTTGCTTGCTCCGCATCCATCACAGGGATGTGTGTCATATTCGCGTTCAACAACTCCGGACGATTTTTTGACAGAACCGCTACAGAGACTCTCGGTACGGTCATTAAGCTGATGGTCGCTGTTACACTCGTGTTTGCGCCTCTCTTTATGGATTTTGGAGGCATATTTTAAATAACGGCGGCAGAGCATGGCTTAACTAAGAAGGCAAGCGGTGGCTCTGCGAAAGAGACACCGCTTTTTATATAACTGCAGGTAGAAACCCATGAAAAACAACAGATACCGCATATTTGTCATAAATCCGGGATCAACTTCGACAAAGCTGGCTTTGTTTGAAAACAACATCAAGATACTGGAGACATCCGTGACTCATGACGCGGAAGCGCTTAATAAGTTCCCGACTCCGAACGACCAGTTCGGTTACAGAATGAGTGTTATCCGGGAATTCATCGAGAAGAACGATATCGAGATGGATAACATAGACGCATTTGTCGGAAGGGGCGGAGGATGCTATCCGGTACCGAGCGGCACATTCGAAGTAAATGATCTGCTTCTGAACGATATCAGGAACAACGTAGGCCGCACCATTCATCCGTCCATACTCGGTGTACAGCTGGCATATGAACTTCAGCAGGAGTACGGCGGAAGACTCTTCATGGTCGACCCTATATGCGTGGACGAATATACCGACGTCGCAAGGGTGACTGGAGTCAAAGAGATAGAAAGGCGCACAGAATCGCATGCTCTCAATCTCAGAGGCACTGCGATGAAGCACTGCAAGATCCATGGAATGGACTACAAAAAGTCGAAGCTGGTGGTAGCGCACATAGACGGCGGAATAACAATAGCCGCTCATGACTGCGGCAGGCAGGTCGACTGCAATCAGGGAGCCGGCGGAGAAGGGCCGTTCACTGCGACACGCACCGGGTCGCTCCCGCTGATGGAAGTGCTCGATTACTTCCGTGATCATACATACGAAGAGATGCGCCATCTCTGTACGGGCACAGGCGGATTCGTATCGCACTTCGGAACGTCAGACGCGGATGAAGTCTACGCCAGAGTGCTCAATGGCGATGAAGAAGCCAGGCTGGTATGGGAGGCTCTCGGATACAACATAGTCAAATACATCGGTTCCATGGCGACAGTATTGAAAGGCGATCTGGACGGTATACTGATCACCGGGAGATACACGCGATTTAGAAAGCTGCTTGATTACATCAGGCAGCATACGGAATGGATAGCACCGATATTCATATATGAGAACGAAGTAGAACAGGAAGCCATGTGCGCCGGGGCTCTGAGAGTCCTGAGAGGCGAAGAGACGCCTAAGGTGTATACGGGCAAGGATATGGTTAAACGCAAAGGAGGATCAGAAAATGCTTGACAGGCTTGAAAAAGTCCGCGAAGAAGGATTCCAGCGCATAGCCGAAGCTGCTGACAGGGACGCTCTTGAAGCTGTCCGTAAGGAGCTGACCGGAAAGAAGAGCGCGCTTCAGGAAGTCCTCAAGAGTCTCGGCGGACTGGAACCCGAAATGAGAAAATCAGTCGGAATGAAGGCTAACGAGGTCAAGAACATGTTTGCGGAGAAGCTGCAGGCAAGGGCAGAAGAGCTTATCGCCAGTGCTTCAGCGGTTGAGGGAGAGATCGACCTCACTCTGCCGGGAATCGAAGTAAGCGGAGGAGCTCTTCATCCTATCACACAGATGTGCTACGACCTGAACGACGCCTTCAGATCGCTCGGTTTTGAGATCTACAGTGAAGATGATATCTCAAGCGAGAAATTCGCATTTGACAATCTGAACTTTGCGGCAGACCATCCTGCCAGAGCTTCTATGGATACATACTGGCTCGAGGGCACAGAGGACAAGCGCGGAAACGAAAGGCTGTGCCTCCGTCCGCACCTCACAGGAGGTTCTGTAAGGTATCTGCTGCAGCACGGAGCTCCTGCGAGATTCGTATACCCGGGAAGAGTTTACAGAAATGAGACTACAGACGCACGGCATGAGAGAGCGTTCTTCCAGTATGAGGCTCTTATCGTTGATAAGGACATCTCTTTCAGTTCCGGAAGAGTAATGATAGAGACCATCCTTGAAAAAGTATTCGGACGCAAGGTCAACGTAAGGATGAGAGAAGGATTTTTCCCGTTCACTGAGCCGGGCTATGAGATCGACATGGAGTGCCTGCTCTGTGGCGGCAAGGGCTGCAAGGCCTGCAACCAGGCTGGCTGGATAGAGGTAATGCCGGGCGGCGTTATCCATCCTAACGTTCTTAGAGCGGCAAACCTTGATCCGGACGTATGGACGGGATTCTACACCAACATCGGTCTGGACAGACTGGTAATGATGCGTTACGGAGTCGATGACGTAAGGCTGTTCCACAGCGCGGATCTGAGATTCCTCAATCAGTTCAAGTAGGAAAGGAGGCAAGCTATGTATATTTCGATGAAATTCATCAGCAGATATGTCGATCTGCCAAAAGATCTCACATACGATCAGATAGCATATGACCTCACGATGAGAACTGTTGAGGTAGAGGAAGTCATCAAGACTGCCGACAAGTTCCACGACATCGTCGTAGGAGAAATAAAGGAAGTAAGACCTCATCCTAACGCGGACGCTCTTAAGATATGCATGACGGATGTAGGTGAAGACGAAATAAAGCAGATCGTCTGCGGAGGATCGAACCTCACTGCAGGCCACAAAGTCTGTGTTTCCAAGCCGGGCGCAGAGGTAGTATGGCACGGCGAGGGCGAGCCTGTTCTGATCAAGGAAAGCAAGCTCAGGGGCGAAAAATCATATGGAATGATCTGCTCTCCGCTTGAAGTTTACCTTGGAGATATTATTGTCCCTAAGGATGAAAGAGAGATAGTAGACTTTACAGAGCTCGGGATCGAGTGCGAAGTAGGGCAGTCTGTTGCCGAGGTAATGGGCATGGACGACGTGATCCTGGAAGTGGACAACAAATCGCTGTCCAACAGACCGGATCTCTGGGGCCATTACGGAATCGCAAGAGAACTTGCAGCTATCTACAAAGTTCCTTTGAAAGAGCTCAGCTCAGAACTCCCGATGGGACTCCCTGAATACCCGGTAACGATCGAAGAGCCTGAAAGATGCAACAGATTCACAGCTACAAAGATCGATAACGTATATGTCAAGGAATCACCGGCGTGGATGAAAACACTTATAACCAACGCTGGAATGAGGCCTATCAACGCTCTCGTTGACATCACTAACTTTGTTCTTCTTGCGGTCGGAGCTCCTCAGCACGCTTATGACAGCACACATGTAGACGGAGACGCCATTGTCGTAAGACTGGCAAATGACGGTGAGAAGCTGCTCCTTCTCGATGAGAAAGACCTTGAACTGACACATGATCACCTCGTGATCTGCGATACAAAGAAACCGCTGAATCTTGCGGGTATCAAGGGCGGCAAGGATGATTCCGTACTGGATGACACTACTTCCGTTATTCTGGAATGCGCAGTGTTCACAGCGCCTGGCATAAGACGTACTACTGCTTATTTCAACGAGAAGACTGATTCCGCTCTCAGATATGAGAAGGGCATCGACACTCAGAGAGCAGATCTCGGAGTTTCAATGGCGCTTTCACTGTTCAAGGAGATCTATCCTGACTGCATCTTCTCGGCATTTACTGACAATTATCCTGTAAAGACCGAGAACGCGGTGATCGACATCACTCAGGATTTCCTTGACAGGAGACTCGGAGAAGTACTGCCTCAGTCTGAGATCGAGGATATCCTTAAGAGACTCGGTTATGAGGTCAGCTTCGACGGAGAGAAATATCACTGCATCGTTCCTACATGGAGATCTACAGGCGACGTTTCGATCCACGATGATATCCTCGGAGATATCGCGAGACTGATAGGATATGAGTACTTCAAGAAGCAGCCGCTTCCTGTGAAGTTCGATCACTGTGTAAATCAGGTAGAGAAAGATCTTGCCCGAAGACTGAGAGAATATCTCGCGTTCAGATGCGGCATGAACGAGATTTTCACATATCCTTGGATCGACGAGAGATTCATCCATGCAGCGGGCGTGGATACGGATAAGTCCATCAGGCTGGCTACACCGCCGGCACCTGAACTCGGATTACTCAGATCGTCTCTCATCCCTGGAATGCTCGAATCGATCGACAAGAACAGCAGATACTTTGAAGAGTTCACACTCTTTGAGGCTGCTCAGGTATTCGAAAAGGGAGAATACAGACCTTCAACAGAAGAGGAAGTCCTCCCTGTACATCACAACCTTCTGACAGGATGCTTTGCAGGCAAAGACGCAAAGGAACTGTTCTTCAAGGTCAAAGGAGTCATCGAAGGAATGGGAAGCTACTGCCACTTTGAGCCGTTTACCTTCAAACAGAAAGTAAAGCCGTCATGGGCGGATGAGAAAGTCTGGCTCAATATCGTGGAAGACGGAAGGATAGCAGGCTCCATCGGACTCATTTCCGTACAGGCTCTCAATGAATCAGGCATCAAGATGATGAGCGCCGCGGCATTCGAGCTCGATACAGATGTGATACAGCCTTATCCATCAAGGACCAATGAATTCAAACATCTTCCGCAGTATCCGCTCGTAGAGCAGGATCTCTCGCTGCTGGTCGATGAGTCGGTGACTTGGGCTGAGATAAAAGATGCCATAAAGTACATGGTCAAGGATCTCAGATTTGTTGAAGAATACCGCGGAAAGCAGATACCGGCAGGAAAGAAGTCGATCATGCTGAGTCTCAAGATAGGAAATGATGATTCGACAATGACTTCAAAACAGATAGATAAGAAGATGAACGGCATCATAAAGGTGCTGGGCAATAAATGCGGAGCTCAGCTGCGCTAAAAAATGGCAAAGTACGAACACACTGTGACAAATGAAGAAACAGGGCTGACCATCAACCAGATCCTCAGGAAAAACTATAAGTTCTCCTCAAGGTTCAGGACAAAGATGAAGTATCAGTCCCTGGTAGATCTGAACGGAACACCGACTCCGGGCTACATAAAGCCCGGAGTCGGTGATGTCATTGGTGTGCGTTTGCCGGAGGAATCCAGTGACTTCATGCCTGAGGACATACCTCTGGATATAGTTTACGAAGATGAAGACATAATAATAGTCAACAAGCAGGCAGGCATCATTGTCCATCCTACAAAGGGGCATCCTGAGCATACGATCGCCAACGCTGTGATGAAATACATGGAAGACACGGATCAGTCCTTCAAGGTCAGGTTCGCGAACCGGATCGACATGGACACCACAGGCATGATCATCGTATGCAAAAACGCCAACGCTCAGAACGAACTTTCATCTCAGATGAGACGGAATACGGTCGTAAAAAGGTACTATGCGCTTGTTGAGGGGAATATTGCTGAGGACCATTTTACCGTCGAGTTACCTGTCGGAAGACCGGACCCGGTATCCATACGCAGGACAGTCATGTATGAGGGCGGAAAGGACGCATTCAGCGAGTTCAATGTGCTTGGCCGCTATCCTTCGAAATGCTACGGCGACCATACACTCGTAGAAGTGATACTTCATACCGGAAGGACACATCAGATAAGAGTGCATCTTTCACATATAGGCCATCCTATAGCCGGAGACGAACTCTACGAAGGGGGAACATTCCTGATAAAGCGTCAGGCTCTGCATGCTTATTACATCGAGTTCGATCATCCGATGACAAAAGAACGTGTGCACTTCAAGACAGATATACCGGAGGATATGAAGGAAGCGATAAAAGAACTGAAAAACAGCGCCGTATAAGCGCTGTTTTGTGTCTGTGTAAATGCTGGAAAATGCTTACAGGAGCTTGCTGGAAAGCAGGCTCCAGTGGTCATAAGCCTTTGTACGGACGAGATGGATCTCTTTATCAGAACGTGTGATATCGATCCTGAGCACTCCTCCGAATTCATGGGTGCGCCCGTCGAATGACAGAAGGATCGTTCCGCCTTCGCATCTTCCTGTGCCGGCGATGGTGATCGTCTCGGTCGAAGGAAGGATAAGGCTGGATTTGAAGCATCTGTAGGCATTAGTGCTCATGGGCGCGATAGGGGTCAGCTGCAGCACATCAAGATCCGGCGAAACAAGAGATCCGCCCAGTGAGTAGTTGTAGGCTGTTGAACCTACAGGGGTGGAGATGATTATTCCGTCCCCTGAGAAGTCCTGGATCTTGGTATTGTCGATGGAGATCTCATAGTGCGAAGCATGCGAGTAAGGACCTCTGACGACTATCTCGTTGAGTCCTGTACGCATGAATTCGCCTCTGCGCGTGATTATCTTTGCCTGTACGGGACTTATGTTCTGAAGCTGATAATCACCTTTGGTGATGTTCTCGAGAGTCTCTTTGAGATTGGAAGGGAGGGCTTCCTGAAAGAATCCCAGATGACCGGTATTGATGCCGATAATAGGGGCTTTAGGAAAGCCGCACTTATGCACGAAACTCAGGAATGTGCCGTCGCCTCCGATGCAGGCCAGCAGATCAACGTCCTCGGAATACTCGTCGGCTATCTCAAAGCCGAATTCCTTAAGAAGAGGAATGAATCTGTCATAAGCTTCTCTCGACTTATCTTTCAGATTGCAGAACACGTATATCTTCATTTTGTTAACTCCGTATGTTATAATATTTCGTCAGAAATTCTGATGATATTTTAACACACTTACAGGAGAAATAGTATTCGTTTTGATATGGACAAGGTCAGATTCTACAACGCACTCGATATAGATTCAGCGGATGAGTTCAAATACTATGAGAATCTCGCAGCGCTTCTTGAGGAGGACGAATTCATCGAAGAAAATCTTATAAAGGATCTGCTTAAAAACATCGACATGGAGATGCTGGCAGAGCAAATGGGTTCGTATTTCGATGGATTTCTCGATCACCTGCCGGATAATGAAACGGATCTTTACATAATGGTCGAGTCCATAGGAAGGGCGTTTGAGGGACTTATTTTCGAAGACATGAATGACGCCGACATCTCGGACCTTGCAGAAGAGATAGTCAAATTCCGCAAATGGTACGTACACGACCTGAACGCGTTCAACAAGCTGAACGGAGAGGAATCAAATGTCAGGGACGCGAGATACGAAATAGCGGCAGCCAGGCTTCTGGGCGAGAATGCCGATTACGACTTCAGACTCGCACTTGACTATGATCTGGACGGATTCAACGTAAGGGTAGCGGACATGCTTGGGGCAGAGATCGCAAAGGAGATCGATGAATAACAGGGAATCGATCGAGAAAAGAGAATACGAGATACTTTCTCCGCTTGCATGCAAGGCTGCTGAGTCCAAGGGCAGGGTCTATGATGAAGAGAAGTGCGAATACAGGACCGACTTCCAGAGAGACAGAGACCGTATAGTACATTCCAAGGCTTTCAGAAGACTGATACACAAGACACAGGTATTTCTTGCACCGGAAGGCGATCACTACAGGACACGTCTGACACATACTCTCGAAGTATCGCAGATATCACGTACCGCAGCAAGGATACTCGCCTATAACGAAGACCTGACAGAAGCCATAGCCCTGGGGCATGACCTGGGACATACACCGTTCGGACATGTGGGCGAAAAAGTCCTCAACAACATCCATCCGGGCGGCTTTGTCCACAATGTGCAGAGTCTAAGAACAGTTGATGTCATAGAAGACACACCTAAGCGCAGAGGCCTCAACCTGACTTATGAGGTAAGAAACGGCATCCTAAACCACAGAGGCCCTGTCAGGCCGGTCACGCTTGAGGGGCAGATCGTGAAGATCTGCGACAGGATAGCCTATGTCAATCACGATATAGATGACGCCATCAGAAGCGGCGTGATCACTTTTGATGATCTTCCTGAGCGCGAAATAGAGATAATCGGTTCCACACACTCGGAACGCATCAACAATCTCATAGTCGATCTGTGCAGAAACAGCGAGGGAAAAGATTCCATATCACTTTCACCGGTATTCGCTGATTCCCTGGACCGACTGAGAACGTTCCTGTTCAAAAATGTTTACAATTCACAGGATGTAAGAGGAGTGTCGGATCTTGACAAAGTCGAGCGCATAATAAGCTCACTGTACAGGTATTACCTTGAGCATTCCGATGAGATTCCTGGCATCTACAAGAAGATAGAAGAGGAAGAGGGTACGGAGATAGCAGTAAAGGATCTTATCTCCGGCATGACAGACCGATACGCCCTCAACCTTTATGAGAAATTATTCGTTCCTCAAGGCTGGAGGCAGTTGTGATCCATGGCTTATGACAACTTCACGGACGAGCTGAAGGCTCAGCTCAACATAGTTGATATAATAGGACGCGAGGTCACTCTTAAGAAGTCCGGCTCAAATTACATGGGACTTTGCCCGTTCCACAATGAAAAGACTCCGTCTTTCAGCGTGAATGAGGGCAAGCAGTTCTATCACTGCTTTGGCTGCGGAAAGTCCGGGGATGTCATAGGATTCGTGCAGGAATACTACAAGCTGCCATTCATGGAGGCTGTAGAAAAACTTGCGGCTGAGAACGGCATAAAACTGCCGGAGAGAAGAAGCAGCGGTCCGAAGATCGATTACGACAAATATCACGGCATAAATGCCAAGGCCGCCAGATTCTTCTACAATAATCTCGGCACCAAGGGCAACAAGGGACTGGCGTATCTTAAAAAACGCGGGCTCAGCAAGGAAACGATAACAGCATTCGGACTGGGATATGCTCCTGCAAGCGGGACAGCTTTGGTGGACCATCTCAGAAGCGAAGGCGTATCAGATGATGACATGCTGAAGCTCGGGCTCGCAAACAGCGGTAAGAACGGCCTGTATGACAAGTTCCGCGACAGAGTGATGTTTCCTATAATCAGCACTCAGGACAAAGTCATAGGCTTTGGCGGTAGAGCTATAGCGGATATAAAGCCAAAGTATCTGAATTCTCCTGAAAGCGAGATATTCCTGAAGAAAAACAATCTCTTCGGACTCAATCTCACAAAGAAGGAAATCGACAGAGAAGGCCGTGCCATCATAGTGGAAGGCTATATGGACATGATCTCGCTGTACCAGAATGGCGTAAAGAACGTTGCCGCATCGCTGGGAACGGCGCTGACTATCAATCAGGCCAGACTTCTCTGCAGATATTCCAAAAATATAGTACTTTCATATGACTCCGACTCCGCAGGCATAAACGCGGCGCTGAGAGGCATAGATGTGATAATCGCGGCGGGCGGAAAACCACGTGTTATGCACGTTACAGATGGTAAGGACCCTGACGATTTTATCAGAGCCTACGGAAAGGACGCGTTCATCAGACTCGCGGACAACGCGATGCCGGCCACGGATTACAAACTGAGGCTTGCAAAGCGCGGATTCGATCTAAGCGATGACATGGATGTGCTTGATTACATAGAAAGAGTCGTTCCCATCTTAAGAGAACTGGGCCCTGTAGAGCTTGATATATACGCACGCAAGCTTTCTGAGGAGTTCGGCGTATCCGAAAGCGCCATAATGATGGCCGTTCAGACTGGTGGCGATAATAATAGATCGGTCAACAAGGGGCCGGCAAGCCCCGGAATGGAGAGAGCGATAAGAGATTCGCTCAGAAAAAAGCAGGATAAAGGTTATTACGACAGATTCGAGATGGCATTCGCGATACTCGCGATGCATGATCCGAGTTACATAAAGCGCTTCAGAGAGGATGGCATCGTCTTTGGCAGCGCGCTTGCGAATAAGATAGTGCTCGTAGAAGAGTCCCTGTGCCCGGACGGGCTGAGCGGGGGCCGCGGGATAAACAAAGAGAAGATATTCGAAGCGCTTGACCCTGACGAGGAAGCTGAATTCTCAAAGCAGCTTGAATCAATACAGACAGGACCCGATGATGAGGCTTTCTACAAGGAAACGAAGGCAGGGTATCTGTCAGGAAAATACCGGGACGAAAAGGCTGAGGTCACGAACAACATAGCGGTCGCTGAAAAAATGGGACGGACCGATGAAATCGAAAGACTCGTGCAGCGCCTGATCGAACTGGACAATCTCATCAATATAACTATGGAGGAAAGCAATGCCTGAAAACATCAAAAGCAAACTCAATGAGTACGACAATATCTTCGCAGATGATGACGATGAAAACACAGAACTTGTCGAGCTTTCGAAGACAGAAGAAGCAGCCAATCTCATAATCGAAGCGGCAAAGCTTACAGGAAATGAGATCACTTACGGTGAGATCAATTCGATGATAGCCGATTCCAACTTCGACAAGGACGCTCTTGAGGATATCTACGATATGGTAGAGAGCAAGAATATCAGCATCATTGAGACCAGAGAGCCGACCTCTAACGAGCTGGAAGACGAGGACGTTGATGATGATGAGATCCTCGAGATGGAGCTCGATGATGAAGATCTGCTGAACGACGAAGAAGACGAAAAGAAGAGCGGCGTAGTGATCAAATCCTCAGGCGAGATCGAAGTCACCGATGCCGCTAAGAACATACCGACCGATGACCCGGTCAGAATGTACTTCAAAGAGATAGGCAAAGTGCCTCTGCTTACAGCTGAGGAAGAGCGTGAACTCGCCATCAGGATCGAGCAGGGCGATGAAGAAGCCAAGAAGAAACTCTGCGAATCCAACCTAAGGCTCGTTGTAAGCATTGCCCGCAGATACCTCAACAGAGGTCTTTCGTTCCTTGACCTCATTCAGGAGGGCAATCTCGGACTTATCAAGGCTGTCGAGAAATTCGACTACACAAAGGGATATAAGTTCTCGACTTACGCGACATGGTGGATCAGACAGGCCATCACAAGGTCTATTGCCGACCAGGCAAGGACGATCCGCATCCCGGTCCACATGGTAGAGACCATCAATAAGCTGATCAGGATATCCAGACAGCTTCTGCAGGAATACGGACGTGAGCCGACCAGCGAAGAGATCGCCAGGGAAATGGGCATCACGGTCGAGAAGGTAAGAGAAATCAAAAAAATCAGCCAGGATCCTGTATCTCTCGAGACTCCTATCGGTGAGGAAGAAGACAGCCACCTTGGCGACTTCATTCCTGATGAGGATATCCCTTCACCTGTGGACGCAGCCGCATACTCGATGCTTCAGAAGCAGCTCCGCGAGGTGCTCGACACACTGAGCGAGAGAGAAAAGAAGGTACTGATACTCAGGTTCGGACTTGACGACGGACGCCCTCGCACACTGGAGGAAGTAGGACGCGAGTTCAACGTAACAAGAGAGCGTATCAGACAGATCGAGGCAAAGGCGCTCAGAAAACTCAGACATCCAAGCCGCAGCAAGAAACTGCGTGATTATCTGGAGTAATGAGACTAAGCAAAAGGATATATGCTCTTGCTGATGCAGTGAATCAAGGCGACAGTGTCGCGGACATAGGGACGGATCACGGATACGTCCCTATGCTTTTAATGAGAGACGGCAGATCACCGCGAGTCATAATGTCGGATATAAGTGAAGGATCGCTTGCAAAGGCAAAGGAGACTTTTGAGCTGTCACGTCTGGCGGACAAAGTCGATGCAATGGATTTCCGTATCGGTGACGGTCTTGAGACTGTCGGAAAAGGTGAGGTAGACGAGATAATCATAGGAGGACTCGGCGGACATACCATCGCACAGATCCTCGACGCGGATAAGGATAAGAGCAGATCCTTCAAAAGACTTGTGCTTCAGCCGAGAAAACATTCGGGTTCTCTCAGATACTATCTGTATACTCATGGATGGGATATAGAAAGCGAAAATCTCGCAGAAGAAGGGAAGTTTGCCTGCGAGATCATAACAGCTGTCAGGGCAGCTGAGACTCTAAGGGAGCCTCCTTATCCTGAGGAAGATATCCGGTGGAAGTACCCGGAAAGTCTTACCGGGGCAGATCCGGAGCTTGCGAAAAAACGCATAGAATGGAAGATTTCCAGCATAAAAGAGGAGATGGATAATCTGAAAAAGAGCGAAAAGGACCACGATGCGCTGTTAGAACAATTGGGCAGTGATCTTGAGTATCTTTTGCTCTTGAATTCTAAATGTACAGGAATATAATATAGCAGTGTTTTGGGCAGACCAGGCGATCGCGTGCTTATGCATGAGGAAAGTCCGGGCTCCGCAGGGCAGGGATGACGGATAACGTCCGCCGCAGGTAACTGTAGGGAAAGTGCAACAGAAACATTCCGCCGAAACGGGTAATGCCGTGGCAAGGTTGAAATGGTGAGGTAAGAGCTCACCGGGGCTGTGGAGACACAGCTGCCGTGTAAACCCCATCCGGAGCAAGACAAAAAGGGCATTTTGTGGCGCGGCCCGTGTCCGCCCTAGGTATGTCGCATGAGGCTGCAGGCAACTGCAGTCCAAGATGGATGATCGTCAGATACAGAACCCGGCTTACGGTCTGCCCGGAACACTGATTTATTTAAAGGAGAGTTATGCAGCCAAGACTTGGTATAGACGTAGGATCAACGACAGTAAAACTCGTTCTGCTTGACGAGTCGGATAAGGTCATTTATTCGAAGTACGAGAGACATATGTCCAATGTGTTCGAAAAGGCCGGAGAACTCCTGAAGCAGATGAGGGAAGAATTGGGAGATATTACCGTCAGACCTGTTATCACAGGTTCCGGCGGGCTTTCGCTTGCTGATCTTTTAGGCATCAGATTCGAGCAGGAAGTAATAGCCTGCAGCAGGGCTGTAGAGGAACTTATCCCTGAGACAGATGTTGCCATAGAACTTGGCGGCGAAGACGCTAAGATAACGTTCTACGGATCATCCGTTGAACAGAGGATGAACGGGACCTGCGCAGGAGGCACAGGCGCTTTCATTGACCAGATGGCGGTCCTTCTCAACACGGACGCGGGCGGCCTCAACGAAGCCGCAAAGAACCATACGATAATTTATCCTATAGCTTCGCGCTGCGGAGTTTTTGCCAAGACCGATATACAGCCTCTGATCAATGACGGCGCAAAGACGGAAGACATCGCAGCTTCAATATTCCAGGCTGTCGTCAATCAGATGATTTCAGGTCTTGCCTGCGGCCATCCTATTGGCGGTAAGGTAGCGTTCCTGGGCGGCCCGCTTGAATACCTTTCCGAACTCAGGAAAAGATTCATTGAGACTCTTGATCTTTCTGATGATGAAGTCGTATTTCCGGAAAATGCCAAGTTCTTTGTAGCTATAGGCGCTGCTTATCTTGCCGGTAAAAAGAACCCGGTAAACCTTGACTCCCTGATCTCCAAACTCGAGAACGCTGCGCCGGATGACATATCTGACACCAAGTATTTGAGGCCGCTCTTTGAGAGCGAAGAAGAACTCGCTGAATTCAGAGAAAGACATGCCAAAGCAACTGTTCCGAGAGGCGATCTCTCGAAAGCAGAGGGAGCAGTATTCCTTGGTATCGACGCCGGGTCTACGACTACAAAGGCTGCCCTTATTAATAAGGACAAGGAACTTCTTTACGAGCATTACAGCAATAATGAGGGAGATCCTCTTGAAGTCGTCAGGCAGGTCCTTAAGGAGATCTATACATCCCTTCCTGAGGGAGCATACATCGGACGTTCCGTAGTAACGGGGTACGGTGAAGGCCTTGTACAGGCAGCTTACGGTATAGACGCAGGCGAGATAGAGACTATGGCTCATTACAAGGCGGCAAGCCAGTTCCTGCCTGAAGTCAGTTTCATACTTGACATAGGCGGCCAGGACATGAAGTGCATGCAGATCCGCGACGGAGCCATAAGCAGCATAATGCTGAATGAAGCCTGTTCATCAGGATGCGGCTCATTCATAGAGACCTATGCTAAGTCGGTAAGCATGAGCGTGCCTGAATTCGCGCATGAGGCTCTGAAGTCCCAGAAGCCTGTAGATCTCGGAACACGATGCACCGTCTTCATGAATTCGAAGGTAAAGCAGGCTCAGAAAGAAGGATCGTCAATCGCGGACATCTCCGCAGGACTTTCATATTCAGTAATAAAAAATGCTCTGTATAAAGTAATCAAACTCCGCAACCCTTCGGAAACAGGTCCTAATGTTGTCGTTCAGGGAGGTACTTTCCTTAACGAAGCAGTTCTGAGAAGCATCGAGATCATACTTGAGAAGAATGTTATCAGACCGGATATCTCAGGACTCATGGGAGCCTACGGTTCAGCCATAATCGCCTGCGACAGCTACGTCGAGGGCGAGCGTTCCGGTGTGCTTCCGCTTGATAAAGTCGACAGCTTCAGCGTTACAACATCGAATGCCAGATGCGGAAGGTGTGGAAATAATTGTCTTCTGACTATTTCCAGATTTGCAGACGGCGGAAGGTACATCACCGGAAACCGCTGTGAAAGGGGAGCCGGAGCTTCATCCGAAAAATCAGAGCTTCCGAATCTCTATAAGATCAAGAACGATCTCCTCTTCAACAGGCCTGTACTTGATGAAGAAAACGCAAAGAGAGGCATCATAGGCATACCTAGAGTCCTTAATATGTACGAGAACTATCCGTTCTGGCACGCGTTCTTCACAAAGCTCGGATTCAGAGTCGTTCTGAGTCCGCCTACAAACAAGGACATATATCAGAGCGGAATGGACACCATTTCTTCGGATACCGCGTGTTACCCGGCAAAGGTGGTACACGGTCATATAAAGTGGCTCGTCGAGAACGGCGTAAAGAGGATATTCTATCCATCCATCAATTACGAAGCAGTGGAAGACAAATCTGCGCCTAACCATTTCAATTGCCCGGTGGTAGCGACTTATCCTGAAGTCATCGACAAGAACATGGCGGATTATTTCTATAACCATGAAGTGGAGTTCTATCATCCGTTCGTGCCGTATGACAATGACGCAAGATTCATCAGCGAGATGACAAAGTTCTTCTCCGGAAGCAGAAGCGTGGACAATGAGGCTGCTGAAAACGTTGTCAGGAGTTACAGGCTCGGAAAAGATGAGCGCGAATACTCGCTCTTTGGTATCGATACAGACATCCTGGAGATAGAGCATGCTCTTACTGCTGGAAGATCAGCGCAGAAGGCATACAGGAGAAGGGTAGCCAAAGCGGGAGAAGACGCTATCGAGTATATGAGAGAACACGGCAAGAAAGGCATAATCCTTTCCGGCAGACCTTATCATATCGATCCTGAGATCAACCACGGAATAGACGAACTTATAACACAGCAGGACATGGTCGTCCTGTCTGAGGACTCAGTCAGCTGGAAAGTCAAAACAGCAAGGCCTGTACGCATACTCGACCAGTGGGTATATCATTCAAGACTGTATAAAGCAGCTATTTTTGCAGGACAGAATGATGACATCGAAGTTATACAGCTCAATTCGTTCGGATGCGGACTCGACGCTGTCACGACTGATGAAGTAGATGAGCTGCTCCAGCAGAATGACAAACTCTATACCGTTCTGAAGATCGATGAAGGCGCAAACCTCGGAGCCGCAAGGATAAGGATAAGATCACTCAAGGCCGCTCTTGAGGAACGTCAGAAACTCGGAACAAAGGCGAGAAATGTAAATAAGCCGTATAAGCGCAAGCTCTTTACCAGAGAGATGAGAAACGACGGATACACTCTTCTCGTACCTCAGATGTCGCCGATACATTTCCAGTACTTCGAACCTGTTCTGAAGGCAGCAGGGTATAATGCCGTGCTTCTGCCTGCGGTAACAAAGGAATCCGAAGAGGAAGGCCTAAGATACGTAAACAACGACGCATGCTATCCGACGATAGTTACGCTGGGGCAGATCATATACGCTCTTAAATCGGGCGAATACGACCTCTCAAAGACGGGCGTTTTCATGTCACAGACAGGAGGCGGATGCCGCGCAAGCAATTACGTAGCGCTGCTGAGAAAAGCGCTTAAAGATCTTGGCATGGAGCAGATACCTGTGATTTCGTTCAACATGGTCGGTCTTGAACGCAACCCGGGCTTCAGCATTACTCCAAGGCTGGCTCTCTCGCTTGTATACGGCGCTCTTTACGGAGACCTGATGATGAAATGTCTCTACAGGATAAGACCTTATGAGATCGAAAAAGGCTCTGCACAGTCGGTCATGGATTCATGGTTCGACAAGATAGTCAGAAACTGCGGAGATCTTAACAAAAAGACATTCATAAAGAATCTGAACGATATCATAAGGGATTTCGACAGCATTCCGATACATGAGGACATGGTAAAACCGAGAGTAGGTATCGTAGGTGAGATCCTTGTCAAATACCATCCGAACGCAAACAATAATCTTGTTGAGACTATCGAAGCGGAAGGCGGAGAGGCCGTCGTACCATCGTTCATCGACTTCTTTGAGTACGGCTTTATAAACAAGGTCTACAACTACAACAACCTTTCCGGAACATGGAAGGACATGGCAATCAATAAGATGCTTCTGAGTTTCATTGAATCTTACAAGAAGCATTCCAGAGAGGCCTGCAGAAACAGCAAGCGCTTCGATCCTGATCCGCGCATCGAAGAGACCGCAAGGAATGCCGAAAGATTCATTTCCATCGGAAATCAGTGCGGAGAGGGATGGCTCCTGACCGGCGAGATGGTGGATCTCATAGACAGCGGAGTCAAAAACATACTTTGTCTGCAGCCGTTTGCCTGCCTGCCAAATCATGTAGCAGGCAAGGGCATGCTGAAGGCTCTCAGACAGTATGATGAGAAAGCGAATATCGTTGCTATAGACTTTGACCCGGGCGCTTCGACGGTAAACCAGCTCAACAGGATAAAGCTAATGATGTCCACTGCTTTCAAGAATCTTGAAGAAGAGAAAGCATCGTACTATAATAAAAACGTAATCGAAAAGGCTGCAGGACAGGTTTTGCAGGCCGCAAAGAAAAAAATCAGAACAAGGAGGTGACTGCCAATGGGCAGACACGGGACTATTGCAAACAGAAAATCGGCGCAGGACTCAAAACGTTCTGCAATGTTCACCAAGTATTCGAGGCAGATAATCGTTGCTGCAAAGGCCGGCGGAGATCCTGACTTCAATCCTTCGCTGAGAGTAGCTATCGACAAGGCAAAAGCCATAGGCATGCCTAACGACAACATCAACCGCGCGATCAAGAAAGGAACCGGAGAACTCGGCGGAGAATCATACGAAGAGCTGCAATTTGAGGGTTACGGTCCAAGCGGAGTCGCTGTTATCGTTGAAGCGCTTACAGACAACAAGAACAGGACTGCTTCATTCGTACGGTCGGTATTCGACAAGAACGGCGGCAATCTCGGAACTCCGGGCTGCGTATCGTATATGTTCAGCCGCAAGGGAGTAGTTATCATTGATTCCGAAGGCCTTGACGAGGATGAGGTAATGATGGTAGCTCTTGACGCGGGTGCTGATGACATGGTCGTAAACGATGACAACTTCGAGATCCTTACTGATCCTGCTGCTTTCAACGATGTCCATCAGGCTATCAAAGAAGCCGGATATGAGATTTTCGAGGCAGAGATCGAGCAGATTCCTTCGATGGAAGCCAACGTCACTGATGAGAGTGCCATCAAGTCTCTGACAAAGCTGATCACATCGCTTGAGGACAACGACGATGTTCAGAAAGTATACTTCAACTGCGATCTTGATCTTGAGTAACAGAAACCGGTAAATACTGTATCCAATCCTGGAATATGCGTAAAAGTCTTCTTAATTGAACCTACACATACTTAAAGGGATTCCGATGCGGACGCGTTATGTAAAGCCTCCTATGAGAGGACTACAGAAGCCAGGCTCAGGAAGTACCCACCTTATCCATTAACGATAGGGCGTCAATTAAAGGCTTAACGGTATTCCGGGTTTTTTATTAACTGATGCATAAGGAGAAACAATGAAAGTGCAGATGACTCCGGAGCAGAAAGAAAAACAAATCAGAAAAGAGGCGAGAGCCACTTTGATACTGTTCCTTATCTGCTTCTTATGGAATGTGGGCTTCGCCTACGGTCTTTCGGGCACGGGTGCCAGACTTTTCGGGCTGCCTTTATGGTGGCTGGTCAGCACACCGGGAATGTTCGTCATAGCCGTGATAGGCGTGGTTTTTCTGCTTAAGAAGGTATTCGTGAACTTCGACCTTGAAGACACGGAGGAGGGAGGCGGTATCGATGAGTAAGAAAGCCGCTGTCCTTCTGATTCTTATACTCTATCTGCTTATTAATCTTATGCTTGGCATAAGGGCAAGCAGAAAATCAGCTAAAGAGAACGCTGACAAAGGATTCCTTGCAAACTACTTCGCGGGTTCACGCAGCATGGGAGGGCTTGTGCTTGCAATGACTCTGGTTGCCACATATACAAGCGCCAGCTCTTTCCTTGGAGGACCCGGACTGGCATCAAGCTACGGCATGTCCTGGTCCTGGGTCGCGGGTGTTCAAATAGGAGCTACGTTCCTGACATTGGGTGTGTTAGGAAAGAAGTTCGCTATGATAGCCAGAAGGACAAATTCTGTAACCATTAATGACTATCTCAGAGCCCGCTATGATTCACCCGCTGTCGTCATAATCTGCGGCATTGCTATGGTGGTGTTTTTCATAACACAGATGATTGCACAGTTTATAGGCGGCGCTACGCTTATGCAGACAGTTACCGGCCTGCCATACTGGGCGGGACTTATACTGTTTGGTACTGTAGTTATAATCTATACATCAGTAGGCGGGTTCAAAGCTGTAGTGACTACCGACACCATCCAGGGCATTGTAATGACCATCGGCACTTTTCTGCTGCTGTTCTTTGTAATCAGATCGGCAGGAGGAATGGAAAATATCATAAGCAGTCTGGATGCAGGCAATCCGGGCTGGGATCTCATGGGCAAAGGCGAATACGGAGCTGAGCTTCCTGCAATGAGGCCCGGCGCCCTGATATCTTTCTGGGTGCTGGTCGGCATTGCTGTACTGGGGCTTCCTCAGACAGCTGTCAGATGCATGGGATTCAAAGATACCGAGTCAATGCACAAGGCCATGATCTACGGAACAGTAGTGATCGGCATACTGATGATAGGAATGCATCTTGCAGGTACACTTGCTTATCCTCTGCTGCCTGAAGAAGGACTTGCGAGCACAGACCAGGTGATACCATACGTAGTAATGGAATACATGCCTGCGTGGGCTGCCGGATTCTTCCTGGCGGCTCCGCTTGCGGCGGTCATGTCAACGATAGATTCATTGCTGATACTGGCATCAGCTACGATAATCAAGGACATTTATGTGCATTACATCAAGAAAGTTCCGTTTGACGTCAAGGAAGCTGCAAAGCCTGAGTATAAAAGCGCGTATGATAACGTGCCTAAGTTCAGTTTTGCCCTTACTGCGTGCATTGGAATTATCGGATGCTTACTTGCGCTCAATCCTCCTGATGTCATTGTATGGATCAATCTTTTCGCGTTCGGCGGACTCGAGGCGACTTTCTTCTGGCCGCTCATAGGCGGACTTTATTGGAAGAAGGGAAACAGCAAGGCTTGCCTTGCATCTGTGATTACAGGACTTGCAGTATTTATATTCTTCAACAGGGTCAAGATACTGCCATTGGGAATCCATGAGATCATCGTTGGTCTTATAGTGAGCGGAATAGTGTATTTCGCTGTCGGAGCCATCTGCAATGAAGAACCTGACGCTGAAATGATTAAAAAATGCTTCTGAATATGGTAAAATCAATTAAATTAGTGCAGTTTACTATCAAAAAGGGAAAGGCCTATGAGCATGAAAATCATAAGTGTTACCGACATAGAAGGATTTAAGATCGGCAACGCGGAGAACAAGGAAAAGGGTACGGGCTGCACGGTGATCATATGTGAAGAAGGTGCGGTAGGCGGAGTCGATGTAAGGGGCGGCGGTCCGGCTACGAGGGAAACGGATCTTCTGAGAAGCGAAAACACAGTCAACTCTGTCAATGCCGTAGTGCTGAGCGGCGGCTCTGCATTCGGTCTTGAGGCTGCTTCAGGTGTAATGAGAGAACTTTCCGGCAGGGGCATCGGATTCGATGTTGGTACCGGTATAATGGTACCTATCGTCTGTGGAGCATCTCTCTATGACCTTGCTGTCGGTGATCCTGCAGCATTTCCTGATGTCAACATGGGAATGATAGCTGCTCAGAACGCTTTTGAGGGCCTGTTCAGCCACGGTAATCACGGCGCCGGAACAGGAGCGACCGTTGGTAAATACTTGGGTCATGAAAGGGCAATGAAGTCAGGCCTGGGTACATTCGCCTGCGGAGACGGATTTGTGGAAGTCGGCGCTGTTGCCGCTGTCAACGCTATAGGAGACATCTATAACGGCGCGGGCAACATCATCGCAGGACTAAGGTCTGAAGACGGAGAGACTATCTACGGTACCATCAAGACTCTTAAGGGCATGGTGCATGAAAACGTCAGTCTTATCGATGACAGCACATCATTCATCAACAGATCGGAGATCGAAGAAGCCCTGAAAGATCAGGAGATGCCTGATACAAATGAGCCAGGTTCAGATGAACCGGTCCATGAAGAGCCGGCAGTTGAAGAAGCTCCATTGATAGATGAACTTATTGATGAGCCTGCTCCTGAAGAAGAATTAACTGAAGCTCCTTCAGAGGAAGCTCAGGACAGTTTCGAAGAGGATGCCCCGGAAGAGCATGAAGAAGACGAATCGACAGTGCTTGTTCCCGAAGAAGAGGCTTCTAACGAAGAATACACAGTGGAGGAGCCTGCAGAGGAAGAACAGACCGAGGAAGATCCTCCTGCGGAACTCACGCGTGAAGATCTTGGATATAACATTGCTTTCAACACGACCATATCCTGCCTTGTGACGAACGCTTCTCTGACGAAATCACAGGCAAACAAGCTGGCCTCAATACTCCACGACGCTTACGCAAGAGCTATCAAGCCGGTACACGGAACTCTCGACGGTGACACTGTATTTGTTCTCGCAACAGGAAAACAGCCGGTCAACTTTGACGCTTTTGCTGCTCTTGCAACTGACGTGATGCAGTATGCCATTATCGACGGCGCTACTTCCGCAACGGGCGCTTACGGACTTCCTGCGGCAAGGGACATGAAAAAACCGGAGACCGAATAAATGAAAAAACTCGTACTCATAGACGGCAACAGCCTGCTCTTCAGAGCATACTTTGCAATGAGACCTATGGTAACTTCCAAAGGCATGCACACTCAGGGTGTGTTTGCCTTTGTTAATATGCTGAATAAAATAATTGCTGACTACGAGCCTTCGCACATCGCGGTAGCCTTTGATATGAAAGGAGGCACGTTCAGGCATGATGTCTACAAGGAGTATAAGGCCGGACGTCTGAAGACCCCGCCGGAACTCCTGTCGCAGATACCAATGATGCATGAAGTGCTTGAAGCACTCAATATAGCAGTCATTGAAATACCTCAGTATGAGGCGGATGACATCATCGGAACGATAGCTGCCAGGGCTGAAGCAGACGGCCTCGACACGCTCATTATTTCCGGTGACAAGGACGAACTGCAGCTTGTCGGCCCACATGTCAACGTTCTTATTAATAAGCGCGGAATGAGCGAATTTGACCTCTACGATGTAGACGCAATGAAGGAAAGATACGGACTCACTCCTAAACAGTTCATAGATCTTAAGGGGCTCATGGGTGACAGTTCAGACAACATCCCGGGAGTTCCGGGAATCGGAGAGAAGAAGGGCATTGCTCTTCTTGAACAGTACGGAAGTCTTGAGAACCTTATCGATCACGCGGATGAAGTAAAGGGCAAGATGGGAGAGAACCTTCGCGATAACATTGAGGTTGCCAGGATGTCCAAATGGCTGGCTACCATCAACACTGAGTCTCCTGTCGAGTTCGGGTGGGAAGATCTCGAATATAAAGCTCCTGACATGGAAAAGCTCATCGCGGTTTACACAGAACTTGAATTCAGCTCGTTTATCAGGAAACTTCAAACCGGAAACGGAATCCAGACTGATCTTAACGCGGTCAGCGGACGGGCAGACCTCAGCGAAGGATTAGAATCGATCGAAAGAGTCAGCTTTGAGAAATTCCTTTCGGATGTCAAGGAAGGAAGCGAAGTATATATCGAGGCTGCAGCGGATGCGAACCATCTTGCTGAACCGGAGATCAGATACATATGCCTTTACAGCGATGAAAAAGCTGTTGCATGTATCAAAGAACTCACTCCTATGGATGAAGCCATCACTGCGGACGCACTTGCCAACAAGGATTTTAAACTGTGCGGATGCGGCCTTAAACGCATACTTTATTCGCTGATATCCAAAAGTGATTCCGACTTCATGCCTTATTATGATGCTCAGATAGCTGAATATCTTATAGATGCAAACAGGCAGAAGTATCCTCTGGACAAACTGCTGCTCAGATATGCCGGATACGCGGCCGATCCATCTGAGGTCTCATTTTTGTCCGATGACGTGTCATACAAATCTCTCGAACTCGATCCGGAAAGTTTGCTTAAAAGAGCATACTATGTTGCCAAAGTGAGGCCGGAACAACAGAAACTGCTTGAAGAAAACGGACTCAGAAAGCTCTTTGACGGATGCGAAATGCCTCTTGTACTGACGCTGGCACGCATGGAGTATGCCGGAATAACATGTGACCCGGCGATACTGAAAGAGACAGGAGCAGAACTCAGAGAAAGTATAGGGAAATTTGAACAGTCCATCTATGCCGAGGCAGGCAGGGAATTCAATATCAATTCGCCTAAGCAGCTCGGCGCAGTCCTTTTTGATGACCTTGGGATCCCGTATCCAAAAAGCGGCAAAAATAAGAGCGGGTCGTATTCGACAGCAGCTGATATACTTGACAAGCTTAAAGACGATAACAGGATAGTTGCAGAAGTACTTGCCTACAGAAAAGTTGCCAAGCTTAACAGCACCTATGTTGAGGGACTTCTTCCGCTCATAGGTGAAGGAAGCCGGGTCAGACCTCATTTCATGCAGACAGTGGCTGCTACAGGCAGGCTGAGCTGTACGGAGCCAAATCTGCAGAACATCCCTATACGTGATGAATATGGAAGGCTGATACGTAAAGCATTCATTGCCGGAGACGGGGACATTTTTACAGGCTCCGATTACTCGCAGATAGAGCTGCGCATCCTTGCGGCGCTTAGCGGCGACGAGTCGCTTATAGCTGACTTCAAAGACGGAAAAGACATACACAGAGCAACAGCATCCAGAGTGTTTGAGATACCTGAAGATGAGGTAACGGCCCTCGACCGCACACGCGCCAAGGCTGTAAATTTCGGCGTAGTATACGGCATGAGTGGCTTCGGACTTGGTGAAAGCCTCAACATTTCAAGGTCCGAAGGGCAAAAATACATCAACGAGTATTTCGCAAAGCACACAGCTGTTAAAGAATATCTTGATGAGCAGGTTAAGTCGGGTGAAGAGAACCGCGAGGTCAGGACGCACTTTGGCAGGATCCGCAAGATACCGGAATTCGCATCCCGCAAATTTATGGAGCGCGAGCTTGCCAAGAGACTTGCGATGAATACGCCGATACAGGGCACAGCTGCGGATATAATCAAGATAGCGATGAACTCGGTATCGCGGGAACTCCGCAAAAAAGGACTCAGATCCAGGCTCATACTGCAGATCCACGACGAACTTATAGTCGAAGGACCTGAAAACGAGGCTGCGGAAGTCAGGGAGATACTGGAAAATTGCATGATGAACGCGGCTGATCTTGCCGTTGATCTGGTTTGCGACATACATACTGGAAGTACGTGGTACGACCTTAAATAGGAGTTATTTATGATTAGCGTAGCGATAACAGGCGGAATAGGATCCGGAAAGACGGAAGTAACGAATTATCTTATCAGCAAAGGCTTTACGGTAATTGACGCCGATAAGATGTCACGCGAGATGACGGGAGCCGGCGGAAAGGCCATGCCTTATATTCTCGAGCACTTTGGCAGCAGTTTCATTCTTGAAGACGGAAGCCTTGACAGAGCGGCAATGAGAGATCTGATCTTCAGGGATCCGGAAAAGAAACTACTTCTCGAAGAAGGTACTACAAAAGTAATACTTGAGGACATAGAAGCGATAAGGAAGGAAAGGGCGGAAAGCGGGGACAAAGCTCTGTTCTTTGACATTCCTCTCCTTTTTGAAACAGGTACAGAAACGGATTACGATGCGATACTTGTCATAACGGCTGATTATGACGTACGCAAGGCGAGAATAATGGCCAGAGATGATATAGATCCGGCTATCATCGATCTGATAATGGACACTCAGGAAGACGAAGAAAGAAAGATAGCCATGGCCGATTTCGTCATTTTCAACAACGGGACTCTTGAAGAATTGCACGATGCTGTAGACATGCTTATAAAAAAACTTGAATTTTAGTCTTGCAAAAGCATCGGAAGATGGCTATAATGCATAAGTGCCGTGTGGATGTGGCGGAATTGGTAGACGCGCATGGTTGAGGGCCATGTGGGTTAAACCGTGCTGGTTCGAGTCCAGTCATCCACACCATTTTTTTAGCCAAAATTGCCATATGCCGGCGTGGCGGAATTGGCAGACGCGCGGGATTCAAAATCCCGTGATAGTGATATCGTGTGGGTTCGACCCCCACCGCCGGCACCACCAAGTAATTCAAGCGAAACAATCAGGAGGAAAAAATGAACCCTAGCAGCCCTACATTCAGTTTAGTATTGATGGTACTGCTTATCGTTATGATCTACTTCATGATGATCAGACCGCAGAGAAAGAAAGAAAAAGCCGACAGAGAGATGAGAGAGGCGCTCAGAGTAGGTGATGAGATCATTACGATCGGCGGAATAATCGGTAAGGTCGAGAAGGTCAACGAGAAGACAGTCATTATCTCGACAACAGCCGGAAAGAACAAGATCGAGTTCCTCAAATCGGCTATCGCAAGCGTAAGCTCAAAGGATCCTGCTGCGGCAAAAACTGCGGCTAAAGAGGAATCCAAAGAGCCGGAAGAGGAGAAAAAGACTCCTTCGAGAGACAAGAAGGTCACTCCTAAAAAGCTCGGAAAGAAATCCGACGACGCTGAGTAATAATAATACTTAAAAGAACTGAAATAAGTACATCCGGAAGCCCTCCGGATGTGCTTTTTTCATTGAAAAATTAAGCACAAACGAGTACAATAGATTGAATAATTGTTAATTGTCGTATTTTGCGCTTTTTTGAAAAGCGACTGACAAATAAACGAAAGGTATTATGGAGTTATGAATCAAAAGAAAACAGCCAGAAGAAAAGTATTCGCAGTGATTATCGTTCTTCTCCTGATCGCATCGTGGACCATTTCATTCACGGGACTCGGGGAAAAGTTCGGCAATCTTGGTAAGCAGCTCAAGTACGGTCTTGATATCAACGGAGGAGTATATGTTCTCCTAGAGGCTGACTCGCCGGAGACAGGCACAGAGCTTGCCGCTATCATGAACCAGACCAAGAGCGTTCTTGAGAACCGTGTCAATGCCATGGGTATCAGTGAAGCTCAGGTTTCCATCGAGGGAACCAACCGTATCAGAGTAGAGATGCCTGGAGTAGAAAACGCGCAGGAGGCAATCGAACAGATCGGCCGTACGGCTCAGCTGCAGTTCTTCCTAGCAGACGGTACACTTGCTCTCACAGGTGAAGGAATAAGCGATTCCCAGATATCCACCGATACCAATAACGGCGGATACAAGATCACCATCGACTTCACAGCAGAAGGAAGCAATCTGTTCGCGGATGCAACGGAAAAGGCCTACAGCGGTACAGTAGAGCCTACGATGACTGACGAAGAAGGAAACCTTGTAAACAACACAGCCATCGTTATCAGTCTCGATGATGAAGTTATCTCCGCTCCTGTAGTACATGAGAAGATCAACTCGAGATCATGCGAGATCACCAGATCGGGCGGATTCTCCGAGACTGAAGCATCATCGCTTTCTGCTCTCATCAGAGGAGGTGCTCTGCCGGCTAACCTGACAGAGATCAACTCATCTGTACAGACAGCTACTATCGGAGCTAACGCTCTTAAGCTGTCGGTCAAGGCAGGTATCATCGGACTCGCTCTAGTAATGATCATCATGGTTATCGGTTACGGAGCACTCGGACTTATCGCTGACCTGGCTCTGCTGCTCTACGTACAGTTCGTACTCTGGATCATGGTAGGCATCGGATCAGTCCTTACGCTGCCTGGCATCGCCGGTATCATCCTGTCCATAGGTATGGCAGTAGACTCCAACGTCATCATCTTCACGCGTATACGTGAAGAGATACAGAAGGGCAAGTCCATCAGAGTAGCAGTCGACATGGGCTACAAAGCCGCTCTGTCAACTGTAGTCGATGCTCAGACAACAACTCTTGTAGCGGCGTTCGTGCTGTACATCTTCGGTACAACATCAGTCAAGGGCTTCGCTCTGACCCTGATGATCGGTACTGTGATGTCCGTAGTCACTGCTGTATTCATCACACAGCTCTTCGTGAATCTTCTTGCTGAAAGCGAAAAGTTCGGAACAAACAGGATGTTCGGTATGAAAGAAGACGGCAGCGCTCCAAGGATCAAACTTGCTGACTTCAACTTCAGGTTCATTGAGAACAGAAAGAAGTTCTATGCTGTCAGCCTTGCTGTAATTCTTATCGGTGCAGCATTCTTCGCATTCAGAGGCTTCAATTACGGAATCGATTTCACAGGCGGTACCATGATGCAGCTTGAGATGGGCGAGAAGGTGGATATCGACGAAGTAAAAGAAACCATAGCCGAATACGACCTCAGCCCGCAAATCGTTTACGCGGGTGAAGGAAACACGCAGATCGTTATCAGGACCATCAAGGACCTTAAGTCTGATGATCGTATCAAGGTCATCAATACTCTTGCTGAGAAGTACGGAATAACAGACGCAGACGTTCTCGCCTCGGAAGAATTCGGACCTACAGTCGGTAAGGACCTCAGAAACAACGCGGTCAAATCGATACTGCTTGCAGCACTCTGTATGCTCATATACGTAAGATTCAGATTCAAGAACTGGCAGTATGGTCTTGCGGCCGTAGCGGGACTTGCTCACGACGTGCTCGTAGCGCTCTCGTTCTACGCGATATTCCGCGTAACGATCAACAACCCGTTTATCGCAGGTATCCTGACGGTCGTAGGTTACTCGATCAACGATACGATCGTAGTATTTGACCGTATCAGAGAGAACTCAAAGTTCTTCAAGCGCAAGCAAGCCGTTGAGCTTATAGACACAAGCATCAACCAGACACTGTCGAGATCTCTCATGACATCTTTGACGACACTGCTGGTAATGATCCCGCTGTTCTTAATGGCTTCATCAGAACTGAGATCATTCCTTATCCCGCTGATGATCGGTGTATTTACCGGTACATATTCATCGATATTCCTCTGCAGCCCGGTATTCTATGAGCTGACAAAGAAAGAGGGCATATCGAAGTACGAGGACAACAAAGCCAAGGCTGACAAGGCAAGAAAGAAATCAGCAAAGAGAAGAGACGACGAAGGTATAAGACTTTAGTTATAACCATCAGCATTCAGGAGACGGTATGGCTGAACCTAAGCAGATAGATCTGTCCACGGAAAAGTTCATACAGGATATGAGCGAGATCAATCCGAAATACGATGACTCGGTCATTATCAAAGCTTACGAGATTGCCCGCAGATTACATGACGGGCAATTTCGCAAGAGCGGAGAACCGTACATCATTCACCCGGTAGCCGTAGCTAAGATACTGGCCGGGTTTGGTATGGATAATGAGACTATCATTGCCGGTCTCCTGCATGACGCTATTGAAGATACAAAGTATACGAGAGACCAGCTTGCATCGGACTTTGACGAAAAGATCGCGGATCTGGTAGAAGGCGTAACCAAGCTGACAAACATCTCATATGACACTACTGAAACCGCGCAGGCAGAGAATTTCAGAAAAATGTTCCTTGCAATGTCTAAGGACATCAGGGTCCTGATAATAAAGCTTGCCGACAGACTGCACAACATGCGTACTCTCGAGTACATGACGCCGGAGAAGAGAGAGATCAAGTCAAAAGAGACTCTTGAAATATATGCTCCTCTTGCAGGAAGACTTGGTATCTTCAACATAAAGTTCGAACTGGAAGATCTTTCGCTCAAGTATCTTCACCCTGATGAATACAAGAAACTCGTCGATGCGGTAGAGAAGAGAAAACCTGAATACGAGAAAAACCTCAAAACACTCACGGGGATCATCTCACACGAACTCGACGAAGCCGGCATCCAGCATGATGTCAAAGGCAGGGCAAAGCATCTGTACAGCATTTACCGTAAAATGATAGTCCAGCAGAAAGAGATAGACGAGATTTTCGACATACTGGCTGCGAGAATACTCGTATCTACCGTAAAGGACTGCTACGCGGCGCTGGGACTCGTACACAACAGATGGAAGCCTATACCGGGACGCTTCAAAGATTACATAGCGATGCCTAAGCCTAACATGTACCAGTCGATCCATACGACGGTGCTTGGAGACAATGGAGAGCCTTTCGAGGTACAGATAAGGACATACGAGATGCACCGCATAGCCGAATACGGTGTCGCGGCTCATTGGAAGTATAAGGAGGGCAAGGTCTCCGGATCCTCTGATGACAGCGAGCAGAAGCTGGCATGGCTCAGACAGGCTCTTGAATGGCAGAAGGAAGCAGATGACTCTGTAGAGTTCCTTGAGACAGTCAAAGTAGACCTCTTCAACAATCAGGTATTTGTATTTACGCCGGGCGGCGACGTTATGGAACTTCCTGCGGAAAGCACTCCACTGGATTTCGCTTTCAAGATCCATACAGACGTAGGTATCAGATGCGTAGGAGCCAAGGTAAACGGCAAGATGGTCACGATCGATCATCAGCTGCAAAATGGTGATATCGTTGAGATCATCACAAACTCCAATTCATCCGGCCCAAGCGATGAATGGCTTAAGAAGTGCAAGACTTCCGGAGCCAAGAACAAGATAAGAAACTGGCTGCGAAAGGCCGACAAGGACAGCGATGTAACCAAAGGTCGCAGCAACATCAACAGCTACATCAAGAAAAAGGGCTACGATCCCGCTCTTGTTACAAAGAACGCGTATATCCTCAAAGCTGTAAAGGATTTCAATTGTTCTAACGTCAACGAGCTGTTTCTTCAGATATCCCGCGGCGGAAGCACGGTATCCAAACTTGGTCAGAAGCTCATCGAATACTACGAAGCCGACAACCACAAGCAGAAGGAAGAAGTGCCGGAGATACCTGAAGTCAAAAAGAAACCGGTCAGCAGAAACTCATCGGGCTCTGAATCCGGGATCATTGTCAAGGGTACCGACAATTTGCTTATAAGACGCGCTACCTGCTGCAATCCTGTTCCTGGGGATCCTATAATCGGATATATTTCCAAGGGAAAGGGCATAACAGTACACAGGACAGACTGCGTAAATATAAAGAACCTGAGAGAAGAAGACCGCGGAAGACTTATAGATGTCTTCTGGGACAGCCCAAGCGAAAACAGAAAGTACTTTGCCGACATACAGGTGGTATCTGAAGAACGCAAGGGACTTTTCAAAGATATATCAAAGGTATGTGATGACTACGAACTTGAAGTCGTAGGGCTCAACCTTACCCCGGGAGAACCCGGAACGACTAATACGCTCCTTACTGTCGAGATCACTGACATGCATCAGATACAGAGGCTTCTCACAGGTTTAAGACAGGTAGATGGCGTGATAAAGGTCTATAGACCAAGATAAATACTTATTTTACGATAATCAATTATTTAATGCGGAGTGATCTCATGAGCCTGGATATCAAATGCTACCCGCAAGGGTTATACGGGGAGAATACATATCTGATAACTGACGAGGCAACCGGCTTCAAAGCCATCATAGACCCGGGTTATTTCGACTTTGAGGTCAGGATGGACATACAGAACAACGCCTACCTCAAATATATGCTGCTCACACACGGCCATCACGATCATTTTCTGGCCGCGAAGCAGTATCTCGAGGAGTACTCTTCTGTCAGATTTGCTGCTCCTGAAAAAGAACTCAAACTGATGGATTCCGGCATACACAGATGCCCGAAGCCGGGGTATCTCCTTAAGGAAGGCGACGTCATAACTCTTGGAGAAACCGAACTCCGCGTGATAGAGACACCGGGACATACAGCAGGAGGTATATGCTTCGCTACAGACAGGGAAGTCTTCACAGGCGATACTCTGTTCAGGCTGAGCGTCGGAAGGACAGACCTTCCGACCGGAGACTGGTTCACATTGCTGCACTCGATAAACGATAAGCTTTATACGCTTCCGGAGGACATGATCGTATATCCCGGCCATGGCGAACCTACCACGATAGGTTATGAAAAGAGGGCAAATCCGTTTGTATAGGTTCTATATCAACAAAGTGGATGATGATTATCATTTTATGGAGCTGGCGCGGGCGTTTCTGCCTGACGATGGCTTTGAGACCATCCCGTACACCGGAAATCCGATAAAATATCTGCCTTCCAAAACCAGCTTCCTTGTGAATGAAAAAGGTTCGGATGACAGGGAAGAAATCAAGAGGGAATTCTATGGACTCCTCTCGGATCTCACAGGAATCAGACCTCCATGGGGAACACTGACGGGAGTAAGACCGCTCAAGCCGGCGCTGATGATATGCGGGAAAAGTTCCGTAGAAGAAATGGAACACGTCATGAAGGACAGATACCTTATGACAGACGAAAAAGCCTCTCTTATCGCAGATATAGCCGCTTATCAGCTGGCATATGTCAAAGGTATCCCTTGGGAAAAAGCGTCGATGTACATAGGCATACCGTTCTGTCCTACAAGATGCGCATACTGCAGTTTCGCTTCAAATGTAGCTCCTGCTTCTGAACATGCGGTCTACCTTGAGAATCTTTTGAAAGAGACTGCTTATATGGGAAAACTGACTGAAGAGCACAGCACGGCCCTTGAAAGCATATACATAGGCGGAGGCACTCCAACGACTCTCACTGCTTCGCAGCTCGACCGACTGATAAACGGAGTATCGGAAGCATTCGGGATAGATCCTGCGTCTCTCGAGTTCACCGTGGAAGCCGGGAGACCTGACACGATAACAAAAGAAAAACTTGATACGCTGAAGAGACTCGGCATATCGCGCATAAGCATAAATCCTCAATCAATGAAGGACAGGACATTGCAGCTGATAGGCCGCGACCATACGGCAGACGATATCAGAAAAGGGTACAGGCTCGCCAAAGAGACCGGCTTTGATGTAATCAACGCGGATATCATTGCAGGACTTCCTGAAGAAGATGAGAAGGACTTCACGGATACTCTTTCTGAGATCATTGGGCTGGGAGCGGACAACATCACTATCCATACGCTTTCCGTGAAGAAGGGATCCAGGCTAAAAGAAAACGATCCCGCATACTACAGAAAAAACGCGGCAACCGTTTCAGCCATGCTCGACATATCACGCGACATGCTGACAGAAGCGGGGTTCAGTCCGTATTACATATACCGGCAGAAACATCAGATAGGCGCTCTTGAAAACGTCGGCTGGTGCAGACCGGGAAAACACTCCATATACAATATCAGGATAATGGAGGACAAGCAGACGATAATAGGGCTCGGAGCCGGAGCCGTCGGGAAGGTTTACTATCCGGATGAAGACAGGCTCGAGCGCATCGCAAATGTTAGCAATTACAAAATATACAGCGAGAGATTCGACGACATGCTGGCCCGAAAGGACGAGTATTACAGATGATCTCAGGAAAGGACAGCGATAATGGCAATCAAAGCACCTAAAGGCACAAAAGACATGCTGCCTCAGGACGCGTATAAATGGCAGTTCATCGAAAAGGAATGGGCTGAGATCTGTAAAGAATACGGATTTAAAGAGATAAGGACGCCACTGTTTGAGTCTACTGATCTCTTCAACAGAGGAGTAGGTGACACGACCGACATCGTCCAGAAGGAGATGTATACCTTTGAAGACATGGGCGGACGCAGCATCTCACTCAAACCTGAAGGAACCGCGTCTGCCGTAAGAGCTTTCATAGAAAGCAATCTCTATGCGGAGACACAGCCTACAAAGCTCTTCTACGATACTCCGTGTTACAGATATGAGAAACCTCAGGCCGGGAGACTCAGAGAGTTCCACCAGTTCGGTATCGAGAACTTCGGAACACATTCGATGATGGCAGATGCAGAGATCATCGCTCTGGGCAACGACTTCCTTGAACGAATGGGCATCGAGGATATCGAGCTTCACATTTCAAGCGTAGGTTGCAGAAAGTGCAGACCGGTCTACAGAAAAGCTCTTCAGGACTTCCTGAGACCTAAATATGATTGTCTGTGTGAAACCTGCAAATCCAGATTCGAAAAGAATCCTATGAGAATACTCGACTGCAAATCGCCTGAAGATAAGGAAGCTGTGAAGGATGCCCCTAAAATGCTCGACTATCTCTGTGACGAGTGCAGACAGGACTTCGAAGAACTCAAGACATATCTGGATGCGATGGACATCAGATACACTGTAGATCCATCGATCGTCAGAGGCCTTGATTATTACACAAAAACCGCATTTGAGTTCATTACAACTAAGATCGGATCTCAGGGCACGGTCTGCGGAGGCGGCAGATACGATCATCTCATTGAAGAGATAGGCGGACCGGATATGCCGGGCGTCGGATTCGGACTCGGCAAGGAAAGGCTTCTGCTGCTGATGGATGCCTGCGGATTCGACTTCGGAGAAGACAAGGGCCCGCAGATATTCCTCGCATGGATAGGCGATGAAGCCAGGTCATATGCAGTAAAACTTCTGCACGAACTCAGAAACAAGGGTATCAGGGCGGAAATAGACACAAGAGAGCGCAATTTGAAAGGCCAGATGAAATATGCAAATAAACTCGGCGCTCAGTATACAGCCGTGATAGGTGATGATGAAGTTGCCAGCGGCGAAATAACACTGAAAAACATGTCAACATCTGAACAGACAAAGGTTAGAAGGGAGGAACTGGCAGATGCTTTATAAAAGAACACATATGTGCGGCGAACTCAGGCTCTCCGACGAAGGTAAAAATGTCGTACTGAACGGATGGGTATCCAAGGCAAGAAGCCTCGGAAGCCTGGTTTTCGTGGACATAAGGGACAAGACAGGCATTACACAGGTCACATTCAATGAAGATGTTCCTGCGGAGGTGCTTGAGAAAGCCAAGAGCCTCAGCCGTGAATACTGCATCGGCGTAAAGGGCGTTGTAAAGGAAAGAAGCTCCAAAAACTCCAACATCCCTACAGGAGACATTGAAGTATTTGCTGACGATCTGACTATTTATTCGACATCCGAGACTCCTCCGATCTACATAAAGGATGATGACAACGTAAACGATGAGCTGAGGCTCAAGTACAGATATCTCGATCTCAGAAAGCAGAAGATGCAGAGAAACCTGACATTCAGGCATAAGATCGTAAAATGCACGCGTGACTATTTCGATGAGCAGGGATTCACCGAAGTCGAGACGCCTGTACTCATCAAGCCTACACCTGAAGGCGCCAGGGACTATATCGTGCCTAGCAGGGTACACAACGGATATTTCTATGCTCTGCCTCAGTCGCCTCAGATGTTCAAGCAGCTTCTGATGGTCGGCGGCACGGACAGATATGTCCAGATCGCAAAATGCTTCAGAGACGAGGACTTAAGAGCTGACAGACAGCCTGAATTCACCCAGATCGACCTTGAGATGTCATTTGCTGGCGTAGATGATGTCATCGAAGTACAGGAAGGATTCCTTAAGAGAGTGATGAAGGAAGTCAAGGGCATCGATATCGAGACTCCATTCCCAAGACTGTCCTATGACGAGGCAATGGAGAGATACGGCTCTGACAAGCCTGATACCAGGTTCGATATCGAACTGGTCAAGCTCAACGATCTCTTTGAAGGCTGCGGATTCGAACTGTTCACAAAGACACTCTCTGAAGGCGGAGATATCAGAGGTATCTGCGTGCCGGGCGGTGCTGAAGAATTCTCACGCAAGAAGATAGACAAGCTAGTCAGCGAAGTAAAGCATTACGGTGCAAAGGGCCTGATTACCATCAAGTATGAAGGTTCTGATATCACTTCATCGATCAGCAAGTTCTTCAGCGAAGATGAGATGAAAGCCGTTATGGAAAGATTCGGCGCCAAGAGCGGTGACATGGTATTCATCGTAAGCGACGCTCCAAAGGTCACATATGATTCGCTTGGATTCTTAAGACGCAGGATCGCCGGAATGATGGGACTTCTCGATGATGACCAGTACAACTTCCTCTGGGTAGTTGATTTCCCGATGTTTGAGAAGGATGAGGACGGCAACCTCAGCGCGATGCACCATCCATTCACACAGCCTAAGCTAGATGAACTGGACAAGCTTGATACGGACATACTCGGACTCAAGGCCAATGCTTATGACATCGTTCTCAACGGTGTTGAGCTTGGCGGCGGTAGCGTAAGAATCCATGATAAGGATCTGCAGGCCCGCATGTTCAAAGTACTCGGCCTTACAGAAGAAGAGTGCCAGATGAAGTTCGGATTCCTGATTGAAGCTTTCAAATACGGAGCACCGCCTCATGCAGGACTTGCTTACGGTCTCGACAGACTGGTAATGCTTCTCCTCGGAGAAAAGAGCATCAGAGAGGTCATAGCGTTCCCTAAGAATCAGGCCGCTGAATGTCCGGTATGCGAAGCTCCTGCACCTGCGGGCGAAGGCCAGCTGGAAGAACTCGGCATTGAACTCATCAAGGAATAATGGAAAAACGACACTATGCCATATATGGCGGCAGTTTTGACCCCATACATATAGGACATGTTGCTCTTGCCGACAGTGCCGTGAAGGAATGCGGGATCGACAAGTTGATATTCATGCCTGCATATATGTCCCCGTTCAAACTGGATCAGAAGACTACTGACGGCAGGGACAGATGCGGGATGATAGAGAAGATCCTTAAATACAACAAGGCATTCTGCCTGTCGAGATATGAGCTCAACAAGGGAGGCCCGTCATATACGATCGAGACTCTCAGACACTGGAGCGGAATGCTCGACGGAAAGCTCAGCTTTGTTCTGGGGTTTGATTCGGCAGTGCAGATCGACACCTGGTTTGAAGGCCCGGAGATACTGAGAAACTATCACCTGATAACCGCAAGACGTCCTTATACAGACACGGATGAAGGCATGCGGAAAATCGAGTCCTTCCGCAGAGAATACGGAGCGGATATCACAGTGCTGGAGATGGAGCCGGTCGATGCGTCATCGACTGAGATCAGAGACTATATAAGAGAGGGCAGACCTATCAGCGAACTGGTGCTGCCTGAAGTAGAGGAATACATTATTGAGCATAAACTGTACAGATAAAGAAGCTCTTGAAAGGTTCATGAAAGAGAACCTCAAGGAAAGCAGATACAGACACTCGCTCGGCGTCGAGGATATGGCAGTCAGACTAGCTGCAACATGGGGAGCGGATATCGAAAAGGCGAGATTCGCAGGCAGATATCACGACATAGCCAAGAACTTCGATCAGGAACGCATGGATAGCTGCGTTAGAAAATACGGCTTGCCTGAAGAACTGATCGGCAACAACGCGCTGGCTCATTCAAAGGTAGCTGCAGCCATCCTTGAGAATGAGTACGGAGTGGATGATGAGGACATCATTAACGCCGTAAGATATCACACCACGGGAAGAAGCGGGATGTCGCTGCTTGAAGAACTGATCTTCGTAGCAGACGCAGTGGAAGACAACAGGACTTACAACGATCTGAAGTACTACCAGCAGCTCGCTGAGACTGACCTGGACAGGGCATGTTTCGAGATCCTCGAATATACGATATGGTACCTCGAATCAAAAGAAAGAAACATACATAAAGACACTATTGAAGCAAGGGAATGGGTCTGGAAAAAGATAAAAGGAGATAATTGATGGAAAGCAAAGAAATCGCAACAATGATAGCTGAAATGCTGAGCAACAAGAAGGCGAAAGATATCGTAATGATCGATATCGCAGAGAAATCCTCTTTCGCAGATTACTTCGTAATAGCTACGGGTACTTCCGACAGGCAGCTCGGAGCACTCGCAGATGAGACTGAAGACAAATTTGCAGAGCTCGGCATAGAACCTAAGAGCAAGGACGGGCGTCCGGACACAGGATGGATATTGATTGACGGCGGAGATGTTATTGTAAATCTCTTCACAACAGATACCCGCGATAAATATACGCTCGAAAGGATCTGGAGCGACTGCGAATCCATATTGATTGACTGACCCGGGAGATAGATTGAGATGAAAGACAGATACAACTTTTCGGAAATTGAAGCAAAGTGGCAGAAGATATGGGCTGAAGAAGGAGCCTTCAAGACTGTCGAGGATGACACAAAAGAGAAATACTACGTCCTCGAGATGTTCCCTTATCCGTCAGGAAAGCTCCATATGGGCCATGTCAGAAACTATTCCATAGGCGATGTCATAGCGAGATACAAGAAGATGGCGGGCTACAACGTCCTTCATCCAATGGGCTATGATTCATTCGGTCTGCCTGCGGAAAACGCGGCAATACAGCATAATGCTGAGCCTGCAAAGTGGACATATGACAATATGGACGAGATGGACAGGCAGCTTGCAAGCATGGGCCTTTCGTATGACTGGGACCGCAGGGTCGCTACATGTACTCCTGAGTATTACAGATGGACACAGTGGATATTCATCCAGTTCTACAAGAAAGGTCTCGCATACAAGAAGGACAACCCGGTAAACTGGTGTCCGAGCTGCCAGACCGTACTTGCCAACGAGCAGGTAGTTGAAGGCAAATGCGAAAGATGCAAGACCGAAGTCACCAAGAAGAATCTGTCGCAGTGGTATCTGAAGATCACGGATTACGCTGACAGGCTGCTCAGCAATCTGGATAAGCTGGAAGGCTGGCCGGACAAGGTCAAGACCATGCAGCGCAACTGGATCGGAAAGAGCTACGGCGCAAATATCAATTTCAGGATCAAGGATTCGGATAAGGTACTTGAGGTATTCACGACCAGAGCAGACACACTGTTCGGAGCGACTTACATGGTCATGTCACCGGAGCATCCTTTTGTGAACGAGCTCGTCGCCGGAAGTCCTCAGGAGGCGGAAGTACTGGAGTATCAGGAAAAAGCCCGCCGCATGACGGATATCGAGAGAACTTCTACCAGCAACGAGAAGACCGGTGTCTTCACAGGCAGATACGCCATCAATCCTGTGAACGACAAAGAGATCCCGATCTACATCTCCGATTACGTACTCATGGGTTACGGTACGGGAGCCATCATGGCTGTACCTGCTCATGACCAGAGAGACTTTGATTTCGCGAAAAAGTTTGGCCTGGATATCATCCCGGTCGTGGATCCTGAAGATCCTTCGATCGATCTTTACGATCTCAAGGAAGCCTTCGTTGCGGAGGGCAAAATGATCAATTCCGGCAGATTCGACGGAATGAACAACAAGGAAGCTATTCCGGCAATGATCGAATGGCTGAACGAGCAGGGGATAGGCGACAAGACAGTCAATTTCAGGCTCAGAGACTGGCTCATTTCGAGGCAGAGATACTGGGGCGCTCCTATCCCTATGATCTGGTGCGATGAGTGCGGATGGGTCCCTGAAAAAGAAGAGAACCTGCCTGTGCTTCTGCCGACGGACGTCGAGTTCACAGGAAAAGGAGAATCGCCTATCACAACGAGCAAATCGTTCGTAGATACAAAATGTCCATGCTGCGGAAGACCTGCCAGAAGAGAAGTCGATACCATGGATACATTCGTCGATTCTTCATGGTACTTCCTCAGATACTGTGATCCGCATAATGAAAAGGCGCCGTTTGACAGAGCCAAGGCAGATTACTGGATGGACGTAGATCAGTATATCGGCGGAGTAGAGCACGCTATCCTTCACCTGATGTACGCCAGGTTCTTCCAGATGTTCCTGCACGACATAGGACTGAGCAAGGAAGAAGAGCCTTTCAAAAACCTGTTGACTCAGGGAATGGTCATCAAGGACGGCGCAAAGATGAGCAAATCGCTCGGAAATGTCGTAAGCCCGGCCGAGATCCAGGCCAGGTACGGTTCGGATACGGCAAGGCTGTTCATCCTGTTTGCGGCACCGCCTGAAAAGGAACTTGACTGGTCTGACGAGGGGGTGGAAGGAAGCTACAGGTTCCTCAACCGTGTTTACAGACTGGTATATGAGTACATCAACGACATAAGAGGCGACAGGGAAGTACCTGAGGGATTTACCGCGAATAACGCTGCGGACAAATCACTCAACTTCATGCTGAATGCAGCTATAAAGAAAGTTACGGAGGATGCGGGCGGAAGATTCAACTTCAATACAGCCATAGCGTCCATCATGGAACTTGTCAATGAGATGTATAAATACAAGAACGGCGACATCAATCTGCCGTTGTTCAACAAAGCGATCGAGACCCTGCTGACGCTGCTCGATCCGTTCTCACCGCATATCGCGGAAGAACTCTGGAGTCAGCTCGGCCACGAAGACAGACTCTACAACAAAGCGTGGCCTGTCTGCGATGAATCCGCTCTTATCAAGGATGAGGTGCAGGTCATACTGCAGATAAACGGCAAACTGAAAGATAAACTTATGCTGCCTAACAATTCAGAAAAGGAGGTAGTTGAAGAAGCCGCGAGAGCTTCGGAGAGATTCAAAGAAGCAACAGACGGACACGAAGTCATCAAGGTAATATACGTACCTAACAAGATAATCAACTTCGTTGTTAAGTAGCAGCTTCACTATTATGGCAACTTATAAAGACAAAGGTAAAAGAAGGGCTAAAGCCCCTGCAAAAGCAATAAAAAAGAATAGGGAAAAGGTCAGGCCGCCTTTCAGGATCATCCCACTGGGAGGAATGAAGGAAATAGGCAAAAACTGCACACTGATAGAGTGCAATGACGAGATACTCATCATCGACTGCGGACTGGCGTTTCCTGAGTACGAGATGTTCGGGATCGATATAGTGATACCGGATTTCACATACATCAAGGAGAATATCGAGAAGGTAAAAGGACTTATCGTCACTCACGGACATGAGGACCACATAGGAGCGATCCCGTATCTGCTCCAGGAAGTAACAGTCCCTGTCTACGCTTCTCCTCTGGCGATGGGATTGATAGAGCACAAGCTTGAAGAGAACTATCTTACATGCGAGCAGCATGTGATCAATGCAGGTGACAGGTTCAAGATCGGAGGCTTCACGGTAGAAGCAATACAGACGAACCACAGCATAGCTGATTCGCTTGCTTATTCGATAAAGTTCGCCGGAGGACACGTCTTCCATACCGGAGACTTCAAGATCGACTATTCGCCGCTCGATGGCAACGTCATAGACCTCAACAGATTCTCCCAGCTTGGAGATCAGGGAGTAGACGTGCTGCTGTGCGACAGCACAAACGTACTCAGAAGCGGATATACGCCTTCTGAGGCTGTCGTAAGAAGCTCCATAGATGAAATATTCGATAATACCGAGAGACGAATCATAATCGCGACATTCGCCTCAAACGTTCACAGGATCAAATACTTCATCGAAGCTTCCATGAAGCATAACCGGCGCATCGCCGTTTCCGGAAGGTCCATGGAGAATCTCATGGCTCTTTCAAGGAAACTCGGATATCTTGATGACATCCCTGAGTCCGTATTCGTCGATGTAAACGAAACAAAAAATATTGCCGACAACAAGATCACAATAATCACTACGGGAAGTCAGGGCGAGCCTATGAGCGCTTTGACAAGGATGGCCTATGATAACCACAAGTCGGTCAAACTCAAGAAGAACGATGTAGTGGTGTTCTCGTCATCACCGATCCCGGGCAACGAGAAGGTGATTTCTCAGGTGGTCAACAGGCTATATGAGAAAGAAGTTTCTGTAGTACTCGCGTCCGCCATGGACGTACATGTATCCGGACATGCTTCTTCGGAAGAACTTAAACTGATACACACTCTGGTAAGACCTAAGTACTTTGTACCTGCTCACGGTGAATACAGACACCTGGCAGAACACGCAAAGCTTGCGCATTCTCTGGGACAGCCTAACGAGCACATCTTCATCATGGCTAACGGCGATTCTCTGCTGGTAAACGAAGGCGGTCCGCGTCTCGAAAAAGGATTTACTTCGGGTGAAGACGTGATGGTAGACGGATACGGAGTAGGAGATGTCGGAAGCAAGGTCCTGAACGACAGGAAGAAGCTTTCGCAGTCCGGACTTATCACCATATCCGTGGCGCTCGACCGCGCTACCGGGTCACTGATGGCCAAGCCGACATTCAACACCAGAGGATTCATCTTCGTCGAAGAACACATGGATCTTATAAACGAGGCGATAAATGTCGTATACAATACAATAGGAAAGAGCACATCGGCAGGAGCGCTGGATGAAGCATCGCTTACCAGGGCCATTAAGTCAGATATGAAGACTTTCATTTATAAAACGACAAAGAAGAGTCCGATGATAATCCCGGTGATACTTTACGTATAGAGGAGGAAACAGCATATGAATGTTTATGATGAAGCTCACAACCTGGCAAAAGCCATAAAAGAGTCGAATGAATTCAAGGAATTTGACAGGATCAGAAAGGAAGTCGATGATGATAAGGAGACTTCTGATATGCTCAAGGAGCTTACTGAACTTCAGGTACAGCTTCAGACAGCTCAGATGGTTGGGCAGCAGCCTGATAAGGATGTGTTTGCCCGTTTCCAGAGCCTTAACACGATGGCTATGACAAAGCCGCTCGCCATGCAATATATGCAGGCACAGTACGCGCTTGCCACGATGATGAACGATGTTTTCGGGATCGTCGGCGAAGCCATCAAGTAAACAAACAGCTATTAATTAATCACTAACTATAAAAGGAGAACACTAATGATCTACGCAAGTGACTTCAGAAAAGGTATTACTTTCGAAATGAACGGGGAGCCTCATGTAGTACTGGACTTTCAGCATGTTAAGCCGGGCAAGGGCGCTGCTTTTGTAAGAACAAAGTACAGAAACATCCTTACAGGCGCTACACGCGAGGAAGCTTTCAACCCTAACGACAAGTTCCCTAAAGCTCATATCGAGACCAAGCAGATGCAGTATCTCTACAACGACGGAGAGCTCTACTACTTCATGGATACCGAGACCTACGATCAGGTGCCGCTCACATTCGAGCTGGTAGAGGATGCAATCAAGTACATCCGCGAGAACGATATGGCTACTGTCAAGTTCTACAAGGACAACGCATTCACTGTAGAAGCTCCTAACTTCGTGGACCTCGAGGTCATCGAGACCGAGCCTGGCGTGAAGGGCGATACCGCTACGAACGTCACCAAGGCTGCTACAGTCGAGACAGGCGCCGTCATCCAGGTGCCTATCTTCATCAATGAAGGCGAGAAGATCCAGATCGATACAAGATCGGGCGAATATCTCGGAAGATCCAAGTAGGAGACTGAATTGGCCGGAAATGAGAAAAGGTCTGAGACCGGATCCGGCAGCGGCATTGAAAAGAACGGAAAGCGTTTCCACAGATCACTGCAAATCGTAGTTGCGCTTATAGTTCTTGCTGCGCTCGCGCTTTGGGGCGTATATATGATGTCGAAGCCTTATGACAGAACGCGTACAACATACGCGGATTTTGTCGTAGAAGAAAATGACGATACTGCCGCTGTTGCCGGAAGACTGGAAGAAGATGGGATAATAAAAAGCGCATCAGGATTTGAGACCCTGTCAAAGATAACCTTTGCGGGTAAATTTAAGCCCGGAATATATTATCTCTCTCCATCCATGGATTCCCTTCAGATACTGAGAACACTCCAGAGCGGACTTTCCACTTCAAAAGGTTTTACGGTACCTGCGGGATATACCGTTTTGCAGCTTGCTTCCGCTCTTGGTCGGGACGGACTTGCAGACGAACAGCTATTTTTGCAGGCCGCCGGATCTCCGGAGATCGGATCTCTTGAGATCCTGGGAGAAAACCCCGAAGGCCTGGCCGGGACCGATCTTATAGAGGGATTCCTTCTGCCTGGCGATTATGTGCTTAGCGCAGAGGCTGATGAAAGCATGATGATAGTCATGATGCTTGACGCTTTCGCAAATTTCTATAACGATGATTACAAAGCCAGAGCTGATGAGCTTGGAATAACCACAAGGCAGCTTCTTGTCATCGCTTCCATGATCGAGAGCGAGACATCCATAGACAAGGAGAGGGCGGCGATATCAGGCGTGATACACAACCGCATCAATCTTGAACTAACTCCTGTTAGCGAGCTTCCTGTCAAGCCGCTGTGTTTCCCAAGCAAGGAATCCATCATAGCCGCGCTTTATCCTGAAGACAACGAGTTCACATACTACGCGCTCAATGTCAGCAGAGACGGAACGCACAGATTCACGGCAGATGAAAACGAGTACAATGCCTGGATAGAAGAACTCAACAGCGTAGAACCTGACGGGGAACAGCCATGAATGCAAATGTAAGAGATGTCCCTCTGAAGGAATTCGTCGACAGCCACTACAGGGCTCTCGATGAAGATCTTGCTGAGCTGAGGCGATCCAACGAAGATGAAAGCGTCCCTTTGATACTTACAGAGACTGAAGGTATACTGGATCTTCTTACCGGTCTTACAAACCCAAGACGCATACTCGAACTCGGAACAGCCCACGGATATTCAGCTCTGTTCTTTGCAAAGAAACTGCCGGAAGCACGTATCACCACCATCGAAAGAAACCCGGCAATGATAGTTTACGCCGAGGATGAATTCGCCAAGAGGAAAGAGCGTGAAAGGATAGATCTTCGCACCGGTGACGCGGGGAAGATACTTGACGGTCTCGTTCAAGAGCTGAAAGACGCGGATGAATCCGAAAAATTTGATTTCGTATTCATCGATGCCGCCAAGAGCCACTACAGAGAATTTCTCGAACAGGCGGAAAAGATCTGTACAAAGAATGCCCTGGTAGTATGTGACAACATACTGCTCAAGGGCTGGATAGTACAGGCTGAAGGCCCGGAAGCAAAGCGCCACAGGACCAACATCAAGTATATGAAGCAGTTTCTGGATTATCTCGGAGAAAGGGATGATCTCGAAACTACCATTCTCACCGGAGGAGACGGTCTGGTCATAATACGTTTCAGGAATGATCAATAATACACCTAAGATAGAACTGCTCGCGCCTGCGGGCGATATGGAAAAACTTAAAACCGCGGTAAGATTCGGGGCCGATGCCGTCTATTTTGGCGGAGAACTGTTCAGCCTCAGAGCCGGCGCGGGCAATTTTACGGTACCTGAAATAGCTGAAGCCATGGAATGGCTGCATGCCAACGGCGCCAGGGGATATATGACCATCAATATATACCCTCATAACGGCGATATTTCGCCTCTGAAAGATTATATCGGGAAGATCAAGCATATTCCCGTCGACGCCTTTCTTGTCTCTGATCCGGGCGTTATGAGCCTTATAAAAGAACAGATACCGGAAGCCGAGATCCATCTTTCAACACAGGCAAATACCACGAATTATCTGACGGCAAAGTTCTGGGCTCAGCAGGGAGTCAAAAGGGTAGTATGCGCCCGTGAGATGAGTATCGAAGAGATAAAGATCATGAGACGCGAGCTGCCTGCGGATATAGAGATCGAAGCCTTTGTACACGGAGCCATGTGCATCTCTTATTCGGGCAGATGTCTACTCAGCAATTTCATGGCGGGCAGGGACGCAAATAAAGGCGCATGCACACATCCATGCAGATGGAAATACGCTCTCGTGGAAGAACAGAGGCCCGGAGAATACTATCCGATAGAGGAAGACGATCGCGGAAGTTATATCCTCAATTCGCGTGACCTCTGCATGATAGACAGGATCCCTGATCTGGCAGAAGCAGGCGTATATTCATTCAAGATAGAAGGACGAATGAAGTCGATGTATTATGTGGCAACCGTCGTATCCGCTTACAGAGCAGCAATGGACGCTTATCTGGCTGATCCTGAAAACTACGTCTATGACACAAAATACTTTGACGAGCTTTGCAAGGCAAGCCACCGCCAGTTCACTCATGGCTTCTATTACAACAAGCCGACGGACAAGGATCAGAATTACCTGACCAGCGAATACACAAGAGATTATTCATTCATCGGACTTGTCAGAGATACAGATGATACTACCGGTCTCACTACAGTAGAGCAGCGAAACAAGTTCTCTGTTGGAGATACCGTAGAAATATTCGGACCGCGCACCCCTTTCTGGGAGGAGACGGTGACCGAGATGTATAACGAGGAAGGGGAGCCGGTACAGAGCGCTCCTCATCCGCAGCAGATATTGAAGATACGCTTTAGAAAGATCCCTCCGGAAGGGTTCATAATGCGTAAGAAGAAATAAACTCATATCACAGGAGTCAGCAAAATGGACGATCCCTCTATAGTAATCAGTATTCTTATAGTCATCATCATGGTGGTCAACGCTCTTGTCGTTGCCTGCAAAAGGGCGCTGGACTATGTTGACCGCAATATCATCAAGGAAAGGATCGAAGATGAGCCTGAAAGCATGAAATTGCAGGCTGTCTCGTTCTTCCTGTCCAAGCCTTCGAGATATCACTACGCGAACCACGCGGCAAGCTTCCTCAACATCGTCGTATGCTTCATTCTTTTCAACACCATGCTGATCAAGCTCGACAGATTCAGTCTGCCGCTCATCATCCTTTATAACGCATTGTTCTATGCCTTTTACACTGCGCTTTCGGATATACTTCCGAAGAAACTCGCAGCACAGTCGAGCGAAAGAGTAAGTGTAGGACTTATAGGTTTCCAGAGGTTCATTTATTATATAACGCTTCCGTTCGTATGGTTCTGCAGAGGCATCGCCAACGTGATCCTCAGGATCATGGGCAAGGATACAAATGTCGATGACTCATACTTCAGTGAAGACAAGGTAATGTCCATGCTTGACAGAGGCCAGGAATCCGGAGAAATCAAGGAGGAAGGCCGCAAGATGATCGACTCCATATTCGAGTTTGACGATCTTCTGGCATATGAGATCATGACTCCGCGTACAGACGTGTTCATGATCGATCTCGAGGATGACAGAAGCGAGTATTTTGAGGAACTGATGGAGCTTACACACTCCAGGATCCCTGTATATAAGGGCGATCCGGACAATGTGGTAGGCATACTGCATATTAAAGACTATCTTTACAATGCCACAAAGAAGGGGTTTGACAACGTAGATATCAAGAAACTTCTAAGACCTGCATACTTTGTGCCTGAGACAAAGAACATAGACGCTCTGTTCAGAGAACTGCAGAAAGAAAAACAGCATCTCGCGATCCTGATAGATGAATACGGCGGAATCAGCGGTATCGTATCTGTAGAAGACATAATTGAGCAGATAGTTGGTGATATCGATGATGAATTTGACGAAGAAGACCGTATTATAGAGAAAGTTGACGATACAACATTTATCGTTGATGGCAATGTGTATCTCGATGATCTCGAAGAAGAGACGGATATCGAGCTCGAATCCGAATCAAGTGAAACCGTAGGAGGTTTCCTCATCGATCTGATGGGCGAGATACCAAGGCAAAACGTCAAATACGCTCCTGTAGATTATGAGGATTACCGATTCACGATAATGTCTGTAAAAGACCGAAGAATAGAAAAACTGAAGATAGAGGTGATCGAAAGAGAGGAAGATGGCGATGAATGATGATCTCAACATTATCGACCTCATAGAAAGAGATATAATGTCGTTTGATTCTGTCAGCCGTTTCCCTGATTTCGGAATAGCCGACAACATACAAAGGGCTATAGGAAGGGGTATACAGCACCCAAGCATCAAAATCAGTGAAAATGATGATGGCATGACCATAAACTGCGACATAATCGTCTATTTTGGCGTCAACATCCCTCAGCTTTGCTACGACATACAGACGAAGGTAAAAAAAGACATAGAATCAACAACTGGCATAGACGTAAAAGCCGTAAACATAACGGTCGACGGAATCGACAAAAGGGAGACAAATTGAAAAGAGAAGATGTAAGAGAAAAGACAATGCAGCTCGTATATCAGATGGATATGACCGGAGATTTCGAAGTTGCGGATCTCAGTATCGTAGATGAGAATGTCAAGGCGGCAGGCAAGAAGCAGGCAGCCGAGACACTTGCCGCGGTGCAGGATCATCATGAAGAAATAGATAAGATCATAACGGACAATCTCGACAACTGGACTCTTGAAAGGATAGCGAAAACAGATCTCGCGATACTCAGGACCGCAGTAGCCGAGATGCTTTATGTAGAAAGCATTCCTGTAAGAGTCTCTATCAATGAAGCTGTCGATCTTGCAAAAAAATACGGTGATGAAAGATCTTACGCGTTCATCAACTCTGTTCTGGGCAAGATATCACGCAGCCTCAATGACGGCGCAAATGAATAATGAATTCTGTTTATATTGGCATAGACACTTCAAATTACAGGACTTCTGTAGCCGCTGTAGATGAAAGAGGGCACGCAGTCTTTCAAAAAGCGGTCCTTCTGGATGTAGTGCAGGGAGAGAGGGGACTCAGACAGTCCGACGCATTTTTCAGGCACAGCAATCGGCTTCCGGAATATTTACGGGAGCTTTTATCTCAAATAGACACTGCTTCTGTCAAAGCCGTAGGTGTTTCCGAAAGGCCCAGAAGAGTAGAAGGCTCGTATATGCCTTGCTTCATGGCAGGAGTCAATGCAGCCGGGATCCTGGGATCTGCCCTTGATCTTCCTGTATACGGTTTTTCTCATCAGGAAGGCCATGCTGCAGCGATACTTGAAAGCCATGGCTCTCTTCCGCCTGAAAGATGCCTGTTTTTCCATCTGAGCGGCGGAACGACAGAGGCTCTTCTGTGCAGTCCCGATGACAATGGATACAGCATGGAAATAACCGGCGGTACTCTTGATATCTCCATAGGGCAGCTGTTCGACCGATATGGAGTAGCCATGGGAATGCCTTTCCCGGCAGGCCGGTATCTTGATGATATAGCTTATAAAGCTCTGGAAGATGCCGGATTCGACCCGAAAGCAGTTGCCGGGACCGGAGTGATGCCAAAGCTAAAAATAAAAGACGGATACTTTAATCTATCCGGTGCTGAGACAAGGCTCATGAAGTATGCCTCTTCATGCAGCAATGAAAAAGATGCTGAAGGGGTAACTGCCGAACTGTTTGTTTCCATAGCTAAGCTTTTGACAGATGAAGCAGCGTATCTCAGTGATAGATACGGAATCAAAGACATATATATGGCAGGCGGAGCAGCTTCCAGCAGAACGGTACGCAGACTCCTGTCAGCCTTCAAAAGATCGGATATAAAGTTTGGTGACGCAGCACTGTCCGGCGATAACGCAGTCGGCACAGCGCTTCTCGCAAAGAGGGTACATGAAACCGGTAACCGTAACTCAAGTAAATGAATACATCGCCAAGAAGCTGCGCGACGATCTCAATCTGCATGGCCTTGTTGTTGAGGGTGAGATATCCGGCCTGAGCAGAAGCGGACAGCATTATTATCTGACCCTGAAGGACGCCAACAGCCAGATACGTGCCGCCATATGGGGTCAGAACGCGGCAAAGATCGACATGTCGCTTGTTGAGAATGGCAAAAAGATTGTTGCGGTATGCGATATCAGTCCTTATTCGAAGAACGGAACGTATTCTCTCAGCATCAGGCATATCGAAGTTGCCGGAGAAGGCGATCTTGCCGCGGAGTTCAACCGCATCAAGGAAAAGCTTGAAAAAGAGGGGCTCTTTGACAAAAAGTACAAGAAGCCTATACCGGCATTCCCGTATCGTGTGGGCGTAGTGACATCCTCAACAGGAGCCGCAATAGAGGACATTCGCAAAATCATAACTGCCAAGAACGACCTGACAGACATAATCATATTCCCTACGGCAGTTCAGGGAGTAGGCGCTGTAAGAAGTATTTGCGAAAACATTAAGCTTGCAAACAGGCTGAGTGAAAGCGGCATACATATAGATACACTGATAGTAGGCAGGGGAGGCGGCTCACCGGAAGATCTGGCTGCATTCAACGATGAGGAAGTAGCCCGCGCGATATTTGCCTCTGATATACCTGTCATAAGCGCAGTAGGGCATGAAATAGACTATTCTATAAGCGATTTCGTAGCAGATCTCAGGGCTGAGACACCTACGGCTGCAGCCGATATAGCCGTGATGGATACCTTTAAACTCAGAGAAGATATCGAGAGCAGCAGAAAAATGCTCATCACATCTGCAGAGCAGAAGATATCCTCGGAAAGAAGGATACTTGACAGCGGATCGGCTCTTCTAGGAGCCAATATCAGGTCAAAGATATCCGAAGCCAGGAGCGCTTTGGATAAAGCGGTTATAATGCTCACAGAGAATGATCCTCGCAGCATATTCTCCAAGGGCTATGCCGCTGTCACAAAAGACGGAGCGGTAATACCGGGGATCACGGATATAGTCAAGGGCGAGGAATACAGGATAATCATGACGGACGGCAGCTTCACTGCCAGGGTCACTGAAGTTGACCCGGAATAAAGGAAAGGGCACACCATGTCAGAAAAAACATTCACCGAATCCATGCAGGCTCTTCAGAATGCCGCTTCCGAGATCGGGAAACAGGCTACTACACTTGAAGATTCGCTCAGACTTTTTGATGAAGGCATGAAAGAGGCGGAATACTGCAAGGAGATACTCGACAAGGCCGAGCAGAAGATACTTCTTTACGAGAACGGAGAACTCAAAGATGCGCAGCTTTGAAGAATATAAAGATATTATCAACGCGCATCTTACCGATCTGATAGCTGACGCCGGCCCGGAGGCTTCCGTGCTCGCAGACGCGATGAGATACAGTCTTGAAGTAGGCGGAAAAAGGCTGAGGCCTGTGCTTCTGCTGGCTTCATGCGAATTCGCGGGCGGAGATATAAACGAAGCTCTTCCGTACGCTCTTTCCGTGGAGTATATACACACATATTCATTGATCCATGACGATCTGCCGGCTATGGACAACGATGATCTGAGACGCGGCAAGCCGACCAACCACAAGGTCTACGGCGAAGCTATGGCGATTCTGGCAGGTGACGGGCTCCTTTCTACAGCAGCCGAAACTGTTACGTCTGAACCGCTCAAATACTCTGATGATCCGTTTAAAATGAAAAACCACATCAGCGCTGCACATGAAATACTTTCAAGAGCCGGTGCAGCCGGCATGATAGCCGGACAGACAGCCGACATACTCGGAGAATCTCTTGATCCTACTCCTGAACTGATCCGTTTCATAGAGCTTCATAAGACTGCAGACCTTATCACAGCTCCTGTAAGAGCCGGGCTTATGCTTGCCGGCGCTGACGATGACATGCTTGATGAGTTTACTGTCTATGCATTAGATACGGGAGTCGCTTTTCAGATACTGGATGACATCCTCGATATAGAAGGCGATCAGGCGCTTATGGGCAAGACATTAGGCAAGGATGCCGAGCAGGGAAAGTGCAACTACGCTTATGTTCATGGTCTTGATGCGGCCAAGGACGAACTCCACAGACTCACAGTCGAAGCAAAAGCCGCTTTATCTGCGTACGGCAGTGACGCAGAATTCTTCACAGAACTGGCGGACTCGCTTGAAGCAAGGAACAACTGATGAAAGAACGTCTGGATGTATTGCTCGTTAATAACGGACTTGCGGAGTCACGCGAAAAAGCCAAACGGACTATCATGGCCGGCCTGGTCACAGTTGACGGCAGGCTTGAGGACAAGCCCGGATCGCGCTTCGATATTGATTCCGATGTGCAGGTAAAAGGACAGGAATGCCCTTATGTGAGCCGTGGAGGACTCAAACTCGAGAAAGCCATAGAAGAGTGGGGAGTATCCTGTGACGGCGCAGTTTGTGTCGACATGGGAGCCTCTACGGGAGGATTCACAGACTGCATGCTGCAGCACGGAGCCCGCAAAGTCTATGCCATCGATGTCGGATACGGACAGCTTGACTATAAGCTCCGTACGGATGACAGGGTAGTCAACATGGAGAAGACCAATATACGCTATCTGGATACAGCTCTTATCGAGGAACCTGTCGATCTTATTTCCATTGATGTCAGCTTCATATCGGTAAAGCACATGTTCCCGGTCGCCTCGAGCATCCTTTCAGAGAGCGGAAAGATCCTGTGCCTTGTAAAACCTCAGTTTGAAGCAGGCAGGGAGCAGGTAGGAAAGGGCGGTATCGTCAGAGAACCTGAGATCCATAAAGAGGTGATAGAGAATGTAATCGGATACGCTTCCGATAACGGACTTTATCCTGAGGCGCTTTCTTATTCGCCGATAAAAGGTACAAAGGGAAACATAGAATATTTGCTTTTACTTTCACATAAAAAGTGCGATAATAAACTTGATATGAGCGGAGTTATAAACGAGGCTCATTCAGGTCTGAATAAATAACAATCAACACTTTATATCACCGCAAGTTATTATCATTAATCTAACGTAAGGAGATCGAAATGGAAGTATCAAAAAGATGTGCAGGAATGCAGTTCTCGCCAATCAGAAGATTCAATGTATTTGCTTTTGAGGCCGAAAGAGAACACGGCAAAAAGGTCTATCGTCTCAACATAGGCCAGCCGGATATCGAAACTCCTCCTTGCTTCATGGAAGCAGTAAGGGATTTTGACAAGAAGGTCATCGCATATGCTGAGTCCCAGGGTATCGACGAACTGCGCGACGCAATGATCTACTACATGAAGAGAGACTTCGATATGGAATATGAGCGCAAGGACATCATTGTCACCAATGGAGGTTCCGAGGCTCTGATCCTCGCGTTCACGGCTCTTCTGAACCCTGGCGACGAAGCTCTCATCGCTGAGCCTTTCTACACAAACTACAACACATTCTGCAATGAGGTAAGCGGCGTTCTCGTTCCGCTCACAACAAAGGCAGAAGACGGCTATGCATGGGCTAAGAGAGATCTTATCGAGGCTGCCATCACACCTAAGACAAAGGCAATCTGCTGCCTCTCGCCTGGCAACCCGACAGGAAGAGTTCTCACAATGGAAGACATGAGACTCATCGGCGACATCGCCAAGGAGCACGACCTCTGGATCATCTCCGACGAGGTTTACAGAGAGTTCGTATATGACGGAGCAGAGGCTCATTCATTCGGTCAGCTCGACGACATCGCAGACAGAGTCGTGCTCATCGACTCCGTATCCAAGAGATGGTCTGCATGCGGAGCAAGAGTAGGCGCGCTCATTTCCAAGAACGAAGAACTCATGAGCGCTGTACTCAAGCTCGCTCAGGGCAGACTTTGCGTACCTACACTCGAGCAGGTAGGCGCAGCGGCTCTCTACAGAATGGATAAGAGTTATTATGACGAGGCAAAGGCTGAGTACGAAGCAAGAAGAGACGCTGCTTACGAAGAGATCTCCAAGATCCCTGGCGTAGTCTGCCAGAAGCCTGCAGGCGCCTTCTACATGATGTGCAAACTGCCTGTTGATAACATCGAAGACTTCCTGATGTTCATGCTCAAGGAATTCGACGATAAGGGCGAAACAGCAATGTTCGCACCGGCTCCTGGATTCTATGCGACAAAAGGTCTCGGCGGAGACGAGATGCGTATCGCTTACGTTCTGACACCTGACAAGATGAGAAGAGCATGCGAACTCATCAAGCTCGGAGTAGCAGCTTATAACAACAGATAAGCTGAGACACATTAAATTAATGATTTAACTGGTGGAGGGGGAATCATCAGATTCCCCCTTTACTGATTTTTATGGTTTTAAAAGAAAAATGGCTGAAGCAAAACTTTCCCCAATGATGCAGCAATACAAGGCGATCAAGGATGACTACAAGGATGCCATCCTGATGTACCGTCTCGGAGACTTCTACGAGATGTTTTTTGATGATGCCATGCTCGCTTCGGCCGAACTTGAGCTGACTCTTACCGGACGAAACTGCGGACTCGAAGAACGTGCTCCTATGTGCGGTGTGCCATATCATTCTGTCGATCAGTACATCGTCAGGCTGGTGAACAACGGTCATAAGGTCGCCATCTGTGAACAGGTTGAAGACCCGGCTGAAGCAAAGGGTATAGTAAAACGCGAGATAACAAAGATATATACTCCGGGCACTCTTGACATAGCCGATAACGGCAGGGGAGAAAACAACGTATATATCGCTTCAGCATGCGTATCGGATGCCATGACTGCTGTAGCTCTGGCGGACATAACCACCGGAGAGCTTTCGGCATACGAATACGAGACCGAATATGAGAATGGCAATGTCTCATTTATTCGCCTTTTAAACGATCTTTCCGTACTGGATGTAAAAGAACTCGTAATAAGCGATGAATTGAGCTCAGAACTTGAAATATCGCTTTCTGAGACAATGCCGTCGCTTTATCTCGATGCTGTAGATCCTTCATATTACAGATATCAGGCGGCAAGAGATGTTCTTATGGATCAGTTCAGCGTGTCTTCGCTCATACCTCTGGACATGGAAGGCCGCGAGGAAATGACTTCAGCTGCCGGATCGCTTCTGATGTATCTGAGAGAGACTCAGAAAGGAGATCTTGATCAGTTCAGGAATATCACCATAAAGCAGCATGACGGCGTAATGCATCTGGACAGATCGACACTCCGGAATCTTGAACTGCTGGAGACCATATACGACGGGGATATAAGAGGATCGCTGCTTGGAGTTATAGGCAAGACCAGGACCGCCATGGGAGGCAGGCTGCTCAGGTCATGGCTGAGAGAACCGCTGACAGATGTGGCTGAGATCAATCTCAGGCTCGACGCGGTCTATGAACTCAAACGCGAGACCATTGCCGCAAATAATATTTCAAACAGCCTCAAGCATGTATATGACTTCCAGAGGCTGACCGCGAGAGTTGCGACCGGAAGGGCGGACGCCAGAGATCTTATCGCTCTTAAAAAGACCGTCGCCCAGATGCCGGATATAAAGTACGAACTTTCAGGGCTTAACGCTCCGAAGCTGAGATCGATAGATTCGTCAATAGCTGATTTTGATTATCTATACACTCTTATAGAGCGTTCCATCTGTGAAGAACCGCCTATGACGATCACAGAAGGCGGCATAATCAAGCCGGGATACTCCAAAGAACTTGACAGACTCAAGGAATCCATATCCAGTGCAAAACAATGGATAGCGGGACTTGAGGAGACAGAAAAGGAGAGGACCGGCATCAAGACACTGAGGGTCGGATACAACAAGGTCTTCGGATATTACATAGACGTCAGCAAGGGCATGATAGACAAGGTGCCTGAAGATTACATCCGCAAGCAGACCCTCGTAAATAACGAAAGATACATAACTCCTGAACTTAAGGAGAAAGAAGATCTGGTACTCACGGCCGAGGCCAGAATCAATAAACTTGAGTACGAAGAATTCAGAAAGATAAGGACAGCCATAGAGCCGTACATATCTGATCTGCAGGCGGCTTCCGCTGCAATTGCCGCTCTTGATGTCCTGATATCCTTTGCCAGAGTCGCCGCTTCCAACGCATATGTCAAGCCTGTTGTGAACGGCGGAAACATCATAGACATAAAGGCCGGAAGACATCCTGCGGTCGAGCAGCTGCTTGGCGCGGGCATGTTCGTATCCAATGATACATACATCGATATGGATGAGCGCAGCATGCTTATCATCACAGGTCCTAACATGTCCGGTAAATCCACCTACATGAGACAAACCGCTGTCATAGTCCTGATGGCTCAGATAGGCTGCTTTGTGCCTGCGGCTTCGGCTCAGATAGGCGTTGTCGACCGCATTTTCACAAGAATAGGAGCTTCAGACAATCTGGCATACGGCCAGTCGACCTTCTACATCGAGATGAGCGAGCTCGCCGGCATTTTAAGAAACGCCACTTCAAGGAGTCTTATCATTCTCGATGAAATAGGCAGGGGAACGAGCACATTCGATGGTCTGTCCATCGCATGGGCAACAGCAAAGTATCTTGCGGAACCTGAGCACAGAGTCCGTACGATGTTTGCCACTCATTATCATGAGCTCACTGAGCTTGAAGAAGAGCAGGAGGGTATACATAACTTATCCGTCGCCGCCGCAGAAGACGGCAACGATGTTGTATTCCTGCATAACATAATCGAAGGGCCTGCCAGCAAGAGTTACGGAATCCACGTAGCGAGGATAGCAGGCATCCCTGAGATCATAAGGAGCGAGGCCAGAAAGAAACTCAAACAGCTTGAAAGCACTGAATTATCCGGACGAAAAACAGAATCGGAGACAGAACAGATGTCATTCATGTACGATGAACTCGCCGATGAAGCCATAAGGGCCGATGCAGAGAAGTTCAGGAACCTTGCTTCAAAACTAAGCGAAACAGACATAAACAGGATGACCCCTGTTGCCGCGCTCATAAAGCTGCAGGAGATCATCGATGATATAAGTGAAAAGATATGATCAAGGTATTGGACAGTTTTGTCGCTGATAAGATAGCGGCCGGTGAAGTAATTGAACGGCCTGTATCAGCGGTAAAAGAACTTGTTGAAAACTCAATAGACGCAGGTGCGCACACCATCATAGTTGAGATCAGAAACGGCGGAAAGTCGTATATCAGGGTCACCGATGACGGATGCGGCATCTCTTTTGATGAGGCGGAAACGGCCTTTCTCAGGCATGCTACAAGCAAGATCAGCAGTATAACGGATCTCGACAATATCATATCTCTAGGTTTCAGGGGAGAAGCTCTCGCAAGCATATCCGCAGTATCCAGACTCACCATGGTCACGCGTACCGGGGATTCTCCGTCAGGGGCAAAGATAATCCTTCACGGCGGCCAAGTAGTATCAAAAGAACGTACCGGAGCAAACAAAGGCACCACTGTTATCGTAGAAGATCTTTTCTACAACACCCCGGCCAGAAGAAAGTTCATGAAGAGCGACGCAAGAGAAGCATCGGCTATCATTGAGCTAATTCAGCAATATGCTGTATGCTACACGGATATACGTTTCATGATGATAAACAACGGCGCTACGCTTTTCTCTACAGCAGGAGATGGAAATACTTTATCCGTGATAAAAATGCTGTATCCGGATCTTGCAAGACACGGTCTTGTTCCGGTATCTGATGATGGCGTCAGCGGTTTCATATCCGATCCCGGAAGCACCATGACTACACGCAAGGGGCAACTGTTCTTTGTGAACGGAAGACTGGTATCAAGCAGCATAATCGAAAAAGCAGTAGAAGAGGGCTACTGCGGGCGTATTTTCAGCGGTTTCCCTGTATCTGTCCTCTTCATTAGCGCTGAGCCAGATACCATAGATGTCAATATTCATCCGGGCAAGCGTGAGATAAGGTTCCTCAGGCAGGATGATATAAAAAATGCCGTTTCAGGAGCGGTCAGAAAGGCGGTAATGACAGATGCTGCGGTTCCTAAAGGTTTTGTTAAAAATATTGAAAATCCTCACAAGGACAGTTTAAATAATACTGCCAAAGAAGGCGTTTCCGAACAGCCGGCAAGTGAGCAGGCTTCTATCAGAGAATACCTCTTCAGCCTTGACAGAACAGAGGAAAAAGAAGACCCGGCTTATGAGCCTTCATTCGTATCCGAAGAAGCTGCTGATATTAGAACTGTGAAGCCGGCGCCTTTTGATTTCAACGAACTGACTTTCAAAGGCTATGTGTTCAACACTTATATAATCATGCAGGGCAGGGACGAGCTGTATATTTTTGATCAGCACGCCGCTCACGAGAGAGTGTTCTACGAGAAGTTCATGCAGGGATACAACGATTCCTCACACTCGCCACAGCCTCTTCTCACGGCCTTCACAATCAATGTGAGCCCTGATGTATACTCTATTGACAGAGAATGGCTGAACGATCTCAGACACATGGGGTATGATATCGAGGATTTCGGCGACCGGACATTCATCGTCAGAGGCATACCTCCGTACATGGAAATAGGCGAAGCTGAAGGCTTCGCTGCAGGATATGCCGAAGCAGCAAGGGAGGCCGGAGGCGCAAACAGGACAGTCATTGACAAGCTGATAATGAAGTCCTGCAAATCGGCAGTAAAAGCACACGACAAACTTTCAGAACTGGAGATCGATGACCTGATGAAAAAGCTGGCGCAGTGCGATAATCCGTACTCATGCCCACACGGACGCCCGACTTTCATCAAAGTCACATCATACGATATCGAAAGATCGTTCAGAAGAAAATAAAACGATCCGGGAGTAATCAATGAACAAAACTGTATATATCATTTCGGGACCGACCGCATCGGGAAAGAGCATAATATCCTACTATCTTGCCAAGCGTATAAACGGCGAGATAGTCAACTGCGACTCGATCCAACTTTATAAATACATGGACATCGGAAGCGCAAAGCCTTCCGATAAGGCGATGTCAGAAGTTCCTCATCACCTTTATTCAATAGAGGATCCATCTGAAAACATGACAGTCGCCGACTTCAGAAAGCTCGCGCTTGAAGCCATCGATGACATTCTTGCACGTGGCAAAACGCCTATAGTATGCGGAGGTACTGGTTTGTATCTGAACGCCATCCTCTACGACATGGACTTTGGCGCTGTGCCCGATGACGAGGATAGAAGACAAGAGCTTGAGAAACTTGCCGAGGAACGCGGCAGCCTTTACATGCATGAATATCTTCAGGGCCTTGATCCTGAAGCAGCCGCCCGTATCCATCCCAACAACACGCGAAAGATCATAAGGGCCATTGAGGCTTATGAGTATGGCAAAGGCATCAAGGATCTCAATGAGTGCGTGCTCAATCCTGACTATGACTTCAAATTCTTTGCAATAACGATGGAAAGAGAATGGCTGTATGAGAGGATAAACCGCAGGGCAGCCCGCCTTATTACGGAAGGCCTTGTAGATGAAGTGACAGATCTTCTAAAAATGGGATATACGCCTGATCTTCCATCCATGAAGGGCATAGGCTATAAGGAGATCATAGGTTTTCTCAACGGCGAGTACGATCTCTTTGACGCCAGAGAACTTATTCAGAAAAACACACGGCATTACGCCAAGAGGCAGTATACCTGGCTCAAGAGATACGATTTCGTCACATGGATCGATATCAAGAAAGGTGAAACGGTAGGAGAGGTAGTAGACCGCATACTTACCGCTGCTGAAGACAGCGAACAGGATGGCTAAAACAACATACGACAGCAAGGAATTCAGATCGCACAACAAGAGCGACAAACCGGATAACATCGTAAAAAAAGAAAACGATATCTATCTGGAATGCGAAGCCATACAGAAAGAGCTTCCGAATTTTTTGCGGCCGTATTTTGCTTATCTGAGAGGAAACGTACTGCCGATGACAAGGCTTGCGTATCTCCATGACGTCAGATTCTTCATGAATTATCTGATAAACGAGACAGATCTTACTAAAGCCAAAGTCACCAAAGATATCACCTCAGATGAATTAAACAACATAGTGGCCGCTGACATAAACCTCTTCATCGACTATTGCCGTAAATACATCGTCGATGACGGCGACACAGTCACTGTCTATGAGAACAACAACAAATCACTGGCCCGCAAGAAGTCTTCGGTCTCCGTGCTTTTCAAGCAGCTGTACAGAGACGGTCTTGTAGACCAAAACATCACAGACGGCTTTGATCCTATAAGAGTCGCCAAACCGGGAGAGCGCGAGATAAAGGCGCTTCAGGATGATGAAGTCATGATAATGCTTGACGCAGTCTCTACCGGCTCCGGTCTGACAAATCATGAAAGGACCTACTGGGAGAAGACCAGGCTCCGCGACAAGGCGATACTTGTGCTGTTCGTCACCTACGGGCTCAGACTCAGCGAGCTGCAGCAGCTCAATCTCTCTTCTTTCAACTTCTCAAGAGGGGAGTTCAAGATTTACCGCAAGAGAGGCAAGGAGTCTGTAATGCCTCTGAACCGCTCTGTGGAGATGGTCCTGAACGATTACATCAATAACGAAAGAAATACCGTGATACCTGAAGATTCTGCCGCTGAGGACGCTCTCTTCCTGTCGATACAGGGCAAGCGCATAACCGAACGGGCAATCAGGGATCTTGTAAAGAAATATACATCCATTGCGCTGAACACGAGCCGTCGCGCGGGCTACAGTCCTCATAAACTCAGGGCCACGGCAGCAACATCACTAATAGGACGCGGCAATTCCATATACGATGTCGCCGCATTACTAGATCATGAGCAGGTCACAACCACTCAGTTGTATGCTCAACACAAGATGAATGTTAAGCGAGACCTTGTCAGCGGAATGGAATGGGAACTTGAACGTACTGAAGACGAATAATGACTGACTACAAAGACTATTTAAAGAAAGAATTCAATATAAACGAAGAGGTGCTCGATCTTGTAAATAAGGCTGAAAATCTTCTGACAGAACGATTTGATCGTATTGATGACACTACAGCCATATGCCAGATGAAAGTACTTAAGGCTTTCCAGGATAACCATATAAATGCTACGCATTTCGACTGGAGCACAGGTTATGGCTATGATGATGCAGGCCGTGATGCTGTGGAAAGGGTGTATGCATCAGTATTCGGTACCGAAGCTGCACTTGTGAGACCCAACATCGTTAATGGAACGCACGCAATTGCTTCTACTTTACTTGGACTCTTACGTCCGGGAGACGAATTGATCGAGGTCACAGGCACTCCATACGATACGCTGCAGACTGTCATAGGAAGACCGGATGGCAGCGCAGCAAACAAGAGGGGAGACGGCAGTCTTTTAGGGCCTAACGACTTTAAGGGGACGATAAAAGATTATGGTATAGTATATAAAGAAGTAGCTCTCGGCGACGATCTTGACATAAATCTTGAAGCTATCCGTAATGCTGTCACTCCGAATACCAAAGTAGTTGCCATGCAGCGCTCTACGGGCTATGACTGGAGACCCGCCATTTCACTCGAAAGCCTCAGAAAAGCAACTGAACTGGTCCACAGCATCAACAAAGATATCATTGTGATGCTTGATAACTGCTATGGCGAATTTGTCGGGACCGTTGAACCTACCGAGTTCGGAGTAGATGTCATGGCAGGCTCGCTTATAAAGAATCCCGGAGGCGGACTTGCTCTGTCCGGAGGATATATAGTCGGCAGAGCCGATCTTATAGAACAGATATCATACAGGCTTACATGCCCTGGAATCGGCGCTGAATGCGGTCTTACATTCGGTCAGAACAGAAATGTATTGCAAGGACTTTTCCTTGCACCAAAAGTCGTAAATGCGGCCTTGAAGGGCGCTATTCTGGCCGGCACCGTATACAGCATGCTTGGTTTTGATGTGATGCCGCCGGCAGACAGCGACAGAAGCGACATAATACAGGCCATAAAGTTCAGAACAGCTGAGCGTACAGTAGCTTTCTGCCAGGCCGTACAGTCTGCTTCGCCTATAGATTCATATGTTTCACCTATGCCATGGGACATGCCGGGTTATGAAGATCAGGTAGTGATGGCTGCAGGAGCATTTGTACAGGGATCATCCATAGAACTCAGCGCAGATGCTCCTCTCAGAGAGCCTTATATCGCTTATTTCCAGGGCGGTCTTACATACGAGCACTCCAGATTCGGTGTTATAAAAAGTCTGGATACATTGTATAAAAAAGGTTTTATTCAGATATGAACAACGAAGCATCTTCTGACAAATACAAGAAGATACTTGCCTTATCAAAGCTGATATTGCTCGTTATTATTGTTGCGGGCATACTGGCTTTTCTTTATCTGAAATACGGAGCAGAACTGTTCAGCAAAGATTCCGCGGTACACGTTGTTGATTATCTGAAGGCAAACAGCAGCATCGCAGCGCTTCTGATCATATGCATACAGATAGTGCAGGTAGTTATATGTTTTCTTCCGGGGCAGCCTGTTCAGTTTGCCGCCAGTTATATGTTTGGAGTAATGAGAGGATTTGCTCTCTCGATCACCGGAGCTGTTATTGGTACGGTAATATCATTCTATCTGGCAAAACTGCTTGGAAATGATGCCATGAATCTCTTCTTTGGTAAAGAGAAAGTCCAGGATTATAAGAAAAAGCTGGATTCGGGCAGGGGACTGTTGCTTGCTTTTCTTATCTACCTGATACCGGGCATCCCTAAGGATCTTGTCTCATATGTGGCAGGGATATCGGACATGCGTTTCAGGCCTTTCCTTCTTGTCGCTACGGTCGGAAGGATACCGGGGATGCTGGGAAGCCTTATGCTCGGGCATTTCTTCGGCAGACAGGATTACCGCGCAATGATCATCATTGCTGTCATCGTTGCGGTCATGCTTCTTATATGTTATATAAAGCGTGACGCTTTGATAGGTTTCCTTGACGATGTAGAAAAGAAAGATATGGAATCAGGAGAAATATCTGATGGCTAAAGAAAAGATACAGAAAACAAACGCTATGAGACTTCTGGATTCAGCCGGTCTCGACTATGAGATGGCATCCTATGATTATGATGAATCCGATCTTTCCGGAGTTCACGCGGCCGCGGAACTCGGTGTTGCTCCTGAAATAGTATTCAAGACACTGGTAACAAGAGGCGACAGCAACGCGTTCTTCGTGTTCGTCATTCCTGTGGCGGAATCACTCGATCTAAAGAAAGCTGCCAAGGCTTCCGGCAACAAGAAGATAGAAATGATACACGTCAAAGAGATACTCGATATAACAGGATATATAAGGGGAGGTTGTTCTCCGATAGGAATGAAAAAAACGTTCCCTACATATATAGATGAGACAGCTCAGCTGTATGAAAAAATCTACTTTTCCGCAGGAAAGAGGGGAGTGCAGATCATACTGGATCCTGAAGAATTAGCTTTCGTAACGGGTGGAATATTTACAGATCTGACAGAATACTGATATAACTGTTAATATTATAAATTAAATAATCGTTGAAATTTCAAGGCTTTCCGCTGATACGGAGGGCCTTTTTTAATGTATGATAATAAAATAGAACTTTTGTTCGAAAAGGTATTGACATAAAAAGAACGGATGTTTATAATGCTATCAGAACATGTGTTCAGGATATTATTTGTAATTGATCCGGAAAGCGGTGAGTGATATGAAACAGAGAAAACATCATTACAGAATAGTAGATCCGGTCAGGTTCTTCCTGGCTGTCGTTATAAGCATTATGATTTTGATCTTCGCAGGTTACAGCATTATCGGAGCCACTCAGGCGCAGGCTGCAGCTATCCGTACATATAAGCAGGTCACGATTCAGGACGGAGACAATCTCTGGAACCTGGTTGAAGCCTACAATCCTGATTCTCATATAGATATCAGAGATGCCATATATGATATTTATGAAATCAATGATATCGATGAGAGCGACATCAGGCCGGGAGAGACGATATTTATCCCGATTTATTAATTGCTAGCACCATATGTCTCCCTGACGTATGTCTAGAAGTGTGTTTTATATGATTGATCCGAAGCTATGACCGTTCCGTGTATCCCGGCAGCCATGCTTCGGATCTTCATTTAGTAAAAAATATGAGAATTCTTGAAAGTCTTGAAATAAGCGGATTTCAGGGCTGTTTTCCAAGGTATTACGGGTCAGGATGACTTAAAAAAATCGCTTAAATCGAAAAATACGGCCTCGTTTTTTCAGCCTTTTTTGCAGATTTTCATGTCCGGCACACTTAGTGCCTAATGGCTTATAAATCGACCATGACAGACCACGGATCCACGATCTGAAGCGTGAAAGGCAGTGTGAACGGGATCAATATAGTTGAACAATGAACAGGTACTGCTGATAATTCTTCTGCTCAAATATATTGGAAAACATTATTACGAAAAATCAAATGAGAAGGTTAGTGACAGATATAAATATGACTATAGTATATAAAATAATAAAAAATTGATTTATGCGTTCTTGTTTATGAGAGAAGCGCTGTGGCCACATTAGTGTATATATGCTGTTTTGGGTGTATAACACTTCCGAAAATTATGATTTTAGGAATAGTTATCTCAAATCAAAAAGGGCTCTTTTATGAGCCCCTCTTTATATCAATACCAGTTATAAGAACAGAAATGTCTCCATGCGGCTGATGGAGAACCGTATCTTCTACTGATGTAACCCAGCCCCCATCTTATCTGTGTGTTTCCGTTAGTGTAATAATCACTTCCTTCAGATGCCATCTTGCTTGCCGGAAGAGCCTGCGGTATTCCGTGTGCTCCGGATGATTTATTATGCGAACTCGGATTCCAACCTGACTCTCTGTTCCAGAGATTTATTAAAGGTGTTATCTCTGAAGCTGCCCATCCGTAATCATCCATAAGAGAAAGCGCGTACTTCTGATACTCCCCCTTCTGGCCTGTAGCCGTTATAAGCGGCGGATCATCAGTAAGATTGCTGCTTTTTATATAATATTGCTCTTCATCGATCTCTACCAGACTCCAGTCGTTATACGTAACGCCAAGCAATTCAACGGATTCAGCTTCATCCAGGGTTCCTATCGACGCATATCTGGTGTTTGGGCCTGTTCTGTAGTTGACATCGTCATGCTTTACCCATACAGTCTCATCCCTGTCTTCCCTGATCTGCTCAACGATAGATGTAGTTGCTTTGTAGGAATAGTCATCAAACATCTCCATCGTTGAAATGATCATACCCGAGCATGTTTCCACTCTTTTTCCAATGATATGATCCCATGAGATGTTGTAGATAACAACCATTGCAATAGCCATGGCAAGAAGCTCGCCGATGATAAACTTTATAAGCTGTTCTCTTTTTATGCCGTATAGTACTTGTGTCATTTCAAATAGTCTTTCTGTTGGCGTTTACCAGCTGACAGCTATATCCAGCTGTGTAGGATTGCGTTTTGCGAATGTTCCGGTATCACATACTATTCCGGTTCCAAGAGATGTTTCTATAAGGGATCCTCTTGGCCTTATATTCAGATTTGCAGCTACCATGATATAGTCGCCAAGCATCTTTACACCGTCATCTCTGACCCAGTATTCATCATTGTTGCCCATGCGTCTCATTATGTTTACTACGCCTGTCATATTGAGGTTGTAATACGTTTCTTTGCCCGACGGACCGGTTATTGTTCCCCTTCTCTTTGACAGTACAGGACCTTTCCATCTGGTGTTCTCTATATGCATTGGTATTACCGGGCTTGCTGCAAACATTGGAACTGCAGAGACTGAGCTTAGTCTGAATGAAACTAAGTCAAGTGACTCCTGCTTTTCCCTTTCATTGATCCTTTCGGTGGATATACCGTAAATATCCGATCCGATAAACGAACACATGAATACTTCAGAAGCTATCAATACGCACAAAAGCAGATTCTTTGTTGTTCTTTTGAGTGATTTCATAGTAACGGAAGTCTTGTTTTCATATAATAACGATAATTTATTATCGTCTATATTAATACCTGTTAAGACTTTGTTATTATACACCCTTAACCATCAAAAACTAAAAAGAACCGTGGAATTTCAACGTTTTCAGCGCACGGTTCTTCTTAAATCGATAATATTTTTATGGATTTTTCGTTATTTATTCAACATCTTGTGTATCTTATCAAGCAACGCACCAACATAATACACTCCTGCAAGCATCGCAACACCGATCTGTACAGTAAGACTGAGTACAGGTGTTGTTTTGTCCAGGTTCATGGCCAGCATTCCTATCGCCCACCCTGTAAGCCAGGAAGGCATATGGATAATATTCGCCCATTTTGACGAAATAATTACCAGGATGAATCCGAATACGGCAAGCGATAAAAACAGCGTCAGATCGGCATTAAAAGGCGTATGAGCCATGATCTCAAATACTATCAGAGCCCATATGTCCCCTGCCAGATAGCCAAGCGCTATTTTATGCGCATCCTCAAATTTATTGCCGTTCGTTGCATATATTCCGGCACAGATAAGAGCTACCGGTCCCACAGATATTCCAATGTATGGACTTAATACCGCCCATAAAGGCGGCAGCACTGCTATGAGTGCTGCCAGCGTCAATACTTCTTTTCTTTTAGTCTTCATATGTCTTGCGAAGGATGTAGAAACCGTCGCTGTTTGCGTCGACTATAATGTATCCCCTGTCATCTACGACTACATCTTCCGTCATGGCCATCATAGGGCCCGGGAACGGGAAGAACTTCTTTTCCGGGTTCGGAGGTATGAAGTATGCCTTCTCCTTGATATAGTAAGGATCCGATACGTCATATACTCTGAGACCGGCCGCGAAGTAGCAGTCATATACCACGTCCGTTCTCTGCTCAAGCCATGGCTTGTTGTCCATAGGCTCATGCAGGTTGTGCGGTCCGAAAGGTCCGCCCTTCGATCCTTCCGCGAGCATGTAAGTGTTGAAGTTAGGTGCCGGGAAATCTTCCGGTACTTCCGGATACGGGAATGTCGCTATCATAACAGGATGCGTAGGATCGCTGACATCGACCATGATGATCTGGTTCACGGCCTGAGCTTCCTTTACCATTCCGTCCTTTATGAAACCAAACCTCTCTCCTTCGTTCATAACGACACAGAGGTCCCTTCCCTTAAGCGGAAGCGCAGTATGTGTCCTTGCTCCGGCAAGTCTGCTTGAGAATGCCGGCATGAATCTCAGCTGTCCAAGAGCCTTAGGCCTTGTAAAGTCTGAAACATCAAGGATGTAAAGACCGTCTCCGCCGTATCCGAGATACGCTTTGTCGCCAAGTACAAACGGAGGTCCGTGCATCCAGCCTTTATCCATGAAGTCAGGGTTATGAGGAGCCGAGTGGTCGACTTCCCTTCCCGGTACGCCGTAAATGTACTGATGAGGTGCCCACCATCTTCCGACCTCTTTGATATTCTTCGGATCGGAGATATCCACTATCCTGTAGATCATGCCTTCATGCTCATCGGCCTCGGCTGACAGATGTACATAATTGCCGCCGTTGTACATGAATCTGTGGACTCCCATGGAATACGGGACTCCGCAGTCCCAGTATCCGAGAAACTCAGGGTTTTCAGGGTCCTTCTTAAGGTCATAGACCATGATGCCCTGAAGGCTCTTCATCTTTGCGCGGTCTCCGACCAGCACTCCCGGGCCGCTGCCCGACGTGAGAGCAAAAACGAGCTTATCTTCAGCGATCTGCACCTTAGGAATGGAAGTTGTCGGATACTCTTCGATATCGAAAGGACGCCATTTCTTGATAAAGACCGGATCCTTAGGGTCAGTGACATCGCTTATCATGATGCCTACTCCCTCAGGGCCGGCTGCGAAAGCAGCGCCGTAGAGCAGATATCTGCCTTCCGCGGTGCGGTAAAGAGCCATCTGGAACATTCCCGCTTTGCCGTCAAGATCGCAGTAGCCAAGGACTTCCAGGTTCTTTATGTAGCCGTCGTTCCCCTCTCCTTTTGAGTAAAAATATTTTCCTCCAGCCATTTTATTACCTCATTGTTATGTAGCCGCGATACTGTGTCAGATTGTCTGATCTGGCGTAATCCGACAGGAAGATGCCGCTGATGCCATAGGACTTCTTGAAATACGGGAAGTCTTCTGTTTCTGCCCATGCAGGCTTTGCGCACTTCTCAGCCGCAGCTGCAGCAGCGTCGCACCATGCCGTCTGGCACTCGAACCACATCTCAACGATACGGTCGAATTCGCAGTTGTTTACTTCTTTCTTGATCTTGCTGGACACGCAGCGTGTGCATCCCTCATGCGAAGTCCATGCAGGAATGAACTCTTCCTTCAGCCACTTGTCGCCTTCCTCTGCGCTTACGCCTTCAGGATACTTGACCATGAACATCCATCTGTAGTTAGGTCCGTCCTCAACAGTGCGTCCTTCGCCCTTGAAGTCCTCTTCCCACCATACAGGTACGAATGCGAAGATGAAAGGAACTGTTCCTGCAGCCTCGTCGCCCTTTGTTGCACGTGCATCATCGCCTTCTATGTTGATCTCTTCGGACTTGTCGATGCTGTGCGAGTGTCCTGCGTCAGGAATATTGTTCTGCCATACGAGTACATCTGTCGGGAAGTACTCCGTGAGGATCTTGTGGTGATCCTTGGCGAATCCAAGGTCGTTAGGATTTGCGAGCCAGTAGTGCTCTGTCATCTGCATCCTTACTGTTCCTAATCTTGCTCCACCCGGAGGAGTCGGGAGTGCTGGATAGAAAGCGTATTTGCTTACATATGGCCCGAACTGTGAGATGCTGTCAGGAACATGATATCTGTACAGCCAGTTCTCAAGTTTGATCCTGTAGTCCTCATGAGCGAGGTCAACGAGGATGATGCTTCTTACCGGATAAAAATCAGGTCTGTTCATTTTGAACTCCTTTCAATTATTTATAATAAGGAGCCGCGTCAAAGCGGCTCCTTTAGATATGTTGACTATTTTGCTTTTGAAGGCGAAGGTGTAGGAGCTATAACAGCTGTGTAGTGCTCCTTGCGGGCCTTGAACTCAGGATCCTTGAAGAGGTTCATGAGTCTTCCTTCGTTCTGGAAGATGTCTGCGCCATGAGCAGCTTTGCCTGAAAGCAGATCGTGGCAGTGCTCGATAGTTCCGTTCTCGCCCAACTCAGGATCGTTCACAAGCTTCATGCCGTTGTCTGTCAGTTCAAGATGGCCTTCAAGACCGCAAAGCTCGCAGACAGCATGGTTTGTGCCAGGGAAGATATAGAAGTTGTTGCCGTGGCAATGCGGGCATCCGCCTGCTTCACCCTTCCAGAGGTCAAGATTCTCAGAGCCCGGGATCATGACATCGTTGTCGATGATATACTGAGCAGCATCAAAAAGGTTTCTGCCGATCTCCTTCATGCGTTCTACCTTATCATCCTGCATGATAACGTCTTTGCTCCATGAGAAGAAGTCATTGTCGATGACCTTCCAGCCAGGGCTCATTGCGAGCATTGCATGGTCTGTCTCAACGCGGCAAGCCCAGTCAGATCCGCCAATGCCAACAAATGAAACAGCCTTCTGTTTAAAAATACGAGGATTGAGACCTTCTTTTCCCTGCTCTTTAAGTTTTCCGTCGAGCATGAACAGCATGCCTGTGTCATGTCCCGGACCCATTCTGTCGCAGCAGATGTGGAAAAGTCCGGAGCCGCCGGATTCATAGATAGGGTCTACCATGAGTACGCCGTCTGCCTCTACCATCTTCTCATAAAGAGCCGCGTAATCATCTTTTCTTGTGCAGATCATGCCCTTGCCCATTACGAGGCCTCTTGAGCATGCTACGCATCCGGTGCATGTCTGGAGATCCCAGTCAAATGCGTGGATGAATTCGATCTCAGCGCCGAGTTTCTGGCACTCTTCGAGCGCTACTCTGCACATCGTGTCATTGTTTCCGTTCTTGGTTCCGAAAGAAATACCCAGAATCTTCATATTGTTTCCCTCCTGCAATATGTGTTCTACAAGCTATATAGTTAGAAATGTTTTACTATACTGATTTATTATAACAACCTGAAAGAGTTGTTATTTAAAGGATTTGTGATTTTTACTTATGATCCGGTGCGCCAGGCATCTCAGGTGCAGGCTCGTTGCAGATAGCTCTCGACCACTTATCAGCAAAGTTGTTCCAGAAGAACGCAATGATCAGTGTCGGTATATAGCAAGGAATGAAACCCTTGAGAACAGCTGCAATGTACGGTCCGAACGAGAATGCTCCGCCGGCGATCATGCCTACTGCTGTCATGATAAGGTCAAGGATGACACAGAACACAGCTGCAACTACAACGTTCAGAAGAATTCCGAACTTGAGAGTTCCCGGCTGAGAGTGCTTTGCTGCAAACGCGAATCCCAGTCTTTCAGAATGCAGGAAGTTTACAAAGAATGTAACTACATATGCAAGGCATGCCATTCTGATGTAGTTAGGTCCGTTGAGGCTTCCCGGCGCGTCGATGTTTGAGAGCGCGAGTGCTACAAGAGTGATAACGAGACTAAGCGGCAGGTCCATGATAAGTGCGTACACCGCTGTAAGTTTAGCGCTTTTCTGCATGATTTTTTCTCCCTTCGGTCAACATATAAAAAGCAGGTTTTCTTGTTTATATTTTAACAAGACTCCCCTGCTCTGTATAATCAGTATTGTGTTAAGATATACATAACCATATGGTTATGTATCAGTATTTGTAATGACTTTAGCGTGTGAATCGCTTATTTTCCGGAGTTTTCCGCTATTATTTCTTTCAATATTTTTTCCATCAGCAATACATTCTCATTATCTTTCGATTTGAGTCTGGTAATGGCGATGCTGTCACTGGAATTGAACGGGATCCACTTAAGGTCATCCGCGCCCTTTGCCCACACCCATTCGTCCGCTATCATGACACCCATGTTGTTCCTTACGCATGTAATCGTCGACTCATGGTTCTTTACGAATCTGACCTTAGGTATGAAACCATATGGTCTGGTATAGTTGGATATCGCTTCTACGATAAGCTTGTCGACTATCTCCCATGGAGCAATGAAAAGGTCGTCTTTGAAGTCTCTGAGAGAAAGCTCATCTGCCGGTTTTGCCGCGAGCGGATGATTTGCGGAAAAGATCAGGATCTTCCCTACATTCGCCGCCTTTGACATCTCGAATTCGCTGTACATTCGAACGCTGTTTTCCATTGTGACAACTATATCCAGCGAGTCTGTCAGAAGACTTGTGGCCAGCTCCTTGACACCGCAGCAGTTTATGACGACTTCCGAATCAGGATATACGGCGTTGTATCTTTCCATCATAGGCGGGATCATATTGAACAAATCCCATCCTTCAAGGAATCCGACTCTTATCACGGCTTTGTTTTTGCCGGTGATACTGTCGGCTTTCATTTTGGTATTGATGAATTCAGCCTTGAACTTACTGAACAGATCAAAATAGAGCCTTCCTTCTTCAGTGAGCTCCGTTCTCTGATTGTTGCGTCTGAAAAGCTTGCAGCCCAATTCCTTCTCAAGCTGGGATATCTGTCTTGATATCGCAGGCTGAGATACAAAGAGCTCCTCGGAGGTCTTCGTGAAACTGAGATTTGTGGCTACTGCCATGAAATAATCTATCTGAAGGTCGTTCATAAGCTTTCCTCGCGCGGCATCCTGTCGAGATATCTCTGCAGTATCACTATGGCCGCCTGGCGGTCTATGATCTTCTTGCGGTCTTCCCTGCTCATGTTAGCTTCAATAAGCACCTCTTCTGCTTCCACAGTAGAATAGCGTTCATCCTGCCATTCGATCTTTACCTTGGAAAGCGGTCCGGAACTTTTTAGCTTGTTTTCAAGCATTGTTCTGAAGTCCCTTACATTCTGCGTCTGGACAGAGTCACTTCCGTCAAGGCTAAGAGGAAGTCCCATGACTACAGTGTCGCAGCCATATTCTTTGATATAGTCGATCACCTTTCCGGTATCTTTTCTGATGCCTACCCTTTCAATGGTGGTCACACCGGTCGCGATAACGCCAAGAGGGTCGCTTACCGCGACCCCCACTGTTTTGTTGCCTACATCAAGCCCTAATATACGCATTCCTTATTTGATATCCAGGTAATTGACGAGTATCTCTTCGAGGAGCTCGTCCCTGTCGATCTTGAGGATAAGGCTTCTTGCGTTGTTGTGGCTTGTGATATATGAAGGATCTCCGGATGTGAGATAGCCTACGATCTGATCAATGGCATTGTAGCCGCGTTCTGTCAGAGCATTGTAGATCTCAACAAGAGCTTCCTTTTTATTGAGCTGGCTGTCCTTGAATCCTTCAAACATGATTGTGTTCTTGCTCATTTTGTCCTCCTTCTGATTACCCGGCGATCAGTTCTTCAGCCTTTGCAAGCGCTGCTTCTACCTTTGACGGGTCCTTTGCGCCGGCCTGTGCCATATTGGCCTTGCCGCCGCCACCGCCTCCGGCAGCTGCTGCAATATCCTTGATAAGCTTGCCTGCGTGATATCCCTTTCCGATAAGGTCCTCGCTGACTGATACTATGAATGTGACCTTTCCGCCGTTGACGGCTGCCAGCACCAGTATCACGTTGTCTGCCTTTTCCTTTACGGCATCGGAAATATTCCTGAGCTGATCGATGTCTGTGTTCTCAAACTTTTTGCAGATCAGCTTTACACCGCCGATCTCTTTTGCCGACGCTATTATATCATCGACAGAGCTGCTGATTTCATCAGACTTAATAGATTTAATGGTAGATTCAAGCGTTTTGATGTCAGCCATCACCTGAGCAGCTTTTCTGGTAAGGTCTGACTCACTGGACTTGAGTGCTGAAGCGACTGTATTGATTGTAGTCTCCTTGCCCTCAAGGTAGCTTATGACTTTGGATCCGGTGATAGCCTCGATACGTCTGACACCGGCAGCTATACCTGCTTCACTGATGATCTTGAAGCCTCCTACCTTACCGGTGTTGTCGATATGAGTACCGCCGCAGAACTCGACGCTGTAATCGCCCATGCTGACTACTCTTACGATATCGCCGTACTTCTCACCAAATATCGCCATGGCGCCAAGCTTCTTGGCCTCTTCGATAGGCATCTCCACCATGCTGATCGGCAGGTATTCATCGACCTTCTCATTGACGATCTCTTCTACCTTGCGGATCTCTTCCTTTGTCATCGGCTGGAAGTGGTTGAAGTCGAATCTCAGATAATTATCATCGACGTACGAACCGGCCTGCATGACGTGTTTTCCGAGAACATCTCTGAGAGCCTGCTGCATGAGGTGTGTTGCTGAGTGTCCTCTTGCGATGCGGTGTCTTCTGACGGCATCGATCTCAAGATGAGCTTCATCGCCCTTCTTGACCCTCATTGCGAACCCGGTGTCTTCCGGATCTATCACGTGGAGATAAATGCCGTTCTCCTTGATAACATCGACGATCCTGAGTACTTTGTCATCTACCTGTGCAGTACCTGTATCGTATACCTGTCCGCCACTGGTAGCATAGAACGGTGTTGCCTCAAATATGATGAACTTGCGGTTCTCATCAAAGTCGCCTACATACAGGACTTTGCTGTCAGCTTTTTCTTCTGTATATCCAAGGAATACGGTCGGATCAAAGTGACTGTATTCTGAAGCGTCTCTCCAGGCATCGCCCTCTGTATCTCTCTGATTTGCACGTGCGAGCTCTTTCTGAGCGTCCATGTTGGCCTTGAAGCCTTCTTCATCAACGGTCTTGCCCTTTTCTTCCAGTATCTCCTGGGTTAGTTCGAGCGGGAATCCATATGTGTCGTAGAGTTTAAAAGCAAGATCTCCGGCCAGAACAGTCGAACCTGCAGCCTCCATATCTTCCACATATCCGTCGAGGATCTCCATGCCTCTGTCAAGAGTCTTAGCAAAGTTGTCTTCCTCGATCTTGATGATCTTCATGATGTAGTCATGGTTCTCAACAAGCTCAGGATAAGCTCCGCCTGATGTCTTTACGACGCTCTCAGCAAGTTCCACCAAAGGATTGGCCTGTGTTATGCCAAGAAGCTTGCAGTGTCTGGCAGCTCTCCTGATGATCCTCTTGAGGATGTATCCCCTGCCTTCATTGCTTGGAAGGATACCGTCGCCGATCATGAACGTCATGGATCTCAGATGGTCTGTGATGATCCTGACACTTACATCGACACTGTGATTGCCGGCCATGTATTCAACACCGGCCATATCACAAACTGCGTCTCTGATGAACTTTACTGTATCTACGTCAAAGATCGAATCCACACCCTGGAGAATGCACGCCAGTCTCTCAAGACCCATTCCGGTATCGATGTTCGGATGCGCGAGTCTTGGATATGATCCGTCCTCCTGCCTGTCGAACTGTGTAAATACATGGTTCCAGAACTCAAGGTATCTGTCGCAGTCACAGCCCGGTTTGCAGTCAGGTTTGCCGCATCCCCACTCAGGGCCTCTGTCATAGTAGATCTCGGAACAAGGTCCGCAAGGGCCGAGCCCGATCTCCCAGAAGTTGTCGTCCTTTCCGAGGCGGACGATCTTCTCTTCCGGCATTCCGATCATATCCTTCCAGATCTCGTATGCCTCATCATCATTTTCATATATTGTAGCCCAGAGCTTTTCTTTAGGCATCTCGAGCCATTCCGTGCAGAATTCCCAGCCCCACTGCAGAGACTCTTTCTTGAAGTAATCTCCGAAGCTGAAGTTGCCGAGCATTTCAAAGAATGTGCCGTGACGTGCAGTCTTTCCGACATTCTCAATGTCATTGGTCCTGATACACTTCTGGCATGTAGTCATTCTCTTCTTAGGAGGTGTCTCAGTACCTGCAAAATATGGTTTGAGAGGAGCCATTCCGGAATTGATTATAAGAAGGCTCTTATCATTTCGAGGGATCAGTGATGAAGACGCACCGGGATAGTGGTCCTTGCTCACGAAGAAGTCCCTGAACATGTCTCTGATTTCATTTACACCGAGGTTTTTCATTGCTGTCTCCTTGTCCGCAAAATTCCCAATAATTATAGCACTTTCAGTTGAGAATTTCATCCATTGTTTGCTCTGATTCTTCAACAAATTCAATGGATTCAAGTGTTGCGCGGAAATCAGCTTTTATTTCGGCGAGGAACTCCTGTCTCAGAGCTTTCTGCTCCTCTTTCTCAAGGTCGGTAAGACCCGACTCTTTGGATTTATGCGCGAGTTCGTTTATCCTGTCGATTTTTTCTTTTTCCATGATACATTTACCCTTTCCGGTTCAGATAATACAGGCTAAATGCTAACATGAAACAGCTGCAGTTTCAATCAAACAATAAGTTCTTTAAGAAGCCGGGCGTTCACTTCCTGTGCGGCCATCAGAAGAAACAGTTTGTTAGTAGGTCTAGGCATCAGAAGATTTGTTTTGAATTCGGCAGATTTCAGCGCATTCCTTATTCCGTGCTCGACAGTATCAGTACCGGTGATAGCATATTTCTTTGCAATAAGGGGGTATACTTCTTTTTCCAGGCAAATATCCAGTCTATTCAAATCTGTTATTATGCATATAGCGTCTTTCATAAAGGTATATCCCTTGCACTTTACGTTGATGTTATATTCATTCAGCACATTGTAGATAGTTTCCAGCAGCCGTATATTCCTTTCATACATTTTCTTTTCATTCTCAGCTGATGGATTGAAAGCGAAGAAATAATTGCCATAGTTCATAAATGCCCCCTTTCAGCATGTTATGTTGTCTTTGATTTTTTCGTATACCGCCTTTCCTATACCGTTGACCGACATAACATCTTCCTTGCTTTTGAAGGCATTTGAAGATCTGTACTCTATTATCCTTTCTGCGATAACGTCACCAATACCATTTAGAGTCTTGAGCTCATCCAAAGTCGCAGTGTTGATATTGACAAGGCCTTCAGGAGTAATACCCGGAGATGATGAGACTGCAGAAACATCATCGCCGCTATTTTCAGAACTACCCTTGACGGGGATGATTATCTTCTGGCAGTCCTCAACAAAAGAAGCCCTGTTCACTGAATCCATATCAGCATCTTCTTTCAATCCACCGGCCATATCTATCACTTCATAAAGCCTTGTGTCTTTTGTCACCTGATAAACACCCGGGTTCACGACAGCTCCTCCGATATCTACGAAAATGATTTGCGCGTCCTCGTATACCTCTTCTTCGGCATCTGTCTTATCTGCGGTTTCCGCCGATTCTATCGTTATATCCGCTCTGGATGAATCATGTATCCTCAATACAGCGGCAACGACAAGAATGAGCATGACACTCAGGATCTTTATCAATTTTTTTCTGTCTCTCAGAATGCCTTCGAAAGTATCTTTGATCTTTTCAATAACACTGTCCGTCATCGGTATACACCTCTTCAATAAATTGCTGTCAGTATAAGTTTTTATTGCTTACAGGGCAAACATCAGATGTTTGTAATAATTTGACCCAAAACATGCATAGAAAGTCCTTAAAACAACAAAAAAAGACCGCATACGCGGTCATATGATTACGGCAGGTGTAAAATTGCCGGATAAAGTGCAGATATTGTTGAAATCAGGTTTGTCAGTCTTCAGTAAACTCGAATTCGAAGTCTTCTATCCTTACTGTATCTCCGTCCTTGAGGCCAAGCTCTCTGAGTATGTCTATACCTCCCTGCTTGACTATGTAATTATACAGATACCTGACTGAACCGCTGTCTGTGAAATTCGTTGAATTGAATATCTTGGACAGCTGCTTTCCCTCAAGCACGTATGTGCCGTCTTCATCTTTATATCCGCTGACCAATCTGTAGTCGGCTTCGTTCTCATCAGCCTCGAAATCGAACATCACCATCGGTTCGTAATCAGGCTCTTCGTAGTTTTCGACTCCACGGAGAGCCGCGTTCATGAGTTCATCAAGGCCCTGTCTTGCCGCAGCGCTTATAGGATAAACCTCTCGCCCTTCCTCTTTCATGAATTCCATGAACTCATCATACTTCTCCTGATCGGTCACAAGATCGATCTTGTTGGCGGCAATGATCTGCGGCTTTTTTGCAAGACGCTCATCAAACTGCTCAAGTTCAGCGTTGATCTTTTTATAATCCTCTATAGGATCCCTGCCTTCGGAGCCTGATACATCCACAACATGGATCAGGACCTTTGTACGTTCGATGTGTTTGAGAAACTTGAACCCAAGCCCCGCTCCGTGTGAAGCGCCTTCAATGATACCTGCGATATCCGCCATGACAAAGCTTGTATCATGCAGATATACGACACCGAGATTTGGATCTATCGTTGTGAAGTGATATCCGGCAATCTTAGGCTTTGAATTTGTACATACAGAAAGCAGTGTTGATTTTCCGACATTAGGGAAACCAAGAAGTCCTACATCGGCGATGAGCTTGAGCTCAAGAATGACTTCGCGTGTTTTTGCAGGGCCGCCTGCCTCCGCAAAGTTAGGCGCTTGTCTTATGCTGCTCTTGTAATGGACATTTCCTCTGCCGCCGCGTCCGCCTTTGGCTGCAATGACTGAATCTCCGTCTGAGGTGAGATCTTTCATCAGGTGTCCGGTCTCTTTATCGATTATCATGGTGCCGATAGGTACCTTGATATACAGATCCTGGCCTTTTTTACCGTAACGGTTGCGTTTCATGCCCGGCTGACCATTTTCAGCCTGATATTTTCTCTTATATTTGAGATCCATCAGCGTCCTGAGGTTTTTATCGGCAACAAAAATGACACTGCCGCCGTTACCGCCGTCTCCGCCGTCCGGTCCGCCGTCAGGAACATACGGGTCTCTCCTGAAAGTAACAGCTCCGTTGCCGCCCTTTCCGGATATTATTGTGATTTCTGCTCTGTCTACAAACATAGTTCCGTCAAAAATAAGAATGGCTCCTACTTGTCGTAGGAGCCTGAAGTCTTATGCTTCCTTGCTGTAAACGCTGATCTGCTTTCTCTTCTTGTCGTATCTCTCGAACTTGACTGTTCCGTCGATCTTGGCAAACAGAGTGTCATCTCCGCCCTTGCCAACATTGTTGCCAGGGTGGAACTTTGTTCCTCTCTGTCTCATGAGGATGCTTCCTGCGCTTACATATTCACCGGCACCTACCTTGAGTCCAAGTCTTTTCGCCTCGGAGTCTCTGCCGTTCTTG
>JAFRCS010000016.1 GCA_017404265.1 Mogibacterium sp. | reverse complement strand
TGAGAAATACATCTATTACTACAATCATCAGAGGATCAAGGGCAAGCTAAAAGGACTGAGCCCTGTTCAGTACAGAATTCAGTCCTTGTTAGTAGCCTAGTGTCCTGCCAAAATGTGTCTAACATTTTGGGGTCAGTTCAACTATCCGGGCTATTTATTATGCATCTAATTGCTTCACAAAGCAGCGTCTGCGCTTGTGAGGTTTTATATCGAACATCTTCCACTGATGATGCACGTTGGTGTTGTACTCAAGCTGAGGTCCTGTCTCCGCGCGGCGGATGCCGTTTTTATTGCATCCCGCAAAGAGGTGCTCCATGATGACGCCGTTGAGTCCCGTCTTCTGGTGCTCCGGTCTTACCGCTATAAGGAGAAGATCGAGAGTGTCCTTCTTCTGCATCAGTGCTTTCAGCAGTCCGACCCATCCGAAAGGCATCAGATGTCCGCCGCACTTTTTCATTGCCTCTGCCGTTGAAGGAGCTCCCACTCCGAAGCCCTGGACCTGATCGTTGTCGTCCACTATGATGCAGACGAAATCCGGATCCACCAGCGGCAGGAACTTGTTCGTGTACTTCTTGATCTGTCTCTCGTTCAGTTCGACTACTCCGTAGAGATGCGAGTACGCGATGTTGACGAGTTCGAATATCTGCCTGATGTATGGCTTGTATTCGGATTTGTGCTTCACCTGCAGCTTGTGGAAGCCGGTCCTTCTGAGCATGGCATCGGATATTCTTTTGAGCCTCAGATAATTCGGATCTTCCCAGCCGTTGAGCGGTATCAGGTGCTCGATCCAGTCTGTGTCCTTCTTATAGCCAAGTTCAGTCAGATGATCGATATAGTACGGATCGTTGTAGTAAGTGTAGAACATGCTTCGCCTGTCGAAGCCCTCGACCAGCATGCCCTCTCTGTCCAGATCGCAGAATCCGAGCGGACCGTGCACTTCATTCATGCCTTTCTCTTTCGCCCAGTTCTCGACTGTGTCAAAGAGAGCTTTGGATACGGCCCTGTCATCTATGAAGTCCACCTGTGAGAAACGCATGCGCTTTGTGCCCCATTTCTCGTTGGAGGCATGACTCAGGATGGCACCTATGCGCCCGACAACCTCGTCATCCCTGTACGCCAGCCACGACTTTGCTTCGCAGTACTCGAATGCCGGGTTTTTCTTCTCATCCCAGTCATCCACGTCATCTCCGAAGAAGGCCGGGACAAAGTTTTCACGGTTACGATAAAGACGGTTCGGATAATCCACAAAGATCTTCCGCTCCGCCTTTGTCTTTACTTCTTTGATTATTACTTCACTCACTATAAGATTCCTGTCTGTTATTTTTTCTTCTTGTTCATTGTTATGTGGACCGGAAGTCCGCCTGCAGTATACGGCTGGACCGAACCGATGATGAACGGTCTTGCGTATGCAAGATATTCATCGCTGACGTATGTTCCGTCCTTGATGATCCAGTTGAGCGGCACCTTGCGCTCCACATTGGCTATGTCATGGATGTCGAACATGTCATATGTCTCTACGTACGGTTCTCTGGAATCCACCTGGATGGTGACCATCATGCCCGTCTTTCCCTCGAATGCCGCCTTGGCCGCGAGGAATCCGACGTTATATGCCTCATCTGAGTCAGAACGCGAAGCCAGATGAGCTGCGCATCTCTGCAGCGATGAGAACTCTATATAACGCGACTTGAGACCTGTCTCGCTGTATACACGGCTCGCAAGATAAGCCGCAGTACCTGCCAGCTGCTTGTGTCCGAAAGCATCAACGTGATCATTGACGACTCCCAGTTCGCATACGAACTTGTCATCTTTTGTCTTGAGCCCCTCGGAGACCGCGACTACGACCGACTTTTTATGCTTCGCGAGATCCTTGATCCTCTTGATAAAGTCATCGATGTCGAACGGCACCTCAGGCAGATAGATCAGATCAGGGCCCGAGCAGTCGACGTCTCTGGACATCGCCGCGGCAGCTGTCAGCCAGCCGGCGTGACGGCCCATGATCTCGACGATGCAGATAGTCGGCTTGGACACGCCGTAGCTCTCGTTGTCCCTGATTATCTCCTTCATCGAGGTCGCGATATACTTGGCCGCTGAGCCATAGCCAGGGCAGTGGTCTGTCATCGGCAGGTCATTGTCGATGGTCTTAGGGATGCCCATGAACTTCTGCTTCTTCTGATGCGCAAGCGCGTAATCAGCAAGCTGCTTTATTGTGTCCATCGAGTCATTTCCGCCGTTATAGAGGAAGAACTCAATGTTCCTTTTGTCGAGTATGTCAAAGATCTTCTCATAGAGCTTCTCATTTCCCTCTGCAGGAGGTAGCTTGTAGCGGCATGTGCCGAGGAATGAGGATGGGGTTCTCTTCAGAAGAGAGAGATCCTGTGACTTTGTGATGTAATCCTCGATGTCTACGATGTCCTCGTTCAGCAGACCTTCGATACCGTAGTGCATTCCGTATATCCTTCTGATCCCTTCCTTCCAGCTGGCTTTGATAACGCCGGCAAGGCTTGAGTTGATAACGGCGGTAGGTCCACCGGACTGTCCGATTATTACGTTACCTTTCATCTCTTTTTCCCTTCTTTCTCAGTTCAAAAATCCTTTTAATTTTATTCGAACTTGCTTTTTCAGTCAATGCCGAGCACCTTATTTTTGTGACTTTCAACAGGAAATTAAAAAACAGCCACTTATCAGCGGCTGTTTTTGCTGCTTTTTATCAGTCCCAGAGATTTAACGGGTATGTACCGTCAGCCTTGAGCGCGGCAAACTTTGCCACCACATCCGGCTTGTCCTCCTTATAGGTCACACCAAACCACTTGTCAGAAGATGACAGTATCTCATATGTGGCCGATCCGTCCGCGATCTGGTCGTTGATCGGAGTCTGGATATAAAACTCGCCTTTCATAGGATTCTCGACCATGATGCGGTCGAGCGCCTTTTTGAAACCGGCCTCAAGGACCTTCATGTATTCAACACCGAATCCCCAGAGGTTCATCGATACAGGGGAGTCCGCCGGAATGATCTCCTTGCTGCCGTCAGGCAGTGTGTCCGTGACAGTGCCGTCCGCTTCCTTGCCGATCTGAAGATGCTCTACGATGTCCGTCAGCATGCCGTCCTTGGCCTTGCAGATGCCGCGCGATACTGTGCCGTTCTCGGAAAGGGTCTTTTCGACCTCGAATCCGACCATGCAGTTGTGAGATGCGTCGGCCTTTGTCGTCAGGAAATCATAGATCTTGCGGAAGCCTTCCTTGCCGTAATAGTCATCGGCGTTGATGACCGCAAACGGAGCGTCGATGATGCCGCGCGCGGAAAGTACCGCCTGGCCCGTGCCCCAAGGCTTTGTGCGGCCTTCAGGGAAAACATATCCCTCCGGAAGATCAGTGCCTTCCTGGAAAGCGTAGTGCACTTCATACTTCTTGCCGGCACCCTTTTCGATATGCTCTTTGAAGATTTCCTCAAAGTCATGCTTGATTATGAAGCATACCCTGCGGAATCCCGCCTCATAGGCATCAAAAAGACTGAAGTCCATTATGATATCGCCCTGTTCGGTTATCTGATCCAGCTGCTTGTTGCCGCCGTATCTGCTTCCCATACCTGCTGCCATGATGACTAAAATAGGTTCCATTGATTCCTCCTTTTACAGCGCCGCTTCCAGACGCGCGCGCACTTTCTCTTCACCCATTATCTGCTGGATAGCCCAGACATCCGGTGACTGCGCGCGCCCCATGAGCGCTATTCTGATGACTGTGCTGACGTGTCCCACGTGCCCCTTGTAATCATCCGGGTTCTTTTTATAATCCTTAGGCTTTGCCGCGTACCCGAGCTTCACCGCTATCTCTCTGATCTTACCGAACCACTGCTCGTTGTCGTCGGAGTGGTCGTATGAAGCAAGGTATTCTTTAAGGATCTCCGCTGCGTCAGCTGCGGCCTCTGCAGGATATTCATCCTTTATCTCGAAAGCTTCGTCAAAGAAATACCCGATGAAATCCATGATCTGCTTCGCGTAAACCAGGTCTGCCCTCGGGCGGGCATCATGCCTGCCAAGATCGAGTATTTCAGCGAGGAGATCCATGTCTTTGAACACATAGCCGTACTCAGGCGCGAATTCATCAGACCACGACCTGAGCCATTCCGCAAGATCCCTCGCGTCGATATGCAGCAGAGTGTTTTTGCTGACATCATTCAGTTTGTCGAGGTCAAAGAGCGCTCCGCTCGAAGACATTTTCTCTGTTGTGAATTTAAACTCCTCTGCCGGTGCGTCCGGGTTCTCTATTCTCCACTCCTCATAATTCGAATTGAGGATGGTAAGCAGGTATTCTCTGACTGCTGCAGGGTGATAGCCTTCTTTGCGGTAGAAGTCGAGAGAGAGCTCCGGGTCCTTACGCTTGGAGAGTTTTCTCTTGTTGCCGTCCTCGCCAATCTTCATGAGCTGGGCGGTGTGACAATACACAGGCAGCTCCCAGCCCAGATCCTCAAAAAGTTCTACATGTATCGGCAGTGAAGGCAGCCACTCTTCGCCCCTGATCACATGGGTCGTGCGCATGAGATGGTCGTCCACCACATGAGCAAAGTGGTAAGTCGGAATGCCCGTCTGCTTGATAATGACTACGTCGAGGAAATTATCAGGTACCGAGAGTTCGCCTCGTATAGCGTCGTTCACCGTGTGCCTTGCGGTCTCTTCAGCTGAGGCGTTCGGAACCCCTTTTGATCTGAGTCTTATGACGAATGGCTCGCCGGTATTTATCTTTGAGACGACTTCAGCCTCGACAGCCTCATCCTTGTCCCAGTCTCTGTACTTTGACCAGCCGGCGTAGATCCCCGGCGCAAGCTTCTGCGCTTCCTGTTCTTCCCTGATGGCTGTGATCTCCTCTTCGCTAAGGAAACACGGATAAGCCATGCCCTGTGAAATGAGCGCCTTCGCAAAAGTCCTGTAAATCTCTCCCCTATGGCTCTGTGTGTAATCTCCGTATTCGCCTATGTCTCCGTTCTCCGTCACGCCTTCATCGAAGCGTATGTCAAAGAAGTCGAGAGAGCCTATGATAGTTTCTACAGCGTTCTCAACGTAGCGCTTGTCATCGGTATCCTCGATCCTCAGAAAGAAGACTCCGCCGCTCTGATGAGCCAGTCTCTCATCAACGAATGCCCCATAGAGATTGCCCAGGTGTATGAATCCCGTCGGGCTCGGTCCCAGCCTTGTAACAAGAGCGCCTTCAGGCAGATCTCTTGGAGGATACATATCTTCATACTCTTCGGGAGTGTGTGCGAGCGACGGATATATGAGTTCGCTTAGTTCTTTATAGTTCATTTGTCTCCGATCGTTGGTCTTACTTGCCTGTCGTGTAGTTGTCGAAGTAGCCCTGGATGTAGACTACCGGTGTGCCCTTGTCGCCGGAGCCGGATGTCAGGTCGCAGAGCGATCCGATCAGGTCTGTCAGACGTCTAGGTGTAGTGCCTTCGGACACCATGTTGCCGACAAGGCTCTCCTGCGGTTTGTCCTTGATAGCTTTGCTGATGGCTTCGCGGAGTTCTTCTCCGGAGAGGTTGGAATAATCGTTGTCAGCCAGATACTTGAGTTTGAGCTCATTTGGTGTGCCTTCAAGGCCGGATGTATAGAACGGGGATACGACAGGATCAGCGAGCTCCCAGATCTTTCCGACAGGATCCTTGAAAGCTCCGTCGCCGTAGACCATTACTTCTACGTGCTTGCCGGTCTTTTCCTTCATCTTCGCCTGGATCTCCTCTACCAGCGGCTGAGCGTCTCTAGGGAAGAGCTTGACGGTGTCTTCCGTTGCCTTGTTTGAGCCGAGAAGCCCATACTGGGCATTGTATCCGCTGCCGTTTACAGGTGCGTTCAGTATCTCATCCATGCCGTATACATTGCCGCCCTTGGATTTGAGTATCCTCTTGGTGCGGGCGCGTGTATGGATGTCGCAGTTGATCACATTCTTTGTATAATTGAGGATCTCCTCCGCATGGTTCGCGAAGATGATCTCAGGTTCAGCTCCGGCTGCCCTGATGATGTCGCCGTAGTACGAAACGTAGTCTACTCCGGTAAACTGATGTCTGTTCTCTCCGAAGAGTTCTCTGTATTTCGCCTCTGTCAGCACATCGCTGTACGGGTTTATTCCCGACTCATCTATCTGATCCATGGTAAGGAGAGCGTTTCCTACCTCATCAGACGGATAGCTGAGCATCAGGACTACTTTTTTAGCTCCCTTGGAGATGCCTCTGAGGCAGATGGCAAATCTGTTTCTTGAAAGGATCGGCCATATGACTCCTACCGTCTCTCCGCCGAGCTTAGCCTTTACGTCGGCTGCTATATCATCTACGCTCGCGTAATTGCCCTGGCATCTCGCAACGACGGACTCTGTGATGCATACGATATCCCTGTCTCTGACATCGAATCCATCATCAGAGGCCGCTGCCTCAAGCACGCTGTTTACGACAACTGCCGCGAGGTCATCGCCTTCACGGAAAATAGGGCATCTGATACCGCGCGAAACTGTTCCAATCTTTCTTTCTGTACTCATTTTGTCTTCCCTTCTCACCCTTCGTTGCTCTTTGCTCAAAAGTGTAGTGTTCATTGAATTTTTATGACCGTACTATTTTATCATCAGCAATAATTCACTTCAATAAATACGGCCGTCCTTTTTGAACGGCCGCGATACTATTTTCATATTCTTATTATCTTCATTGTGTTGGTTTCCGACCTTTGATAGCTGTGTCTTCCGCTTACGACACCGGCAATGAACACAAGTACATCCCCTTCTTCGGTTACGCCGGCTTCATGCATGAGATCCAGGCAGTCTTCCATGAGCTCGTCAGTGGAGTGAGCTCTTTCTGCAAGCATCGGCCTTACTCCCCAGAGAAGCATCATCTGTCTGACCACCATCGGCACCGGTGAAAACGCGTAGATATCCGAGACAGGTCTGCACTTTGATACTGAAAGGACCGTAGCTCCGGACGTTGTAGGCGCAAGTATTGCCTTTGCGCCAAGCTCCTGTGCTGCTGCCACTGCAGCCTTGCAGGTAGTGCTCGATACTGTAACGCCGTCGCTGCCGGCTTCCGCCATGCTGATGTCAGAGGAAACAAACTGCTCCGTGTATTCGGCGATCGACGACATCATACGTAGAGCCTCTACCGGATAATCGCCGCTTGCGGTCTCGCCCGAGAGCATTACCGCGTCAGATCCTTCATATACAGCATTAGCTACGTCCGTGACCTCAGCTCTGGTCGGTCTTGGATTTCTCATCATGGAGTCGAGCATCTGAGTCGCCGTGATGACTATCTTGCCCTTTTCATTGCACTTCTGTATCATCTCGCGCTGAAGCTGAGGTATCCTTTTCGCTTCAACTTCAACTCCGAGATCTCCACGGGCTACCATGACTCCGTCAGCCGCATCTATGATCTCCTCCAGGTTATCGATGCCTTCACCGGACTCGATCTTGGCTATTATCTTAATGCCCGATTTCTTTTCTTCCGCAAGCTTGCGTATTTTGTTTATGGTCTCTGCGTTTCTGACAAATGACGCGGCGATGAAATCAAAACCGTTTTCAAGTCCGAATTCAATGTCTGCGTAGTCCTTTTCGGTAATGTCCGGCAGACCAACCTTGATCCCGGGCAGATTGACACCCTTCCGTTCGGAAAGGACCCCGCCTGTAATGACTTTGCATCTCAGATCGTTTCCGTCAACTGCCTCTACCCTGAGTTCTATCGCACCGTCGTCAATGAGCACCGTATCTCCGGCCGAAAGGTCTTTCGCCATGTCCGGATAGGTCACATAGATATGTTCAGCGCTGCCTTCATCGGCAGGATCCGGATAATGAGAAATGACGGTCTCGCTGCCCTTCTCAAGCCTGACAGGCTTATGGTCTTTCAGCAATCCTGTACGGATCTCCGGACCCTTTGTATCAAGGAGCGTCGCGACCGGCCTGCCTGCCTTCTCAGAGAAGCTCCTTACGCGCATAAGCATTTCAAGATGGCTTTTGTATGTCCCGTGTGAGAAGTTGAATCTCGCAACATCCATCTCCTTGACTAATTCTGCGAGCACGGCATCGTCCTGTTCTCTTGGACCCATCGTGCATACTATTTTTGTCTTTCTCATAACACCACCCTCTTGTCGACCGACGCCTGTTGCTATGCAAAAATTATACCACATAAAAAGGCCGGCGCATCCGTGACAGTAAACTATCTGCGCGCCGGCTTTCTTTTTTATTTTTTGTCTGTGATTTCTCCGCTGTTTTTCCAGATGCTGTTTTCAGGAACCACACCCCTGACACAGGATGTCGGATAAACATTTGAGTTGCGGCCTATGACCGTGCCCGGATTGAGCACAGCGTTGCAGCCCACTTCAACATGGTCTCCCAGCATCGCGCCGAATTTCTTTATGCCGGTCTCGATCCTCTCGGTACCGTTCTTTACGACCACGAGCTTCTTGTCCGCTTTCACGTTCGATGTTATGGAACCGGCGCCCATGTGGCTGTAGTGTCCGAGTATAGAGTCGCCAACATAATTGTAGTGCGGAGTCTGCACGTTATCGAAAAGGATCACGTTCTTAAGTTCTACCGAGTTTCCTACCACACACTTGCTGCCTACAAGAGCGGAGCCCCTTACGAAAGCGCAGTGTCTGACTTCCGTCTCAGGACCGATGATGCAAGGTGCTCCGAGGTATGCGCTCGGAAATACCTTTGCGGTCTTGTGGACCCATACGTTCTCACTCACCTCTTCATATTCCTCAGAATCGAGTGTAGGGCCAAGCTGCAGGATGAAATCCTTGATGCCCTTCAGAGCTTCCCAAGGGTATGTGAACTGTGAGAGATAATCCTTGGCCAGAGTATGGTCAAGGTCATATAAATCTTTGATCGTATACATGCGCGCCTCCTAGTCTACCAGATGTCCCTTTGCGCGAATCGCGTCGATGATCTGATCGACGTACTTTTCACATTCTTCTTCGGTTGGTGCCTCTGCCATGACTCTGACCACAGGCTCTGTGCCGGATTCTCTCAGCAGCGTGCGGCCCTTGTCCCCAAGCGCCTTCTTTGCCGCAGCGTCAGCAGCCAGAACGTCAGGATCGTTCATGCAGGCTTCCTTGCTCTTGACTCTAACGTTCTTGAGCACCTGTGGATAGAACACTACAGGAGCAGCCAGCTCGCTCATCTTCTTCTTTCTTGCCAGCATCGCCTCCATCAACTTGAGGGATGTCAGGATTCCGTCGCCAGTTGTGGCGTACTTGGTGAAGATGATATGTCCGCTCTGCTCGCCGCCGATGCGATGGCCGTTCTGGACCATGTTCTCGTATACATACTTATCGCCGACCTTGGTCTGCTCGTACTCGATGCCCTCTTTATCAAGTGCCTTGTAGAGACCAAAATTCGACATTACGGTAGTTACAACCTTGTTGTTGAGCAGTTTGCCCCTGTCCTTCATATATTTTCCGTAGATGTACAGGATGTGATCGCCTGTGACCACATTGCCCTTCTCATCAACGCAGAGGCATCTGTCGGCGTCTCCGTCATAAGCGAATCCCACATCGAGACCATTGTCCACGACGAATTTCTGCAGATGCTCTATATGAGTCGAGCCGCAGTTGGTGTTGATGTTGTAGCCGTCCGGCTCATCGTTCATCACATATGTCTTGGCGCCGAGAGCGTCGAATACGCCCTTCGCTATCTGCCATGCGGCTCCGTTAGCCACGTCGAGTCCGACCTTGACGTCCTTGAAACTGAACTTTGACATCGAGATGAGATATCCGATGTAGCGGTTACGTCCGGAAATGTAGTCTACCGTGCGGCCGATCTCATCGCGCTCAGCCATAGGGACTTCCATCTCTCCGTCTATGTACTGCTCGATCTTGAGGAGAGTCTCCTCATCCATCTTCTCGCCATTGTTATTGACGATCTTGATGCCGTTGTCGTAGTACGGGTTGTGAGAAGCCGAGATCATGATACCGCAGTCAAAGTCGTCAACTCTTGCGATATACGATACCGATGGTGTCGTCGTTACGTGCATGATGTAGGCGTCCGCGCCTGATGCCATGAGGCCCGTGCACAGAGCGTACTCAAACATGTAGCTGGATCTTCTCGTATCCTTGCCGATAACGATCTTTGCCTTGCGGTCGAGCCTCTTGCCGTAGTACCAGCCGAGATAACGGCCGATCTTGATAGCGTGATCGAATGTAAGTGTCTTGTTGGCTTCACCGCGGAAGCCGTCTGTTCCGAAATACTTACCCATTACAGTCTCTCCTTTTTCTCGATATCGAGGAAGTACTTATATGTATCTACTGTCAGCTCGCCGCAGGCCTCTTCATCGCAGGCGATGATGGCGCCGTTGTGCATCTGAAGAGCACTGCATGTCCACTTCTGGCTGACTCCGCCCTCTACTACTGCTGCCATGGCTCTTGCCTTGTTATGACCGCTGATGAGTACCAGGACTTCCTTCGCATCCGTTACAGTTCCGATACCTACGGACAGAGCCTGAGCAGGAACTGCTTCAGGATCGTTTCCGAAGAATCTCGAATTCACGATGCGTGTGTCTGTCGTGAGGTCTCTGAGGCCTGTGCGGGATGTAAGTGAAGTGAAAGGCTCGTTGAATGCAAGATGTCCGTCAACACCGATGCCGCCCATGAAGAGATCGATGCCACCGTAGCTTGCGATCTTCTCCTCGTACCTTGCGCACTCGCCTTCCGGATCATCGGTCATGCCGTTGAGGATGTTGATGTTCGCAGGATCCATGTCCACGAGGTGGTCGAAGAAATTGTCGTGCATGAAGTACCAGTAGCTCTGGTCATGCTCGTGAGGAAGGCCGAGATACTCGTCCATGTTGAATGTAACGACATTCCTGAACGAGAGCTTGCCGGCCTTGTTCTTTGCTATGAGTTCTTTATATACACCGATCGGCGAGGATCCCGTAGGCAGTCCAAGCACGAACGGTCTGTCTTCTTTATGCGAATTGATCTTGTCAGCGATGTAATCAGCTGCCCATTTACACATCTTGTCATAATCGTCCTGAATTACTACTCTCATGTTTTCTCCTTTCGGTTATCGGCATATATTGTGTCTGCCGATGCTTTTTAATACTAACCTTGGGAATTATAGCATCCGTCAGCAGGACGGTAAATGCGATGAGCCCAATTTGTTTGAATTCATACTCCTGTGGGAGTATACTCTAAACAAAGGATAAGAAAGAGGGATTCATGGAGAGAAAGATATACCACGGATCAGACCATATAGTGCGTACACCGGTGTTTGGCGCGGGCCGTCCTTTCAATGATTTCGGCCTCGGTTTCTATTGCACCGCTTATTCCCGTTATGCCGCCGAGTGGGCCGTGAGCAGAGAGCGGAACGGATTCGTCTCCGCTTATACGATCGATACCGACAGGCTAATGACCATCAATCTCTGCGGTCCCCAGTACAACCCTCTGCACTGGCTCAGCCTGCTCCTGACATTCCGCGAATTCGATCTGTCTTCAGATACGGCGCACAGGGCCAGAGAGTATATAAACAAATGGTTTTCCGTCGATTATCAGGGCTGCGACTGCATCATCGGGTACAGGGCCGACAACAGGCTCTTCATGTTTGCGCAGGACTTCCTCGACGGCGATCTTTCGTATCAGGACCTCCGTGATTCTCTGTCCGGAGATTCCAACAGGCAGTTCGTACTGAAAAGCAACCGCGCATTCGACCGCGTAAGTTTTGCGGGCTACAGCCACGCTTCAGCGGAGGAGTCCTTCCCTGCCAGGAGAAGCCGTGAGCTCAGGGCGATCAAAAGCATGAGAAAAACAGCAGATGGTCTTTTCATCACCGATCTTATCGAACAGGAGGTGCGTCCGTATGACCCGCGCCTATGATGAGATCCTTCTTGAAAGAGCCTCCCGAACGCTGGGCCGCATGCTGGACTTTGCGGTGCACAGCCTGCGCCAGGATCCTGCTGTTATGCTGGAGCTCTTTGTATCCTGCGGACTCGCCTCTCTCTTTGAAAAGGGAGATGTCAGCGTCACAGCCGGCATGTCAGGTATCGAGCTTGCATATGAAACTCTGGATCGCAGCGGACTGGCATATGAGCGCGCCACGCCGCGGCATACCGCAAGCCTCAGCCCGGAGTACTGGTGCGGATATGCTCTTGCCCGCGCTCAATGGGAGTCATGCCTTCCTTTTGGCCGCATCATGAAGTCGTTCTCCGCGGCAGGATTCATTTCCGATTACAGCAGAAAGCGTTTCGAATATCTCGACAGTCTTCCTCTTGATATCAGAGCGGATGAGAGAACAAGGAAGATAAGGGAATACGGCAGAAACTACGCGCTTGAAGCGGTACCGGAGATCGTATCGGCAGTCAGCAGCGCCGCTGTATCATCCGATACAGCTCTCAAGGCCATGCGAATGAGAAACGGCCTGAGTCAGTCGCAGCTCGCAAAAGCAAGCGGCGTCCCTCTGAGGACCATACAGCAGTACGAGCAGCGTCAGAAAGACATGAACAGGGCGCGCGCTGAGTATATCATCGCGCTCTCCACCGCGCTTGGCTGCGAGCCTTCATCATTGCTGGAAAAAAAGCAGGGGTAGATCCCCTGCTTTTGAATTATTGATATTCAGATTTCTATCCTGTCTGGTTGTCCCCGGTTTCCTCCTCCGTGGCTTTTTCCTTGACTTTCAGTTTCAGTACCGGAGCTTCATAGCCTTCCTCCAGATATATCCCGTCAGGCAGCTCAAATGTGAGCGGTATTTCGGCATCCTCATAGTACCCGCTGATATCGATCTCATCCGCCGTTATGCTCCCGGTCTTGTTGACAAGGTCCTTGCTGCCCTTTATCACTATCGTGTTCCGGACAGTGTGTGTTCTTTCATAGTTGTCATCGGAATCATCTTTTACCGGCACTATCAGACGCACTTCTCTTACATAACCGGCAGCGGCCTTGAATGAAACGCTCTGAGGATACACAACAACATTGAGCACTCTGTTACCCTCAGCGTCAAGCGCAGCGAGATCGACCGTCAGCGGCTTGAGCTTATCGTTCAGATCGTTCGGATCTATCACCGCCGCCACTCTGTCGACTCTTGCAAGCCTGTCAGATGTAGCGATGACAGTGGCCTCTGTTTCAGACAGTTCTTCTACGATAGGTTCAGCATCGTCTTCGGCAGATGCCGCAGGATACTCGACGGAGATCTCCATGTCTTCACTGTCCGAGCTCTCTATCTCTATGGTTACGGTCTTGAGGGATATATCGCTCACTGAAGTATCTTCCGGTCCCTCCACGTGGAGCGCTACGGTGTTCTGGCCGCTTGAAAGCTGGCTTACGTCCGCCGTGACTGAAATGTCCTCAGAACCGATGTTTCCTGTATCTATCCTCTTCTGCTCGAGTGTCACATCTACTCTTTCATGGTTGGTCTCGGCTACCGCGTAGCCTCTGTTGGCGAGAGTCTCAAGCCCCGTGTATGTGATAGGGATCCCGGAGTACTTCTCCCTGGTCATCGGATCGTAGTTATACACGACAAAGACCCACGCAGCCATCGATACAAGCAGCGCCAATATGATATTGATTATCTTGCGGCCTTTGTCACTCATCCTCATTGCCTCCCTTCAGGAATCTGAGCCTGGAAAGCAGATCTCTGTCCTCACCGGCAGGAATGTATATGTCAAGCAGCATCTTCTCGAGAGTCTTGAGGTCAAGGAACCTTCTGAACTCGCCGTTCTGAGCGACCGATATGGCTCCTGTCTCCTCGGAGACCACTATGATGAATGCGTCCGAAACTTCGCTGAGTCCGAGCGCAGCTCTGTGGCGCGTACCGAGGTTCTTGCCTATGTTCTGTCTTTCAGTGAGCGGCAGGACGCAGCTTGCGGCATACACCCTGTCTCCCCTGATTATGACGGCGCCATCGTGCAGCGGTGATCCCTCGTAGAAGAGGTTGCCCAGCAGCCTTACGGAGATCTCAGCGTCAACGATAACCCCCGTCTCCGCGATATCGTTAAGCATTGTCTCGCGTTCAATTGCCATGAGCGCGCCTGTATGTGTCGAGGAGAAATCGTCTACGGCGTCTACTATCCTGTGGACGGTAGCGTAGATCTCCTCCTTGCCTATGTCTCTGAACTGCCTGCTGAGTACTCCCCTGCGGCCGATCTGTTCAAGGCCTCTTCTGATCTCAGGCTGGAACAGTATCACTACAGCGATGAGGCCGACCGTGATAAGTCTGGTGAACAGCCAGTTAAGGAGGCTCAGATTGAATATCTCCGAAATCAGGAAGAAAACGACAATCAAAAGGATTCCTCTGAACAGCTGCTGAGCGCGGGTCTCTTTGATAAACCCGAGCAGCTTATACAGAAGGTATGCGACAACGACGATATCTATGATATCCGTTGTCTTTATACTCATCAGTATCCCGGTAAGATTGTCGATCATTTGATTCTTATAGTTCTCCTTCTTCAGGTACGACGGTGACTACACCGTCATCATCTTTCTGCAGCATCTGTCCATTCAGCACAGCGTTGATGAGGGTCTGGGCATTCCCAATACTTTCGGCATCCTGCGTCATGACGTATGCGTAGCCGGCAGAATAAGTATTTCCCGTTCCGTCGCCGCCTGTTATGGTATTTTTGTAGATCTGCCAGTCAGGGTTTTTCGCCAGCTGGAACTTGACCAGCCTTCTTACCTCGCGTGAGCTGAAACTCATTTCGACGTAATCCTGCAGGCTTGTGAGCACGTTGTTGTAATCCATTATCATGGTGCGGCTGCTGGTCGCTTTTTTTATAAGTGCCTCAAACACCGCCTGCTGGTTCTTGATCCTCTGTCTGTCGCCGTCAGGGAAAGCCTTGCGTTCTCTCGCGAAAGCAAGGGCTTGCTTGCCGTCCATATGGTTCATGCCCTCTTGTACGGTCCAGCTTTTCATCTTTACCGGCACGAACTCATAATCTGATTCCACGTCGATACCTCCGACCGCGTCGATGAATCTCTCTACCGTAGTGAAGTTGACCTTTACATAGTAATTGATCTCTGTGTTCAGGAGCTGTTCTTCCGCCCCTATGGTGGTCTTCACTCCGTAGTGGCCGGTATGCGTCAGCTTATCCATCGCATTGTCATAGTCAGGCATGTAGATCTCGTAGTCTCTCGGGATCGACGTCATCAGTATCTGATGCGTGGACGGATTGACCGTGACCACCATGTTTACATCACTCCTGCCCGCCTCGTCTATCGTACCGTCCACATCGATACCGGTAATGGTAAAGTTAAACGGTTTGCGGGTAACATCCGAAACGGCATTCTCATTGTCTACCGAGCTTCCGCTGAGGAAAGACAGAGTGCCCAGCGCGTAAGCCGTACCTACTCCGTAGAATGCTATCAGCACTATGGCAAGCATCGTTGCAAGGCGTTTGCCCCACTTCTTTATGCTCCTCTTGCGTGTCTGAACGAGAATTACCAGGCTGAGCAGCACCAGAACAGTCATCATCGCTACCCAGAATCCGAACGGCAGCACATTCATGAAGGTCATGGTCAGGGCAAACACAACGAACGCGATCATGTAAATCACGGTAAGGAACCGGTCAAAGCCGGTCACATGATTGCTGCCGCCTTCACGTTTCTTCTTGCCTTTTACATAATTGCTGCGGTACCTGTCATAGGCATCCTGTGAGGCCTTCCTGATTGCCTCTACCTCTTTAGGCGTATGGAACAGGCCCTGTTCTTCCGGCTCTTCTACCGGAGCGCGCCGGCGCTTCTCTTTTTTCTCGGGAGCAGCCGGAACAGAAGGGCTCTCATCACTCGTGTGCCTCAGTGCCTCATAACGCCTGTATTCATCGTAAGCATCGAAAGTATCGCCGAGGCCCTTTTCTGCCTTAGGCTTAGCGGGTTCCGGCTTGCTTTCAAGCTCATCAAATATGTCAAAATCGTTATTCTTCTCCGGGATCTCTCTGTCGTAATTGAAATTCAGAAGATCATCGAGATCCCAGTCATTATTTGCCATAAACAGTTATTCCTATCTCTTGGTCTCGATCAGTCCGTAAGCGTTGCCCTTGCGCTTGTACACTACGCTGACATCATCAGTATCCATGTCGAGGAAAACAAAGAAATCATGTCCGAGCATCTCCATCTGCAGGATGGCTTCCTCGGCGACCATCGGGGTGAGCTCTACCTGCTTTCTTCTGACGATGGTCATCTCCTCTTCGAAATCTTCATCTTCAGGCTCCGGAACAAATTCCAGCTTGAGGGCTTTGTTTTCCTTATATCTTGACTCAAGTTTGCCCTTGAGTTTGCTCATCTGGTATTCAAGCTTATCTGTGACCATGTCGACAGCGTCATAAATGCTGTCATTTGCCATCTCTGCCCTGAGGACTGCCTGCTTAGCGTTGATGGTAGCCTCGAATTTCGGTGTCTCTCTGAGTTTTGAGACAACGATATTGGCTGTTGTGTCCTCGTCAAAGTATTTGCCTATCTTGTCGAGTTTCTTCTCGATGTAGTTGCTGAGCTTCTCGCTCATTGGATAATTCTTTGATGAAATGTTGATCTTCATATCACTTATCCTCCTGATGTCATATTTTCCTAACTTATTGTACCACAAGATAGACAAAAAATGTGTGCTTCCTCTGTGAAGAAGCACACAATATGTTGATTTTTTTGTTCAGCGCCACAGTCTCGCGGCCGGGCCTGACGTTTTACCAGAGTTTGTCAACAGCGTCAGCAATCTTCTTTCCTTCAGCAGGACCGAGCTTGCATCTGAGCTGTCTCTTGACTTCTCCCATTTCGTTAATGAAGCCCTTGGCTTTCCCCTCTTCGATGCGGGCGAGGAGAGCCTTCTTTGCCTCTGCGCTGATCTTTCCGTCATCAGAAATACCGGCAAGAATAAGCTGAAGCTCTTCCATTGGGATATTCATGGTCGGATCTATCATTATACTCATTATGTTTCCTCCCTTGACTATTGTTTATGATTAGCACCGCAGCCACTCGACCTGGTCTTTGACCCCACACCTGCCTTGACCCGCTTTGCGGAGGACTTACTTCTAAGATACGCCATGATCACAGCCGCTTCCTGCGTGCTGCTTACGTGGGTCCCTTTGCCCGTATCTGGCTTGGACTTTCAACCACGAACATGGCTGCGCGCTATTCACATTTTTATGCGGATGACTGATATCCGCGAGCACTTATTTCTTTCTGCTCTTCTTTACTTCGCTGGCGAGCATCTTCTCAAGTCTTTCGAGCGCCTTTTCATCGAGAGCGTTGTCATCTCCCGCAAAGAATGCCTCGAGCTGAGGAAGACGGACGCCGGCTTTGTAATTCATCTTGAACATCTCAACGTTGAGAGACTCCTTGATGTTACGCATTTCCTGTTTGGTCATTTTAACCTCCTCTGATAAAGGCAGCTGTCGCTAAGGCCTGTATTCGCCTTTTGCGTCGAGTTCGCCTGATCCTTCCCCTCCGTCTTCAAATACCTCGACCTGCTTGATCCGCATCTCATTGCCACGAAGCAGCCATGTGCGGCCGCTCCCACAGCGCGGGCAGGTCTTTCCGTATGCGACTGTCGAGTAAGTGATCTTGCAGTCATCGCACCAGGTCACAGCCGGGATCTCCTCGCATTTGAGTTCCGATCCCTCGAATACCGGGTATTTCTTGGTATACCAGTTCCAGTAATCATACAGGTATGATGTGACTATACCGGATACCTCACCGAATTCGAGCGTGACCGACTTGATCCTGCTGACATTGTTTTCCTCAGCGACTTTGCTGACCTCTTTTACTACATAATTTACAAGTCCAAGTTCGTGCATATAACTTCGGTCGTCCTTTTATTTGCGTGCGATCTTATTCTTTACGATGCCTGCGATACGGACCGGCATGTTCTTGCCGATTCCAATGAACTTATCCTCAGCACGCATCATTCTGGAGTAGAGATCTCCGTCCGGACGTCTGATCAGGTGGATAGCGTCGAACTTGCACTGTACCGTGCACATTCCGCAGCCGATGCACTTGTTCTGATCAACTACGCTGCGTCCGCACTTGAGGCATCTCTCAGCTTCTTTCTTGATCTGCTCTTCAGTGAATTGCTTGATCTCGTAATCCATGGTGAGCTTCTTGCTCTCGTCGATCTCTCTGATCTGACGTGCAGGCTTCTTGTAGCTATCTGCAGGAAGTACGATATCGTCCTTGTTGAGTGGCTCGAAGTGACGTGTATTTCTGTGGATCATGAGGTGCTGTCCCTTGTTCACGAATCTGTGGAGCGATACAGCGCCTTCACGTCCCATCGCAAGAGCGTCTACCACGAACTTCTGTCCGCTTACGCTGTCGCCGCCTGCGAAGATGTCAGGCTCGCCTGTCTGCAGTGTAACAGGGTCTGCAACGATGAATCCTCTCGGTGTCAGCTCTACCTTTGTGCCCTCGAACAGTTTGCCGTAATCAGGCTTCTGGCCGATGCTGAACAGAATGGTGCTGCACTTCTGCTCAGTTGTCTCGCTGTCGTCGAACTTAGGATCGAATCTGCCCTCTGCGTTCTTAACAGACAGGCACTTTCTGAACTTGATGCCTGCGACCTTGCCGTCCTTTGTGACGACTTCAGTCTGTCCCCAGCCGTCGTGGATAACGATGCCTTCGTTCTGGAGGAATTCCTGATCCTCAGCGCCCATCGGCATCTCGTCATAGGACTCGAGGCAGTACAGATGTACGCTCTTTGCGCCCTGACGGATAGCTGTACGGGCTACGTCGGCTCCGATGTTTCCGCCGCCGATGACTACTACGTCACCGCTGAGCTTCTTAGCCTTGCCGAGTGTTACGCTCTTTACATAGTCAACACCGCCGATGACTCCCTTAGCGTCGTCGCCAGGGATTCCCAGCTTGCCGCATGCCTGGAGTCCTGTTCCTACGAAGAAGCCCTTGAAGCCTTCTTCTCTGAGGGACTGGAATGTAACGTCCTTACCTACTTCGACTCCGCATCTGATCTCAACGCCCATAGCCTTGAGGATCTCGATCTCAGCGTTAACGACTTTCTTGTCGAGTCTGAAATTAGGGATTCCGAGTGTCATCATTCCGCCAGGCATCTCCTGCTTCTCGAACACTACAGGCTTGTAGCCTTCGATAGCGAGGAAGTAAGCGCAGGACAGTCCCGCAGGGCCGGATCCTACGATACCGATCTTCTGCTCGAACGGCTCTCTTGTTGTGGATACCATTGGCGGGATGTACTTGTGATCATCCTCGAGATCCTTGGCAGCGATGAACGCCTTGATGTCATCGATAGCCAGAGCATCGTCTACTGTGCCTCTTGTGCACTCGAGCTCGCAGTACTTATGGCAGATAGCGCCGCAGACTGCAGGGAACGGGTTATCTCTCTTGATCAGCTTGAGAGCCTCATTGTACTCTCCTCTGCTGGCCATGTCGATGTAACCCTGAATAGCGATATGGAGCGGGCATGCAGCCTTGCATGGCGCTGTACCTGTAGGCCATGTCTGGATGACGCCGTTCTCGTTCTTGTAGTTCCAGTTCCACTTATCCTCAGGCCAGAAGTTGCTGTCAGGCAGCTCCTGCTTAGGATACTCGATCTCGCCGTGCTTTGTGCAGAGTTTCTGTCCGAGTCTGACAGCGCCTGCAGGGCAGACCTCAACGCACTTGCCGCATGCTACACACTTCTCAGCGTCAACTTCTGAAGCATATGCAGAAGCGGACATGTTAGGAGTATTGAAGAGCTGCGATGTTCTCAGAGCGTTGCAGACGCCTACAGCGCAGTTGCAGATAGCGAAGATCTTGTTCTCTCCGTCGATGTTTGTTACCTGGTGTACATATCCCTTCTCTTCAGCCTTCTCGAGTACTTCGAGTGCTTCTTCATAAGTGATGTCATAGCCCATGCCGGTCTCTTTGCAGTAATCAGCGAAGTCGCCGAGGCCCATGCACCAGTACTGCATGATGTCTCCGGAGCCCTCGCCTCTTTCTGTCTGCTGCTTACGGCAGGAGCAAATGCCGAGACCGATCTGGCCTTCGTACTTCTTGAGCCAGTACGAGATATGCTCTACGTCGAGCGACTCGCACTCAGCAGGGATAGCCTTTTCTACAGGGATGACGTGCATTCCGATGCCGTTTCCTCCCTTGCCTACCATCTGAGTGATGCCCGCCAGAGGCAGATAAGTCATTCTCTCGAAGAAGTCAGCGACTTCCGGAGTCTCGCACATGATCTGGTCTCTCATGACCATGATCTCAGCGGAACCCGGTACATACTGGTCGAGTACATATCTTCTCTCGTGCTGTGGGTTCTTTCCATCCTCATTCTCGTTGTTCCACTCAATGAGGCCATACTGACCGAGAGCTTCGATTACTGTCTTCAGATGATCATCATCATAGCCTGTGAGCTCTTTCATCTGAGCCCATGTTTTTGGCTTGCGCTTGCCCATCACAAGAGCAGTGTCAAGACACTCCTCTGCGATGTCCTTGCCGTACCTTCTGACGACATACTGATATCCGCAGTCCATTCCCCAGTACTCAGGAGAATCCTTTGAAGGCTTCTCAAGTCCGAGAATGACCTCTTTGCGGTCAGTGATGATCTTTATCAGCTTAAAGATCTTCTCGTCGTGGCTCAGCTGCTTAGCCTTTTTTGCCATACTTTTCCCTCTCTTTCTCTTACAATAACTATTTTGTAAACTCTTTTATTTTTGGTGCCCTGAAGGGCTGCTTACCGAAACTATATCTTTATGATCCCAGTCACAAGGATCGACGCGACCTCATCAAGGGCCTCTCTGTATGAGATATGGTTTTTGACGAGTACGTCATTCTGGAAGAACTGTTCTATGGTCGACTGGAACATTGTCTTGAGTATAGGCATGGTGACAGGCCTGAAGAAGCCCTCTTCTATGCCTTTGTTAAGAAGCACCTGAACGCTGTTCCAGTAATTCTCGCGGCAGTGCTGCCAGTGTCTGTATACCGAAGGGTATTTTTCCTTAAGCACATAGAGCTGAGTGAGATCGTTCTGAGTGTATCTCTCAGGTACCGAGCCGATAATGCGTCTCAGCTTCTCTACTACGCCAATGGTTTCATCGTTCAGGATCTCATGTTCCTGGACAAAAGCGTCTTCGAAGAAGCGGTCGATCGTGTCATTCATGATCTGCCTTTTGTCTTCGAAAACTGTATAAATGGTCTTCTTGCTCATGCCCAGAGAGCGGGCAAGATCGTCCATCGTGAATTTGATTCCCTTTTTGTCAAACTGTCTCGCAGCCTCATCAAGGATGCGGACACGAAGGTCGTTATTAACTGCCATTTTCAGTCCCCCTTTCTCATCCCCCATGGAGGGATCGGAAACTTTGCAGATAGTCATCGTTTCCCATTGTCGATTTTATCATCGAGTACTGTTAACCGCAAGGGAAAAGGACCCGATTTCTGTGCTTTTCTATGTTTTTTATCAATAAAAAACGCGGCGCTGCCGCGCCGCATTGATAACCGCTGTTTTATTCCTTGTTTACATCGAGTCCGAACTCCGCCGGAAGGAATCTCGGGCATATGTTTTCATCTGTAACAATGACCGAATTTGCAAGTCTTGTACCGATCGCGCAGGACTCGCCAAGTGTCTTTCCGTAGGTCAGTCCAATGACCACTCCAGCAAAGAACGCGTCTCCGGCGCCGGTCGTATCCCTGACCTCTGTCTTAGGTGCCGGGCAGTGTCCCTTATCTCCTTCTATCGACGCATATACAGCTCCATCGCCTCCCATCGTGACTACCATGGCAGGGATCCTAGCCTGCGAGATCTTGGTGGAGAGTATCTCACTCATCTCGTCCGGCTCTTTGCCTTCGTAGTCTTCGGAGAAGAGCAGTCCCGCCTCTTCAAGATTGCACACCAGACAGCTGATGCTTTGAAGCAGGTCCCTGCGCTCCATGGCGATGGACATGTTTGAGACCGGCGCATATACCCTTTTGCCGTGCTTCTCTGCAAGTTCCAGCACCCTTTTGAGTGTAGGTACATCGACGTCGAACTCTACAGCAATGCTGTCCGCAGCCTTGAATATCTCGTCGCCCTTTTCATCAAGGATGTCAGCGATCCTGGAGATGTCCGGCCTCTTGGATATGGAAGCGACCACGTCACCGCTGTTGTCGAATACGGCGAGCCAGGTGCCGAGACCGCCTTCGTAACGCCCTATGTATTCAGTATTGACCTTATGCTTTGTAAGCTTGTCGACTACATCATTGCTGATGCCTTTCGGATCCACGACAGTCACAAAAGTAGGCCTCAGCTCTACGTTGGCTATGTCCTCAACTATATTGCGGGCTACTCCGCCATGCACTTCAACCACATGTCCCGAGTTGCGTCCGCCCGGTATGTACTGCGCGTATGGATATCCCTTTATATCCACGAACGCCGCTCCTATAACGACAATGCCCGTATCTTTCTTTTTGGCCATGATCACAACCTCTCCATCCGCCGATCGTACATCCCTATTATACATCAAGCACGTGTATCAGTTTGCCAGCTGTGCCCTGAAGCGCTCAAACATCTTCTTTACTGCCGGTATGTTGATGACGATAACAGTCATTACCCCCTCTACCGCCAGATATGTAATATTGTACCACAACGACCATGTGAGAGCATTGAAGTTCTCAGGTGCGTACTCTCCGAAGAAGACCACTCCACTGATGACCGCGCAGATGTATCTGCAGAAGACGCCAAGCAGATACCCCTTGGTTAGGCCATTCTTTCTGTTCCTCACCAGTCCCGACAGTCCCATGACCGCAAAGGCTATAACATAGTCGAGTATCATCTGGACAGGATGGATGACATATCCTCCGAAGATGAGGTTAAGCAGCCCCGTTACGGCGCCGCCAAGCAGTCCCCATCTGGTTCCCAGCAGATATCCGAGCGCGATTATCGGTAGTGTTCCAAAAAGTGTGACTGCTCCGCCCTGAGGCATCTCGAAAAGTTTGATTTGATCGAGGATGATCGCAAGCGCTACCAACAGCGCTGTGGTCGTAAGTTTACTGGTGTAATTCCTTCTGCTGTTATTCTTATCCATAAAAAACCTCCTTAATGGATTCATTAAGGAGCGCGCTGAAAGCAAAACAAAAAAGTTCTGCACTATTTACCTCCCTCCGCCGGCATTACCCGGATCAGGTATAAGGGTCATCCCTCTCGGGACCTCTCAGCGAATGCTCCCCCGGTGTTAAGTTAATTATATTCCTTTAAAGCGAAGTGTTCCAGCTTTCTTTTTAGGACATTATTTAATTTCCGTGTATATCATGCCATGCTCGCCTCTGTCTGAACGCATGAGCGATACATGATCCACAGTCATTCTGATCCCTTTTGTATCATTGAGCGCCGTGAGTATCTCAGACTCCGAGTCCGTACCGCAGCACTCCGGCTTGCGAATGAGAGTGATGTGCGGTGAGAACTTCTTGTGGTCATACGGGATGCCGGCAGCGTCGAGCTCCCGCCGGAGTCTTCTCGCAAAAGACTGTAATGCCATGCCGCCGTCAATGCCTGCCCACCACAGTGATTTAAATGATCCAGTTCCCGAAAGAGTAATTTCAAACGGCCTGAGCCCGGCACGGTCGATCGCATCGAGGACGGTCTGCGGGTCGTCGAACTCGCCGATGAAAGCGAGCGTAAGGTGAAGGTTCTCACGCTTTGTGTAGTTGCCTTTCACCCCACGGTCCCGCATAAAGTTTTGCATGTCCTGCAATGCACCTTTTATTTCATCATTCAATTGCAATGCAATAAACAGCCTCATGCCAGTTCACACACCATAAGATATTCATCATCTCTTTCATCGACCGTTATGAATCCTGCACGCCTGTACATGCCGGCAGCATAATTGGCTTTCTGAACTGAAAGGGATACCCTTTTATACCCCTGTTCTTTAAGAAGCATCAGCATCTCCTGCAGCAGACGGGCGCCTATGCCTTTATCTCTGTACTCTTTTAATACGGAGATCGCAAGAGATGGTGTTTCGTCATCGATATGGCCGTAGTCATCCATGATCCGCGTCCATACGGCTCCGACGATCTGCCCGTCATCATCGGCAGCCACGCAGTAGTCCGCCCTGCCATCTCCGAAATCCTCGTAATACATCGAGAGCTCCGGCAGTTCTATGATCGAGCAGTCCGGCGCTTCGGTCCCTTCAGGGATAAAAATCGCTTCATACAGAAATACTTTCAGCAGTTCGTATTCATTTGGTTTAAGCGTTCTGAAAATCATTGCCTCAGATACTCTTCAAACTCTGCAGTGCGGGACCAATACTTGATGCCCCAGTTCTCAAAATTCCACTCATCCATGTATTCATTGCATTCATAGTCTACGTACCAAATAAGCCCGTTTTGCACGACGAAGTTAGTCGGAAAGTAATCGATATTCAGTCCTGCAGCTTTTGCCTGCGATGCCATTTCACGTACCTGCGCAAGATACGGCTCAACAGAGACCCCGTCAAGTACATAGTCAAAAATGGTGTCGCCTTCGATATACTCCTTGACGATGATTTCCGCTTCACTGTCAATGGATATCATCTCGGGGATCCTTATCCCTGCAGCCCTCAGCCTTTCATAGTCTCTATGCTCAGCCTCGATCTTATTGCCGAAACTATAGTAATCGCATGGTTCATGGTGGATCTGTTTCACCACGACCTGCATCCCGTCTGTCTCTGCAAGATAAGAATACCCTCCCTTGCCGTGTCCGAGCATTTTTTTGATGCTGTATTCCTTATTACAGACAACTACTTTATCTGTCAAATCACACTCCTTATAAACCTTTATATTCCAGTGCTAAATATACCAAATTGCGCTGTCTCTCTCAACGCACCAAGGGTGTTGTGATACAATTATGATATGAGACTGGACAAGTATCTGTCCGACATGGGTGTCGGTACAAGGAGCGAACTGAAAAAGGATATCCGCAAGGGCGGAGCTGTCGTCGACGGAGAGGTCATAAAGGATCCCGGCCACAGCGTCGACGCGTCTTCGCGTGTGGTCTTCAAGGGATCTGTTATCAAGTATGAGGAATTCGTTTACTACATGCTGAACAAACCCGCAGGAGTCATCAGTGCAAGCGAGGATGACAGAGAAGAAACCGTTATCGACCTGATCCCGGAGCCTAAGCGCAGAGACCTGTTTCCTGTTGGACGTCTTGACCGCGATACCGAAGGACTTCTTCTCATAACAAATGACGGCGCTCTGTCGCACCGTCTTCTGTCACCTAAACACCATGTGGATAAGGTCTATTATGCTGAAGTGTCAGGTATACTCAATGAGTCGGATGTAGAGTTGTTTGCAGAGGGCCTTGTCCTGTCTGACGGGCTTGAGTGCATGCCCGCGGATCTAAAGATAATCTCCGTTTCTGAAGACGAATACACGTCTAAAGCTGAGATCACAATCCGCGAAGGTAAGTTCCATCAGGTGAAGCGCATGTTCAGTTCAGTGGGTGCCGAGGTCACCTATCTGAAGCGCCTCTCAATGGGCCCGCTGTCTCTCGATCAAGATCTGGAGCCGGGTGAATGCCGGCGTCTGTCCGCGGATGAGCTGGAGGCGCTCGGAGTCTAATTGATCATGTCGCCGGCTGCGGCAAACGCAAGGAAGTCGACGCGGGACGCACCCGCGTCTTTTAATATGCGCGCTATCTCGTCTATGGTCGCTCCGGTCGTGAAGATATCATCTATCAGAAGGATGCGCGCGCCGGCTATCAGCGGGAGTTTGCGGGCCCGTATGTCAAACGCTCCCTGTATGTTAGCCATTCTTGCTTCCGGGCCCAGGCCCTTCATCGGCAATGTCGGGCGCGTTCTTTTCACGATCTCCGGATCATAACGGAGGCCGGCCCGCTTAGCGAAGCTCTTTCCCATGAGATCCGCATGGTTGTAGCCTCTTACTGCCTGCTTATCCCTATGCGTCGGCACCGGCGTCACCAGATCGTACATGCCGGCAAGAACGTCTTCTCCGTATTCGGAGGCCATGCGGTCATACAGTATTTCTCCCAGAGTATCGCCAATATCGGGACGGCTGCCGTATTTGAGAGCGAATATGACCGACTGCTCGACCGCGCCGTAGCCCGCGCAGGCATGTCCTTTATCGAAGCATTGAGGGCTGCCGGATGATTCTCTGACTGAACATCTGAAGCATGTCTCTCCGGGGTCGTTCGGAGACAGTGGTCTGCCGCATTTGGCGCAGCGCCTGTCCGTGATCCAGTTTACCGAGGCCATGCAGTCGTTGCACAGCCTGTATGTTCTGCTGTCATCCGTTATCTTTCCGCAGCTTATGCAATAAAGACCCGGCGGATACACCAGGTCCAGCAATTCATTTCCGATTTTTCCAAGCCATGAACTGTTCATAGTCAATGCCTTCCGAACGGATCCGCGTCGAGAGATATAAGGCGGGCTCTGAGCCCCGTGTATCTTCCGTCCGCGCGGTTGTTATCGATCATGGAGCGGACGCGGTTAGGATCGCCGACTATGATCACGAGTTTCTTGCCCCTGGTAACTGCCGTATAGAGAAGATTCCGTGTCATGAGCATAGGAGGAAAGTTGAGCACCGGAATGATGACGACCGGGAACTCCGAGCCCTGGCTCTTGTGCACGGTCACGGCATAGGCCAGGTCTATCTCTTCAAGCATGTCTCCGGAATAGTCGATCAAGCGGTCATCCATTCTGACAGTCATGGTCTTGTCTTCTGTATCGATCGATTCGACTATGCCCATATCGCCGTTGAACACGCCCTCGCCGGCAGCCGACATGAAGTCGGTACGCCACTCTGCGCCGTAGTTGTTTCTGAGCTGCATCACCTTGTCGCCTTCGCGGAAGGTCACGCTTCCGTATTTGAGTTCAGCTTTGGTCTCATCAGCAGGATTTATGACCTCCTGGAGCACTGCATTGAGGCTCGGCGCTCCGAGTATGCCGCGCTTGGTAGGTGTCAGCACCTGTATATCGTCAGCCGAGCGCACAAAGTCAAAGCCCGACTGTATGCGTCCGCCTATGAGCTCCTTTATGGTGTCGCTTACGCTGTTTTCGCTGTTCTTGCTGATTAAGTAGAAGTCGTCTCCGCTCTGCTGCGCCGGGTACTCGCCGCTGTTGATCAGATGCGAGTTCGCGACTATGCCGCTGCCCTCGGCCTGGCGGAATATCTCCCTGAGGCGTATGGTCGGAATGCACTCACTCGCGATCATGTCGCGAAGCACGTTGCCGGCTCCTACTGACGGAAGCTGGTCAACGTCTCCCGTAAAGATCAGGCGTGTCCCTTCTTTTATCGCGTTCAGCAGCCCGTCCATCAGCATCAGGTCTATCATCGATGCTTCGTCGATTATTATCACGTCCTGCTCCAGCGGATTCTCATCGTTGCGGCCGAAGTTTAGGGTATCGTCTTCATCGGACCATACGAATTCAAGCAGGCGGTGTATGGTCATCGCCGGCTTTCCGGACGCTTCTTCCATGCGTTTGGCCGCTCTTCCTGTAGGAGCCGCAAGCGCAGTCTCAAGACCCGCGAAGTCGAATATCTTCACGAGCGTATTTATGATAGTGGTCTTGCCCGTACCCGGGCCGCCCGTGATTATCGTGATGTTGTTTGCAAGGCAGGCTTCGATCGCTCGCTGCTGTTCGTCTGAGAGCTCTACTTCTCCGCCGCTAAGTGAAAGAGCATTTTCCCTCGCGGCGTGGATGGCAGTGCCTGACTGCATCGGCACGGGCCTGGCGGCCGCGTTCCTGATCTTCATCAGCGCGTGAGCCACTCTCTGCTCCGCATGGTAATAGCCATACAGGTAGATGACCTGCACGTCATCGATGCTGTCCTCTTCAAGCTCTCCGGCAAACACCATGTCCCTCAGAGCGTCATGGACATTATCCATCATCACATCGAGGAATGCCGCCGTCTTTTCAACAAGAAGCTTCTCAGGTACCAGCGTACTGCCGCTTGCCGCCCAGGCCTTGAGCATGTATCTTATGCCGCTCTCAATCCTTACGCTGCTGTCAGGCTCTACGCCTATGCGGGCGGCGATCTCATCCGCTTTGTTGAAATTGATGCCGCGGATGTCTTCAGCCAGGACATACGGATTGTCCTTAACGATGCGAACTGAATCCCTGCCGTAGATCTTGTAGACACGTACCGCCTCGCTCATCTCAATGCCGAGCTCCCGCAGTTCTATCGATGTATTCGCGAATTCTCTCGATTCACCAAAAGATTCCGCGATCTTCGCAAGCGTCTTTGCGCCTATTCCGTTCACTTGAAGCAGTTTCTCCGGCGTCTCCTCAATAACTGTCAGAGCCTCATCTCCGAAAGTTTCGACTATCGCTTTCGCAGTGACCGGGCCTATGCCCCTTATATTGCCCGCGGAAAGGAATTCGAGTATGGCATCGGCCCCCTCAGGCATAACCTCTTCATAGCTCGCAAAGCTGAACTGCTCACCATACTTCGGATGCACGGTGAATTTGCCTTCGAGCCTGTATGCGGCCCCGGTCTTTGGCTCAGCAAAAGAACCGGCTATACGGAATGAGCCTTCTTCTGTATCGAAGACCGCCACGGTATAGCCGTTCTCTGGATTGTTGAATATTATCTTTCCGAGCTTGCCTTCCTGCTGCATTTATCAGAATGTCCTTTTATAAAGCTTCCTGTTGTCGAGCGTGAATACCCTATCGCTGAAGCCTCCCGGCTCTACGTTGCTGAGCGCATCCTCCATATCAAACATCTTTGCGTCGATCATGTCGAGGTAGTGGAGCATTTCCGCTTCCGGGAAGAGTGGCTTTTTAGGACTGCCGAATTCAGGCTCATAGTGATGGGTGAGTGCCATGTGCTGCATAAGAAGGCACTTTTCCTCATCGATCCCAAGCTCCATGCAGCGCTCGCCTATGATCTCTACTCCCATGACAAGGTGCCCCAGCATTTTGCCCTCAAGCGTGTACTCGGAAACTACCCCGTTCTTGTCGGAATCGAGTTCATCAAGCTTCTGTATGTCATGAAGGGCTACTCCTGCCAGGAGCAGGTCCTTGTTCAGAAACGGGTAGACCTCGCAGGCGCGTTCGCCCATCATCATCATTCTCTTGACGTGCCATAGCAGACCGGCGTATTCCGCGTGGTGATTGCTCATGGCTGCCGGCCAATACATAAGACGTCCCTTTTCATCCTCATAGAAACTGAGGCAAAGGTTTTTGAGGTCTTTGTCTTCAAAGGCTTTGATGCGGCCGACTATGAAATCATACATATCCTCAGGCTTCTCAGGAGCGGCCTTGAAGAGATCGGCCCTCTCGTACGAGCCTTCCTGGGCCCTGCCCTTGATGACATCGATAACGAGCTGGTTTTGGCCCTTGTAGTCGCGGCACCTGCCGACTATCGTTATTACCATGCCTGATTCGATCTTTGAAAAAGCTTTTATCTCATCAGGTGTGAGATTCCACTTCACCGTCTGCATGTCTCCTGTCGCGTCGGCGAGCGACATATAAAGGTGTCTCTTGCCGTTGTTGCCATCGCGTATGTCGGCGCTTTTCACGAGATATCTGTCTTCAATATGGTGACCTTCATCAGGCCTGAGGTCTTTGATGTAATACGGTTTCATTCATTTCTCCTTGTGTCCGGTACCGGCTCTCCCAGTATCGATGCAATTATTATCCGAATCATTATACCACAGCCCCGCTGTATGATATAATCAGCGGGTGAAGAAACACATCTGATCTTTAATCCATGATTGAAGATTCGGTCACAATATTATTATCTGTAAACGAACGGAGGCGCTTATGGGATTTGATGCTGAAAAAGCCGTAAAGGCGACAGTTGAATGGATAAGAGACTGGTTCGATAGAAACGGACCGGGCTGCAACGCGATAGTCGGTATCAGCGGGGGAAAGGACAGCTCTATTGCAGCCGCTCTCTGCTGTGAGGCTCTCGGCAGTGACAGAGTCATAGGAGTGCTTATGCCTAACGGTGAGCAGTCCGACATAGACATGGCCAAGCTGCTGGTAGAGCACCTCGGAATAAAGCATTACGTCATCAACATCAAGGCTGCGTTCGATGCCATCATCGAACAGATGGAACTGGCTGAGATCGAAGTCTCAAAGGATTCGATCATCAACCTCCCGCCTCGCCTTCGCATGTCGACTCTCTATGCTGTCGGCCAGAGTCACAATGGCAGAGTCGTGAACACCTGCAACCTGTCAGAAGACTGGGTAGGCTATTCAACGAGATACGGCGACTCGGTAGGTGACTTCAGCGCCATGTCCTGCTTCACTACCGCCGAGATAAGAGCGATGGGCAGAGTTCTTGGTCTCCCTTCGATTCTCATAGACAAAGTCCCTACCGATGGGCTTTCGGGAATGTCAGATGAAGACAAACTTGGCTTCACCTACGAGGTTCTGGACAGATACATCCGCACCGGCGAGATCGACGATCCGGCTACCAAGGAGCGCATAGACTCGCTGCATAAAAAGAACCTCTTTAAACTAAGGTTCATGGATTGCTTCAAATATGACGGAGTGGTTGTCAAGGCCGATGAATAGACCGTAAGCATATAATACAAATCTGGCCCGGGTCGCCCCGGGCCTTTTATTACTCTTCTTTTATCCTGTCGAGCACAGTCTTGTATCCGCCTTCTCCGTAAGCCAGACATTTGTTGACACGGCTGATCGTAGCAGAGCTTGCGCCGGTCTTCTTGCTTATCTCGCTGAAGACCGCCCCCTCGTCAAGCAGCCGCGCTACCTCCAGCCTTGCTGACAGGTCAAGCACTTCCTTGATCGTCGCCACATCATCAAAGAACTTGCGGCATTCTTCTTCATCCTTGAGCGCCAGAACAGCGTTATAGAACTGGCTCATGTTTTTTCTGTCTTTATCCGTGATCATGATGTACCGCCTTTCCCGCAGCCTCTTCGATGCGTATTTATTTATTATTTGCTATAGTATACACCTTTCACGCTTTAATGTGCTAAAGTGTTTTGTTTTCTTTTGCATTTTTTCGAGTTGAATTACCTTCACCATGGGAATATTATGTATCACATGAAAAAGATTCACGAATCGACATTGACTCACAGGATAGCGGCATTCATCTGCGGACTTTGTCTGCTGCTCATTTTGCTTATCACCTCTTTCCAGGCAGTTTGCTACTGGATACCTGACTGGTGGCGGAATGAGTATGCCAAGTACGACACTCCTTCCAACGTCAGGGGCGAGATGTCGCTTGATGATGCCGTCCATGTCACAGAGGATATGCTTGAATACTGTATAGGCAGACTCGACACACTCGATGATACCGAAGCGACGATCGACGGCGTTACAAAGCCGTTCTTCACCGACCGCGAGAAATCACATCTGGCGGACTGCAGGGTACTGTTCCGGAAGGGTCTTCGAGCACGCGTCATAGCGTGCCTGCTTCTGGCCGCGTTCGTGATCTATATCTACACGCATAATGGAAAAAATACCCCTTCGCTTCTCGCGAAAGGGTATCTGAAGTCTCTTGTCTTTATTGTGATGATCGCCGCGGTCATTGCCGTCCTTTGCGTGATCGACTTCACTATGGTCTTCACGGAGTTCCATCACATCTTTTTCGATAACGACCTGTGGATACTCTATCCGGATAAGGACCAGTTGATCAATATCATGCAGGAGGATGTGTTCTCCGATGCCGCGATGTGGATCGCCGGGATCTGGCTTGCCGCAGCAGCATTGTTTGCCGCTGTTTCAGCCGTCATCCTTCGCCGCGGCAGAACCGCCGCTTACTCTGTGAACAGCGGAGTCGAGTAGTATCTGTCGCCGCTGTCAGGAAGCAGGGCCACTATGGTCTTGCCCTTGTTCTCAGGCTTCTTCGCATATTCGAGTGCTGCGGAAAGCGCAGCGCCGGAAGATATGCCTACGGAGATGCCTTCTTTTTTTGCGAGCAGTTTGGCCGCTTCAAATGCTTTCTGTCCGTCAGCCTTGTAGACCTCATCGTAGACAGTCGTGTTCAGTACGTCAGGAACGAAGCCTGCGCCGATGCCCTGGATCTTATGAGCTCCCGCTCTGCCTTCGGAAAGGACCGGTGAACCTGCCGGCTCCAGTGCCACTATCTTTACTTCCGGCTTCTGTTCCTTGAGGTATTCCCCAACGCCTGTGAGCGTGCCGCCTGTACCTACTCCGGCGATAAAGACATCTACCGCGCCGTCAGTATCCTTCCAGATCTCCGGGCCTGTTGTCGCCTTGTGTACCGCAGGATTTGCCGGGTTCACGAACTGTCCCGGGATGAATCCTCCGTCTATCTCTTTCGCGAGTTCTTCTGCCTTTTCGATAGCGCCCTTCATACCCTTGGAGCCTTCTGTCAGGACTATCTCAGCGCCGTATGCCTTAAGGATGTTGCGTCTTTCAACGCTCATAGTCTCAGGCATGGTCAGGATGGCTCTGTATCCTTTGGCTGCCGCGATGGACGCAAGACCTATGCCTGTGTTGCCGGATGTAGGCTCTATGATGACCGAACCTTCCTTGAGCAGGCCCTTCTCTTCAGCGTCTTCTATCATCGCCTTGGCGATCCTGTCCTTTACGCTGCCGGCCGGATTGAAGTATTCAAGCTTAACCAGCACTGTTGCCTCGAGGCCCAGCTCTTTTTCGATATTTGTAACTTCTACAAGCGGTGTGTTTCCGATAAGTCCAAGTGTTCCTTTATATATATTAGCCATTTCTTTTGCTTCCTTTCTTGCTTTGATTCACTGAATTACGTATATCCCTTACCCTGCTCGGGAGCAAACAAAAGCCCGGGGCTTTTTATGCTCCCGGGCGTATCACTCGATTTCAGGGATCGGATTCCGATGTGTTACGAGGTGCGTGTCATCCTATGACAAGACCCCGGCCATACATCGCGCCCGGGAGCTTTGCATCAGACAACAACACATCATGTTATTTTTATTTGTAAGAGGGAGATAAGCAGTTTTCATCATCCGACCCTTTCCATAATGTTATCTGTGATTGACGATATTCTAACTCTTAATTCCTACCAAGTCAATAGGTTTTTATTTTAATACAAATAAGTCCTTTATTCTCTGAAGTCCGCGTGGTCTCCACGTGCAACTACAGCCTCATATCCGACTGAGGCAATGCGCTTTTCCATTTCACGTACTGCTTCCGCTGCCTCATCTCCTGTGACTTTCTTGTTGTCATACAGAAGATATTTTGCTCTGACATCTGCCGGTGAGAGATTAGGCATTATTACGTTGGCGCCCGCAAGCAGCCCCTTTTCACGCCCTACAGGATCGATGGTGCCAAGAGCGGTCGTAGCGGGGAGCAGCACATCAGGAAGCAGCAGCCGTATTATCGCAAGCAACCTGACTGTCATCTCCACGGTCCCCGCCGGACGATCCGCATACTGCGTATCGTGGTGCGGGATGAATGGTCCCATGCCCACCATATGCGGCCTGAATTCTTTGAGGAACCGGAGGTCTTTCACAAGGTGTTCTGCCGTCTGGTAAGGAGAACCCACCATCATTCCGGTACCAACCTGATATCCGATCTCCTTGAGATCGCGCAGACACTTCATACGGTGCTCGAAAGACATCCCTGCTGGGTGAAGCATCTCGTAGTGCGCCTTGTCCGCGGTCTCATGCCTGAGAAGATATCTGTCAGCTCCGGCGTCGAAGAACTTCTGGTAGCTCTCCTTCTCAAACTCGCCCATGGACAGAGTGACCGCGCAGTCCGGGTATTTCTTCTTTATATCGCCTATGATCGAGACTATCAGTTCATCCGTATAGAACGGATCCTCGCCGCCCTGCATCACAAAGGTTCGGAAACCAAGCTCATAGCCGATGTCGCAGCAGGACAGGATCTGCTCTTTGCTGAGGCGGTAACGCTCGCAGTTTGTGTTGCCGCTGCGTATGCCGCAGTAATAGCAGTTGTTCCTGCAGATGTTGGAGATCTCGATGAGGCCTCGAAGATAAACATCCTTGCCGTAATACGCTTCACGTACCTTGCGGGCCTTTTCGGAGATATACTCGTCAAAACCGGGAGCGTCACAAAGCAGGACAGCCTTCATTTCTTCGTCTGTCAGGTGATGCTCAGCCGCAAGTCTGTCTGTCAGGTATTTCCAATTTGACATATCTGCTATTTTCATTATGAATCAATTCTAACAAAAAAGCTGTCAGATGACAGCCATTTTGTATAGTTTGTAGATATTGTATGTAAGAGGGATGAAAGTATTATGGTGCGGTTAGAAATATCTAACTCTTGCTTTCAAGCACATATTAGCACCTCTATTTCCTATTGTCAAGGTAGGATTTGAAAAATTTAAAAATTTTTCAAATATAAAGCCGCTGCCATCCGGCAGCGGCTCTGTATCCCCTTTTCTCTTGTTTAAAGGTGCTGATTCCTTGGGATCCTGTCGTACCACTTGAGCAGGAACGGCTCGATCATCGAGGTCAGCTTCATGTCAAGATTGAAGAAGTAGACTGTGAATGTGACCACGAAGAATGCGAGGCCTCCGGTCAGAACATACAGTAATGCTTTTGCGAGTTTCTTTTTCATATATGTGCCTCCGTTAATCTATTTTACCATGCATTCTCGTCCTCGAGGAACTCGAGTGAAGGATCAAGAGGTTCTTCCTGCATGACTGTTCTCATGTACTGGTTGACCTGGTCTCTTACGCCTTGTCTCGAGATAACACGAGGGTCGAAGAGCTGGTGGTCTACCCAGATCAGAGGAATGCCGCGCTCTCTTGCCTTATCTTCGAAGAGTCCGTGCATGCCGTCCAGCGCCTTGCAGGTGATGTGCTCCCAGAGGATGATCATATCTGCGTTGAACTCCTCAACGAATTCGAAGAGGTCGTCCAGAAGTACCTTGTATCCGCCGTGTGTACGGTTACGCATGATCATCTCTTCAGTCAGCATGGCCATATCGTAGTAGGCCTGCTCTCTGTTCTCAGGAGTATCGGTATCCGCGATCATCTCCGTGTTGATGCAGCTGAGCATGTCTGTCAGAGGAACGATTCCCCAGCAGTTGAGCAGCCATACGAGGAAGTCCATGTAGTAGTGAGACTGAACGCCCCATACGATCGCTCTGTGGCGGTACTCAGGAGCAGCCATCTTTCTCTTCTTGTATGCCTTCTCCGCCAGCTTCATGAGACGCTTGTCTGCTGTCTCGAATTCAGGAACCTTGCCGCAGATGGCCATGTATGTGGTCTCTGTGTAAAGAGCGAGGTTTCCGCCGAAGATCTGCGGATAATCCGTCTTGTTCATGTCGAGCCACTCGTTGCGGCACTTTGTCGCGAAATTGACTCTCTTAGCGCATTCGAAGTAGTAATCCCAGTCCCATTTGTGGCCTGTGTGCTCTTCGATGAACTTGATGGCTCTTCTGACTTCTTCAGCGGCGTATTCCTGAACGTCGTCTTCCTTGTGACGGAGCGGAGCCGGCAGCTGGAATACAGGAATGCCGTCTTCCTTCTCGAGTCTTTCGGAGATGACGCCGTTTCCGAGCAGCGAGCCGTCGCATGTGGTGTTGCACTGTACAGCGCAGGCGCCGAGTATAGGAGCGTCATCGTCGATGGATACGCCGGCCTCAGCCTCAGGCATCGGGCAAACATCGCCAGGGAGTCCGTATTCCTGAGCTACGTCGATGTAGTGCTCCATCGCGTGCTGGTTGAGCAGCACGGATACGTATGTCGAAGGAGTCTCACGGGATGTGCACTTCAGGTTAGGGAATCCCATCATGACTGCAGTCATCTCGTTTTCGTCAACGAGTACGTTGATCTTTGAAAACTCCTCATCGTTGCCGGTCCTGCGGTCGCCGCGGGCCAGTGTGTTGAGCAGCTTGGCTACGTCGATGATGATAAGGTCCTGTTCCTCATGAGCCATTCTGAGGTATTCGCCTCTGAGACCCTGGGTGAATCTGTCTACCATCATAGGTACTGCCAGATAGTTTGCCATCCAGCGGTATCTGAAGAAGAACTTTATATTGCGCGGTTTTGCCATGAATTTTCCGAGTGTGAGCATGATGCCCAGCCATCTCGAATAATCGTAGAGAGTGTCTCCCACTCCGCGCCACTCACGGCGTTTTCTGACCTTGCCATGCGGCTTGTAAAGGTCGCCGTATCTTGTATCGCCCTTTATCTTTTCAGGGTTTACCATGGTCTTGAATTTTCTGACTGCCATCACTAACCCTCCTTCTGTATCTTCTTGATATCGATGCTCTCAAGGAAAGCCTGCACACGTGTGCGCATCTGTCCCGACGAACCGATCGTGTACGGTCTGTCTACCGCGAGCACCGGCCAATCATACCTGTTTCTGAGGATGTGTGAACCCATCATTCTTTCATAAGCCCATGGGTCGCAGAACTTCATCTGCTGATAGATGATGCCGTCAGCCTTGTACTCTTTAGCAAGCTCGTCTACGTATGAACGGCGTCCGTCCATCGTCACGGTATCCATGTAGCGAGGGCACTCGCCTCTGTACATGTAAGCGCTGCAGAGCTGTGTAAGAGCATCCTCTTCATCGTTGAGATAGATAGGATCTCTGCCAGGGAGCGAGCCGTAGCAGAATCTGTCGGCACAGACAAACGCGCCGCTTTCCTCTACCAGTTTGATGAAGTCGGTATCATCGACCTCGGAACCGACGACCTCTACCCTTGCCTTGAACCAAGGCTTTGGATCAGGTTTTCTCTTCTTGAGTTCTTCGAGTGTCTCTTCGAGTTTGTCAATGATGAGGTGCTTAGGAGCAACATATGATGCAAGGCAGAACACGCAGAACTCGTATCCGGTGATGGTCGGCTCGTCAAGCTTGCGGAAGTCTCCGATAGCTCTGATGAGTTCGCATACCTTGTTGTGCTGGTCGACAGCCTTGCGGATGGCAGCGTCCGAAATGTCGATGCCGTAGTTCTCAGCCAGAGGCTTGAGGATGTGATTCCTGCACTGAACGACATAGAGGTTGAGGCCGTTGTAGTCAGCCTTCATAGGTATCTCCATGTAGTCGAAGAAGAATCCTTTTTTGTCCTTGCCGATCGCCTGCAGAACATCCATGTTCTCTACGCAGCGGTTCAGCATGGTGCAGCCGTCAGGCGTGATGACAGCGTCCAGGAAGTTGTAGCCTCCCTCAAGAGCTCTCTCAAGAATGGCTCTTGAATATTCACAAAGGAAGCTGGTCAGATAGTAGGTGCCTACATCGATCGAACCCGTGCGCGGAGCGCGGAGTCTGCTGGAGAAGCAGCCGGGCAGATTGAGAAGAGGCTCAGGCACGTTCTCGCACATATAGCCTATGCACTTCATGCCCTCTTTCTGGGCCTGCGCAACAAGATCATTGTTTGCTTCCTGCAGCAGGTCCTCGAAGTAAATCAGGTGCTTTAAGTCTTTCATCTCTCCCTCTCTTTGGTTAACATATACGGCCGCCTGCCGGCCGCCGGGCACCGGGGAATGACGATGCCCACACTATTGGTAACATTTTAGCATGCGAAACTGTTTTCAGACAATTAGTTTCATCTATATTACGCAAAATCTGATACAAAAAAAGCATCCCTCTGCAGGGGATATCGCGGCATCGGTGTTTTACGGCTTTCCCTGCATGGGTCAAAGCAACAGATCCCGCACTTGACTTATACCCATATGGGGTATATATTAGGGTTGCAGATACCCCTAAGGGGTATGATTGATCATTGTTACAGATATTTTCATGAACGGGGTTTTATATGACAAATAAAAACGATGTTCGCAAAGACGGCACGGTAAAAGACTGTTGTGCGTGCAGCGAAAAACATAAGGAGCGCAGTCCTGAAGAATACAAGGATCTGATAAACAGGCTCAGCCGTATCGAGGGCCAGGTGCGCGGCATCAAGGCGATGGTAGAACGCGGAGCATACTGTCCTGATATCCTGATCCAGACATCAGCCGTCAACTCAGCTCTGAACAGTTTCAGCAAGGTGCTGCTGTCAAACCATATCCGCACCTGCGTCAGGAACGATATACGGGACGGCAATGATGAGGTCGTTGAAGAACTTGTCACCACTCTTCAGAAAATGATGAAGTAAACGGAGGGCGCCGGAAAATGGAGCAATACATAGTCACGGGAATGAGCTGCGCCGCATGTCAGGCGCGGGTCGAAAAGGCTGTGTCCAAAGTGGAGGGTGTCGACTCGTGTTCGGTCAGTCTCCTTACAAACTCAATGGGAGTCGAGGGTAGCGCCGCTCCTGAAGATATCATACGCGCCGTTACCGAAGCAGGCTACGGTGCCAGCTTAAAGTCCGCTGATCCCGTTCAAAATGAGCGGAGTAGTTTTGCCGCTGATGAAGCTGCTCTCGAGGACAGAGAGACTCCGGTCCTTAAAAAGCGCCTTATCGCATCCATCGGATTTTTGCTGGTACTCATGTACTTCTCGATGGGTCATATGATGTGGGACTGGCCTCTCCCTTCTTTCTTCGAAGGAAATCACGTCGCGATGGGGCTCATACAGATGATACTCGCGGCAATAGTGATGGTAATAAACCAGAAGTTCTTTATCAACGGATTCAAGGGACTCATACATGGCGCTCCAAACATGGATACGCTGGTCGCCATGGGCAGCGCCGCTTCATTCTGCTGGAGCACATACGTGCTCTTCGCTATGACAGGCGCGCAGCTTTCAGGCGACAGTGAAGCTGTAATGGCTTACATGCATGACTTTTACTTTGAGTCAGCAGCCATGATACTGACTCTTATCACAGTGGGCAAGATGCTTGAAGCGCGCTCCAAGGGAAAGACAACAGACGCGCTTAAAAGCCTGATGAAGCTCGCACCGCAGACGGCAGTCGTAGAACGGGGCGGGATCGAAACGGAGATCCCCGTATCGCAGGTGCGTGTCGGTGATGTGTTCCTGGTCAATCCGGGAGAAAACATCCCGGTCGACGGAGTGATCCTGGAAGGAAACTCGGCGGTCAATGAAGCTGCTCTTACAGGCGAATCAATACCGGTCGATAAGAAAGCCGGCGACAACGTATCCGCGGCCACGACCAATCAGTCCGGATTCGTTCGATGCAGAGCTACAAGAGTCGGCGAAGATACCACCCTCGCTCAGATCATACGCATGGTGAGCGACGCAGCAGCCACAAAGGCTCCTATCGCCAAGATCGCCGACCGTGTTGCGGGAGTGTTCGTCCCTGCTGTAATAGGCATAGCGCTCGTTACACTCGTGATCTGGCTGGCTGTCGGTAAGGATGCCGGATTCGCCCTTGCAAGAGCAATATCGGTGCTTGTCATAAGCTGCCCGTGTGCGCTGGGCCTGGCAACGCCCGTTGCCATTATGGTCGGAAGCGGAGTTGGAGCAAGGAACGGCATACTCTTCAAGACCGCTGCGGCGCTTGAGGAAACAGGCCGCATAGAGATAGTGGCGCTCGACAAGACCGGCACCATCACAGGCGGAGACCCTAAGGTAACAGATGTATTTACCTGCCGCGGAGTGCCGCAGGATGAGCTGCTAACCGTCGCAGCCGCTGTAGAATCAAGATCCACTCACCCTCTTGCGAAAGCAGTCTCTGAATATGTCGGAGGCACCACCCTCAGGATCAGCGACTATACCGAAGTGCCGGGCGGAGGCGTCAAGGCGTTCACCTGGGACGGCTCCAGGGCAGTCAGCATAGCCGGAGGCAACGCTGCATTCATGACCGCAAACGGAGCAGCGGCTGAGGATGTTGACCGCCTTCTGAGAGAGACGGCAGAGTTTGCCAACGCCGGAAAGACGTCCGTGCTCTTTGAAAAAGGCGGCAGGCTGCTGGGTCTTATCGCTCTGGCAGACTCCGTCAGAGAAGACAGTGTTGATGCCATCAGGCAGTTCAAAGAGATGGGTATCAGGACCGTCATGCTGACAGGCGACAGAAAAAAGACTGCGGACGCCATTGCAGCTGAGGTGGGTGTCGATGAGGTGATCGCGGAAGTCCTGCCTGACGGCAAGGAAGAAGTGATTCGGGGTCTCATGGAGCAGGGCCGCACCGCGATGATAGGAGACGGCATAAATGATGCTCCTGCTCTTACAAGAGCAAACGTCGGCATAGCCATAGGCGCGGGTACGGATGTGGCGCTTGATGCAGCGGATGTCGTACTTGTCAACAGCAGCCTTTCGGACGCGGTGAAGGCCGTAAGGCTTGGCCGCAAGACGCTTAAAAACATACATGAGAATCTGTTCTGGGCATTCTTCTATAATGCGATATGCATACCTGTGGCAGCCGGAGCATTCATAAAACTTTTCGGCTGGGCGCTTAATCCAATGCTTGGAGCAGCCGCAATGAGCCTTTCAAGCTTCTGCGTGGTCACCAATGCCCTCAGACTCAATCTGTTCGATGCCGGCGCCGGTCAAGGCTCCGGTGCGGAAACCGCAATAAGTTCATCACAGGCCGCCTCTGCTGATACTGACGTGCCTGTCAACAATAGTAAAAATGAAAGCGAGGAAAAACTGATGCAGAAAACAATGAAGATCGAAGGAATGATGTGCCCTCACTGTGAGGCCGCAGTCAAGAAGGCTCTTGAAGCGCTTGATGGCGTAGAGGCAGCCGAAGTCAGCCATGAGGCAGGCACCGCAGTAGTAACGATGTCGCCAGAGGTAGCTGATGCTGCGCTCAAGGAAGCAGTAGAAGCCATAGAGTATAAAGTTGCCGGAATAGAATGATAACGCCTTATAAAGGCATCCAAAAAGGCGCTTCCGTTATAAACGGACGCGCCTTTTTAATTCGGAAGGATCACGCCTCTGCGAGCGCTTTTATATCTTCTTCAGTCGTGGACCAGCTGGATGCCAGTCTGACTATCGTATGCATGTCATCGTATATGCCCCAGCGGTCAAATACGACTGTCTTTCCAAGCTCCTCCATCTCCTCTTTAGTCATAAGGATGAGCTGCTGGTTGGTAGGCGAATCCATATAGACCTTCCAGCCTTTTTCTTTGATTATCTCTTTTATCTTCAGCGCCATCTCGATCGCGTGCCGGCTGATCCTGAAATACAGATCGTCAGTGAATAACGTGTCGAATTGTATTCCCAGCAGCCTGCCTTTGGCGAGCAGCGCTCCCCTTTTCTTTACGGATGTCATGAAATGCTCCGGTCTGTTGCCCTTAGTGAAAACGACCGCCTCGCCGCAAAGCGCTCCCACCTTGGTGCCTCCGATGTAGAACACATCGGTCAGCCTTGCTATATCCTGCAGAGTCAGATCGCAGGCATTGCTCATCAGTCCGTAGCCCAGCCTCGCTCCGTCCAGATACAGAGGTATCTCATATTCGCGGCATAGATCTGACAGCGCCTCAAGTTCGGCCTTGCTGTAAAGAGTACCCGGCTCGGTCGGAAACGAAATGTAGACCATGCCCGGGAACACCATGTGGTCATTTGTTACATCGCTGTGGAACTTCTCAAGATAAGCCCTGACCATGTCCGCCTCGAGCTTCCCGTCCACCGACGGCAGCTCGATAACCTTGTGGCCTGTGAACTCGATAGCCCCTGACTCATGCACGCTCACATGACCGCTGTCCGCGGCGATCACGCCCTCCCAGTCACGGAGCATCGTAGATATCACCACTGAATTTGTCTGCGTTCCGCCTACCAGAAGCTCTACCTGAGCATCCGGCATTCCGCACGCCGCTTTTATCTTTTCCTTTGCGCTTTCTGTGTAGTGATCCATGCCGTAGCCCGGCAGGCTCTCCATGTTGGTCTCAGCCAGCCTATTCAGTATCTCCGGATGCGCTCCCGCTATGTAGTCGCATTCAAATGAAACCATTTCGTTTCTCCTTTATATCTCAAGTTTGCCTCTCAGATCATCAGCGCATGCGCAGGCTGTCGACCAGCACAGCTGCAGATTGTATCCCCCTGTTATGCCATCAGCATCCAGCGCTTCGCCTATGATGTACAGGCCTTCAAAGCGCTTTGCCTGCATGGTCGCGCTGTCTATCTCATCGAGAGATACTCCGCCCGCTGTCACCATGCCGCGTTCTTCAACTCCACTGACAGTAAAGTCATCATGGTCCAGGAAAGATGCCAGCACATTCGTCCTGACATCGCCCAGCAGTCCCCTTGATCGCTCGCGCATTATACCCTGCATGCGCTTCGGCAGTTCATGCAGCTCCTTATTATAGCACAGCCTTATCAGCTCACCGGGGCGGACATACTTTGAAATGTTGAGGATCACAGGGCCTGACAGTCCTTCATGAGTGAACAGAAGGTCTCCCTTCATTTTTGCAGCTTTGCCTTTGCATGTATTGGCAGCATCGCTGCTGAAAGCAATCACCGTCATATCAGGAACTGAGACGCCTGATAATTCAGCGTAAGGATAATCCTCAACATATACAGGCGCCAGCGCAGGCCTTGGCTCGTTGATATCAAGCCCCAGATCCTCCAGTATCCCAAGCATGGATCCGTCCGATCCTGTCTCAGGATAAGTGATGCCTCCTGTTGCTATCACTACATTCTCCGCATTTAAAACATACCCGCTCTCAAGCGTGATCTCCCAGAGGCCTTCATCCATGCGAAGCCCCGTAACCTTCGCATCCCCCTCTATTTGCCAGAGATTGGAAGCAGCCTCGCCAATCAGAGTATCCAGCACATCCCTCGCTTTTCCTGATGCCGGGAATATGCGGCCCGCATTATCCATGCCGTTCGCCCCGTAAGAAGCATCCACGGGATCTCCGCTCTCATCCGCAAGATCTACTCCCATTCCGGAAAACCATTTCGCGAGATCCAGGTTGCTATGCCTGTACAGGCATCTGCGAAGTGCTTGCCCTTCATCTCCGTAGGCATAAACAAAGTCTTTGATCGGCCCTCCGTGCGTTATGTTGCATCTTCCACCTCCGCTCATCAGAAGCTTGGTCCCCAGGGAACTGCCTCCTTCGAGTATCAGGCCGGGCGCGCCGTTAAGATCCAGCTGAGAAGCGAGCATCAGGCCTGATGCTCCTCCGCCTATTATTACTACGTTATACTTTGCTTTACTCATATATCGATAATATCACCTTAAATCATCCGGCTTCATACTATTTACAAAACCGGACTCCGTCAGAAGAAGTCCGGTTTGTTTTCTTTAGTTTTGATGTCCTACAGTTTCAGATCTCCGTCCCTGACCCATCCGAGCTTGCGACATCCTGCGTTGATCAGCGGAGCCAGCACTGCCGGCAGCACGAAGCATATGAGGATCAGTCCAAGCCAGTCCATGCCCGTGATGGATGCCTTGGCTCCGGACGCGACATCGGCTACCCAGCCCGAGTAAACGCCTATCTGTCCCACGAATCCGCATGTTCCCATTCCGCTGGATACAGGAGCTCCGTTCATCTGCAGCTTGAACAGGCACGTAGCTATAGGACCTGTTATCGCGGAAGTAAGCGTAGGAGCTATCCATATGCGCGGGTTCTTTACGATATTGCCCATCTGCAGCATCGAAGTTCCGATGCCCTGCGAGATGAGTCCGCCCCACTTATTTTCAGGGAAAGACATAACGGCAAAGCCAACCATCTGAGCGCAGCAGCCTGCAACAGCAGCGCCGCCCGCGAGTCCCACAAGGCCGAACGCGGCACAGATCGCTGCCGATGAGATAGGAAGAGTCAGAGCCATGCCTACTATCACCGATACGATGATGCCCATCATGAACGGTCTCAGCTCTGTCGCCCACATTATAAGATTGCCTATCTTCATGGCTGCGGCTCCGAGTCCCGGCGCCCACCATGCGGCCAAAGCCACGCCGACGCCTATGGTCACCAGCGGAACTACGAGTATATCCACTCTTGTCTCTCCGGCGACTGCCTTGCCGCATTCCGCGGCGATAATGGCGACTATGAGGACGGCAAGAGGCCCGCCCGCTCCGCCGAGTCCGTTGGCCGCAAAACCCACGGTCGCCAGCGAAAACAGTACCAGGTTAGGGCTCTTGAGTGCGTAGCCTATCGCTATCGCCATTGCAGGTCCGGTCATCGCCACGGCAAGTCCGCCTACCGTGTAGTCGGCACCGCCTATGGTGCAGACCGAATTTGTCAGGAATCCGATATGGAACTGCGTACCTATCGTGTTGATGATCGTACCGATAAGCAGCGAGCAGAAGAGACCCTGCGCCATCGCTGACAGCGCGTCTATTCCATAGCGCCTCGCGCTTATCTCTATATTCTTGCGTTCAAGGAACGCTTTAAAGGAATTCTTTGTCATTTTCGTCTCTATCCTTTATAATTTAAGCAATAACTATCTGGAAGATTATATCACATTATTCGAGCGAAAGGGGTCTTTAATGAGTCGTGTAGAACGGGCAGAGGCAAGCCAGGCAGCACAGGAAAGACAGGCTGCTTCTGTTAGGAAAAGGAAAAAGAAGAAAAAAGGCGGTTGCCTGTGGATACTGGTGCTGATCCTGGCCATACTCGTGGCAGGCGGAGGCTATTACACAATGGGTCTAAGGCCGGTCGATCCAAAGAGCGAAGAACAGATCGTTGTAGATATCCCGAACGGCAGCGGAGCGTCGACTATCGTGGAGATACTCGATGAGGCAGGGCTGGTAAAGAACAAGTTCTGCGCCAAGGTAAACAGCAGGATAGGCCACTACAACAGCCTTCAGGCAAACACATACATCTTCAGTCCTTCGATGTCCTTCCAGGAGATAATGACCGCCATCAATACGGGCGACTTCGATTATCTCTCCAAGGAGAGCATAGAGGTCAAGGACGGGGCAAGGCTGCAGCAGGTAGCCGAAGCTGTTTCAGAAAAGCTTCCGTATTCGCCTGATGAGATCCTTGAGAAATGGGCTGATACGGATTATCTGAACGAGCTGATCGACAGATATTGGTTCCTGACAGATGAAATACTCAACAAAGACGTGATGTATCCGCTCGAGGGATACCTTTACGCAGATACATACATCGTGACCGACAACATGACTCTTGAGAGCTTCACGGAGATGTGTCTTGACAGGATGGATGAAGAACTGTCCGAGCGCAGAGGCGAAATCGAGGGCTCGGGATTCACTGTTCACCAGCTCCTGACTCTGACCTCTATCGTCACTAAGGAAGCGACAGCCGATGATCAGGCAGGTGTAGCGGGAGTATTCATGAACAGACTCGACAAGGACATGTCGCTTGGTTCCGACGTAACGGTCTGCTACATATTCCAGGAAGACAGAGTCGACCTCAAGGTGAGCCAGCTTGAGAGCACAAGCCCTTACAACACACGTAAGTACGCAGGTCTCCCTCCTGGGCCTATCTGTCAGGTAGTAGGAAGCGCGATAGACGCTACTCTCAACTACGAACACCACGATTACCTGTTCTTCATTGCTGATGAAAACGGAGTCGTACGCTACAGTACGGATGAAGCCGGTCACGAAAGCAACATCGATGAGCACGGACTGCTCCAGGACGATGACGCTGAGACGGAAGGAAACTAAAAAACAACACAATTGAAAAACGGTCGGGTCTATGCCCGGCCGTTTTTTATGACAGTACATTTTTCTCCTTCGTACTGTAATGTCATGTTTATTTCCTGAGTGCCTGCGAGCAGCTCCGTCAGGAAGGCTCTGTCTCCCTCCCATGTCGGAAGATCCAGCATCTTATCATGGGGCACCCAGGCAAGTTCTCCTTCCCTGCACTCCGGCGGCTCGTACTTACCGGTCTCAGCAAAGACGCGGGCAGCCTCTTCATCCGCGGGTTCAAAGTCAGAAGACGAATACAGATACATGTCCTCATCTTCATACTGATCCGAGCGGAACTCTATAACGCCGTGGAAGGTCCACGACTTCAGTCTGAGTCCGGTCTCTTCAAGAACCTCACGGACTGCACATTCATCCGGCGTCTCGCCCTTCTCCAGTTTACCGCCCACGCTTATCCACTTGCCCTCGTTCATGTCCCCGGGCTTTTTATCGCGGTACAGCATCAGCCAGCTTCCGTTATTCTCGAGATAGCAAATAGTCGATTTGATCATAATAAAGGCGAGCCGCCTAGAACAGCGGCTCCTGTGTGTACTTCCTTATACTTTCCTTTGTATAGACGAGCACTCTGTCGCCCTCAAGTAAGACCAGATCTCCGTCCGGTTTTACGGTCTTTCCGTCGCGCTCCACCAGCACTATAAAGGTCTGGCGCGAAATATCCAGGTCTCTTATTCTGTGGTCATTCCACGGATGGTTCTTTCCGAGTATGATCTCTTTCACATCCTCAAGCATGCCTTCAGTAGCCGACTCTGCGCAGATTATCAGCTTGTCGCCAAGCAGTATCTCTACGTCTCCCCTCGGCACCATCGTTTCCCCGTCTCTGATGATCAGTGCTATGATGGAACCGCTCGGCATCGCTATTTCACTTATAGACTTGCCTATCCACGCGTCGCCCGGATCGATCGAGGCCTTGATGAACCTGACGTTCTGCTGCTGCTCAATATCCGCAAGCCTTGTTGCCAGCTGATACTCTTCAACGAATCCTGCAGAAATGATACCCGTTGGGATGGCTACCAGAAGCACTCCGAGGAAGGTTATCACTATGCCGAGTATCTGCCCCATGACCGTGATCGGATATATGTCGCCATAACCTACTGTCAGCAGGGTCGAGGTCGCCCACCATATTGCCGAGAACGCGTTCTCGAAAACATCAGGCTGCGCGTCATGCTCTACACTGTACATGCAAAGGCTCGAGGCCAGAATAAGGAGCGCTATGACAAAGATCGAAGCGAGTATTTGAGTCCTCTTCTTTGAAAGTACATTCCCGATGAGCGTGAGGGAATCGGAGTACGCGTTGATCCTGAACAGTCTGAAGATCCTGACCACTCTGAACATGCGGAATACCGCTGCTCCTGCCGGGAAGAATGTAGGCAGATAGTGAGGCAGGAACGACAGAAGGTCTATTATGCCGTAGCCCGATGTAACATACCTGCCTACGGCGGCGCCTGCCGAACACCCTTTGTACTGCTGTCTTGCGGTAAGTATCCTCAGCACATAGTCAATGGCGAAGAAAAGGACCGTGATCTCATCGACCCAGTGAAACAGAGTCCCGTACGTTGCCCTCGCGGATTCAAAGGTCGACGCGAAGGCGCATACCAGATTTGCGATCAGCGCCACGGTGCTGAGTATGTCGTAAAACTGATTCAGCGGACTGTCTGTCACGCCGGTCGAGACCATCGCGAACAGCTTCTGTTGAGTTATTTCCCAGTTACTGTTGTTTTCCATTTATCCTTCTACTCTGATGCACTTTATCTTCTGCGGCATAAGCGGTTTGTCTCTGAAGTCGCGTCTTACGTTTACGATCTTGTCTGCCACCGCCATGCCGTCAGTCACCTTTCCGAATGCGGCGTACTGCCCGTCCAGATGCGGCGATGTCGTTGTCATGATGAAGAACTGCGAACCTGCCGAATTTGGATCCATTGCTCTTGCCATCGAGAGGACTCCCCTCTCATGCTTCAGATCGTTTTTGAATCCGTTGGCGCTGAACTCGCCCTTTATGGTGTATCCCGGACCGCCCATGCCGTTTCCGTTAGGGCATCCGCCCTGGATCATGAATCCCGGAATGACTCTGTGGAAAATAAGTCCGTCATAGAACTCAGAGTTCGCGAGTTTCTCAAAGTTTGCGACCGTTTCAGGAGCGATGTCTTCATAGAGCTCGCCCTTCATGATGCCGCCGTCTTCCATTTCTATAGTAAATTTCTTCATGCTATATATACCTCCGCTTAAATGGTCTAAAAATTATTATACATTGTAACCTGCACTTAGTCTATCGGCATAAGTGCAGCTGTGAATGGAGCTCGGCCACGTCCTCGAAAGCACGAAGCACAAGCCGCTTCATCGCTCCTCCGGGCGCCAGCGGAAATGAGCCCGCTTCACGTGCTCTAGTTTCCGCTGTTCGTTTCGCTGTCGGAGCGCTGCTGCGGTGTGCTTCTGCACTTTCTGCGGAGTGTGGTCTTCGCATCATTCACAGCGCTCTATTCTACAGACTTGAGAGACTCTGTCATCGATACGTTGCGCAGTCTCTTTTGCATGGCGATATTTACAAAGAACGCAAAGACGAACGTCAGGGCGACCGATATAGGTATGTCATACGGCCCGTGTCTTGGCTCGAAGTAGATCATGCTCAGAACTATGTTGTCTATTACAAACTTAAGCAGCCAGTCTCCCATCGGTATTCCGACTATTGCAGCCACAGCCGTCAGGAAGAGGTTCTCGCGGAACACGTACTGCGATACCTCAAGCTGGTAGAAACCAAGCACCTTGATAGTGGCGATCTCGCGTATGCGTTCTGTGATATTGATATTGGTCAGGTTGTAGAGCACTATGAACGCCAGGAGCGCGGCGCTGAGTATGACTACATAAACGATGGAGTTAAGGCTCTTCATCATCTTGTTGACGTTCTCTCTGACATCGATGTTGGTCTGCGCCGCCGCCGTATATTCATAGCCGGCCGCGTCAGCCGAAGCATTTCTGATAACGTCTTCTGCAGTACCTTCTTCGAAATCGATGTATGCCGCTTTTATATCCGGCTCCTTGCCGAAGCCCTCGCGGTAAGTATCGGACGATATGTAAATGCTGTCGTATACGTAGTTGTCAGCAACGCCCACTATCTTCACCTTCATCTCGCGGTAATCGTCGCGCAGCGTTATCTCATCGCCTACCCCTATGCCGAAGTCGTGGTTGGTCTTCTTGACAATAATCGCCTCTCCCGGACCCGGGTAGTCTAAATGCTGATCACCGGTATGCAGATCAATAAACTGATCAAAGCCCTCTGCTTCGGTGGCTACACATGTAATGTCAGTTGTTTTGTCACCAATGATCACCGTCACTTCGCCCCGTTGCAGGAACCTGACACTATCACCGGTTACGCCCGCATCCTTCATCTCCTCCATGAAATCCTTCTGCCTGTCCTCAGTCATGTTTTTGCTGAACATCACGGTGATATCATACAGGGAGATCTCATCAAACTGGTAGTCCGCGATCTTTGATATGGTGGCCCTGATGCCTATACCGGCGATCAGGAGAGCCGTACAGCCGCTTACTCCGATGACCATCATCAGGAACCTCTTCTTGTCCCTGAAAATGTTGCGGATCGACACCTTGTACAGGAAGCTGATCCGGTTCCACAGCGGTCTGATCCTCTCGAGGAGTATACGCTTGCCCGCAGGAGGTGTCTTAGGTCTTATGAGTTCTGCCGGAGGGACCTTGAAGTCCGCAGCGATGGATACCCATGTCGCTCCCATTGAACAGAGCAGTGATACCGCCAGTACGATAAGTCCGAGCTTCCAGTTTATGATGTAATCGACCGTATCGCTGAAGTCATACATCATGGTATACGCGTTCCAGATAACCGTCGGGAAGACCTTGCATCCGGCGAAGAAGCCGAGAATAGCACCAAGGAATGACGCGCTGCCGGAGTAGAACATGTACTTGCCCACTATCTGGCTGTTGCTGTAGCCCAGCGCTTTCAGCACGCCTATCTGTGTGCGCTGCTCATCCACCATCCTGGTCATCGTAGTCATGCACACGAGAGCCGCTATCAGGAAGAAGAATAGCGGGAATATCTTGGATATGTTACTGACAATGCTGGAGTTGCTGTCGAACGAAGAATAACCCATGTTCTCCTTGCGTGAGAGAGCATAGGAGTTGCCTATCTCCATGTCGTCGATCTTTTCCTGCGCCTCGTCCAGCTTGTCCTTGGCGTCATCGAGCTCCCGTTTTGCTTTGTCGAATTCATTATCAGCTTTACGCTCTTCTTTTTTGAGCTTTTTCTCGCTGCTATCCAGCTTGTTTTCCTGTTTGTCCAGTTCCTTGAGCCCGGCCTGGGCCTGAGCCAGACCTTCCTGCGCCTGCTTGAGCCCCGCTTCAGCCTGGGTGATACCGTTATTGATATCGTTAAGATTTCCTTCAAGGCCGCTGATGGTGGCATCGGCCTCGGCGATCGCGGCCTGCACACCGGCAATTTCTTCTTCACTTGCTCCTGCAGCCTGCATTTGCTCAAGCTGTCCCTCAAGCTGAGTCTTTCCGGACCTTGCCTGTTCCAGGCCGGTCTCAGCCTGAGTCTTCTTTGCCTTCAGATCCGCGATCGTGGAGTTGGCCTTCTCTATGCCCGCGTTCGCTTCCTTTACTGCTGCGTTGAGCTGCTTCCTTGTTTTATTAATCTTTTTCTCACCGGCATTTATCTTATTCTCAGCCTTGTTGAGTTTATTCTCGGCATTCGCCTTCTCTCTTTTGTACTTAGCGAGATTGTCTTCGTATTCCTGTTTTTTCTCATCCAGCTCTTTCTGAGCTTCCTCCTGTGCTGTCTCACGGCGTCCGGCTGTAACTGCTTCCGCCAGATCTTTCATGCTGTCCTCTTTCGCCTTCAGGTAGTCTTCATGTTCTTCACTCAGAGCCTGCTGATCCCCATCCAGTTTGATGTACAGGTTTGTATAATAATCGACATCAAAGGCATCCTTATCAATAAAGAAGAATGTGTCAAGGCTGCCGTTTCCTATATCGGTGGAACCCCTCTGGTAGTCAAGGTATATAGGCGTATTGACAAGGCCTACTATCTCAAATCTCGTTTCCCTGAATTCATCAAGTTTGTCCTTGTCATTCTCATCCGTGATCTCTATGAAGTCTCCAACTCTGAACCCCGCGTCCGTGATACTGTAGGAGTCAACCACGCACTCATTCGAGGCTTCAGGCAGCCTTCCCTCTACTACATTCAGCGTGTTTATTTTATCAGGCAATGAAATGCACTTGAGCGCTCTTGAATCACCGTCGCCGGATCTCGCCATCACGTCTATCTGTATGGAGCCTTCGGCAGCTTTTACTTCGTCCCATGATTCAGCAAGAGCAACGCTGTCATCGTCTGCGCCGTATGAAGACAGTATCTGATAGTCATAGAAATTGGTCCGGTCAAGGTATTTCCTGGCTGTGCTCACCATCGACTCCTTGCAGTCTTTCAGACCACTGAAAAACCCCACTCCAAGCGCCACGATCGCGAAGATCGCAAGGTATCTTGCAAGTGAGGTCCGTATTTCCCTGAAAGTCGACTTCCTGAGCATGTTCTAAACCGCTACCACTCTATTTCGGACACAGGTACCGGATGCGGATTGATCTTCACATCCTGTACTCTTCCGCTCCTTACGCTGATGACGCGGTCGCCCATCGGAGTGATCGCCTTGTTGTGTGTGATGATTATTACTGTCGCGCCGGACTTGTGGGCCTGATCCTGCAGCAGCTGAAGGATCTGCTTGCCCGTATTGTAGTCAAGAGCGCCGGTAGGCTCGTCGCAGAGCAGCAGTTTTGGGTTCTTGGCGAGTGCCCTGGCTATGGCCACTCTCTGCTGCTCGCCGCCCGACAGTTGTCCCGGGAAATTGTACATCCTGTCGCCCAGGCCGACAGCCTTCAGAGTCTCCGCCGGATCGAGCGGATCGCTGCATATCTGTGTCGCGAGCGATACGTTCTCAAGCGCTGTGAGGTTCTGTACAAGATTGTAGAACTGGAAAACAAAGCCTATGTCGTATCTGCGGTACTTTGTCAGCTCACGCATATTGAGTTTGCTTATCTCACGGCCATCGAGAAGCACTTTGCCGCTGGTCAGCGTATCCATTCCGCCAAGGATGTTGAGAAGTGTCGTCTTGCCCGCGCCGGATTCACCTACTACTATGGCAAGTTCTCCCTTTGACACGCTGAATGTCGCGTCAGCAAGCGCCTCAATATCGACCTCGCCAACGTGATAGACTTTGCGGACATGTTCAAACACCACATAGTCATTCGGATCAGCCGCCGGCGTCTCTGTCTCTTCAGGGACATCCGCTTTTCCAAGGATCTCATCCAGCAGACCCGCTTCTTTCAGCGCCTCATATTTTTCTTTCAGTTCAGGATCGTTCTTTTCGTACATTTCCCGTTCTCCGTCAAATGAATATGTTTATGCTGCCGATTACAAGTCCGATGAGCGCGCCGAGACTTACTATCATGTTGAGTTCTGTCTTCATGACAGTCAGCACGCCTCTCTCGAGTTCTTCCACCGACATCGAGTTTATCTTGTCTTCGACTACCTTCGCGACATCTATCCTGCGAAGGGCGGAATTGACCGCGTTCATCACAGACTCTCTGTATGCTTCCGTGATCTTCTTTCTCACATAATCCGGGTCATATCCAGCAAGTTCAAGCACATAGAGCGGCGTCCTCTCTCCCAGGTCATGGATCCTGGAATTTGTGATCTCGCGCACCATCTCCGGGCCTCTGGCGTCGATGTATTCTTCCATCTTCTCTCCGACCGTGTTCATCACCTTGTCGATCATCTTGTCAGAGACCAGTAAGGAAAGGACTCTGGACTCCAGTACATGGTCAAGCAGCATCGCCTTGCCTTCCTGCTTCACCGTCCCGGATATATCCATTCTTTTGATGGCATCTGTTATCTTGAATGACAGCAGCTCTATGAAGTTGTTTTCGATCCTGTCAAACTTTTCTTCGCTGCCTGTCATTATTGCGCCTGTATCCTTTATATCTTCATCGAGTATGCTCATCACTTTATCGATAAGCGGCTTTTCTACCTCCTCCGTCAGAAGTCTGCCGGAGATGTCCTCGCGTGTGAAGAGTTCGTTCTGGACTATCTTGCCCGCGGACTTTGCGAGCCTCGCCTTGCCCTTAGGTATAGCTCCCGGTGTAAACGGCAGCCTGTATCCGAACACGTAAACTGCCTTTTGCGGATAGAACAGCATCTTTACCGCGATGAGATTCGTAAAATACCCTATCACCGCTCCGATAAGCGGAGGGAGAAGATATGCCGTTATTATGCTCCAATTCACTTGAGTTCACCTCCCTCAGGAAGCCCGTCGTCTGTCAGGGCAGATGAATGAGTACCGGTATCTCCGACCGAATGAGCTGCTATACTGCTCAGGTTCGTTCCCGTACCAATGATCCAAAGTATGTCTCCCTTTTCTATGAGCATATTTGAATCCGGCATCGTTGTCGCATATCCATCGCGTTCGAGGCCGAGTATCATGCAGTGATTTCGTGCAGTTATCCTGCTTTTTTTGATTGGTTTACCTACATACGGTTCTGTTCCTCTGACCGGGATGGCCGCGCAGGAAAGAGCATTGCCGCCGGTATAATCTTCATCGAGGAATTCCCTTAGCGTACGCATGTGTACATCCTGATCTATACCAAGCGTTTTATAGAACGTCTCAAGCGATGATTTATCCCCAATTACATGAACATGATCACCTGCATGCAGGACCGTCCTTGCCGGAGGCATAGGCATTCTTTTATCTCCATGCCTCACCTTGACCACATAGACGGCGTCTTTTCTGCCCCAGTCTAGCTCCTGTATCGTTTTCCCCTCATATGACGCGCCTGCCGGAACGTCCCAGCCAAAGATGCTGTAATCCTCGTTGAGCCAGTGCTGTCTTTGCCTTGCTCCTCCGCGTTCCTCCATCGTCTTCTGATTCAGGTTTGCGAAGAACCTTGTTTCCAGCTGCAGATAATATGTTGCTATGAATTCCGACCTTGCTATCAGGAAAACACTCAATGGAATAAGAAGTACTATTATCAGGTTATTTATATTAAGAAGCGTCTCCACCGGCATCAGTGCTATGAGTTCCAGAATGACTATTTTTATAAGTATCATCACGGCAAGCGGGGGTCTGTTTGCCAGCCTGTCCATCCAAAGCTGGGTGAACGCGACATTGCGGTTGCCCATGAAAGGTACCGCAAAGACCGCCAATGCCAGATAGTTCACAATGATGACTATTATCTTGGCAGCCTTATCACCGGTAATAGCTGCCATAGCAGGATACAGAGCTTTGCAGCACGCAAGCGTCAGGACCAGCATGATGCTTCCATATACAGCGACCTTAATAAAGTAGTCCTTGAGCACGATCCTCCACTCAGAAACGTGTTCCTCATCGCTTCGGTTTTCAGAAGTGTAATTGCGGATCAGTTTTTTGATCTTCGCGGGGATCAGCCCGGATATCATTTTTATTATCTTATCCTGGTTCCGTATCAGTACCGGAGTAGCGGTGATAGTCAATATGGACGCGGCAACTATAACGGGATAAAGATAGCTGTCCATGACACCAAGTGAGATGCCGAGGCTCGCGATAATAAATGAGAATTCACCTATAGGCGCGAGTGAAATGCCGCCTCTTAAAGCAGTCTCCGGGTCCTGTCCCGAAAGTATCATTCCAATGGTAGCGAATATGAGCTTAGCCACCACGGCAAGTATCGCAATCGGGACTATGGAAGTCCAGCGGCCGGCGATGATGCCCGGGTCTACCATCATACCTACAGACAGGAAGAATACCGCTCCGAACATGTCCTTGATGCCGGCTGTCACCCTTTCAACTTTATGTACATGCCGGGTCCCTGCAAAGAGCGAACCCGATATGAACGCCCCAAGCTCCATTGAGAACCCAAGCCAGTGTGCCAGCATTCCCATGAGAAAGCAGAAACCAAGGCTCAAAAGAGTAAGCGTCTCATCACTCATCAATTCCATCGTTCTGTCAAGGATGGTCGGCAGGAAGAAAATGCCTAGGATCAGCCAGAGCACTAGGTAGGTTATCATCAGGAACATGCGCAGTGCCATACTGCTTCCGTCCGAAGCCTGGCTCGCGGATATCGTGGTCAGTACTACCATCATGAACACGGCGATCACGTCTTCCATAACGAGCGACCCCATTACCAGGCCTGTATATTTTTCGCCCTCAAGTCCCATCTCGCTGAAGCACTTCTGAATTACGACCGTAGAGCTGATCGAAAGCATGGCTCCGAGGAATACTGAGTTCATAGTGCTCATACCGGCAAGAATGCCGAATCCATATCCCACAAGCATGACCCCGCCCATCTTTACGGCAGCCGATACTATAGCTGTGCTTCCTATTTCGGACAGCTTGTGAAAGTCGAACTCAAGGCCTATGTGAAACAGTATTATAATGACGCCAATCTCACTCCAGGTCTCTACAGACGCTGCGCTCTCAATATTCATGAAGAGCGGAAAATTCGGCCCGATAAGAAATCCCGCGACAATGTATCCCAGTATCGTAGGGATCCTGAGTTTTTTGAAAACTATCGTGACCGCCGCCGCGGTAGTCAGCATTATCGCCAAATCGACTATGAGCTGAGGGACTTCCATTTATTCCTTTCCCATTAACCGTAATTGAGGGCCTTACGTATCTTCTTCCACCCCGGCATGAATCTGTCCATCAAGGCATAGAAATCCGGTCCGTGATTCGGTACCGCGGTGTGCACCAGCTCGTGGAGTATGACATAGTCAAGCTCCGCATCCGTTCTGGTTGCCAGCATGAGGCTGAGGTTGATGTGATGCGTGTTAGTGTTGCAGCTTCCCCAGCGGGTATGCATGTCGCGGACAGTCCAGCCATTGCAGTAAAGCCCGGTCGCTTCTTCGATTACAGGCAGCCTTTCTTCTATACGGCGTTTGAGTTCGCGCCTTCTGACCTCTTTTTCTTTTCTGTCAGCAGGTTCCGGATGAGCTGCTGCCTTTGCGCGCGTCCGGTAAACGGCCTTGTCGATCCATTCCCTCTTGCTCCTGACAAAAGCTATGACAGTTTTGTCAGGCACTATATACGGGGCGCTGATGACTATCCTGCCGTCCGGCGCCTTCACACGCATATTCATTTTCTTGACGCGCTTTCTGGTCAATTCCACTTCAAGCCCGTCTATGTAGATCGTTTTGGTCATGGTCTTTATATCTCCGGATCCTGACATTTTTCAATGAGATCCCCAAGCGTCCTGAACAGTGTCTCCGGTTCTACCGGCTTTGACAGATGAGCGTTGAGACCTGCCTCCATGCTGCGCTGCACGTCTTCTTCGAATGCGTTTGCGGTCAGGGCGATTATTGGGATCTTTGCGGCATCCGCACGGTCCATCGCCCTTATCGTCCTCGTAGCTTCAAGGCCGTCCATTTCAGGCATCCTCATGTCCATGAGTATCGCGTCGTAATACCACTCATCGTGGTCTCTGAACATCTCTGTGGCGATCCTGCCGTTTTCAGCGTGGTCTACCTTTATCTCCGCCTGTGTCAGTACCATTTTTATGATCTCAGCGTTTATAACAACGTCTTCAGCAAGCAGTATGCGGCGGCCGCCGAGACCGGCTGTATTCTCTTCAGAGGCTTCTGCGGAACGATCTGCCGCGTTGTCTCTCCTGTCCGACAAACCGAGAGTGAGTGTTACGGTAAATGTGCTCCCTTCGCCTTTAACGCTTTCGACCTCTATGCTGCCGCCCATGAGTTCGACCATCCTTTTGGTGATCGCCATCCCCAGGCCGCTGCTTCCGTAGATATTAGTTGATGAGGAGTCTTCCTGGCTGAACGCGTCAAACAGCTGCGGCAGGAATTCTTCGCTCATGCCTATGCCCGTATCGCTGACAACAAACCTGAGTTCCGCCTCTTCGTCAGAACGTGGTCCCTCTTCTATCACAAAGCTTACCTTCCCTCCCTTAGGGGTAAACTTAACGGCGTTTCCAAGCAGATTTATAACGATCTGCCTGATCCTCATGCCGTCGCCTACATAGTAGTCATCCGTTTTGCCGATGACGCGGAACTCGTAATCCAGCCCCTTTTCTTTGCACTGGCTGCCGATCATGGAATTCACCTGTTCGATCTCTCTCGCGAACGGGAACTCTTCGTTTTTGATCGCGATACGCCCGGATTCGATGCGGCTCATGTCAAGTATGTCGTTTATGATATTCAGCAGGTGCTGCGCAGAGCCATCCACCTTTTTAAGATGCTCCCTGACAGTTCCACTTACCGTCGGATCCTCCATCGCTATCTTGTTCAGACCGATTATGGCATTCATCGGTGTACGTATTTCGTGGCTCATGTTTGAGAGGAACGCAGTCTTGGCCATGTTGGCACGCTCCGCTTCTTCCAGCGCCTCTGCAAGCGCCTTTTGATATTCGTCTTTTTCATCCTCTACTACAAAGCTGTGCAGTACACAGGTGCCAAGCATGTAGCCCATGGCATAGAAAGGAAGCAGCGGATAGAATACCTGCACCAGTATGAAGGCAGTCATAGCGACACCAAACAGGCCTATGGTCATATGCCTGCGTTTTTCCTTGCCTTCTGTCTTCGTGGTTATGTTGAGGGTATAAACGGAAGTCAGCAAGAACAACACTATTTGTACAGCCAGTATCAGATATCTCGCTATGCCTGCTGAATATGTACCATTCTCGTCAAAGCTGAAGATCACAGGCCTGAAGATGTTCACAATCACTGCCAGTATTACCAGTCCAAGAAAGATACTCCCTGAATAGTAAAGAATGCTGCCAAAGAGATTCTTCTTTTCCAGATATGAGATCACATAACGTGTCCATAGCATGACAGCCGCTGCCATCGCAATGAAGTGTATAGAGGTATTAATGATATTGGCTGTGATAAGGTGATTCGCATCCAGTATGCCCCAGAGCATATCCGTTATAAGATACGCCATTATTCCCCGGAGAAAACGGCGGTAATTCTTTTCAGTTTTTGAAAGGGTCTTGCCGTCAGAGGCCCAAAGGACATCCCTGTTTATGATAAGCAGGATGATCGCTGCAAGTATCCCGATGATGGAATACGTCATTTCATATCCCTCCCGTCCGTTTGCCTTTTCACGACCTTAAGCGGTCATAGTAATACATAATAATATTACCACAAAACACAGATCCTATATATGTTGACAATGTAAAAGAGGCCGCCCATATGGGCAGCCTCTTTAAGTTGTTCATGAATTGATTATCCGCTTTACTTCCAGCAGTCCACCTTGTCTTCCGACAGACCGATATCAGCAGCCTTGAAGTGCGGGGCAAGTCCCTGTTTCTTCTGCTTTGTATAGTCGTCGAGAGCCTTGACGGCAACACCGCCGAGGATAGCTATCGTAGGGATGTTGCAGACTACCATGAGTCCCTGGAACATGTCGGCTGTATCCCATACGAGGCCTGCGCTGAGCGTTGCGCCTACGAATACGAGGACTATCGCGATCACTCTGAAGATAGTGACCTCTGTCTTGGTCATATCTCTCTTGAGGATGAATGCAAAGCATCCTTCGCAGTATGAGTAGTTACCAATAAGTGTTGTAAACGCAAACAGTGACATCGATATCGCGATGAAGATAGGTCCGAAGCTGCCAAGTGTTGTGTGCAGGCATGTCTGTACATATCCGGCAGCGTCAGCGCCGCTTTCAGTCTGGAAATCTATTGGGTTGACGCCGACTGTGGACAGGCACATGAACGCTGTGGCAGAGCAGATCAGCAGTGTATCGATGAATACGGACAGTGTCTGAACGAGTCCCTGCTTAACAGGGTGAGCAACGTCAGCCTTCGCGGCGGCGTTCGGAGCAGAACCCATACCTGCCTCATTGGAGTAGAGTCCTCTCTTGAGTCCCCACATGATGCAGGATCCCACGAATCCTCCGAAAATAGCCTCGAAATCAAATGCGCTGCTGAAGATCATTCCGAACATGGTGCCGATGTTCTTCGCGTTCATTACGAGAACGACCAGCGACATCAGAACGTAGATGATTCCCATTATAGGTACGAGGAATCCCGTTACCTTTGTCAGTTTCTTGGCGCCGCCCAGGATGATGATCGCGAACAGAACCGCAAGGATGAGTCCGATCACCTTAGGTGACGTATTTACGTCATAGAAACTGAACGCTGCGAATGTCGACTGAAGGTTGAATGCCGCAAGCATGTTGTATCCTACAGCATATGTGAAAATAATGAGGACCGAGAACAGTACGCCGAGCCACCTCTGGCCGAGAGCGTTCTGCATGTAGTACGATGGCCCGCCGTAGTATGTGCCGTCGTCAGCTTTCTTCTTATAGATCTGAGCCAGCGTGGACTCGATGAATGCGTTGGCGCCTCCGAAGATGGCCGTGATCCACATCCAGAAAATGGCTCCCGGGCCTCCAAGGACGATCGCCGTACAAACGCCGATGATGTTTCCTGTACCTACACGGGATGCTGTCGAAACCATCAGAGCTCCGAATGACGAGATACTCTTGTCATCAGACGGCTTCTCGGTTACAACTCTGAACATCTCTCCGAACATGCGGATCTGTACGCCCTTTGTTCTGATCGTGAAGTAGATGCCTACCGCGATCAGGAACAGCGGGACAATGTAAGGCTGATACAGGATGTTGTTCATGAAACTAACAAAACCACTCATATGAATCTCCTTTTGATTATTCCCTTTTTACCTTTGACAATGGTTGAATAAAAGCAGGCTGCCGTTTTACCGGCAGCCCGGCTTGATTGGTTGGGTGTATTTTACCAAAAGCTCCGAAGGGTTGTCCACAATTCTGAACGATTTGTATAATTGTATACAAACTTACATTTTCACGAAATGAAGCTCGTTCCCGTGCCTTTTTATCAGCTTTACGACATCGCGCGTGTTTATGTACACCGTTGCGGTGTTGTCACAAGGATGTATGCCCATCAGCTTGTTCTCGAAGTCCTTGTCGATATAGACAATGACGTCCCTGTCCTCGTTTGCGAGTATGCCAAGAGGAGTGACCGCTCCTCGTGTGAGACCCATCTTGTCCAGGAGATCTTCTTCAGAGGCAAACGTCAACGGTCGCGTTTCGTGCTCCTTGCGGAACTCCTTAAGGTTCACCTTCTTGTCTTCAAGGCATGTGATGAGATAGTACTTGCGCTTTTTGTCATCACGCACGAAGAGGTTTTTGGCTATCTGCTCCGGATGCGGCAGTCCGCACTCGAGCATCTCGTCTATTGTGTAGACAGGCTTGTGCTCCACTATCTCATATTTGATCTTGCTGTCATCAAGGATCTTTACCACTTCTTCTTTTGTAAGTGCCATATCATACCCTTTCTTTTTCTGCTTTCGGTAACAGTCCGTTCCGTACGCAACTTTACTTCTTGCCGGTAAGCGTACCCAGCAGGTTGCGGCCGATGGCCGATCCTATATTGCCGCCTATGGTTCTGCCCTTCTTGCCAAGCACTGCCTCGCCTATGGTCTTTCCTATCTCTCTGCCTATGGTGCTGCCGGTCGATCTTATGACCTGCTTTGTACCGGACTTGCCCAGATAGTTGTCTGCGATCTCTCCTATGGTCGATTTTCCATCATCCTCAGCTTTGGCCGCAGGTTTCACCTTAGGCTGTACTGCCGGCTGTGTTTCCACATCATAGCTGATCTCCGGCTGTACTGCCGGTTCCGGTTCAGGGATACCGGAAGTGTTGCCGTATACCTGGCCGTCCGGCGCGGTAACGGTGGACTCGGCCGCGGCGGCAGTTCCCGGTACCCGGCCCGTGATGACTTCATAGGCTGAAACGTTGTCCACCATGTTGAGATATTTATTGTTTAGCGGCGAATAATCTACAGCGTTCCTTCTCTCCTCATCTGTAAGAGCTCCCATGCGGCTTTCAGGCGGAAGAACAAACGCGTACTCCGCCATTGACGGCGCGCCGTTCTCATCAAGCGTCGATACCACGGCTTCGCCCGTGCCCAGATTCTGCATCAGTTCTTTTGTATTGAATGCCGGATTTTCCCTGAAAGCGTCAGACGCAGCCTGCAGGGCCTTCTGCTCAGCCGGCGTGTAAGCGTGCAGTCCGTGCTCTATCTTGTTGCCGAGCTGGGACATCACAGCGCCCGGAATGTCTCCCGGACTCTGGGTCACGAAGAATATCGAGACGCCCTTTGATCTGATGAGTTTCACTACCTGTTCTATCTTCTCAAGCAGGCTTTTTGACGCGTTCTTGAAAAGCAGATGCGCTTCATCAAAGAAGAACACCATCTTTGGCTTCTCAGGATCGCCCACCTCTGGCAGAACCTCGAAGAGTTCTGACAGAAGGTAGAGCATGAATGCCGAATACAGCCTCGGCTTGTTGATCAGAGTCTCAGCGTCGAGTATATTGATGATGCCGCGTCCGTCAGGAGCAGTCAGGAAGAAGTCCCTGATATCTATCGCCGGCTCGCCGAAGAACGTATCCGCGCCCTCCGACTCAAGCGCTACGATGGCTCTGATGATGGCTGAAGTCGACTGCTGAGGGATCAGGCCGTAATCCATCTTGAAATCATCAGAATGGTCTGCGCAGTACTGCAGCGTAGCCTTCATATCCTTTGTGTCGGTCAGGACCAGTCCGAGGTCGTCCGCGATCTTGAAGATGACCTGCATCAGTTCTGTCTGTGTATCATTTAAATCAAGCACCTGGCTGAAGAGCAACGGTCCCATCTCCGATACTGTCGTACGGAGTGGCGTTCCCTTTTCCGAATAAATATCGAATATAGAGACCGGGAATCCGCGGAACCGGAAGCTGTCGCGGATCTCGAAGCGGTCGAGTCTCTTCTGCATGCCTTCGTTATCATCCCCCGGCACTGCTATGCCCGCCATGTCGCCCTTGACGTCGGACATGAATACAGGTACTCCTATCTGCGAAAAACTCTCAGCCAGCACCTTCAAAGTCACGGATTTTCCTGTACCCGTGGCGCCGCAGATGAAGCCGTGTCTGTTGGCCTTGTCAGGACGCATGCATATCTTGTCGCTCAGCGTTTCTCCGTTGCCTTTCCTGGCAAAATAGATCATTCCGTTATCTACCATTTGAACATCTCCTTGTCTTTCAAATTAAGGCATCATCCCAAATTCTTTTACCCGTAAAGTATACCATATGCGCGCCCTTTCAGTCTTTCATTGTTTGCAGCATTGTTATATTATTGTGTGGTCAACCTTTGCACACAGAAAGGCTATCACATGAACATCAACGACAATCTTCACGGCTTTACCGTGACCAATATACGTGAAATAAAAGATATCGGCGGCAGGCTGGTCGAGATGGAGCACGACGTGACCGGCGCGAAGCTCGCGTGGACCGACAACGGCGATGAAAACAAGCTCTTCTCCGTTGGCTTCAGGACCATCCCGGAGGACAGCACCGGCGTGTTCCATATACTTGAGCACTCCGTCCTTTGCGGCTCCGAGAACTATCCGGTCAAGGAGCCTTTCGTCGAGCTCCTGAAGACCTCGATGAACACATTCCTGAACGCCATGACTTTTCCTGACAAAACACTTTATCCGGTATCCAGCCGCATAGAGCAGGACTACCTCAATCTGATGGGGGTCTATCTCGATGCTGTGTTCAGACCAAACATCCTGCATGATCCGAACATATTCTATCAGGAGGGCTGGCATATCGATACGACCGAGGGCGAGCCTGTATTCAAAGGCGTAGTCTTCAACGAGATGAAGGGTTCCATGTCTGAAGTGGATTCGATCGCGGATCGCCACATAAGCAAACTGCTCTTCCCTGAATACTGCTATGGATACAATTCCGGCGGAGATCCGGATGAGATCCCGGAGCTGAGCTATGAGTCATTCATAGAGAGATATAAGAGGTTTTATCACCCGTCCAATTCTTACTTCTATCTGGACGGTGACGTGCCTATCGATAAGACGCTTGAGATGATCGAATCTTATCTCGCGGGCTACGGCAGGCGCGAAGATCTGCCGGAGTTTGTCCCGCAGATCCCTGTCAGGTCCGAGCGCACCATAGACTATGCCGTGAGCAGCGAGGATGACAAGCCTATGATATGCTTCGGCAAGATAATAGGCAGCTGGGAAGACAGAGACAAGATGCTGGCTCTCAGCGTGATACTCGAACAGATTGCAGATTCCAACGAGTCGCCTCTTAAGCGCGCGGTCCTTTCATCCGGCCTCGCTGAGGACATGGAGATCTATATTTCCGACGGTATAGCGCAGCCGTATCTGGTAATGATATTCCGCGGCATCACTGCGGAGGACGGAAGCAAGGCGGATACGGCCTTGCTTGACGGCATAGCGGACAGGCTGCTCGCCATAGTTGAGGAGACCATAAAGAAAATTACCGGCGAGGGTTTCCCTAAGAGAGACCTGGAGGCGTCCGTAAACCAGACGGACTTCAGGTTCAGACAGTACCCGGAGCCTCAGGCGCTCTACAGAGCGATGGCTTTGTTCTCCTCATGGCTCTACGACGGCGACCCGGCGATGTACCTGACTACGGATGAAGCGATCGCAAACGTGCGCGCCATGATCGATAACGACAGTATGGAAACTCTTGCCATGGAAGTCCTTGGCAGCACATCCGGTCTGTCCAGACTCATACTTGTCCCAAGCAGTGAATACGGCGCTAAAGAAGCTGCAGAAGAAGCAGCAAGAGTCAAGGCGGCCGTCGACGCGATGAGTGACGCGGAAAAAGAAGATCTGGAAAGTCTAAACAGCAAACTGCTCAAATGGCAGCAGAGTGAAGACAGCGAGGAAGCTCTCGCGACCATACCTCAGCTTGATCTCGCGGACATCGATCCGCTGCCAAAACTGATCACGACTGAAATAAAAGACGCATGCGGCACAAAGGTCGTTTTCCACCCTGTCGCCTCAAACGGCATAGTGTATATAAACGCGTACTTCCCTATCACGCAGCTTCCGCAGAAAGATCTGCCGGCTGCTGCGCTGATCACGGAATTCTATAAGGATCTGCCGACTGAAAACTTCAGCGTGCTCGCTCTTCAGAATGAGATACGCATGTATGTCGGAGCGATGTCATTCGGACTCGATATACTCGCGAAGGATGACGACAGGGAATCGTGCACTCCTTGCATAAGAGTCCGGGCTTCCGTGCTTGAGGACAAGCTTCCGTATGCGGAAGACCTCATGATCGAGATATTGACCCGCACAAAGTTTGATGACAAAACCATGATGCGCGAGCTCATCACTCAGATAGATGAAGATTCCAAGAGATCCGCTGTCGGACAGGGTCATAAGCTTGCCATGGCCGAGGCCAGATCGCACTGGTCGGCAAGAGACGCTGCCGCCGAGGCAGTTAACGGCTGCAGTTTCATGCAGTACATGCATGGCATGAGCGGAGCGTCGGATGAAGACCTTGAAGCCTTCACCTCTTTCGCGAAGGATGTGATCAAAAAGAGTATCAACAGGCAGAATGCGATCATAAGCGTAACGGCCACGGAATACGCCGATGTCTCGCGTTTTGCAGAGATGCTGCCTGAGGGTGAGAAGATGCCTGAAAAGGCTCATTATGAATCTACGCTTCCGCGCAGGATGGGCATCGACCTCCCTGCCGCTGTCTCATTTGCTGTCACCGCGTATGACATGAACGAAGACGGGCACAGGATGAACGGCAGCATGCAGGTCGCTTCCAACATCATCTCCCTGTCGTACCTCTGGAACACAGTCAGAGTACAGGGCGGTGCTTACGGGACATCCATGAATGCGGGCCGCACGGGCAGTGTCCACGCTCTCTCGTTCAGAGATCCTACCCCCGCGCGTTCACTCGGTATCTTCAAGTCGCTTCAGGAGTTCCTCGACGGATTCGCGTCATCGGAAGACGCAGGACTCGACGGGTTCATCATATCCACGATAGCAAACGCTGAGCCTCTTATGTCTCCTTCCTCAAAGGGCAGGATGGCCGATGACTTCTTCTTCTCGGGATTCACCGATGAGGACAGGATAAGGATCCGCCGTGAGATGCTTGAGACCAAATCATCCGACTTTGCCGGCATGAGCGCGGTACTGAAAGACCTGGCTGAGAAAGGTACAGTTTGTGTGGCCGGTCCGAGATCGGCACTCGAAGCCTGTGAAGATCTGGAAATAGTATCACTATAAATAAGGCAATAAAAAACAGGGGCGATGCCCCTGTTTTGATTTACAGGTTTTTTGCTTTGTAGATCTGCGTATAACTCCCGTCGTCGTTGCAGATCACCATCTGCTCCATCTCATCATGGGCAGGGTCAAAGAGCGGCTCTGCCGCCCTGTACTTGACACAGGTGCCGCAGCTGCTGCTGAGACTTCTCGGGACAGGCATGGTCCGCGCCTCGAGCCCCTTGGACTTGCAGAGGCGCTCAAACCTGATCGATCCGAAATGCATAAAAAATGTAGCGATATAAGTATTCATGTCGACATTATAACACAAAGCGGGGGAATTGCTCCCCCGCTTTTCAGCTGTGCTAGCACTATCTGGAGATCTTCAGCAGATACTCTCCGCCTTTGTCCTCTACCTCAACTTTGTAACCCTGGCTCTGGGCATAACGTGTCACGTTTTCGAGAGGAGCCTTTGCGTCTACCATTACTTCATAGTAGTCCTCTTTGCTCTTCATTGCCTTCTGAGTCATGATCACAGGCATAGGGCAGGACAGTCCTCTTGCATCTACCATATTGCACCTCCGGATTAACTACGCGGCTTCTTCAGCTGCGCCTGCCTTGACGTAAGTGTTGACTACGCCGATGCAGCAGACAACAACGATACCGATGATAACAGCGATCTTGCCTGCAGGTGTAGGGCCTTCGCCGCTCGAAGCGAGTCCGAAGTTGTGGCAGAATGCCGCGCCTACCATGAGGCCGAGTACTGTTACTGCGCTGTCAGCATTGCCTTCGCCGGACATAACGAGCTGTCTGAGCGGGCATCCGCCGAGCAGTACACATGCGAATCCGACGAGGAGCATGCCGAGGCAGTTCCAGAGTCCGTCGGTATGTGCGATCGGCTGCTCTGTGAATCCAAGCTTGAATCCGCCGAGCACAAGGTTAGTAACCAGTGCGGCAACAAGGATAGCGATGAATCCCCAAAGGAGTCTTGTCTCTTTGAAGAGAACGAGGTCTCTCATTCCACCTACCATGCACAGTCTTGTTCTCTGAGCCAGTACGCCGACAACGAGTCCGGCGATGAGTGAAACGATGACTGCAGCGTGCATCGATCCAGGGCCTTCTTCTGAGAAAGCGATGAATGCAGGTCTAGCGATGAGAAGTACGAATATAACTACCTCGAGGATAGGCATCCAGTAACCTTCACCGGCTGTCAGGCTGTAAGTTCTCTTGAGCGAGTATCCGTTCTTGAGGAAGAAGATTCCGCAGAAGATACCGATAACGAATCCGACGAGTCCGAGAACTGCGTTCAGGTCTCCGCCGGCAAGTCTCAGGATCATTCTGAACGGACAGCCGAGGAACATAAGGCAGCCTACCATCGCGAAGAATCCAAGTACGAATCTTGTCATAGGAGCGCTTCCGCCCTTGGAGCCGAACTCCTTCTTAGCGAATGCAGCTACGAAAGCTCCGATAACGATTCCGATGATCTCAGGTCTGATATACTGTACCGGAGGTGCCTTGTGAAGTCCAAGACCGCCTGCCGTGTCACGCAGGAAGCATGCGATGCAGAATCCCATGTTCTTTGGGTTTCCGAGGAACGCAAGGCCCGCGGCGATGATACCGATAATGAGACCGGCGATGATGATAAACAGCTTATCATTTTTCTTTTCCATATTGATCCTCCATATAATCCATATTGAAAAGTCTCAAAAAATAACGAACGAGGTGCTTTTACACCTCGTAAAATTATATATCTATCCTATTGTTTAAACTAATTGTCTAAACTGATTGTAAAACCGCGCGCTATAGACAAATTCTATAATACCCCTCCTGTTATTTTCGTTTCACAAATAATACCCGCCTCAGTGTTTCGGCTTGTATCCGTTCATGGATCCGCCCATCTTTTTCGGATGATCCGTCCTGCTTTCAGTTTCAAACGCCAGGTCAGCCTCGCGCTGTTTTTTGCTTCCTGATGATACAACGGCTGAGAAAAGCAGCAGCAATGTCGCACTCAGCAGTACGCCGCCTATAATATCCGTGCACCAGTGCACTCCGCAATACAGTCTCCCACCTATCGTGACCAGAACGATCAGGAAGCATGCCAGCCTTACCAGAGCACCCAGCCCCTTGTTCACATATCTGTCAGAGATGATCATAACAGCGATGAATACTGTCATGATGAGCATTGTGTGCGATGAAGGGAACGATGCTTCAGGCATGTCCTCACCCGGCATGATTATAGGTCTGTAGTTGATGATGTATTTCTCAAAGAAAACATAGCAGCCTATCACTACCACGAAGAGACCTCCGAGCGCCAGTATCTCCTTGTCGACCTTGATCAGGCTTCTGCGTTTTACCATCTGCACGAATCCCACACAAGCGAACAGTGCACAGACACCTATAGCTGCATAGCCTATGTAATCGGTGATGTCGTACCACAGCATGTTGACGCCTGTAAGTTCATGAATGAATTGATTGAAATGCGAAAACCCTATCTCAGTACCCATTGGCCCTATCGCTGCAACATCGTAGATCTTCAGCAATACGATCAGAGCCGCAAACAGCGCTCCGGTAATGACCGCTCCAATTACTTTTTTCATCAGAATTCATCTCCTAATTATCTTCTTGCTAATTATTAACGCTTATCGGCGTCGAAGGTCTGGCGATCTTAGCCACATTGAGCGCCGACGGGATCTCCTTCATAAGATAGCCGAACTCATCCCAGTAGTCAGAAGTCTTTACCCATACCCTGACAGTGTATGTGAGACCTCCCGGTACTCCGGCCGTGATCAGCACCTGCGGAGCCGGCTCATTGAGCGCCTTGTCGGACTTCAAGATAACGTCTTTGAGTATCTTCTCGACTTTGTCCGCGTCTTCCGAGCCCGCTATATCGAAGTTGAGGTCTACTCTTCTCAGAGCCTCCGCGCTCGAGTTCGATATGGTCGAATTCATAAGGCTTCCGTTAGGGATGGATACCCTGCGGTTGTCGATCGTGGTCAGTACAGTATATACGAGTGAGATGCTCCTGACCGTGCCCTCTTCACCGCCGGCAACAATGTAGTCGCCTACGCTGAAAGGACGGAATATCAGAAGCATGATGCCGCCTGCAATGTTGCTGAGCGCTCCCTGCAGAGCCAGTCCTATCGCCACTCCCACTGATGCGATCGCTGCGATCACCGATGACATCGGTACTCCCAGAAGAGCTACTATCGACACAAGGAGGACCACATACAGGGCCGCCTTGATGAAAGTGATGATGTAGCTTTCAGCAGTCGGATCTATCGATTTGAATGAGCGGAGTTTTCCAAGCGCCTTGATAAGTCTTTTGATCAGAAAGCTTCCGACCAGATAAACAACTACCGCCAGCAGCAGTTTCAGACCGATGTCTATCGCGCCATCGCTGATCTTGCCCAGCAGTTTTTCCCAGTTACTGATATTTATATCCATTTTTTATGCCCCTTTCTGTTTCCGTACCAATCTTAACACGCAAACAGCACCGTGTCCATTGAGACAGACGCCTTTGAATTGCCATTCGCGGGCTTCGATGATACAATACCCTCATAAAGCAGAAATCATCCAAACGGAGTATATAAATATGAAGAGAGTAATTACATACGGCACATATGACCTTCTTCACTACGGTCACATCAATCTGCTCAAGAGAGCGAAGGCTCTGGGCGACTATCTCATCGTTGCCATCTCTACCGATGAGTTCAACTGGAATTCGAAGCAGAAGAAATGCTATTTCACATATGAGCAGCGCAAGGCGCTCGTTGAAGCTGTCAGGTATGTGGATCTTGTTATCCCTGAAGAGAACTGGGAGCAAAAGAAGAGCGACATGCATGAGTATCACATCGATACTTTTGTTATCGGTGATGACTGGAAAGGCAAATTCGACTTCCTGAGGGAAGAGGGTGTCGAGGTAGTGTATCTGCCGCGCACTCCTGAGATCAGCAGCAGCCAGATCAAGAAGGATCTCTACGATGCTAACGCGGTCGATGGCGAAAGCAAGACCTCACATGATGAGATCGATACCAATCCTACAAAATAAGGCAACACAAAACGCCGGCGGAATGCCGGCGTTTTTTAGTGTCTTTTTAGAACGAGATGATCTCCTGGTTCAAGTCTTCCACAGTGATGTTAGGGTTGTGGTAGCGCTCTCTCTTCTCCGTGATCTTTCCGAAGTTGATCGCTTCCTGCGGGCAGTACTGTACGCACGCGCAGCAGGATATGCACTTGTCGCCAAATACGACAGCCTTGCCTGCGTATCTGATATTGCCGGTCGGGCATACCTTTGCGCAGGTGCCGCACATCACGCAGTTGTCGTTCGCTTTCAGGCTCTCGCCCTGCATGCGGGCGATCATAGGCCATCCCGCGTGCTCAGCCTTGTTCCAGTAAGCCTTAGGTACTCTCCTCTTGGACTTCACATTGTTTTTGATATCATTCGCGAATTTCTCCGCGAAGTGTTCAGACCTTGCCTGTGCCTCAACGGCTCCCATCTTAGGCATCATGAGGTCGTGAGGGAAGAGCCAGATGCATGTGCACTGATGCGTAACGGCTGCCCAGTAATCGAGAGGGATTATCTCATTGAGCTTTCTGAGGCCTTCACCCTTGTAGGCCGCGCTCTGGTTGATCGCGAACGTGTAAGCATCAGGATCGACTTTGATATCATAGAGGTATCTCTCTACATGTCCCGGAAGTCCGCCACCGTAGCAAGGGAAGATGAATCCTACCCTCTTGGCTTCTCTGACGTCGGTTACAGCCGGATACTTACGCATCATGATGATGTCTGTGTCGCCCAGACTTTTGGCGATGTTCTTTGCCATATCGAGGCAGTTGCCCGTGCCCGAATAGCAGAATATAACATTCTCTTTCATCGTTCTTCTCCTCTTTAATTGCGAAAGTTCCCCGCCTTCGCGTCAACAAATAATATCTATGATTGTATTATACAACAGACAAGCATGGTAAAAAAGCACTTTGGAAACTGTCTTTTGAGTCAGAGTTTTCACCCGGAGCTGCGGTTTACAAAAAACTGTCTTCCTATTATACTTTGTCTGTAATCAGACTTAGACAATCATCGACTTAGCTTAATGATCATCAACGGAGATCATATCCATGGCAAAAAACAAAGCAAGAAGCAACAGTTCTGCCTCTAAGTCAGGGCAGCAGAAAAAAACTCAGAACAACAAACCGCAAAATAACAAAGTCCAGAGTGCCGGAAGCAAGAACGCCGATAAGGCTCCGGATAAGCCAAAGGAAGTGCTTTATCAGATAAAGACCAAGCGTGATTCGGGCGTTCTGAAAGCATATATCACTTTTACATACCGCGTGTTCCATCCTAAAGTAACCGCGAGGATGGTTCTCTATGGACTTTTGATATTCGTGCCGGGCTTCTTCGTTAAGGCTCAGACTCTTAAGATCGTTCTGTGGGCAGTAGGAGCACTGGTAGTTCTTCTCGGACTGTTCCGTCAGTATATTTCGCTTGCGCTTACAAAAAGATCTGATGCGGATTACCGCAACGGTACGGAATTCGTATATGAATTCACGCAGAATGACGCGTCATTTTATCGCGATGGGGAGTTGTCTGTATACAGCAGCAAATACAAAGACATAGACGCTGTCTTCCACGACGAGGATTACTATTATCTCAGTCTTACAAGCAGGGAATTCTTTGTTATCCCTAAAGACAGGTTTACTATAGGAGATCAGTCCACATTTGGCGATTTCATGTACAGCAGATGTAAGAAAGTATGCCGCTGGATCCCTCAGAAGTACAGCAACAAGCTCAGGAAGAGGCAAGCGCAGCGCACCATTGCAAAAAACAGATAAAAAAAATGAGCTGAACTGATATCAGTTCAGCTCTATTATTTTTTTTATAATTGGTTCAAGAGCGTCTCTGCTCATACCGTCATAATCGTTTTTTGCTCTTTCAATGATGAGATCTGCATCCTCTTTTTCATACAGTCCGTAAGCTCCGACCTCGATAAAATTCTTAAACAGTGTTTTGTCCAGCATTATCAGTTTGTTCTTCCGGACCGCTCCCGGAAGCATGAAGAAGCTTATATTGTTTTGTCCTTCACACCCGTTCCTGCGGCGAAGCAGATCTACATAGGACCGGCTGTCCGGGTCACCGAGGCCTACACCGCATATGTAGAGATTCCTTCCCTCAAGCCCGAAATTATTATAATTCTGCCACAGTATGTTCAGCATGTGGATATCACCGTTACGCACGGCGCCAATGTATACGACATTCCTATACATGCTGACATATCCCAGTTTTCTTTTGTCGAATCCCATGCCATCACATCCAAGTTCCTCTATCAGCCATTTTCCGTACTGCAGAGCGGTGCCGTGCTTGCCTGCGCATACAACGATCGTGTCTGTTGAATCACCGTTTTCTGCTCTCCTGGTCTCTCTTGCTGTCCTGTTAGGATTCTTCATCTGTTTCATCCTTTCGTCTTACTCTGAGGATTGTAGCGCCTTGAAACTGCGCTATAAAATATTACTATAATACCGATACACAAATCAAACATTGACTGAATGCTTTTCAGCGACTTTCAAGGGATTAAAATCCGTTAAATTTCATTGCTTGTTTTCACAATATCTTCACATTAGTATTGACTTAGGTTTAAGAAATGCTATAATCAGCCTTGAAGAAGTGTTGAATCAACCATCGACAATTCTTAGCTAAGATTTATATTTTTTATAGGAGGTTTTTTATGTCTAAATGGATTCTTATTGCTATCGCTCTTTTAGGTCTTGTTTACAACGTCATTCTGATGTGGAAGAAGATGAAAGAGATCCGCGCAATGTCTGAAACAGAATTCGGTTGCAGCGGTGAGGAACTTTGGCAGTCACAGAAGAAGCACTTCTGGTATAACTTCATTCTTGCCGGAATCATTGCTAACTTCTTCGACACACTGGGCATTGGATCATTCGCTCCTACTTCGACATACTTCAAAGTTGGTAAGTCGGTAGACGACGTTCTTGTACCTGGTACACTGAACGTAGGCGACACGGTTCCTGTATGCGTAGAGGCAGCTGCATTCTTCGGTCTCGTTGATATGGATGTTCTCACGCTCGTTACCATGATCGTTTCATCCGTTCTCGGTTCATACCTCATGGCTGGTATCGTTTCCAAGTTCGACCGTAAGCATGTACGTTACGCTCTGTTCGTAGGACTGTTCCTGCTCTCCATCATTATGTTCATGAAGTGGAGAGGCGTTGGCCCGTTCGGAGAAGTCGGAACAGCTATGGGTCTCCGCGGAATCAAGCTGATCATTGCTATCGTTGTTAACTTCATCCTCGGCGGACTGATGTCCATCGGCGTAGGTCTCTATGCTCCTTGCATGGCTCTCTGCGCACTCCTCGGACTCGATGTCGGCTGCGCATTCCCTGCTATGATGGGTTCCTGCGCATTCCTGATGGCATACGGCAATGGTCCTAAGTTCATCAAGGAAGGTCGTTATGACATGAACGCTTGCTGGGCTATGGCTCTCGGCGGCGGCCTGATCGGAGTTCCTATCGCAGCATGGATCGTTGGAAGCCTGCCACTTTACTGGCTGACTCTCCTGGTTGTAATTGTCTGCTTCCTGACTTCGCTCCTCTACCTGAAGGACGCTATTCAGAAGGGATCTGCTATCTAATTACTATCAGCGATTCGGATATAATGAACTACAAAAGAGCCGGTCAAATGACCGGCTCTTTTATTATCACGATTTGTTCTTAAGCCTCTAATTGTAATCCTCTCTCAGCTTTCCATCAGACTTGACAACCTTCCTTTTATATGGAGCAAGCAGGTCATCGAGTTCATATTTGTCGAATGGCACCAAGGCGTAGAACTTATCAAGGTTTTCTTCCGTTTCAGAATCTCTGGTCTGTATGTTCAGAGTTGCCTTGCCTTCTATACAAAGCACTCCTGCCTCGTCATCGCGTCTGATTTTTTTGATCTGCGCGTCACGTATGTAATAGGTCTTGAGCTTCATTCCCTGCTGATATACATAATACACAGTATCGTCGCTGACCTCGAACCTCGCGTTGTGAAATCCGTTGAACGGATCCTGTGACAGCCGCTTACCGCGTCGGGCAAAAATAAACGTTAGAGCTGCTACTGTCCAGATCGTTAAATGTACCGGGAGCTGACTCGACTCAGCGCCCTGCGTCCTGAGCGCTACGTTTATTATGACAGCCAAGCCCGCTGCGAGGACCGCGTATGAAGCGATCCTGAATCCTGAGCCTTTATTCGTGCCCTTGGCCCACTTATGCTTTCTTGCATTAAGTATACCGAGATCTCCAGGGTATACATCATTATTAGGATCTAATCTCATATGATTCTCTCCTCTTTCCGTTTAGTAAATATCTCATACATTGTACATTATCTGTACTTAAAAGTAAATTTCCGCCATGTGACGGAATCTGCGCAGCAATGATAGCTTTTCTCTTGTCTTCTTTACCACGATATCTATATTTACTATCTATATTCTGTTGACTTGGTTTTAAGAAATGGTATAATCCGTATTAAGAAATTGTTTTATCTTTAAATTTTTTTGTGAGTATTTTGTAAATGGATATCTTAAAATGCAAAGCATTTGTAACCGCTGCTGATGAAGGCAGTTTCACAGCAGCCGGAAGGATAATGGGCTATACTCCTTCAGGCATCAGTCAGCTTGTTTCCGCTGCGGAAAAGGAATTCGGCTTCTCCCTTCTGATGCGCAAGAGCAACGGAGTGGTACTGACCCGTGAAGGCGAATATATGTATCCGATCATCATGGAATACATCGAGAAAGAGGCCGATATATACAAGGCTGCTACCGAACTTTCAGGGATGTACAAGGGCAATGTAATGATCGCCTCATATTCCAGTATCGCCGCGCAGGTACTTCCTCAGATCATCAAGGATTTCACCGATCTGCACCCTTCCATCAATATTCAGATAGAGGAGGCCACCAAGAATAAGATCGACAAGATGGTCACCTCCGGCAAGGCCGATCTTTCGTTCTCATCTCGGCTTTCAAACAACTCCTTCGTCTGGATACCTTTTGCCGAAGACCGCATGGTAGCCGTTCTTCCGAGGGATCATCGCGATGCAGGTGCACAAACATACCCTATTGAAAAGTGCAAAAAAGAAAACCTCATCATGCCAAGCGAGGGCGATGACGCAGATGTAAGAGAACTATTCAAACGTCACGGGATCGTCCCTAATGTGCGTCTAACCACTCTCGAAAACTATACAGCCATAAACATGGTCGAGAAGGGACTCGGCATAGGCATAATGAACGAAGGCATCACCAGGAACTGGAAGACCGGCACAGTCATCATACCCGTTGATCCTCCGAGCAGCATAGAGATAGGCATCTGCCTGCCATCGCTTGAGGACGCTGCGCCTGCTGTCAGAGAATTTGTCCTCTTTGCCGCAGACAAACTGAATGCAAAAATACCTGAGTAATAACCCAGGTATTCTGTCAAAGAATGTTCATCCGGGCAATAGGTTGCCCGGTATTTTTATGCTTCGGATACTATCCCAGGCCGATCGATAACCCTATAAGGCGTATTATCAGTGCGGCGACCCAGGCAATGGCGCATTGACAAAGCACAACGTAAAGTGCCCATCCTCCTCCGAGTTCTCTTTTGATGGCTGCCACTGCTGCAACACAAGGTGTATACAGCAGGCTGAATACCAGCATGGAAGCCGCTGTAAGGGATGTAAGAGCAGCAGCTACTCCGCCGGCAAAGAGCACGTTCATGGTTGCTACAACGCTCTCCTTGGCCATAAATCCGCTTATAAGGGCTGTAACTATGCGCCAGTCCCCAAGACCTACAGGCCTGAATACAGGGGCCAGAACGCCCGCTATGGCCGCCAGCATCGAATCCTGCGCGTCAGCCACCATATTGAAGCTGAAACTGAAGCTTTGCAGGAACCACACGACTATTGTCGCGATGAGGATCACCGAAAACGCTCTCTGGAGGAAGTCCTTGGACTTGTCCCATATCAAATGTCCGACATTCTTTGCAGAAGGCAGCCTGTAATTAGGAAGCTCCATGACCAGCGGTACGGCCTCACCTTTGAACAGAGTGTTCTTGAGGAATAGGGCCGAAAGTATGCCGGATACGATGCCCAGCAGATAGAGAGCTGTTATTATCCACCAGCCTCTGCCCGGGAAAAACGCGTTAACGAAGAAGCCGTAGATCGGAAGCTTCGCCGTGCATGTCATGAATGGCGTCAGCAGTATGGTCATGCGCCTGTCTCTCGAGCTAGGCAGAGTGCGTGTCGCCATGACGGCAGGCACCGTGCAGCCGAAACCGATCAGCATAGGCACTATGCTTCGACCTGAAAGTCCTATCTTACGCAGAGGCTTGTCCATCACGAATGCTACTCTGGCGATGTAGCCGCTGTCTTCGAGAAGCGACAGGAAAAAGAACATCGTCACGATTATCGGCAGGAAGCTGAGCACGCTTCCGACGCCTTCAAAGATGCCGTCCATCACAAGGCTGCTGATAGCCGGGTTCACATTGGCTGCGGTCATTGCTCTCTCGACACCTGAGCCAAGGGCATCTATGCCGCTCTCGAGCAGTCCCTGCAGGAACGGCCCTATCACAGCGAATGTCAGGAAGAATACGGCTGCCATAACCGCTATGAATACCGGTATTGCCGTATATTTGCCAGTCAGAATATTGTCGGCGTTACTGCTTCTTATATGCTCCTTACTCTCTTTAGGTCTTGTGATGCATCCGTCGCAGACTTTATATATGAAAGAATAGCGCATGTCAGCCATCGCCGCGCTTCTGTCGAGTCCGCGTTCGTTTTCCATCTGAAGAACGATGTGTTCCAGCATCTCCTTCTCGTTCTGATCGAGACCCAGTTGCTCAAGTATGAGCTCATCGCCTTCGATCAACTTTGCCGCTGCAAATCGAAGAGGTATGCCGGCTCTTTGCGCATGGTCCTCAATGAGATGGATGACTGCATGAATGCAGCGGTGCACGGCTCCTCCATTGTCGGTGCTGTCGCAGAAGTCTTGCCTGAGCGGGCCCTCCTGGTACTTTGCAACGTGTACCGCGTGGCTTACAAGCTCATCGACACCCTGATTCTGTGCCGCCGAGATAGGTACTACCGGTACGCCCAGCATCTGCTCCATGCGGTTGATGTCTACAGAGCCTCCATTTCCCGTCATCTCGTCCATCATGTTGAGAGCCACGACCATCGGCAGTCCCATTTCGAGAAGCTGCATTGTCAGGTACAGACTTCTGTCTATGCTGGTGACATCGAGTATATTGATTATCGCCTTAGGTTTCTCTTTCAGGACAAAGTCCCTTGATACTATCTCCTCGCCCGAATACGGCGACATCGAGTATATGCCCGGAAGGTCTGTGATAAGGGTGTTAGGGTATCCTTTTATCACGCCGTCCTTGCGGTCGACCGTGACTCCCGGGAAGTTGCCTACGTGCTGATTCGATCCCGTCAGCTGATTGAAAAGCGTCGTCTTGCCGCTGTTCTGGTTGCCTACCAGCGCAAAGGTGAGCTTTGTTCCGTCAGGGAGAGGATCCTCTCCTTCTTTCTCGTGGTATCTTCCTTCTTCACCGAGACCCGGATGCTCCGCCTCGCCTTTGCGGTCAGCCGGATCACTCTTCACGCCCGGGCCTTCATGGACCGGTGTTATCTCTATCTGTTTTGCATCCGAAATACGAAGGGTCAGTTCGTACCCATGTATACGTACTTCGATCGGATCTCCCATGGGAGCAAACTTTATGAGCTTTACCTGCGCTCCCGGTATGACTCCCATGTCCAGCAGATGCTGACGAAGGGCGCCCTCGCCTCCGACCGATTCTATTATCGCTGATTGTTCCTGTTTTAGATCGCTTAGTTTCATATCTCTAAAAATCAGTTAAATATATCTACACACGAATAATCTCACAAATCCATCTTTCTTTCAATCCTGCAACAGAAAAAGAGCCCGGGCATATCACCCTGCCCGGGCTCTTACTGCAACTGCGTGTCTTTAGCCGCAGCTGTTGTTTTGCCGCTGTTTGGATTACCGGCAAAAGCAATTCTCATAGAAGTACCTCCTTTATATATACATTTCCTTTTTATGATCTATATGATGATCGCTTCGGAGAGCATCTGATCGAGGTTGTATCTGCCGTCTTTGATCACGACAATACAGCTCTTTCTCTTTTTGGAGATAAGAGTGATAGGCTCTCCCGGATAACAGCCAAGCCTGAACAGGAATGAATTCATTTCATCATCTTCCGTATTGATCTCTTTGATGATGTATGTCTGTCCCGGCTCTGCGTTGATCAATGTGCGTTTTTTCTCCGTCCCAGCCGCTTCAGCCTTGGCGGCCGGTACGGATGCCTTTGTTCTGTTGTTCAGGGTGATCTGCGCAAACATATTTCTGGCTCCTTTGTATATAATTAGTATTATCTAACTATGTTAGTTAAATCTAATTACCTACAGCTTGTCAAGTTTTTCCCACGGTATTAATAGGAATTTTGCAAATAATAACCGGCCTGCTTTCGCAGGCCGGACTGTAGCTGGTTCTATCTGCTCAGCACATCGATGCCCTTGTAGAGATCATAGTCGATGCCTCTTGGCATTTTCAGAGCTTCAGCAATGTCGAAGTCTACGATATGCCCGTCTCTTTCGCCTATCGCTCTGTTCTTAACGCCGGCGCGGATGAGCTCTATGGCGCGCATTCCGCACTGAGTCGCGAGCATCCTGTCTCGGAATGTCGGAGAACCGCCGCGCTGCAGATATGAGAGCACTATGACCTTTACATCTCTGCTGGTGTTTTCCTTAAGTTTCGCTACCAGCTCATCAGTTTTCACAGAAACCCCTTCAGCCCTGATGATGGTGTTATGGAGTTTGCCGGATGTAATGCCTTCATTGACTTTTCTGCAGATCTCGTCGAGGTCACAGTCTATCTCCGGAATCATCACAGCTTCTGCTCCTCCGGTAATGCCTGAATAAAGAGCGATGTCCCCGCAGTGGCGTCCCATAACTTCTATGATGCATGTCCTCTCATGCGCCGAGCTGGTGTCCCTTACACGGGTGATAGCTTCCAGAACGGTATTTATAGCGGTGTCGAAGCCTATCGTGTTATCGGTATATGACAGGTCGTTGTCGATGGTTCCCGGCAGGCCGTACACATTGACGCCAAATCTTTCTGAAAGCTCTTTAGCTCCGGTGAGAGATCCATTGCCGCCTATGACTATCAGATCTTCTATCTTGTATTTCTTCAGGGTCTCGTAAGCCTTTGCCATACCCTCTTCTGTCTCGAATTCTTTGCTTCTGGCAGTCTTGAGGATGGTGCCTCCGCGCTGCAGGATATCCCCTACAGAACGTTTATATAGCCGTTCTACTTCTCCTTCGATGAGCCCCTCATAACCTTTTTTGATACCATAGACTTCCATATCATAGTAGATGGCATATCTGACGACAGCTCTGATGGCCGCGTTCATTCCCGGCGAGTCTCCGCCGCTTGTAAGGACTCCTATCTTCTTCATATCTCCCGTCCTGTCTTTCTTACATAATGTCATCAGTCCATGCGGACTGCGGTTTGTCTGTTAATTATACCCCATTAAACACGTGAGCGGAAGATTGCCTTCATGATCTCATGGTATGCCACGTAGAGGACTCCCGCTATCGGCCATACGATCCAGGTCGTCTGCCACTGCATGTTATAGAAGCTCCAGCCGAGGTATATCGCTAAGGCGATAGCCCAGTATATACCGTCGAACTTTCCGGCTTTCTTTCCCAGTCTTGTATAATCGCCTTCCTCAAGAAGCTTGTCATAGCCTCCCTGCCTGATGCATGTCATGACTATCAGCTTGACTCCGGCAGCTACCATTGCCAGCAGCGCTGATACCCCTATGGCCGGGAGCAGATCGGAATTGTTGCTGTAGCCCATCATCAGAAGGATCAGAAGCGGGACTGCCGCCATCACACAGAGCATGATACCGAGAACAAGACGGCGGCTGTGTGCCTGTGCGTATGCGTCACGGCGCTCCTTAGCCATGCCGCTGACTCCGTATTCAGTGTCGATGTTTATGTTCTCAAGGTATTCGTACTCCTTGCCGCGCAGGCCCGTAACAATGAACATCCCTACTGCAGCGGCTACCATCATCAGAAGCACGACCACACCTGCCATACCTGTGACTTCTTCGCTCGCGGACAGGATGCCGCTGTTTGAAAGACCTCCGAGTATCAGCAGTACTATAGGGGAAAGGATGCAGATCATGACTCCGGTGGATACTGTCGATGATGCTTTCATATTATGCGCTAGGAAAGCGCTTGCCTCCTCCATGCTTACGGATCTGACCTCATCTGCGAGGCCGTTATCGACCGGCGGAACATCCGGATTAGCCGCCGCTTCTATATCATCGCGCAGCAGGTAATCAGTGCTGACCCCGAAGACTTCAGCCATCTGGATTATCTTCTTCATGTCAGGAATCGCCTGCGCGCCTTCCCACTTGGATACAGACTGTCTCGATACACCAAGCTTGTCTGCGAGCTCTTCCTGCGACCATCCGTTTTTCTTTCTGTTCTCAATTATTTTGTCTGCTAATATCATTTTTATGCCTCCTGTTGATAATGCGCTTTCCTCGCTGTTTTGCTTTTGCTTTCTGATGCAAAAGTACTCTCTCGCGCGGTTGCACACTACCAACTGTGCTTTTCAATCTGTCAACCGGCGGTTGCAAAGTGTTGAAAAACCGCCCTTTCAGTTAAAATCTGACTACTTCTGTATTCAGCATGTGTCCAAGAGCCTCAAGAGCGTCAGCTGCATCTCCGTATATGACCGCGAAGTGAGGCTCAAAGCCCGCCTCTATGGTTGACTGTACCAGTTCCCTCGCACAGACATCTGTCTTTACCACGACACTGGTACCGTAGAACTGCTTTTCTTTATCGAGTGCCTGTCCGGAAGCGATCATGAGTCTGAAGTGTCCGTCCGGAGCCTTTCCCACTCTGAATATGGTCACCCTGTCAGCGGCCTTGCATCCGAACTCCATGGTCGGGCCTATGTGCCTGTTGCAATGCTCTCCGCAGACAGCGCCTGAGTCTTCTCTCGCAAGTGAGCAGGCAGCCATGCCGCAGTGCCAGAAGGTGATCGTGTTCTCTTTTTCATCAAGTGACACAGGATCGCCAAAGAAAGCGCTCTGTCCCGTGAGCTGCATTCCCATGTACATGGAAAGCGCTCCCCACGCATCGGTCTCGCATGATGCGGCGACACCCAGATCGTTAAGTATGCTGAGCACCGTGCAGACCGGCGTTCCGTATACAGTGAAGAAATCCGGCCAGCATCTTGATGCGAGCGCGCCTATATTCTTTTCCTTCACATAGTCTGCGTATGCCTTGTAAAGTTTCACAAAGTCCCTGCGGTTCTGCTCAGGGACAGCATTAAGGCCCACGGTCCTCTTCTCTGCGTCCTCATAGAATTCCTCGCATTCCTCATCGGAAAAGCCTTTTGCCTTTTCCATCAGTTCTTCGGCTGCGATGTTTTCAAGGTGAACGCCAAACGGATCCATCATATCCCGCTCTTCTGCTTTCCCGAAGCCGAAACCCTGCGGGGTATTGCCTACCTGTGCGAGATTCAGGGATCTCAAAGCAAGTTTGAGTCCGGCTGCTTTTATCACAGCAGACACCTTATCCTTTACTTCCTTCTCGGACGGAGAACCGAAAATGTATTCCAGCGGTTCTTTTCTGTATTTCCTGATCATGTTGGCGGCAGAGTAAGAGCCGGTAAGCGAGTTAAGCCTGAGACGTCCGCCGTCAATGACCGGCTCCCTGAGGCCCCATAGCAATATAGGGACATCCGGAAATCTTTTGAGGACTGTCTCTGCATAGGCCGCGTTCGCGAAGGTCGCGTTCTGCAGTATGATCAGGTCCGGATCCGCGCCTTCCATGAAAGCATCAAGCGCGTCCAGCGATAAAAGCAGATCATCAGGGACCCTGACGTTATCGCAAAGACCCTTCAGCATCCCGCAAGAAGCTTTGAATTGTTCCCTTGCGCTTTCCAGGTGGAATGTCGGGACTCCTATAGGAAGATATATTACTTCGAATTCTTTCATTGGTTGCTCCTTCATTTGATCACTTCAGAAACAGTGATATTCCGGAAATGACCAGTAATATATAAGTAATGAACATGAACAGTCTCTGGCTCATGCGTTTATAAAGGCGTCCGCCTATGAACATCGCGGCAAGCAGTACCGGGAGCGCTATCAGCATCGTGACCAGCAGCGAGCGATTCCAGTCACCGGCGATTATCTGAACGATAAGCAGAAGTCCGTTAAGGAACATCCAGCTGGTGCCGAGCGTAGCGCGGAACTGAGCTTTGTCGTCGAACCTGTCTGTAAGGTAGCCGATGAGCAGCGGTCCTCCGCAGACGAACATCCCGTGAACGATCCCGGCCAGTATGAGCATGGTCCAACGCACGGCTGCGGATCTGCTGCTCGGCATGCCGTTGCCTCTTCTGATCACCAGATCATAGAGACCCCTTGCCGCGATGAGCAGAGCTATCACTCCCAGAATGATGAACAGCAGCCTTTCGTTTGCCGTCAGTTTCATTCTAAGCCATACTCCCAGAATCATGCCGGGTATCATGACCTCAAGGACTGTAAGCAGTTCTTTTCTGACCACGTCCTTACTGTTTCCAAGATATACATAGACTCCACTGAAAAGCCCCAGTCCGTTAAGGACGGGGACTGCGACAGCCGGTCCCACCAGCATCAGGGAAAAAGGCATTGCCAGAAGCGTCCCGGCAAAGCCCGTTATCCCCTGTATGATATGTGAAAACAGTATTACTACATAGAACCAGAATTCATTCATGGGGAACGTTTACACCTCTCCACGAACCACTTTTATAGTCGCGCAAAAGTCCTCCTTGCCGAGGCCCTTCTCCATTGCTTCGTCGTACACTCTCGCGGCGTTCTTCTCGCCCGGCATGTCAAAACCGCACTCCCCTGCGAGGTTCAGGCAGATGTGAACGTCCTTGTGCTCGTTCTCGATAGAGAACGCCATGGTGTAATCCTCTTTGGCGAGCACATCCTTCTTGGAGTCAAGATACCAGTTGCCGGCTCCGCCGTACGAAATGGCCTCTGCATACAGCGGGATGTCTATGCCGTTGAGTCCGGCCAGCGTCAGAGTCTCATTGACTCCATTCTGTATCTGTGAAACGAGAGCGTTGTGACAGATCTTCATGACGAGGCCCTTGCCATTGTCTCCCATGCGGATGATGTTCTCGCCCATGTAAGCCAGCACCGGACGCATCGCCTTGTAAGCCTCCTGACTTCCGCCTACATAGATGCCGAGCTTGCCGGCTATGGCTGCAGGCTTGCTCTTGACTACAGGAGCGTCTATGAACTCAGCGCCTGTCGCCTTTACTGCCTTTGAGATCTCCACGGAGACTCCCGGGTCGATGGTGCTCATGTCGATACATGTCTTGCCGGCGCTGAGCACAGGGATTATCTCCTCATAAACTGCCCTTGAATGCTCTGACCTTGGGACCATCGAAATGAATATATCCGACTTCTCCGCGACCTCTCTTGAAGAGCCGCATGCGACCGCTCCGAGTTTGGACAGCTTCTCTACCTTGTCGGCCACTACATCAAAGCAGTATACCGTATCATCATGTTTCTTTATTATGTTCTCGCACATGGACTCACCCATGGTGCCGAGTCCTACAAATCCAATCTTCATTATTATGACCTCAGTTTCTATATTAGTTGCCGGCTGTATTGTCCCATGCCTCGCAGAATGTCTCGATGCCCTGACGTGTATACGGGTGCTTGATGGAATCCTTGTATACCGCAAGCCCCGCCGTGACGATGTCAGCGCCTGCTACCGCGCAGTCTACAAACTGCTTCGGTGTCCTGATAGCAGCACAGATTATCTGTGTTTCGCCCAGGAAACCGTAATTAGCGTAGATCTCTACGATGTCGCGGATGTACTTCTTGCAGTCCTCGCCGTTTGCTTCCTTCCATCCGATAAAAGGCGAAACGAAGAGGCAGCCGATCTTTCCCGGAAGTATCGCCTGGGCAGCGGAGAATACGAGTGTCAGGTTAGTCCTGATGCCCTCCGCCTCCAGCCTTCTCGCAGCAGTGATGCCCTCTATGGTCGAAGGGATCTTGATGACGAAGTTTCCGCAAATGGAAGATATCTTTCTGGCGGCCTTTACCATTTCATCAGCATCATCTATATGCGGATTGATCTCGACAGAGACCGGGAAAATCTCCCAGCCCGGAGTCTCCTCATCGCCAGTAAGGCCTTCCTCTTTCAGCCAGGCTGCGATGTCTCCGATGGCCTCGAGAAATGGCTTGCCCGAGTTCATGATGTGCTTCGGGTTAGTGGTGACACCGTCGATGCCAAATGTGTTATAGGCCTCTTTGATTTCGTCAAGTTTTGCGCTGTCTAAAAAGTATTTCATTCTTTTACCTCCGGTTTTAGTTTGCTGTTTGTTCTTATGAATACAGGTGGTGTCCCTATCGGGGCATCAACTTCAAACTCTCCGCCCTTATACTCTTTTCCCGTAAAGTAATGTGTCCATTTATCGTCAGGGAGCCAGACCTTTCTTGAAACAGCTCCTTTTTTCAGAACAGGAGCCACCAGGATGTCGCGCCCCAGCAGATACTCATCCGATATAGTATACGCCTTTTCCTCGTCGTAGTGGTAGAACAAAGGCCTCATTACAGGTATTCCCTTTGCGGAATTTTCTTCTTCAAGAGCTTTCAGGTACGGCTTGAGAGAAGCGTGTATGCGGCTGAACTTTGCCAGCTGCGCCAGGAGTTCTTCATCTGCGTCAAACTGCACGTTCCTTGACGGCTGATTGCCTTCATGGAATCTATAAAGCGGCGAGAACGCGTTCATCTCTTCCCAACGGAGCAGCAATTCCTTACCTCTTGTCATCTTCATTACCGTCGTGTATCCGCCTACATCGGAATGGGTCATCCCAAAGCCGCTCATGGCCAATGACAGAGTCGCCGGTATAACGGATGCTATACCGTCATCAGTCGACCAGTCGACGTGCTGGTCACCTGTCCACATCATAGGCGAATACTTAGGGGTCTCCGTGTATCCTGCCCTGGTGAAGAAGAATACCTCGTTCTCTGCGCCTGCTTCCTCCACGGCTTCCCTGTTGAGCTTTGCCCAGATGGCCGGCCACTGGTTGTGCAGCACCTCCGGGTCCTCTCCGGAATACAGCACGCAGTCAGTCGGCAGATACTCTCCGAAATCAGCCATCCATCCGCCCATGCCTGAGCCTATCATGTTTTCTTTTATGATCTTCTTATACCAGTCGTATGCTTCAGGATTGGTGAAGTCTATCATGGCTGCAGGGAATGTTGTGATGGTAACAAGATAGTCATTTCCTTCCTTGTCCTTTACGCAGTATCCATGCTCCGCAGCATATTTATACAGGTCCTTTTCAAGAGCAAGGAACGGATTTATATAACCGAGGAACCTGACGCCTTTAGTCTTCCATTCCTTTATCTTCTTTTCAGGATCTTTGTAGAGTTCTCTGTCCCATTCCCAGTTCCACATGACCTGGTAGCCAAAGCCTGTCCGCCTGCAGCCGCACCAGTCCTGGCACCATACGCCGCAGACCCTCGCTCCGGCGCTTAGAGCCGCATCTATCTTTTTATCTACTGCCTCGCTCCCCTCCTGGACAGCCAGGATCGCGCCGTCGTATACCCAGTCAGGAAGGCTGTGCTGTCTGCCCAGTATGGAGGTCAGATCTTCAGACACGCTTTCGAAACTGTCCGCCTGTCCCATCCACATTACCGGTGCTTCCTGAACATGGAAAGTCACCTCACCCGATTTGGTAAAGTCGAGCTCACAGAAACTATTAGTCTCCGCGTGGAAGAACCATTTCCCGCTTGTCACAAAAGTCGGCTGTACATAATATGATTCATACTTGTGGACCGGATATGTCTTTTCAGATCTGCCGGCGGTCAGACCGGCCCTCAGCATCTTCCTTCCGATGCGGTTCGCGTTCTGATGCTCCGCCACGAATATGCGGATGCGCTGCCCCTTGAGGTCCAGCGTCGAATGCACCTCGCCTCCGCCGTAAAAGTGAGCGTCCTGCGCTGCCGGAAACGAAAGGCTGAAACGGTTATACGGGTGTTTCGCCTCGACTTTCAGATGCGCGCGCCAGAAGCCGTCCTGTTTTTCAATGACCAGAACGATCTTATCACCGGCTCTTTTATATTCGATGTTATATCCGTTCTTTGTTGTGTTGATCGCGGTCTGCCTGAAAGACCTTTTATTGCGGACCTTCTGCCGGTAGTTGAAGCTGCCCCTCTTCATGGAAAAGAGATTCTCTCCCACGCCTGCTGAGAGCCTGATCTGTTTTAAATAATCTTCCATTATCTCTCCTCTTACTCTGCGCGGTGTTTCTCCATGTCCACATTACCGTTTTTTCTGAAAGTCACACCCTCTGCCTCAAGGAGCTCCCGCTGCTCCGGCCAGCCAGGCACAGTACGTCCCGCGCTGTTCACGACACGGTGGCAGGGGTGGTCGCCGTATCTGTCCGCCAGGCTCATTATCTTTCCGATGAGCCTTGAGTTCTTTGGCCGTCCCAGGACCGCGGCGATCTGCCCGTACGACATCACCTTGCCCGGAGGTATGCTGTCTGCGACCGCGTATACCTCGCGCATGAGTTTCTCATTCATTGGTCTTGCCGCACCTGATGTCAGCCTGAAGCTCTCATCAACAAGATCCATGACATCCCTGTCCTCCAGAGTGTCATCCAGCGTGACAGATATCCATTTTTTATGGTTCATGTGATACGCAGGATATATGCCTCTTATCTTATGCAGGGCGGCTGTCTTGTTCTCATCCGCCTTGAGGTTGAGTACATCTATGGCCTCTTCATCAGTGCCCTTATCCAGAAGCCTCCTGTCGATGTTCATGATAAGCCCAAACCATTTATTGTTGCTGCCATGTCTGAACACTCCGGAAGCTCCGTGTTTTTCATCCTCCCATGGGAAGTCCGGTTCCACCCCGTATCTGTCGAGTATGGAAGCAGCGATGCGGTTGCTCTGGTCCGAAGCAAAGGTAACATCCGTGCAGCAATTATCCGCAATGTCGCGCAGAAGCTCTTCATAAGCCTCCCTGACTGAACCGACAAATGCTCCGGCATAGTTAGACATGCGAAGAGGCGTATATTCCTCGCCGATCATGTTATCCATTACTCTGCCGTTCACCATGCCATTTTCATAAACCCTTATCTCGGCAGTAAAATCACCGTCCAGAAAGTCCCTTGACAGTGAGTAGCATGCATAGTTATTAATGAATCCGTAGTCTGCCAACCGCTTGATATTGAATCGCTTCCGGCTGAACACCTTCTGTTCTATTGTCATCAGTTCTATTTGATCCTTAGTCCCCTAAGATACTCTTTCTGCTCCGGAGTTATCCTGTAGCTCTCGACCGCCTTTTGTATAGTCTTATTATGAGTCCACTTATCCAAGCGATTCTCCTCTATGTATGGGATGACCGCATCATACTGTTTTGCCAGTGCCGTCGCGAAGTACCACGCCCGCATCATGTTGACATAGTACTCGTCCGACTCGATCGCAGCCACCATCTCAGGATACTCAGGGTCGAAATCATCATCCAGATAGTGCTGCATCAGCATGCCGGCAGCAAAACGTATAATGTATGTTTTATCCGACTTCAGCCACTCCCTTATATGCTTAAGCAGGTCTTCTTTATTCTTTCCAAACACCTTAGGCGACAGCTGGTCGCATGTTGCCCAGTTGTCTATATACGGCAGAAAGCGTTCGACCTGTGCTATGCATGTGTCAAAGTCCTTTGTCAGGGAGATAATGAACGCGTGCAGCTGATTCTCGTCGAACCACCTGTGAGGCAGCGCTGCAAGAAACTTGCAGGTATCCGATTCTTTTGCCATCTCTTTTGCGAGTTTCCTGAGCTCAGGCGTGCGTATGCCGATCATAGTTTCCGGATCTATATTGGGGATCAGTTTAGCCTGGAAGTCTCTGTACTTCTCATCCTGAAGTTCAAAAAATCTCAGGTCATTGGCATTCATGACTTTAAAGCCGTTTTCTATCAGAAGAGAAGCAAACACCCCGTTCCCCTCAACGATCTTCCCCGAGAAAGACCCGTCATAGATGTGCCCAACGCCGCATGTCGGACTGCGGGGCTGCAGTATGGCAAGGTCGATTTCCTTTTCTTTTGCCAGTTTCAGACACTTTTCCGCGCCTTCTCTGAACTCACGGTCCTTGTTCTCACCCGCGCTGTTCATGACAATGCCGTTCACGATCTCGCACGGGATACGCGGAGCAGGAAGTCCTCCTTCCATCTCCGGACAGACAGGTATCACTTCGTGGCCTTCAGTGAACGCGATCACACTGTCGCTGTAATTGTCGCCGCCATTATATTTACATTTCTGCCCAAGCAGGCAGGCGCTGACCATGACCTTCATTTTTATCCCCTTATAACTGACCACTCTTCGATCAGCTTCTCCAGTGTCCACTGCGCATTGGCCGGGCTGGTGGAAGGCAGGCATACCGCCTCACGTCCGGTCTGCGGTTCTATATATTTTTTGTACAGTTCATGTGACTTGCGACCGTTGCAATAAATTCTCTCAATATTGCAGCTATCCAGGATGATCCGGATATCATTGGCTCGCGCGTTCCTGATACTGGAGTCGGATGAGCCCGTGATCTCACAGCTCGCTATTGAATCCCAAAGCGCCAGGCCACTGCTGAGTATCAGCTGTTTCTTCTCTTCTACTGTCTGCGGCACTGGCTGTTCAAATATTATGGAAACCACCTTCCAGAACCTGTTCTGCGGATGCCCGTAGAAGAAGTTCTGTTCTCTGGATTTCACAGACGGAAAAGAGCCGAGTATAAGTACCCGGCTGTTCTCATCATATAAAGGACCGAAAGGGTGATTCAAACGCGTTTTCATTGTTTCTGAATCCATTATACACTGTTTCCTTCTATTGTATTAAATGAAAAAGCCCCGGTTTCCCGGGGCGATCAAAAATGTTTTTTATACGCAGAACAAGCCGTGTCTGTTGCAATACGCGTAGACTGTTCTGACCCTGTCGATCTTGAATCTTGCCTCCGCGTTTCCTTCCGGATAGAGCTTTACAAGCTGGACTCCGAAATCGGAGACCGCTGCCAGAAATGATATATAATGCTCTTTTGTCATCGGATGGCCGACTGAAACGTAATACTCGTCTTCAGCAACCTCCTTGCGGATAGCATGTTCCTCATCCGCGGGTTCTGCTTCAAGAGGCGGCAGCGTTATACCGCAGCAGCTCACTACCGTCTCTCCTGTTGCGATGATGACATTTCCGCAGACCGGGCAGACATAGAACTTTCCTCTCGCCATTTTGAAAGAGCGATTCGTGTTTCTGATATCCTCACCGGACAGCAATTCTATAACGGATATGTCGAGTGCCTTTGCCAGCGGCTCAAGCAGGCTTATGTCAGGGAAGCCCTGTCCTGTTTCCCACTTGCTCACGGCCTTGCCGCTGACATGTATCAAGCCCGCCAGCTCTTCCTGTGTTATCTTTTTCTTTTCACGGAGCTTTCGTATCACAGCTCCGGTAACATATCTGTCCATGGTTCTTACCTCCTTGCGGCACTAAATTATCACATATGCCGAAGGGGCACTACCTACGCATCGTGGAGTCTATCCCGAAGTCCATTCTTATCTGTCCCGAGTCCAGTTCTCTGATCAGCCGTACTTGCGGCCTCTCAAGAAATTCAGAAAGCCTTTCGTTATCTGATATCCATGTCCGGATCTCATCTTTGCCGATCATGACAGGCATCCTGTCATGGACCGGCTTCATGGATCCGTTAGCCTCTGTTGTCAGGATGGTGTATCTTGGCACACCCTGCTCTTCACGGTAGAAGCCTGCCATAAAAAGAAGCTCGCCCGGTAAAAAGAATCTGAATCTTGCCTTATACACATCCCATTCATAGAAACCGCTTGCAGGGATGACACAGCGGCGGTTCATTATGCTGTCGCTGAACAGATTCTTTTCTCTTGCCGTCTCAGATCGGGCGTTGATGATAAGGCCCTTCGCATATGGGTTTTCAAAGCCCCATTTCATGTTGGAAACTGACAAATCCTCTCCATCACGATAAATCACCGCAGATGCATCCGAGGGGCGGATATCCCGTCCCGGCTCCACCTGCAGTGGTTCGGCAGTCTTGATAGTTTGTGAGGCGATCAGGTCATCCAGCATGTCGCGGATCTGATCTGCGTAATAGTATCTGCAGCACATAATGATTCTTTATTGGCCTGTGATCTGTTCAAGAAACTCTTTTGCTTCCTGTGCTCCTCCGCAGGCCTTGAAGCTTTCGGAAACACGCATTGCAGCATCCTTGTACTGCGGCTCACTGATGACTTTGGTCAGCGCGTCTAAAACATCCTCTTCGGATATCGATTTGAGCCTGACTCCCGCGCCGAGTTCTTCCGTCCTCTTTGCCACGGCATCCTGCTCCGGTGTCTGCGGGAACAATACGAGAGGAACACCGAAATACAGTCCTTCGGAAGCTGAGTTCATGCCGCAGTGAGTGATGAACGCATCTGCTATCGACAGGACTGCCATCTGATCCACCGATTCATAAACCTGTATATTATCCGACAGATCATCAAAATGATCGGTATTTGTCCCCATAGAGATGATCACCTGCCAGCCGGTCGCCGCAAGCACATTTATGCAGTTGCGATAAAACTGCCTGTTCTGATTTACTGTTCCCATTGATATATAAACGGTCTTGTCCGCAGTTTTTTCCACAGGTGCAGTGACCGGTCTTATGGACGGACCGATGAAGTGATATCTGTCAGAAAACGTATCCGAGCAAGGCTGGAAATACTTCGATGTATACACGATAGTATTGGTATCGTTGTCATTCTGGACTATATCCAGAAGGCTTTTTACCGGATATCCTTTTTTTCGGAGACGCTCAAGCTGCTTATTTATACGGGGCATGGCAATCAGCATCCTGGCGATGTCCCATGCGCTCTCCTGCATATATTTGGCCGAATAGCGGTTGAAGGCAAATGTAGTTGTCGAAGATACATACGGCAGACTATGCTTCATTGCCGCGAGTTTGCCCCAGAAGGCTACGGAATCCGAAACGATGACATCAGGTTTGATCTCGCCTATTACACGCGTTGTCATCTCATCGAGCGCCAGTGTCGAGGAAACAAGGAGTTCTGTCGCAAACACCTTGTCTTTGCCGACACGGTCTGCATTCTCCTTGTCTTCCATCTCAAAATCATAACCGTCGCAGCCAATAAAAGTCGCTCCGGCTTTCTCAATTTTTTCTCTGAACTCCTCAAATGAAAAGTACCAGACCTTATGTCCGGCATCAGTAAGGGTCTTTACAAGTCTCAAAGTCGGATTGGTGTGTCCGTGTGCCGGTATGCAGAACCATGCTATTTTCATTCAGTTCTCTCCTTTATCTTTGAAAGCGCAGGCATGGATCATGGATGTCTTCATCGAAGTCATCGGTTACTGCCGTGTGCTGCGCACTAAACTCCATGTTGATATCGCGGATCTCCTTCTTGCCATCGATGTAATCCTGATACATCTCCGCAAGCCCGGCAGCGCAACCGTCACAGGAGCCGTTGATGTTCCCTATGGATTCCGCGACTATCCGTTCGCGTTCTTCTTTTGTCGTATCTTTGATCAGAATCGAATCCATACTGTCATCCCCGGTTTTCACCTACAAGCCGAATTTTTTGTTGCTACGGTTCACCTTAAGTTCACGGTCTGTGCCGTTATCATAATACTCATCGGCCATCTCTTTTGCGTCTAAAAGTTGAGCTCCGGTTAGTTCAACAATGTCCTTTATAGTGTTCAACCTATTGTCATAACCGTTTTTTTCTGCCAGCTCGCTTATACGGACCGTTTCACTTATCTCTTCTTTCTTATCTTTAAGGATCTCATATATCACGAATCCGCCCTTGCGGCTGTAACCCGTGTCCCACAGATCTTTGAGGTCGATCCATCTCCAACTGCCGTATGTCACGGCCTTGACCATGAAGCCGTCATCGCTTTCATCATAGCCGTTGATCAGAAACCAGTGCCATTCATAATCGCGAAGAGCCTTGTTTCGATGATTCAGTATGAGCGTTGGGATCGGATAGCCTGCGTCGATCTGTTCTCTGACAATATTGACCGCTTCCTCATAAGGCTCGTCACCTCTGAAGATATACATGTCTATATTCTCAACGCTGTGCATCTCCAGATACCTGTTATATCCGCCAATATACAATTCCGGAGAATATATGCCTGACAGCCTTGGCTTCAGATAGGGTTCCATCAGATACGCGAATCCCACATAGTTTTCTTTTGTGACTGTCGTCACCTTACCGAAGGAAAACGGATATACTCTTTCGACGTCTTTATGCATCGCAAGATAAATGCTCATGTCGCATGCTGTTTCCACAGCGCAGCCGCCTTTTCGCATCATGAACGTGTCGAACCAATCCTGGTTGCCGCCATATGAGTCGCCTATGTAAAAATGCTCAAGTTCTTTCTTCATTGTTATAATCCCAGTGTGATAAAAGGTGTTTCGCGCTGTCAGGATACCAGGTCCTATTCACGCACCATGACTCCTGTAAACTGCGGCACTTCAAATCTTTTCATGAACGTTTCGCATTTGCACAGGAACAGGTAATAAATGTTCAGTCCGCATCCGCTGAGCCCCTCAAAATTGCCCTGGCCTTTTGACACCATAAGGTCTGCTTTATCGACCGCTTTCATGGCCTGAGGAGACATTGCGCTTATCACATTTCCCGGCATGCCGTTTCCGTTGCCGATCACGCGAGTCGCTGATTCCTCCATCCGGATCTGCCGGCCATCTTCTATTGTCGCGTCATTAACTGCCTGTTTGCTCCGCACCACCACAGTTACTTCTATTTCAGGTGCGATGCTCCGTATAACGGAAATGAGCAGCTTGTCAGCCACTACTTCGCCGCAGTTATCTGTAAAATAAACCATTTGCCGCGCTGACAGAATATCCTTGCGGAAACTGTCAAGCACAGCTGCATCGATCGCGATCTCAGCTGCCTGATCCAGCTGATTGCGCAGCTCATTTTCATCCACGCTCTTCAGGGCGCCAAAGTCGATATAATTGCCGGCCATTGCATACTGCACAGCCCTTTTGAGCGGGTCCTCCGCAGCGTAGACCTGTTGTTCCATATGTGGAAGAAGCGAAAGCATCAGCTTATTGTAATAGCGTTTTATCTCTGTGTAGTCCTTATCTGCCCCAAAGAGCTCACGCCTCAGGTCATACATTTGCTCTGCGACCTGCGGTGTGGTCAGCCCGTCACATATGTCAAGGATGTCTCTTACTCTTGACTGGTAGACCTTTACCTTTTCCGCCGGCGCATCCGCAGGATATAAGTTTATGTTCTTATTCAGCTGGCACGCCTTGCATGTTTCATTGATTATCATTATCTGTTCCTTATATATTGCTCATAGATCGAATAGGCTGATCTGTGAATTCTTCTCAGGTAACTCCCTCATAAAGCTGAAACATTCTTCCGGAGTAGACATCATGCTGTTTTCCCTGCATATCCTTTTATAAACAGCAGTCAGTTCTTTTGCGTTTGGGCTTGGCAGCTCATATGCATTGCCGTATGTACGTATGTATCGTTGCTTCAAGCCGGGGAAATGCTTATCCAAAGCAGAGTAGTAGTATTCCCTATCCCCCTCTCTCAAAGTCAGTCCCATTCCGAAGTCGATGATTCCTTTGACTCCTGTTCTGACGCATTCGTTCATTATGGATGTGATGTTCTCCTCAGTATCATTTATGAACGGGAGGATGGGAGTCAGCCAGACTATTGTGGGGATACCTCTTTCCTGCATCTTTTCAAGCACTTCTATCCTGCGCTTTGTATTACAGACGTTAGGCTCCAGTATGCTGCACAGATCATCATCGTAAGTAGTAAGCGTGATCTGCACCACACATTTTGCGGACCGGTTTATCTCGTCAAGAAGATCGATATCCTGAAGTATGCGGTCGGACTTTGTCTGTATTGCTGCCCCGAATCCATATTTACGAATGATCTCAAGGCATTTTCTTGTCAGGCGTAATTCCTCTTCACAATGCATGTAAGGATCAGACATCGCCCCGGTCCCGATCATGCATCTTTTCCTCTTGGATCTAAGCGCTATTTCTAATAGTTCCGGCGCATTCCTTTTAACTTCGATGTCTTCAAATGGATGTGTAAACTGATAGCATTTGCTTCTGCTGTCGCAATAAATACAGCCATGGGAACATCCACGGTATATATTCATTCCATAATAGTCGCTGTTTCCGGTCAGTATTCCTTTGGCGTCAACAAAATGCATGATGTGAGTCTAACTTTCAGTTGTTTTTCAGCACTTACAAGTCGATATCCTCTATTACCCTGAGTATATCGTTCTGTCTTTCATAGAACAAAAGCTCTTTGTTGTGCTTGAAGTATTTGCTGCATCCATGCCTGCTTATAAAGTACGCAGAGTAGAACCCCTTTGTCAGCTCAGTTAGGATGATCAGCATCTCCTGTCCTTCAGAAAAAGCCTCTTCTGCAAAAGTGAACACATTATCAAGTTCCACGCCGGCCTCTTCAACACGATCCTTATGCTCTGCCCGGCTGGCGTTGAAATCTTTTCTTATCATTTCAAAAGCTTCTTTTCCGGACGGATCGCCTTCCTTGGCAAGCATTTTCATCTCTGTCTCGAGACAGTCAATGGTCCCGTGCAGTATCTTTCGCCTGTCGTCAGAAAGAGAATTTGACCTCTTGCCTGTTTCAAGTTCGCTTCTTTTGACCTCTGTCGCGGCGTCTATCAGTTTGGCTGCCGATCTAGTGTACGTTTCGATATCTCCCTTGAGACCGCTGAGTATATCACGCATTTCAGTCAGGATCTGTTCACTGTAATACACCTGCCTGAGATCTCTGCCGACCCTGTCCAGAATCAGTCCAAGAAGCGATAATCTCTCATCATATCCGGCTTCATGTGCACGCTTTATTATTTCGTCACCGGCCTTGCCATTCAATATGTCGTCGATCTGATAGTCGGACTTGTATTTGTTGAACAGATCGTAGTAATTCGCAAAGGAAGCGGCTACCCTCCTGTCCTGCAGATACTGGCCTATCATCTTCTCGTCGACATCAATATGATTCTGCTCATAAAGCCTGATCATGTCCGACAGATTCAGCCATGCCCTTGCGGTCACTATGGACTTTCCTTCAACCGTTGTTTCCACTCTGTAGAAATCGCTGTTCTTGATGTCAAGATATGTCGAGATCGAAGGATGTACTCCGCGGTCAAGAGCATATTCCTTCCATATCTGATAATCCGGTTCGATGTCTATGCGTTTTAGACGGTCCCAGGTCACTGTATCGAATTCCCGTACGGAATTGTTGTACTCAGGCGGATTGCCTGCGGTCACAACTATCCATCCGTCCGGAACACGGTGTCTGCCGAATATCTTGTATTGAAGAAACTGCAGCATCGACGGAGCAAGAGTCTCGGATACACAGTTGATCTCATCCAGAAATAGTATGCCCTCCCGGATCCCTGTTTCCTCCATCAGGTCGTAAACAGATGCGATGATCTCGGACATCGTATACTCGGAAACACTGTATTCCATGTCTCCGTATGTCTTCTGTGTTATATACGGCAGCCCAAGTGCAGACTGGCGCGTGTGATGTGTCATTGAATATGAGACCAGTCCGATTCCCAGTTCCGATGCGATCTGCTGCATTATGGCAGTCTTGCCTATTCCCGGAGGCCCCATAAGGAAAACTGGCCTTTGATCTTCAATGGCTATCTGATACTCTCCATACTCATCCTTGGTGAAGTATGCGATGATCGCGTTTCTTATCTGTTCTTTTGCGTCTTTGATATTCACGGCGATATCTCCTTCGATCTGTTTTTCAATTAGCGATATACGTCTTCGTTCTGCAGCACAAGCCTGATCGCCCACGGCGGCACATCCGGCTCGTTGTATTCATCGTCAAGAAATATGAATGCCGTCTCGTAATCAGGCTTGCGGGCGGGATAGGTGCCGCGCCCATCGGTAAAGTATAAGAGTCCTTTCAGGTCAGTAAACTCCCCGGCCTTTATCAGTCTGTCAACAAGATCGAAAACAGGTCTGAAGTCTGTTCCTCCGAGTCCCTTGATCTGCATCGTACTGATGTAGTTATCAAAATCCTCTTCGCAGCAGATCTTTACATGGTCCTGTATGTCCGCGTCGCACTGTATTATGTGTATATTGACGCGCGAAAAATAGCTTTCAGTCGTTTTAAGTATGTTGTAGGTTTTCTGAAGAAATCTTTGAACGAGCTCGCCCGAAGTGCTGCCGGATGTGTCGACTGCGATCACGAATTCTTTTATTCGTCTGAGTTCCTTGTATTCCAGCGGCTCTACCAGAGGCATGTTCTCATAGAGTTTCAGTCCGTATGTGTAATATATGTAATCAAACTCTTCATCATTTACGGCCACTGTCTCCCCGTATACGGCAAACTTCTTCAGAAATGATGCGTAGTCATATCTTTCGCGGTTGACCTCCCTGAGGTTCTGAGTCAGTACTCCTGAAACATCCCCCTGCTCTCTCGAGAAGGTCTCCAGATCCTCCTGTATCTTCTCCGCTATTTTTTTCCAGTCTTCCTCCGCTTCTTCAAGAGGCCTGCGCTGCAGGGATCTGTTCTTCTGATTTATGCCATCGTCGAGTTCATCCGGGATGAGTTCGATGCCTTCATCTACGGGGCTGCCTTCATCTTTTCCGTTCGTTCTCTCTTCATATCTGCTGTTTGCAGTCTCCGGTCCGTACCATCCGGAATGATCATCAGCCTCAAACAGACTTCTGAGCCTTTCGGTCTCAGCATCAGTTATACCTGTTTCCCTGAAATAATGATATATTTTCTCGGCGGTAAGCAGTTTTACCTCAGACCTCAGCCATTCCGTCACAGATCTTTGAAGCTCCTGTCTTGATGTCTCTGCCACGCGGGCCCCGAGATCATTGATGGTGCTTTCAACAGCGATATCACAGGCCAGATCCCAAAGCTTCCTGTCGGCAATGTTCCCGACAAACATATGACTGTATATGCAGTGAAGGATCACATGAAGATGATCCCTCACCGGCCTTTCGCGCTCGCTTTTATAGAGCCGCAGAATATGTTCCGGTCCGTAAATGAGCCTTGTTCCGTCCGTCGACAGCGTCGCATTATCCTCAGGGAGAATCTCAAGCCTGTTAAGCGCGATGTCCATGAAGCGAAGCCTTACCATCAGGATGCTGCGTGCCAGTGAAAGCACATCATGCGCAGCTTGTTTAATTAAAATGTCCTTATCTGTACCGGTACTCATAGTTCATCAGGGATCATATTTTTGTGTCCATCCATCTCTGACAGGCACTTAAGAAGAAAAGCGGTACATTCAGATGCTGACTGTGAAATGGAGTAGTCCAGTATTCCCAGAATATTCCCGCTGAAAATCAGACCCTTGTCGCAGAGAAATGAGAGAATACCGATATCTCTGTCCCTGACAGCATGCTGCGCGATGCGATCCAGATGCCTGTTGAGATAAGAGACATATTCCGTTTTGACAGGCTCACTCAGTTCGAACGGGTATATCAGCCTCATGACAGCAAGCCTGTCTTTTGCTCTCTGGTTCCATCTCATTCCCGTGAACAATATTGTGTCAAGGAATGAATAGTCAAAAGTATTGTCCTCTCTGAAAGCACTTTTCATAGCGCGGATCGACTCCGGATCCAGATCGGAATACAGCGGCAAAAATCCGCTTATATTGCCATCTCGATCAAGAACGGCAACGTCTATAGAACTCTCCCACAGGTGAAAGTGCACTTCCTCTCCATCCTCTCTCACGCATTCGTCAGGAAAGTAATTTCTGAAGCAGTAAAGTGACGGTTCATAAAGTCTGATGCTTTTCTTTTTATCGACCGGGCCAAAACAGTTCTTTCCAATCTCCCTTACTCTCTCAGGTATAACGGTCCCTTCCCTGACGCAATCGAACGCGTCATCGCCGACAGACAGCAGGGTACCGGGCAATGTCCCGGGAGTGAATGACCTGCACTTATAAAATGCCCTGTGACCGATCCTTTCTGCAGATTCCATTTTCACACGCGATAAAGCGCTGCATCCCGCAAAAGCATCTTCACCGATCACCCGTGCGCGGCTGATATCCGCGTGTGTAAGCGCTGTGCAGTAACTGCACAGTGATGATGGTATTTCTTCCATCCAATGCAGATCGATACGGCGCACGGCAGTATGCGAAAATGCAGCATTGCCGACCGAGATCAGCGTACGCGGGAGTTCCGGGATATCCAGCATACTGCAGTTCAGAAACGCCTCATCTCCGATATCCGTGACGTTCCCGAAAGAGATTCTGCGCAGAGAACGGCAGAATTCGAAAGCTCTGGGGCCTATAACAGCAGCATTGCTCATCTCAACCGATTCCAGATTTGAACATTCCTGAAAGGCCCGGGCCCCGATATACCTGACATTTCTGAGATCTGCATGTATCAGGCTTTTGTTTCCCGCGAAAGCTCTATCCGGAATGGCGGCCACGTTATCAGGCGCCGTAAAACAGCCGGTCGATCTGTCTTCACTTATCATATGTAAAAGCGTCTTATCCGGCAACGGCCTCTCCACTTTTATCCGCTCCTCTCCCCGGTTCTTTCGTACTTGCCGGGACCATACAGCCACTACCTGTCTTTAGACATCAATACTACCGCCTCGATGTGTGTGGTCCATGGAAACTGGTCTACCGGTGTGGCTTCGATGAATTCGTAGCCGTTTGCATTCAGGTATTTAATGTCACGGGCCAGGGTGCCGGGATCGCATGAGACGTAGACGATGCGACTGGGCTGCGCAGCAGCCACCGCAGCGAGGAGCGCCTCGTCGCAGCCGGCACGAGGAGGATCAAGAACCACCACGTCCGCATGCTCTATCTTTATCTCCGGCTCACGTTCTACACGCTCATTGACCTCGTTCCACTTACATAGCTTTGCCAGACCCATCATGCCCGGCAGTTCTTCTTCCGCCTTTCCATGGAAATAGCGGGTGTTGATGAGTCCGTTGATGACCGAGTTTCTATTGGCATCCAGCACAGCCGGTTTGACCGACTCTATGCCTATCACTTTTGTTCTCTCAAATGCTTCGATGTCTTTGTTCCTGAGTTTTTCAAGAAGCCATATGCCTATGGTGCCTGCACCGCAGTACAGATCGAGCACGGTTTCCCCGCCTTTCAGACCAGCATACTCCGCGGCCTTGTCATACAGTTTCACCATCTGTTCAGGATTCACCTGGAAAAAAGACTGCGGGCTTATCTCAAATTGCAGGATGCCACCATCCGTGATGAATTCGTCTGTGATAGTCGGCTTGCCAGCGACGACTCTGCATTTGCCCTTGTGTATCACGGCAACAGACTCAAGGCTGTAACCACCCTCTTCATCTTCATTCAGGCTGTAGACGGCATCATCGAACATGCCTATGAGTTTTTCTATCTGCGGGATCTCCTTGCTTTCCGAATCAAGAACAGCCATCACTTCACCGGTGCCGAACGCTGTCTTTACTGTCAACTGGGTGATACATCTGACTCCTGTCTCTTTCAGGAATGCTCTCAGCGCGTCAGCGCAGACCATGGCGGCATCCGACTGCAGCATGCAGTCGCTTATATCAAGAACGAAATGGCTCTTGCCTTTCATGAAGCCAACCTCTCCGTGCGGTCCGATGGCAAACACTGCCTTATTGCGGTAATACTTCAGCGTCTCCGCGCCTATGCAGTCATCGATTTTTGGGTCTTCTATACCGCCCAGCCTCTTCAGCTTGGCCTTGACCTGCTCTGTTTTTAATCTTCTCTGAGCTTCATAGGAAAGCTGCTGCATCGCGCAGCCTCCGCACTCCCCAAAGTACGGACATTCCGCGGTGATCCTGTCATCTGAACGGACAGTCACTTCCGTGAGTGCTGCCTCTGCCGATGACTTTTTCACTTTTGTCACTTTCGCTTTGACAGTATCGCCCGGGACAGCTCCTCCGCTCACAAAAACGGCACAGCCTTCGCATCTGCCAAAGGCCCTGCCGTCATCGAGCATATCTTCTATCACTAATTCTATGATCTTATTCTTTTCCATTCTGTTCCCCTTCGGCGAGCGCGCGCAGTTTCGCGAAGCGCTTGCTGATTGCCGCTTTCCCGACCGGCGGCGACAGCGCCTCTCCGATCTCGGTGAGGCTTGCCTCCGGCTTATATAACCGCAGGTACGCTACTTCCTTGAGCTGCGGCGGCAGAGTCCTGAGCCCTTCTGCCCAAAAATCCGAAGCCGGGTCATTCAGTTCGCCGGCCTCAGGCATCCTGCCTGTCTCAGCAGCTGCTATCCCGGCCAGCCAGCCTTTCTGCTCCTCTGCCGCTGACAGCGTCCTGTCCACGTTAGCGTTGTCGCAGTTCAGTATGCGCATTATCTCGCCGTGCATACTCTTGTTGACCCTGATGCTTTCGAGTTCAAGCATGGCGCTGGCCGCTCCGATTATTCCGAGCATGTCGCTTATATACGCGGCCTTTTTCACATATACGATGTAGTTTTCACCTCGCTTGGCGACCGATGCTGATAGATCATCGAATGAGCCGATCAGCCTTTTAAGGTCTGTCGCGGTCTGCTCTTTGTCGAGCACAAATTCCAGATGATAGCCCTTGCGCGGATCCGACATGGTGCCGCAGCTGAGGAACATGCCCCTCAGGTACGACCTCTTGCAGCACTTGGATTTCACGATCGGCTGATATATGCCGTCGCTGAAGTAGTCGTCGCCCTCGCGGATAAGCACCATTCCCGTCTCGCGGAGTATCTGCATGGACTTCTCGTTCGGACTGATGTTTATGTAATAGGTATTGCGGCCTTTCTTGCCCTGGCTGCCAGGCCTCAGCGACCCGCCTATCGCCAGGTCCACCTTGTTTCTGAAGTAGGTCTCGATAAGCACCTTAAAGTGCCTCGCGACAGCCGCGCTCTCCGTTGTTGCCACAATAGCAAAACTGCCGCCGGTGATCCTGACGGAACCCGATGCTCTCAGGAATCCGGCGATCTCAGCCAGCATGCAGCATTTTTTGGCGGGACTCAGTCTCGCCAGTTCACCTTTTACATCCGAAGAGAATGACAACTGTGCCCCCTTCTATCCCCTTTTGTTCTGCAGGTCGAGGTCTCTGTGATGTACCCTGACCCTCATCCCGTCTTTCTTGAATTCCTCTGCTACCGCGTTGGCGATGGCGACAGACCGGTGATGGCCTCCCGTGCAGCCGAACGCAATATTGAGGTGATATTTTCCTTCGTTGATATAGCCCTGTACCATTGACTTCAGAAGGTCGTGCGCGGAATTCACAAACTGATCCGCCAGCTCGCTCCTGAAGATATACTCTTTCACTTTGCGGTTGTTGCCGCTCAGTTTTTTGAGACTCGCCACATAGAACGGGTTAGGCAGGAATCTCACGTCAAACATTACGTCGGTCTCAGTCGGGATGCCGTATTTGAACCCAAACGAGCTGATATTTACCGCAAAATTCGATGAAGCGGCGCCGCCGAAAAACATCCTGTCCAGTTCTGCAATCATCTCAGGGATCTTGAGGTTGCTGGTATCCAGGATGATATCTGCTTTCCTTCGGATGCCTTTGAGTCTCTCTACCTCTTCCTCTATGACACTGGCGCTGGCCTGACCTCCGGTAAGAGGGTGGTTGCGCCTGACCTCATTGTATCTGCGGACGATCTCGGATACTGCCGCTTCCATGTAGAGCACGGTCAGGTCTATATCGTCGCGCGCCCTGAGTTCTTCTATGACATCCGATAGTTCTCCGAAGAAACTCCTGCTGCGAAGGTCCGTTACCAGAGCTACCTTTTCTATATTGTTCTCTGCCGCGGATGCCATCTCAAGAAAACTGTAAGTAAGAGCAGGCGGCATGTTGTCGACACAATAATAGCCCTGGTCCTCGAACCAGTCAGCTGCTCTGCTTCGTCCCGCGCCCGACATTCCCGTGATTATCACGACTTCCATATCCGCTGCTTCTCCCGTTATTTCTTGATTATATTGACTATCCTTGCCGGGTCGATGCCCGCTTCAAGCGCGAGCGCCAGACTCTCGGCATAGCGTCCCACATGCTTAGGCCTGTGGGCATCGCTGCTTATGACAAAATCTATATCATAATTCTTATATATCTGCAGATCTCGCACATCCGGATGCTTGTGCCTTGCGTTGATCTCGACCATGGTGCCGGTCTCCTCGCAAGCCTTAGCGACAGCGTGTTCATCGATGAACGCTTTGTCGCCCGGATGTGTCAGGATCTTGATGTCGTTGCTTTTCAGCGCCTTTATGATGCGCTCTGTATTCTGGAATCTCAGTTTTTCTTTGAGCTTCTTTGGCCACGGCGCGCGGAAGGCCACGAAGTTGTGCAGCATGTGGCACTTTGGCACGTAATGGTAGCCTGCGTTCACAAAATCGAACAGGGCAAAGTCCTCAGGCGAAACATCAAGCCCGTTTGGAGTATCCACTATGTCCGCCTCTACCCCAAGGTAAACCTTGAGTTTAGGGAATGCATGCATCGCTGCCGCGATCTCCCTTCTGATCTGCGGGATCTTCTTAAGATTGAGCCCATAGAAATCCGACGGACCGTGGTCGGTTATCGCAAGAGATGCCAGTCCTCTTTTTGCCGCCGCGCGGGCATTGTCTATGACCCTTCCCTTGCCGTGAAAATATGGCCCCACTCTCGAATATATCGTGTGGGTATGGTAGTCGAATTTCAGCTTATATTCTTTTTTGAGTTCTTCCAGTCTTTGTACCATATCTTCAAAGAGTGCAGTTTATCAGCCTTACTTCTGGTTCCAGCATTATGCCGGAATCAGCGTATACCTTTTCTCTCACGTGCCTCATCACTGCCAGCACGTCTTCGCATCTTGCTCCGCCGGAGTTTATCACAAAGCCGGAGTGCTTCTCAGACACCTCAGCTCCGCCCACCTTGTATCCCTTGAGTCCGGACTGCTCTATGAGAGCTGCCGCATAGCCTCCGACAGGTCTCTTGAACGTGCTTCCCGCACTTGGAAAAGCAACAGGCTGTTTGGCATTCCTTCTTGCCGCCAGCTCCGTGACTCTCTCTGCTATCGCTGCCGGATCATCCTCAGTAAGTTCCATCTCCGCAGAGAGTATAAGCATGTCCTCCTCCTGGGCCCTGCTGTGCCTGTATGAAAAGTCCATATCTTCTCCGCTGATCTCGCGGACGTTGCTGCCGTCAGGATCCATCACCCGTACGGATCTAACGACATCCTTTATCTCTCCGCCATAGGCTCCCGCGTTCATGAACACGGCGCCGCCTATGCTGCCCGGTATGCCGCTGGCGAATTCGAAGCCGCTGAGTCCGTTCTCGGTAAGGAAGGCCGCGGTCCTTGACATCAGGACGGCAGCTCCTACCCTGACCCTGCACGGATCCTCGGGGTTCTTTGCTATGCTTTCAAAGTCTCCGGCAAGCTTTATCATGATGCCCGGGTAACCTTCATCAGAAACCAGAAGATTGGACCCGTTTCCGATGATCATATGCTCGGCGCCTGTCGATGTTACCGCGCTGAGTACAGCCGACAGCTCAACTTCATTAGCAGGCAGAACCAGCGCCATAGCCGGTCCGCCTATACGAAAAGACGTGTGCCTGCACATAGGCTCATCTCTAAGCAAACGCACTTCAGGCACAGTCCTTCTTATTGATTCTATTGCTTTGACTGTCTTATCCAGCATCATTCGCCGCTTTCCTCATCAGGATCGTATTCATCGACATGATCATCCATGGCAAATTTATTCTGCGAAGCATCCTTCTTTGGCTTTCTGAACCTCGCCAGCCAGGAAGGCTGGCTGTTTTTATCAGGTTCAAGCTCTACCTCATCATCCTCAAGTCCATACGCTTCAAGAACATAGTAGTAGGATGTCCTTGTATGCTTTTCCTTCTTCTTCAGGCTGGCTACGGTCATCTTGTTGACGTACCTGTAGAACACGGCAAATACCGGTACTCCCAGAGCCATGCCCGGGAATCCGAACAGACCGCCGCCTACCAGCACTGAGATGAGTACCCAGAAGCTGCTGATGCCTATGGCGTTGCCGACGATCTTAGGTCCGATGACATTGCCGTCCAGCTGCTGTATGACTACGATTATGATGATGAAATACAGCGCATCTATCGGTTCCTCAAGCAGCAGGATGAATACCGACGGGATGGCTCCGATGAACGGACCAAAGAACGGTATCACGTTGGTCACTCCTACGATAAGGCTTATCATCAGCGCAAACGGGATATCGACTATCTTCAGCACTATGTATGTCAGAACGCCTATTATGAACGAATCTATGATGCGGCCTACGATAAATCCGATAAATGTCTCGTTGACTATCCCCGCGAATTCATAGAGACTGGCCTTGTGCTTCTGGCTGCATGTCGCGTTCACGATCTTGCGTGTAATGGCAAAAAGCCTTTCCTTGTAGTTGAGCAGGTAGACCATGATCAGAAGGCCGATGAACGCGTTCGCTACATACTTGACCGCCTGTATGACTCCGGTGGAGATCATTGATGCGATACTTGCAGCGTTCCCGCTCAGGATATGTTCCTGTATCCACTGGAGCACTTCAGTGTTCTCAGCGTGAGCGAGGTTATCGACCCATGTCGCTACGAACGGGAAGTGCGCCAGGTGCGTATTGCACCAGTCTGAGAATATGAGCAGTCTCTGAGGCATGGTGTTTACAAGACTTATGCCGCTTGCTACCACCTGCGGTACTACAAAGTAAATAAAGAGTCCTACGACACCTACCACGATCACGACGCATACGATTGAAGCTATCGCTCTGGCGCCTTTGAGTATTCTGGTCTTCTCCTGTTTGTCAACAATGAGGTTGCCGTCTTCCTGAGCTACCACCGAGCCTATGGAGAATCCTTTCTTGGCTGCGCTCGCTACCATGCGTGCGTAGCACCATTTTACGCAGCCGTTATATACAGGACAAAGGATGAACGCAAAAATGATGCCTATGTAGATAGGTGCAAGCGTCTTGTTGATATTCTCGAATCCGATAGAGATGCGGTTCTTGCTGATCCAGTTGCTGAAAACGATCAGCAGCGCTCCGCACAGAAGTATCAGAAACGCGGTTTTTGTGTATGGACTGTCTTTGAATTTCTTGAACATTCTTTTTCCTCCGGGCTTCTCCCGTTCAGTCTATATATTTTATCACAAAGAGCTATTCTGCAGGAACAATCACGTAAGCTGTCATGTTTCTTCTTCCCCAGCTTATGCATTGCCCCTTTGAATTCATATAAAGATCTACGACATTGCCTTTGACGGCTCCTCCGGTGTCGTTGGCAAACGCGTATCCGTAGCCTTCTACCCAGAGCTCGGACCTGAGGGCGACAAATTTAGGATCTACAGCGCAGGTTCCCAGATGTACACCCATCCCCAAGGCTCCGCCTGCTCCCGGGCGGGCCGTATACGCAGTCGTATTAGCCGTGAACGTCCTTGCTACAACATATTCACCTTTGTTTCCGGTCGCAGAAGTCCCAAGCCTAAGTACATTGTCATGCGGCTCGGTGATCCACTCCTTGACTTCGCGCTCAGTTCCCTTATTTTTGCCGTTCACGTACTTGGTCGTATATGTGAAGATGCCCTCACCGTCATTGCCTTCCGTTGTCTCCTGGACTCCGGATGTCAGCGACGGATCGAGTATCACTTTATCAGCTGCTTTTACTGCTTCTTTCTTCTCTTCTACATCGTAGTGTACTTCGTTGACTGTGATCTTTGTATCCTCGCTGACCTTTTTATCGAGCGCGGGCTTTATCTCATCATCGCCATCATAGACTATGTCATTTAATTCCAGGTTTTCCTCAACAGTGCCCGGTACGAGCCACAGCGTCTGCTTGTTTCCGGCTATCTTTGCAGATGCCCCGGTCGCGTGTCTTATCCCTACCGTCAGGTCGTTTTTTACAGGCACATCCTCACCGGTCTCGAGAAGATCGGCTTTGCTGAAGCTGAATTCATTGCCGTTCAGGCTGAAGATGTTTCTATCCCCTTCTTCCGCAAGTTCATCCATCACTTCGCCGGCAGTCCGGGCGGTAGTGCTGTAATCCATGTGCTGCATTCCCTCGAATGTCAGATAGTCGATGTGCACGGTCTTTGGCACCAGATAGTCCCATGCCTGATACGCAGCAAACAGAACCAGCATCACAGCTGCCGCCGTGAGAGTTCTTCTGTGCTTGTCTCCCAGCAGCATTCTGCCTGCGGCAGACTTCGGTACATATGGAGGTTTAGGATACTTTGAAGCGGATACTTTGGCTTCAGGAAGAGGTCCGTATTCCTTCTTCTTTTCTTCTTTCGCTTCCGTTACTGCTTCTTCAGCAGCAGACTCCGCTTCCGGCTCCGCCGCCTTCTCAGCTAAATCGGCCCACTCGAACTCCACTCTGGCGAGTTCCTCTGCTTCCTCGGCTTTTAGTTTTTCACCTTCGGTTTCGTAATCGAAATCCGGCGCGATCCTCTCCGCCTCTTCCTCGAGCCTGGAATACTGTGCTTCGATCAGCTCCTTTATCTTCTCTCTGATCTGATCGCGCTCGAGCTGTATAGTTTCCTTTAACGTCTCTCTTACTGTCTTGCCGGTCTTTTCCGCCATACTATGCTAAAAAACAAAGAACGAACATCAAAAGCAAGGCTGTCAATGTCCGTTTTACTCTTTGTTGTCATCGTTTTCATGATCACTGCTTCCCTTCTGCCCGGCGGATTTTACCGCTTTACGGGCGAAACGCATAATACGCCGTTTCCATTTAACATGACGGTCATGCAAGCGTCAACGATGATATGTAAACTTTAATATTTAGTTTTATTTATTCCACCACAGCTCTCCGGCAAGTACGCTCTGTTCATCAGGCTCTCCGTTCCATTCGTAGCCTATTTCATCCAAGTGAGCGTAAGTCGTAACTCCTATGGCGCTGACTCCATCGTTGTCCCTGCCCCATCTTGATGTGAGAGTTTCTATGAAGAGCACATATTTTGTATCCCCGATATCCACGAAGAATTTTTCACTGATGTCCATCTTGCCTGCCCCATCCGGTGCTGCGGTAAGACTGCCGGCACCTAGGGACACGGCGTTCTTGAAGTCAGCCTTGTTCCACTTGGCAAAGTTCATGACTTCGTCTATGCCCCCGGTATTAGACATCAGCTTCCCCAGTTTATCCTTGTTGCCTGACTTCAGAGCATCCATGACTGCCGATGCATTTTCTGTGGAGAATGCCTGCATGGAATTGAAGTCCAGTTCGGTCAGCTGTTCCGATGCCCGTTTCTCCTTATAAGCCTTCTTTGAGCTGATCATGGCTGTCAGCGCAAAGATCAGCGCCAGGATCAGAAGCGAGCATATCAGTATTTTGTTTGATCTGTTCTTACTCATCATAAAGTCCTCTCTTTGTTCACTATGATATAGCATTTGTTCTCGCTTGTCTAATACTGTATAATTTCTGTATGACTGATGAAGAAATAAGACAGGAATTAAGAAATAAAAAGAAAAAGCAGCGCGTAAGAAAGCGGATCATTGCCGCCGTCCTTGCTGTGGCAGTCTTCGCGACGGCCGGCTGGTTTACCGGCAAATCCATCGGAAACAACAAGTACGACAAAGAAATGAAGCAGTTCACCTCTGTCGTTGAAGATAAGCCGCTTATCAACACTGCCATGAGCCAGCTCGGTAACGTAGGCGGCGAGCCTTTCTGGACCTGGTTCGGTTTTGGTATGCATGTTGACTGGTGCGCCATCTTCGTATCCTGGTGTGAGGACCAATGCGGCTTTATAAAGAACGACAAGGCGCCTTCATTCGCCATGGTCGCAGACGGAGCCGCCTGGTTCCAGCGGCACAAACAGTGGCTTGGTGAAGAAGAAGCTCCTGCGGCAGGCGATCTGGTTTTCTTCGACTGGAATCAGGACAAAGAACTCGATCATGTCGGTATCGTCACATCGGTCGTCAATGATAAGCTGTTTACGGTCGAAGGCAACTCCGGCGACCGCTGCAGACAGAAAAGATATGCTCTGACAGACCCTGTGATCGCGGGATACGCCAGAATACCTGAATAACAGAAAGAGCTGTGCTGAAGCACAGCTCTCTTTTTTATTGTCTTTTTTTGACGCGTCTACAGTCCCATGCTGCCCGGTTTCTTTTCTGCTATGAACAGCTTCTTGCATTCAAGCGACTTCCTTTCAAGCTCGAAATCCGGATCCTTCGCTTTCACATTCTTGCCGGAAGCCTCAGCCGCAGCCCTTATGATCTCAGAGGTCAGCCAAGGGTTATTGACCAATACAGGTCCCAGCATGTTTGTGAAGACAGAGTTCTTATAGACCACTCCTTCGATGCCGTCCCTGCCGTTGTTGCCCATGCCGTATACCACTGAGCCGAAACGCCTGAACTCCGCATTCTCTTCGAAGCTGATGTTTATCATCTGTATCTGGTTGCCTACGACTTCCATCGTCCTGCCGTGGTAATCCGCGTTTATCTGCTCATCATCGCCATACACATACTCGCGCTCGACCGCGGTGGCAGGGATAAATCCTATGCCGTGTGTCTTGGTGCCGTCGGTCCTGCTGACTTCTCCTCCAAACAGTCCGAGCGTAGTGCCCGTGGCAATGACAGCCCTTCCGCTTTCGATGAACTCCTTCAGTCTGTCCATGTAGCGGTCCATGTCCTCGCCTACTACTTCGAATGACGAGACCTCTCCCGGCGCAAAGAACAGTATGTCGTAATCCATCGGATCAAAGTCCTTAGTTTCAAAATCCACTTTGTCAAGCACTGCCTCTCCGCCCAGCACTTCCGAGAAATGCTGCAGCGCCAGAGCGTTGCCTCTCTCACCATGAAGGTAAAGAGTGTCCGGATACATCCATGCTATCTTGATCATCCTAGCCCTCCTTCCCTGCGACGGCCTGCATCTTTTCGAATTTTGCAAGCTCCATGGTGAGATATACGTTATCAGTATCCTGCTTAGCGATCGCCTCGAGTATCTCGCTCACGTCGCTGGTAGGGAGTATCTCTATCATTGAAGGATCTACTCCGCCGTACATGAAACTGTTGGCCGCGTCATAGCAGACGGTGTCTGTCACGCAGAGGAACTTCTTTACGTTCGATCTGATCATCTTGGAGAAATCACAGTCGAATCCGTAGAAGGAGTTGATGTATGAAGGGATGATATCGTTTACAGTGCCGTATCCCACTACTATGACTTTTTCGTCAGGGTCTGACGCGATCACGTTGATGAAGTTCTGGAGCGTCTCAGGATTCTCCTGCTTGAACCTCATGTACTTGATGTTCTTGCCCTTGTAGTGGATGGTCTCATAACGTCCGGAGATATTGCTGAAGTCCGCGAATGCCTTGGCTGCTTCTTCAGGCTCTATACCTGCTATCTCCTTTACTACAGCGACCGCTGCCGAATAGTTGTAGAGCATATACGGCTGGTCGTACGGCATTTTGAACTGTACGTCTCTGACCGTGAACGTCCTGTTTTCGAAATCCGCGTTCTCAGTTATATAGTCCGCGCCGTCCTCATTGGAGAAACCGCAATGGACGCATCTGAATCCACCGACATTGTCATTATTGTAATAGCTGAACTCTATCTTGTGCCTGCAGACCGGACAAGGCATCGTGACATAGCTGTCATCCTTAGTGAAGCTGCGGCTGTGCTTAGCCGTTCCGAATCTTACGACTCTCGACGCCTTTCTGCCAAGCGAGTTGGCCCTTGGCTCATCCGCGTTCAGGAAGAGTCTCATGCCGAACTCCTCCGCGACCTTGGAGATCTTGCGGTAGATGTAGTCCGGATCGCCGTTGCGCTGCACCTGGTCCTTCTGGATGTTGGTGACCAGAAGATTGTCGCAAGGGAGATTCTCGCGGATCTTGTGCAGATATCTTTCATCCGTCTCAAACACAAAGAAGTCAGCATCGATGTTTCCCGACATATCAGAAGCCTTTAAAAGAGCCGTGCAGATTCCTGTAAGCAGGTTGGCTCCCGCAAGGTTCGACACCACCTTGTATCCTTGCTTTGTAAGGATGTGGTTGATCAGGTTGTTGGTTGACGACTTTCCGTTTGTTCCTGTAATGAAAAGCACTTTAGAGGGATCTATCCCTTTAAAGTGTTTCATCATGTCGGGGCATTTGGCCATGGCCATTTCGCCTGCCTTATTTGAGCCCCTGCTCTTGTCGATCACGTTGATCGCAAGGTTTATTAACTTTCCGTATACTAATGCGCTTCTGAATTTCATGCGGCTATTGTACTATAATCGTCCTTTCGATTCAATCACTGAGGGTCGTAGTAAGTGTCCATGTCTCTGAGATATTCTTCAAGACAGATGCCATTGCTCATGATATTGGCAGCGTGTTCCTTGCCAACGTATCTGTAGTGCCACGGCTCGTAAATGATGCCTGTGACATCTTCCTTGTCTTTAGGGTAACGCAGTATGAAACCATAGTCCTGGCAGTGCTCCATGAGCCACTGCTGAGCAGGAAGATCCTGCTGCTTTTCTATCAGAGGATCACTCCATCCGGCCGAGCTGCTGTCGATTATGTCCGCGGCGAGGCCGCATTCATGCTCGCTGTGTCCCGGTATGGCGGTATCGGACTTGTTGGCCGTGTGATCGTATAGCCACTGCTGAGTCGAGCGTGTCCTGAAAGAGGAGATTATCTGCGGAGAATAGCCAGCCTCTCTGCAGTCCGACAGCATCTCCTTCAGAGCGTCCTTTACTCTCTCGTCAACTTCGTAGCCGCCTTCTACCTCTGCGGTCTCTATATCGAAGTCATCAGGCATCGCATTCCATTCATTTACCAGCAGAAGATACCACTGGGATTTTTCTTCTGCTATCCTGTCCAGTTTTTCCTGTGCGCGCGCCTCTTCTTCCGCCTGCACGCGCTCAGCTTCCTCGGCTGCTTTTCTTGCTTCTTCGATCTCATTGTTTGAGGCGATCTTGTGGATTATCATTGACGTCACACCAAATATCGCCAGAATGAGCGCAAATATCATGATCAGCAGCGCGCGGTTTTTCTTTCTTCTCATGGTTTTCCTCAGGCCTTTTCGCTGCGTTCGCGGGCGAGCAGAGCTGCGCCGTACGCACCCGCGTACCTGCCGTCAGGCATCGCGAGCGCCTTTTTGCCCAGCTTCTTGCTCAGCAGCGATGCAAAGAACTCGTTGTTGCTAAAGCCCCCGGTAATGATTATCGTATCCTGGAGCTCCTTCCTCTGTACGAGAGTGGCAACCTTGAGCGCGACCGAATCGATGACTCCGGCCGCCAGATCCTCACGGCTCCTGCCCTCACCCATATAGTTTATCACTTCGGACTCCGCGAATACAGTACAAAGCGAACTTATCGAGATCGGATTTCCAATCTCCGCAAGTTCAAAGAGTTCCTCTATAGTTACGCCGAGCCTGTTAGCCATGACCTCGATAAACTTGCCTGTGCCCGCAGCACACTTGTCATTCATCAGGAAGTCTATCGGCTTGCCGTCCTTGACATTTATATACTTGGTATCCTGACCGCCTATGTCGATGATGGTGCAGTCTCGGCCTATCATCTCATAGCCGCCCCTGCCGTGGCATGTGATCTCAGTGATGACTTTATCGGCGTAATCAACGCTGATTCGTCCGTATCCCGTGGCCACGATGTCCGAATCATCTATCTCACCGTACTTCTTCAGGAGATCTTCCTTGATGATGCCCGCTGTGATCTTGCTGTTCCAGCCTGTAGGAAGCACGTCATAAACAGGCTCCTTGCCCTCTTCAAGCACGCACACCTTGGATGCGGTCGACCCTATATCTATCCCTATATATTTCTTAGCCATATTTATGCCTCGTATTGTCGAATGTGTTGTTGAGTCCGCTTATAGAGAGATACGCCAGGTTTTCTTCCTCCGATATCTCCTTTATCCTGTCCACATCTTCTCCGTGTACAAGAAGAGACACGCCGCAGCAAACGGAAAGCTCTCTCGGAGTCGGGCTTATCTGGGCATACATGCCCTTGCCCTTTAGAGAACGGTACATCGCGGTCGCGTCCGTATGATTTTGAAATAGTATGTAGTAATGTAAATATTCTGCCATTTTTCCTGTTCGTAAATATGGGGACGGATATCCTCCGCCCCCATATTACCATTTTTGACTGTGTTGCGTCAGCGCAATGACTCAGGCGATTAGCCGAGCATCTCGATGAACGCGCCGATCCTTGTCTTGAGCTGCTGAGCGTCGTTGTCGGTGTAGTCCGTCTCGATTCCGAGGAACGGGATACCCTCTGCCTTGCATCTCTCTTCGAGGCCTCTGCCCTCAATGTCGTATGTCTGGCAGAACATGAGGCTTACATCGATAACTCCGTCAGCCTTGCTCTCCTTGAACAGTCTTACGACATCATCGAATCTCGCTGTGTTAGGAGTGAAGCATGCGCAGTTGATGCTCATGTATCTGTTGGCGATGTTCTGTACCATCTCGTTCAGGTTTGTGCCGCTCTCGTCAACGAAGTTCTCGAAGTATCTTGTGCCTGTGCATGTCTCTTCGCAGACTACGATTCCGCCGCTTGTCTCAACGAGGTTGTGGAGTTTCCAGTTAGGAATAGCCATAGGTGTGCCGGAGATGAGGATTCTCTTCTTGCCTGCAGCGAGGTTCACACCGTCAGCAACTCTCTGCTCGAGCTCGTCGCACAGTTTGTTGACCATTGCAGCGAATCTCTCAGGATCGTCATAGTAAGCGATCTGCGAGATGAGCAGTACGTCGGTTCCGCTGATAGGAACGTTCTCTTTCCATCTGAGGCTGTACAGTCTCTGGAGAGCAGCTCTCTTGGCGTTGATCTTCTTGATGTTCTCAGCCAGAGCCTCAGGAGTTACCTTATTGCCTGTTGTCTCCTCAACTACCTTGATGAGATCCTTGATCTCGTCAGCCCACTTGTGATAATCCTTCTCCCTCTTCATCTGAGGCAGGTCCATTACGTGCAGAGGCACGTCTGTTCCGAGGATCTCATAAGCCTTCTTCTTGCCGTCGCAGGTTGTCTCGCCGATATAGACGTCAGCCAGTCTGTAGAACGGGCATGTTCTGTCGAATCTGGCGCCGAGCATAGCCTTTATCAGCGGGCATGTGTTAGCCGGCAGATATCTCTCGCCGCCAGGTACCCAGAACTGCGAACCTGCGCAGAGGCCTGTTGCGATTCCGCCTGCAGCGAAGATTACTTCGTCAGGTACATAAGCGCAGAATGTGCCGAATACCTTGCCGCCGTTCTTTCTGAACTCAACGAGCTCGGAAGGTCTCAGACCGTGTACGTCAGCGAGGACCATGTCAAAGTAGTCCATAGCTGCAGGTCTGTTTTCCTGCGACATGAATACGTCACCGATAGCGCCCGGAAGTACCTCGCAAAGCATGTCGTGAAGCTCGAGGTTCATACCGAGATCAGCCCACATTTTTTGATTGTCAGCCATAATATCAATCTCCCTTTTATATAATAAAAACGCATACAAGTGCCGCCGCTGCAAATACATGCGGCGACCGCTTACACATAAATTTTACTATCACTAAAAAGCGCCATAAAATTGATAAAACCTATGGCGCTTTCGTTACTTATTGAGTTATTCTATTTCGGTTATTTGATCTTGCGGCGCTTGATCTTCTGAGTCGTGGTCTTTTCGAAAGGCTCCGTCCTCAAATATGTCTGTTTGATACGCTTGTATTTAGGCATCTCATCATTGATCTTTTCGATGTCCGCTTCAGCGATAGCCTGGATCTCCTCCATGCTCTTCCCCTTGAGTTCTTCCGCCTCAGGATCGTAGACAACATGTGCAACGAGCCTGTAGTCGTCGCCTTCCTCTTCACCCATAACGACATTCTCTGCGACGTAAGGGATCTTGTCGATAAGTGCCTCTACTTCTTCAGGATAGATGTTCTTGCCGTTCTTGAGAACTATGACGTTCTTTTTGCGGCCGGTCAGGAAGATGTATCCGTCCTTGTCAATGCGCGCAAGGTCGCCCGTATTGAACCAGCCGTTCACGAAGACTTCTTTATCCGCCTCAGGATCATCAAGGTAGCCCTTCATGATGTTTGGTCCTTTAGCGAAAAGCTCTCCGATGCCGTCCTCGTCAGGATCGTTAATCTTGACCTCGACTCCCGGCATTGCGTGTCCGACCGATCCCGGTCTTCTGTAGAAGTAACTCTCCGAAGCGATCGTAGGCGCGGTCTCTGTGAGGCCGTATCCCTGTACTGTAAGGATGCCGAAGTCCGTAGCATACTCGAGGATCTTAAGATCGAGTCCCGCCGCTCCGCTGATAAGGAATCTCAGCTTTCCGCCAAGTCCGTCGATGACGTCCTTGAACAGCTTGCGTCTTACATCGATGCCGACCTTGAGCAGGGCTTTGGATATCTTGCGGCCTGTTTCCAGCTTTTTCAGCTTGCCTTCCTTTTCTGCGGTCTTGAGCACCTTGTTTATCATAGACTCGATGATGAGCGGTACGCAGAAGAATGCGGTAACGCCGTATTCCTTGAGCTCCTTCTGTATGTACTTCAGTCCGCTGCAGAATACGTTGGTGCAGCCGTTACTGATGAACATCAGGACTCCCTGGTTTCCGAATACATGATGCAGAGGAAGCAGTATCATCTCAACATCGTCCTCAAATATAGGCTCCACCTTTCTCATGGCGGCGATCGTTGAAGCGATATTGCGCTGCGAGAGCTGAGCCGCCTTCGCGTCCGCGGACGTTCCGGATGTGAACACGATGATGTCCGTAGCATGCTTGTCGATGACCTTGAACTCAGGCCTGTACTGATCGACAAGTTTTGCGTGCTCCGCGAGAGCTTCCTGCGAGATCTCCGACATAGGTATGAGAGTCTTGACCGTGACACCCTTATTGCCGATTATTTTCTCAAAATCCCAGCCAAGGGTCTCATCATAGACAATGGCATCAGCCTTGCACTTTACGAGCGAGTTCACGATCTCCTCTTCAGGAAGGCCCTTGTCCAGCGGCACTACAACGCCGACATTGATGACGATGCCGTAATAAGCTGCCAGCCACGCATAAGAGTTAGGGCCGATGACAACGATCCTCTTTCCCTTAAGGCCCTTGCTGATCAGATACGCGCCGATAGTATCGATATCGTCCCTGAACTTGCGGTATGTGATCTCGACCTTGTTTTTTCTGTCAGGAGTTTTATAGATGAACGCCGTATTGTTCGCGTACTTGTCGACAACAAAATCCATGATCTCCTTGAGGTCCTGGAATTCTATGTCATATATGCATTTATATTTCCTCATTCATTCTCCTCTTCCGTCCCTAATATCTACTATGTAGCAGTCAAAAGCAGAAGCATGCTACCCGTTAATTCTAACAAATACAAAACCAATTCTCTACAATTCTGCAAAAATGAAACCCAAATCAAAAGCGCGGTTTCCCGCGCTTAAATCAGCTTCGAATATTCAGGGAATATCTCCAGGCTTCGTTTCAGTATGCCGTGAACACAGGCTATCATCGTGCCGTAATTGGTGATCGGGACGCCCTGGGCCACCGTCTTTGACGCACGGTGTCTGACCTCCTTTTCATTTAGCATGCACCCGCCGCAGTGGACTACCAGAGCATACGGTGTCAGATCGTCCGGATAGCCTGTTCCGCTCGCCGTTTCGAATATCAGCTCTTTGCCGGTGAATCCTGTCAGCCACTTCGGTATCTTGACCGTCCCGATGTCTCCGCACTGCCTGTGGTGTGTACAGCCCTCGGCTATCAGCACCTTGTCACCGTCTTTCAGTTTTGTTATCGCCGCGATTCCGTTGACAGCGTCCTCAAGCAGGCCTTTGTAGCGAGCCATCAGTATCGAGAACGATGTAAGCGGTACATCCGTCGGAACTATCTTGTCGACTTTGCCGAATACCTGGCTGTCCGTGATCACGAGCGCCGGCTTCACACCCAGTTTAGACAGTGTATCAGCAAGTTCTGTATCCTGTACTACGACAGCTGTCGCTCCGGCATCAAGTATGTCTCTGATCGTCTGCTGCTGAGGAAGTATCAGTCTTCCCTTTGGCGCGGCCTTGTCGATCGGTACGACAAGAACTATCAGGTCTCCTGCTTTTATCCTGTCAGCAACGAGGTGTTCCTCAGTCTTCTCAGGTTTTAGTATTGCAAGCCTGTTCTTCAGTTCATCCATGCCGTCTCCGGAGAGAGCGCTTACATGTATCATGCCGCTGCAGCCGCGGGCGACCTTCTGAAGAAGGCCCATCGCCTCTTCATCAACGTTATAGTCTTCAGAGTCCTCAGGGATGTCGCTCTTGTTAAGAGCGATCAGGAAAGGTATACCTCTTTCCCTGAACAGGTCTGTCAGTTCTTCATCGACCTTCCTGAACCCCTTTGTAGTATCGACTACAAGAACAGCTATGTCCGTCTGTTCGAGTATCTTTTTTGTCCTCTGCACACGAAGCTCTCCCAGGCTGCCTTCATCATCGAAACCCGGCGTGTCTATGATCACCACCGGTCCGAGCGGCAGTAACTCCATTGCCTTCCTGACCGGATCCGTCGTAGTACCCTTCACTTCCGATACCACGGCAAGATCCTGGCCGGTGACGGCGTTTACCACACTCGACTTGCCTGCGTTTCTTCGTCCGAAGAACCCTATATGCACTCTTTCGCCGCTGGGCGTTTCATTCATTCCTGCCATAATCGTTACCTCTTTAGTTAGTATAGCATATATGGATTTGAGCGTTGAATTGCTTTTTGAAGTGCGGTAAGAGTATCATTTTTGTGATGAAAGAAATTATCATGCCTATCCTTAATATGACCTCGTGGAGGATGGACACGCCAAAACTATTCGGCAGCTTCCATATAATAGCTTCGCTGGCAGCAGCTTTCATTGCTGTGCTTCTGGCTGTAGCTGTTTCCGGAAGAAAAGACATCAAAACCACACGTATATTTACGGTCACGGGATGGATCCTCGTGATACTCGAGATATGGAAGCAGCTCTTCCTTTACCATATCGTCAACAGCGGGGCCTATGACTGGTGGTATTTCCCATTCCAGCTCTGCTCCGTACCCATGTATCTGTGCGTGCTTCTGCCATTAATGGGTAAGCATTCACGCAGGACATGCCTTACCTTCCTTGGCGGTTACACCTTTGTCAGTGCGGCAGCAACTCTGATCTACCCGGAGGATATACTGCGTTCTTACACGGCTCTGACTTTGCATGGATTCATATGGCACGGTCTGCTGCTGTTCATAAGCCTGGTCGTGCTTCTTACGGGCTCTGCGGATGCATCAGCCCGCGGACTTCTGCGTGCTTTCGGGCTGTTCGCGGTACTCTGCTGCATTGCGGTCGGGATAAACGTATTTGCTGAACCTATAATGCAGACCACACCCGGTCTTCCTCACAGATGGGCAGCCATGTTCTATCTGAATCCATATCACATCTCTCCGCAGCCTCTCGTCGGAACCATACAAAAAACCGCGGGGATACCCGCGGGTCTTCTGCTTTATTCAATTACCGTGGCTGCTGCCGGAAGCATCTCAGCCTGTCTGCTGAACAAAAGGGATCGCTGATCAATAGAATACGTTGAGTATCCAGCGGAATCCGTAAGGCTTCATATTGTATTCGCCACCGTCGATCCATGCGTTTATATAGTCAGGCGAGAAGTTGAAGAGTCCCAGCAGGCGCTTTCCTTCATACTCCCTTATAATACCAAGCACTCTGTTGTCTCCGGTGTCTACAGGATACACGTGTGCGTCTGAATGGAACACATCATTGTACTTGCGTATCATGATGAGTTTTTTGATTTCGCTGAATATCCGTGCCGTAACAGTTGCCGGATCGAACCTCTCATCGGCCTTCTTCCAGTCCATCTTTCCCCTGTGGATATTGCGGCTGTCCGCCTGCTTTCCCGGGTCGTTATGGTAATCGTAGTCGTTGAGCATACCGATCTCATCTCCGCTGTACAGCACAGGGATGCCGCGCAGTGTCAGCATGCACGCGTGGAGCATGACATCTGCGTCGATCGCGCGCTCAAGAGCTTCTTCGTTCTTTTCATAAAGCGCTGATTCGACACCGCAGAGCGAAGCGGTTGTCCCGCAAAGTCTGGCATCCCGCAGCCACTCGGAATCGTTGTACAGTTCGCCTCTTGAAGGACTGCCGTAGTACTTGCCCGTGAACCAGTCGTTCAGGTACTTCTTGTGCGAAGCCTCCCCCATTCCGTACTGTGCCAGGAATCCGTAGTCAAGCCCCCAGCCAATATCATCGTGACACCTGAGGTAGTTCTGGAATATGCAGTTTGAAGGCACATTCTCTATCTGCTGAAGCTGGTACCTCAGCAGCCTCACGTCACGCGTTGCCATGGTGTGCCATATAGTAGCCATTGTAGTTACGTTATACAGCATGTCACACTCCGGCTTATCCTCTGTGCCGAAGTAAGGAAGCACCTTGCTCGGCTCCATCACGACCTCGCCCAGCAGCAGGACGCTAGGGCAGACTATCCTGCACGCGATGTTCATCATGCGCACAAGCGTATGAACCTGCGGAAGGTTGCGGCAGCTGGTGCCGAGCTCTTTCCAGATATACGGAACGGCATCAAGTCTCACAATGTCCACACCTCTGTTAGCGAGATACAGCAGGTTATCGGTCATGTCATTGAATACCAGCGGATTGCCGTAGTTGAGGTCCCACTGGAACGGATAGAACGTCGTCATGACTATCTTGCCGATATCATCGAAGTATGTGAAATTGCCGGGAGCCGTCTCCGGAAATACCTGAGGCATGGTCTCTTCATACTGACGAGGGATATCCCAGTTGTCATAGAAGAAGTATCTGCTCTGCGCGAGCGGATCGCCTTCTCTCGCGGCCTTTGCCCAGGCGTGCTCATCGCTGGTGTGATTCATGACGAAATCAAGGCAGACACGGATACCTCTGCGGTGACACGCGCTCGTGAGCTTCTCCAGGTCTTCCATGGTCCCAAGTTCCGGTTTTACCTTGCGGAAATCGGATACTGCGTATCCGCCGTCGCTTCTGGCACTGTCTTCCGGCGCGTCCAGGAGCGGCATAAGGTGCACATACTTTACTCCGCATTCCTTGAAATACTCGAGCTTTTCAGCAACACCATTAAGGTCGCCTGCAAAGTTCTCCGTATACAGCATCATGCCCATCATCCTGTTTGAATGATGCATGTAAGGGTGTGCCGCGCGTCTTGCGTCTACGTCCTTGAGAGTCTTCTTGCGCTCCCTGAAGTTTTTCCGGAGCATATCCAGGAAGTATTCAAATGCCTGCTCATCATGGTATAAGTCCATGAAAAGCTGCCTCAGCTCATCATAATAGACCTCGAGCCTTGCATCAAATCTGCTTCTTTTATTATCTTTTCTGTTCATAGTTTCACTTCATCCGCTGTCGGCATCGCTGGTATAGCTCCGTGACGCGAGCATGTGATGGACGCGGCTTTATTAGCATATGTCACGAAAGATTTAAGCTCTTCTCCTGTAAGACCTTCGATCAGGCCATCTCTTCTGACGATCTGGGCAAGCATGGCTCCCGCAAAAGTATCGCCGGCTCCGTTCGTATCCGCGACCTTTACGCTGAAGCCCGGAACCTGCTCGGCGTAGTCTCCGCGTCTCACGAAGACTCCGTCTCCTCCCATGGTTACCATCACCAGACTTATGCCGTATCCTGCCAGGATCTTGCTTCCCTCGGCGAAATCTTCGCTGCCGGTAAGCATGACCATCTCCTCATCAGATACCTTGAGAATGTCCGCGTACTGCAGAAGCGACTTCATCATCTCTATCGCGCGCTCTTCACTGTCCCAAAGCGCGCCTCTGTAGTTAGGGTCATAGCTTATGAGAGCTCCGCTCTTCTTAGCGCATTTGATTGCTGCCACGCATGCCTCATCTCCCGGTGATGTAGTCAGCGAGAGCGAGCCCACATGCAGGATCTTAGGCATGCCGGCGGAAAGAGCGCCCACGGCCTCATCGACGGTCAGCTGAGTATCAGCGCCCGGTTTTCTGTAAAAGGAAAAATCACGCTCGCCTTTTTCGTCTACCGAAACTATCGCCATGGTTGTAGGCTGATAATCATCATAATACAAGCCACTGATATCGACATTGTCTTTCTTAAGTGTATCTGCGAGGCTGCGTCCAAAAGCGTCATCTCCAACCTTGCCTATAAAACCTGTTGAAACGCCGAGCCTGGATGCGGCCACCGCAACGTTTGCCGGAGCTCCGCCCGGAAACGCGGTGAACTCACCGTTGCCGTTTTCATCCGTGCCTCTCTGTGTGAGGTCTATGAGAAGTTCTCCCAGTGTAATGATTTCTGCCATGATTCCCTCCTATCGCATGGTGATTATATATTATTCCTCTGTTACACTTCCAGTACTGCACGTATCCCGCGGTCCAGATATTCGTTCCAGAATGCCCAGTCGTGGCGGCCCGGGCCTTCTTCAAAAACGAAATCTGCAGATTCCGAAGCCAGAAAGTCCCTCAGTTTGCGGTTCGGACCGATAAGGCTGTCATCAGTGCCACAGGCAAAGTATATTTTAGGTATGTTCCGGCCTTCCTTTTTCAGTTTTTTGTACAGGTACTCCGGGTTTTTATCCGAATTCACTAGTTTTTCTGGGTCACCGAATATATCGGCTATCATCTGAGGCGGTACCACTCCGTCAAGACTGCCTGCCGCGATCCCGTCCGTTATAAGAGCTGATGACAGAGCGATGCAGGCCCTGAACTTTTCAGGATGTGAAAGCGCTGCGCAGAGCGAACCGTAGCCACCCATCGAGAGCCCTCCGATCATGCTGTTTTCCCTTGTCATCTCTATCCCGAAAGTCCTCCCGATGTAAGCGGGCAGCTCTTCTGTTATATACTCCCTGGTGTTGGCTCCCATGTAGCCCTTGTCCAGATAGAAGGAGTTGCCGGTGGTAGGCATAAATATGTTTAGATTGTATTGTATTGCCGCCCACTGCGCCATGCTGCCGTAAAGCCAGTCTGTATCAGTACCCGTGAGCCCATGCAGCAGTATAAGGTTCATCGGATCACGCTCGTAATGCCTTTTGTCCAGGACTTCATCCATCTCCACATCATTTGGCAGTATGAAACTGAAGTTAGTATGCAGCATTATCGACTGCGAGTGAAATTCCATTCTTCCGCTTGCCATTATCTTCTCCTGTCTCAGTCTTATAACTGATACGCAGTTACATCCATCATGACGCTGCCTTCGGCCGCAAACCTTATTCCGTCAGCTTCAGGCGGCGTATAGTATGTCAGTGACATCACCTGCTCGCCGCCGTTAACAAACACTTCCGCGCTCCATTTGTCTATCAGTATCCTCAGGCTGAGACTGCCGTATGAATACTTTGCCCTGTAGCTTCTCCTGGCAGTGATCTCACTGCACTGGCCGCTGCGGCTTCTGTCTATTGTGATCAGCGATCTTGCCGGTTTGTAGCTGAGCCTTATGAAGTGTTCATCATCCACTGCGAAGTCTATGGTGAACTCCCTGTAAAGAGGCGCTCCCACTTCATACGGAGCGATCTCCACTTCAAGCTCTATCAACCTGCCGGATATGCCCTCAAAACTGCGCTCCTCATCCTTAAGCAATACTCCGTCATAGTCCAGTCTGTTCTTTCTGTATTCACAGAGTTCCCTTGCCGGCCACTGATAAAGCTTTCCGTCCCTGTATTTGAGTTCCCTCGGTACAGTCATTTGACCGAATGTGTGTGAGCCCTCCGGTCCGTGGAGATATCCGTCCGCATCCTCTACCGGAACGGCGTACTGCAGTCCCGGTCCTGTCAGGTCATCTCTTGCGTCCGCGAAATTTCCATACTTCGGATCCTGCATCCAGCCGATCATGATATGCCGGCCGTCCGGAGCTTCCATTACCTGTGGAGCGTAGAAATCAAGACCGATATCTACCGGTTCATATCCTCCATCCGGGGTGAATGTCTCAGTTTCCTCATCATATTCTCCGGCTATGCAGCAGACATTGCTTCCCTGCGGAAATCTTACGGATCCTACCGCCTCATCGGCCTCGGCATGCATGTCCATAGGGCTTGCGATAAGTATCTGTTTTCCATCCAGTTCAAAGAAATTCGGACATTCCCACATTACGCCTATCCGGCGGTGGTCCTCAAACAGCACCTTGTCAAACTCCCATTCGAAACAGTCATTGCTCCTGAACAGTATGAGCTGTGTGCCTTTTTCATGCAGATAATTCCCGTCTTCGCCGATCTCACCTGTTCTGCCTGCTGCTGCAAGGAACCTGTATGTGCCGTCAGCTGCCTGCCAGATATATGGATCCCGGAATTCATAAGGATCGCAGTCTTCAGGAAGGTCATCGGCTTTTATAACAGGATTGTTTTCATATTTTTCAAATTCAACGCCGTTCTCTATCTCTTTCGAAACGGCCAGGCACTGGGTCTGGAGCCATCTGCCCTTGCGAAGCGGATCTTCGCTGCTGTCACCGCAGCCCGTGTACATCAGAAGCTGCCGGCCGTCAGGAAGCGTTACCGCAGTGCCCGAGAAGCATCCGGATCCGTCATATTCCGTATCCGGAGCCATTGCCGCAGGCAGATATTCCCACTTGATCATGTCGCTGCTTACAGCATGCCCCCAATGCATCGGCCCCCAGTACGGGCTATAAGGGTGGTATTGGTAGAAAAGATGATATTTACCTTTGTAAAAGGAGAACCCGTTTGGATCATTGAGCCATCCTGTACGCGGCGAAAAATGGAAGACCGGTCTGTCCGTCTCCGGGATCTTTGCCGTCTCCCTTTCTTCATATTCTCTTGCTTTCTTTAATTCTTTGCTGATCACTTGTACTACCTCAGATTTTATAAATATCTACCTGCCTCGCCGGATAGTCTCCCGTCAGCTGCGGAAAGGTGTATCCGTTTTGCATCAGTGTCTTTCCGCGGCACTCAAACTCTCCTCCTACTGAATAGACTGCATCAGGATCCAGGCCCTTCAGCTTTACATGCACAAGAGTGTAATTCGCCTGTGGATCTGTGACGACGACGCTGAGTATGCAGCGGTTCCTGTCCTGACTTACATTTTCCCAGCAATAATACCTGCTGTTTTCGGACGGATCGCTGAGCCTGTAAAGACTTCCGTCATGGATGACAGGTTCTATCTCCTTATATCTCTCAATCTGCTTTTTTATCTCCTCGCATTCCTCATCCGAAAGTTTAGACAGATCGAGCTCATATCCGAAAGTGCCCGCCATTGCAACGACTCCCCTCGTTGACAGAGGTGTCGCCCTGCCGGTCTGATGGTTCGGAGACGCGCTCACATGCGCTCCCATGCTTGAGCATGGATACCCGAACGATGTGCCGTACTGGATGGCCAAGCGTGATATTGGATCAGTATTATCCGAACACCATATCTGCGGTGAGTACTGAAGCATTCCCGCGTCAAAGCGGCCTCCTCCTCCCGCGCAGCCTTCAAACAGCACATCAGGGAACTCTTTGGTCAGCCTGTCATATAGTTTGTAGAGGCTGAGATAATAGCGGTGAGGCACCTCTCCCTGCCGGGCGGACGGTGTCGAATGAGAATAGACATCGGATATCGGTCTGTTGAAATCCCACTTTATATAATCTATATCGTTATTCCGAAGCAGTCCGGAAATGATTTCGTATAAATATTCATGTACCTCAGGGTTGGACAGATCGAGCACCAGCTGATTGCGTGCCATCATTGGAGCGCGTCCCGGCGCTGTCAGCGCCCAGTCCGGATGCTTTCTGTACAGCTCTGAGTTCTCGCTTACCATTTCAGGCTCTATCCAGAGCCCGAACTTAAGGCCCATATCTTTGACCTTGGAGATCAGTCCGCTGAGGCCATGAGGAAGTTTTTCGATGTCGGTGACCCAGTCACCGAGACCGGCTTTATCATCTTTTCTGTTTCTGAACCAGCCGTCATCGAGCACAAGCATTTCCATGCCCAGTTCTTTGGCCTTGCGCGCTATTCCCAGCAGTTTGTCTTCTGTGAAATCAAAATACGTCGCTTCCCAGTTGTTGACCAGTATAGGCCTGTGGCTCAGTTTGTATTTTCCGCGCACGACATTATTGCGTATCGTACGGTGATAGTTATGCGAGAGAGCTGTCAGTCCCTCAGCGTATGTCAGTATCACTTCAGGTGTATGAAGCGATGTTCCGGGTTCAAGTTCCCAGCGGAACCTGTCATCATTCAGTCCCATCACCACCCTGACGCTCTCGAACTGGTCGAGTTCTACCTCGGTCTTATGGTTTCCCGAATACATAAGCATCATGCCATAGCAGGCGCCGCTGTCTTCCGTCGCTTCATGATCGCAAATGATCACGAAAGGATTGTGCTGGTGGCTTGACATCCCCCTGCCGGAAATCAGTGTGTGAACGCCATGGAAGAGCCTGATCCTCTCCGGCTGGCGTTCCATACAATGCCTTCCGTGGAAGTGCATCATATCCCAGTTTCCATAAGGCAGCTCGAGACACATGGATGAAGCCTTGCGCAGCCATACCATTTCTTTTCCGGTGTTGATGATCTCCGCGGATCTGGTGATAACATCAAGGTCTTCAAATACACCATAGTACAGCTTTATACCGATATTCGCGGCATTATCGATCAGCGTCACGATCAGCGTCTGCGCCTTTCCTTCCTCATCATAGACCGAAGGGAGTCCGGGTATGCTGTACTTTCCGCCGATTATCTCGTGCGAGACATATTTGAATTCCGCACATCGGCTTCCGTCTGAACAGGATGCCGCAATGCTGTTGACACGAAAGTCACCCACGCCGAAGGATGTGTATTCCTGAGCCATGGAATCGAGAGAATATGTGCGGTCATCCCGCACCGCATATGGATTGCCTGAGAATCCCCTGTCGTAATAACGGAACGCGTATGACAGATCGTCCTGCCCCGGCTTCGGTCCGTAGTACATGTGCTGAAGATAACCAAGCCTGTCTATCTTCATGTGATAACCGGTATTCTTTGTTTCGAGTATCAGGTGTTTTGTTTCTTCTATATAACGTATGCTCATATCTCTATATGCAGAGCACTTCTTCTGCGTATGATAATCAAAAATACAGCAGGGCTGCCACATGAAAGCGGCAGCCCTTGTCATTACTTTGTCCGCTGACTATACAGCCCAGAGCAGGCTCTTTTCTGTCTCCTTGTCGAACAGCTGGATTTTTCTCATATCCACTGAATATGTAGCTTCCATTCCGTTCACGAGGTCCACTTCAGGATCGACCCTGGCTGTGCACTGCTTGCCGTTGATGTCTCCATAGAGGAATACTTCTGCGCCAAGCAGCTCGCGTACTTCGACCTTGCACTTGAGAGTGTTCTGCTTGCCTTCCTGGCCTCTGCCGTCACCGAAATGCTCCGGACGGATTCCGAATACGACTGTCTTGCCGTCATATCCGCCGTCCTTGAGGATCTTGGCCTTGTCAGCAGGCATCTTCAGAACATCGTCACCGATGTGCAGGAACGCGTCATTGCCCTTGATCTCGACAACAGCGTCGAGGAAGTTCATCTGAGGCGATCCGATGAAGCCGGCTACAAAGAGGTTGCACGGCTTGTTGTAAAGATGCTCAGGAGTGTTGATCTGCTGAACGATTCCGTCCTTCATGACAACGATACGTGTACCGAGTGTCATGGCCTCAGTCTGGTCGTGAGTTACATAGATGATCGTGGTTCCCAGTCTCTCATGGAGCTTGGCGATCTCTGTTCTCATCTGTACTCTCAGCTTGGCGTCGAGGTTGGACAGAGGCTCGTCCATGAGGAATACCTTAGGGTTTCTTACGATCGCGCGGCCCATGGCTACACGCTGTCTCTGTCCGCCGGAGAGAGCCTTTGGCTTTCTGTCAAGCAGCTTCTCGAGGTCGAGGATCTTGGCTACTTCATCGACTTTCTTGTCGATCTCTTCCTTAGGAACGTTTCTGAGCTTGAGCGCGAATCCCATGTTATCTCTTACTGTCATGTGAGGATAGAGAGCGTAGCTCTGGAATACCATAGCGATGTCTCTGTCTTTAGGCTCTACGTCATTCATCTTGACTCCGTCGATGAGGAACTCTCCCTCGGAGATGTCCTCGAGGCCGGCGATCATACGCAGAGTTGTGGACTTTCCGCATCCGGAAGGTCCTACGAAGATAATGAATTCCTTATCTTCTACTTCGAGATTGAAATCGTGAACAGCGTGATAACCGTTCTCGTAGATCTTCTCAATGTGTTTTAATGATAAACTTGCCATTTTATATCTCCTTTATTCCAATATACTTGATCGGTCCTGACTGATATCCGTCACTCTTTCTCCAGATCTCTGAAGATGCCGTCATACAGCATCGCGCAGAGGTAACCCGGAAGAGTGAATCCGTAGATCAGAAACGCCAGCGGCGCGGCTTTATGCAGATAGACAAGTACCAGCACCCAGGCGATCCATGCGAGCGCCATGCCGGCTGTTCTCGGCAGATTGCCCAGCGACAGCCTGACCGCGTTCACGATCGTTCCCTTCACAGTGTTTTCGTATCTCGACTGAAGGGCAAACATGTATACTGCCGTTACGAATATGAATACCGCGACTATCGTGATGATGATCATCATCAGAGTCATCAGCCTTGACTCGGATCCGTGAAGAGCCCACATATCGACCGCGGTTATGATACCGATAAGTATCACCAGCAGTCCCTCGGGTATGCTCTGACGGAAATTCTCCCTGAAGGAGTCCTTGAACATCCTTATTACATATGTCTCATCTTTTCTTACAAGGTGCAGCAGCACGTGATTCATTGCGGCCATGGCTCCTCCGGCTGTTACCAGAGGGATGGAATACAGCACCGTGAAAATGTTGAGTACCGCAAGGTCCACCAGTCTTGCAAGAAACTTCATCACCGGGTTCCCGGAGTCAAAGAATTTATCCATCGATTATCAGTTCTTACCTTTGCAAACTTATGATTAGCCCTTTACCGCTCCTGCAGTAACTCCCGCAACGATGTACTTCTGCAGGAAGAGATACAGGATGAGTATAGGCAGCATGGCCAGCAGCAGCGCTGCCATTACCAGACCGATATCCGTGGAATAAGTTCCGTAGAAGGCCTGAGTCGCGATCGGGATCGTGTATATCTCCTTGTCAGTAAGTACCAGACTTGGCAGGAGGTAGTCGTTCCAGAACGCCATGGCGTCTATGATTGCTACAGTGGCAACTGTCGGTTTGAGAAGCGGGAAGACGATCTTCCAGAATGTCTGCCATCTGGTACAGCCGTCAATAAGCGCCGCTTCTTCGAGTTCCAATGGTATATTGGAGTGGATCGCTCCGTGGAACATGAAGGTCGCCATGGATACAGAGAAGCCCGTGTGCATCAGTATCAGGGTGAGACGGCTGTTGAGAATGCCGAACACTCCGCCGTATACGGATACCAGAGGTACCATCAGTACCTGGAACGGGATCACCATGGAAGCGATCATGAGCGCGAAGAGCGCTGAGCAAGCTTTCCACTTGCCGTTACGTACGATAACGAACGATGCCATCGCAGATACGAGGATAGTCAGTATCGTAGCGCATGTGGTGATGATCAGCGAGTTCTTGAATACATTGAAGAAGTCCATCTTTGCCATTGCGTCAGGGAAGTTCTTCGTTGTAAATCCGTGCTCGCCTATGAGCGAAAGCGGGTTCGCGGTGATGTCAGCCTGATCCTTGAATACGTTGATCAGCACCAGAATGAACGGTGCGATGAACAGGATGAATACAACGACCAGGAGGACGATCATAATGGCGTGTTTTCTCTTCTTGGCTGCAGCAGCCTTTTCGTTCTGAGTCATTATGCTTCCACCTCCCCTTTCTTGCTCACATATACCTGAGTGATTCCGATTATCGCGCAGACGATGAACAGGATGAGAGCTTCAGCCTGGCCTGTGCCGTAATCCTTATACGTGAACGCTTTGTTGTATACGTGCATGGCTGCCATTACGGAGCTGAAGAACGGCTCGCCCTTTGTCAATGACAGGTTGACATCGTACACTACGAAGCATCTCGTAATGCTCAGGAAGATACAGGTTGTGAATGACGTCCTCATCAGAGGGATCGTCACATTGCGCATCGCCTGTGAAGGAGTGCAGCCGTCGATCATGGCCGCTTCCTTGAGACTGTCGGATACGCTCATGAATCCGGCTACATAAATCAGCATCATGTAGCCCGCGTATTGCCAGACTGATACCAGTATCAAGCAGAACATCGCACCTCCGGTCGTAGATAGCAGAGACGGCACCGTCCCTCCGGAGATCGCCTCTCCGATAGCTACGAACGCGCGGTTGAAGACGAACTTCCAGACATAACCAAGTACGATTCCGCCGATCAGGTTAGGAATGAAGAATCCGGCACGGAAGAAGTTCTGGCCCTTTACACCGCTCGTTACCATGTAAGCGAGCAAGAAAGCGACGACGTTGACGAATACCACGGCGAACGCCGAGTAGATGATCGTTCTGCCGATCGCCGACCAGAAATACGCGTCTTTAAAAGCGGATACATAGTTTGCGAAGCCTACGAAAGGCTTTTCAGCACTGACTCCGTCCCAGCTGGTGAAGGTCAGGAACAGTCCGTAGATGAACGGAATGATGATGACCATGCAGAACAGGATGAGAGCCGGACCTGCAAACATAAGGAATTGTTTTGACTTATAAGCCATTGTGTTTCTTTCCATTATTCAGTCCTCCTTTCCTATTCTGAGTGGCTTGTCAGAGTCTTTGTGTGCCAGTACGTCTCAACGTCTTTGGCGAATCCTTCGCGATCGCTGATGCCGGCCAGATACTTCTGGAACATGGCTCCGAGGATAGCGTAGTGATCGTCAGGCATGTAGTTGTAGTTAGGGATCAACTTGCCGGCGTTGGTGTACTTGCTTACCGAAGCGCCAAGCGGATCGCTGATTGGCAGTTCGATGTTCGAGAACGCAGGAACAAGAGCGCAGTCGTTAACGAGGAATGACTGTCCATTCTCGTTGTAGATAAGCCAGTTGAGGAAATCCTTGGCCTGCTGTCTCTGTTCTTCCGATGTGTTGGAGGAATTGTCGATGAAGAAGTACTTCGATCCTCCGCCAACCAGCATCTCGTTCATTCCGTCATCAAGATCCTGAGGAACAGGCATCATGCCCATGTTCTCTGTGTAGTCAAACTGGTTGATCTGCGACCAGTCCCAGTTACCGCCGAACATGAACGCGATCTCGCCTTCTGCCAGCTTCTTCTCGGAGATCTCACGCTCTGCAGAGATGGCGCTTGCCTTGGCGTAGTTGTTTTCCATCAGAACATCGAATGTGTCCATGAGGGAGTTGAACTTCTCGTTCTCCATAAGTTTGACTTTTCCTGCGCTGAGATCCATAAGGAATGCGTCAGGATCATCCTGTTCTTCGTAGACCTGAGCAAGATAGTGGGCTCCGAGTGACCAGTCTTCTTTCATGACTCCCGTAGGCGATTCCATTCCGCCCTTCTTGAGTTCTTCGATCAGTCCCTTCCACGCTGTCAGTGTCTTGTACTGCTCAGGATCAAAGTCCTTGCCTGTAACTTTCTTGATCGCGTCGGCGTTGTAGATGATGCCCCTTGCTTCTACGCAAACAGGGAATCCGTATACATGACCGCCAATACTGATCGCATAACCCGTGTCTTTTACCCATTCCTCATCATCGAGAGGAATAGCGTGCTCTTCAGCCAGGGAATAGATATCCTTGGCGTCTACCATCGACAGTGTGTACGGGTTGTTTGATGCGTACCTTGTTGCCATATGAGCCGAGACCGTGTCACTTGAGTAATAAACCTCTACGTGGACACCTGTCTCCGCCTCATACTTTTCTGCCATCTGGAGCAGCTGATCCTGGATCTCCATCTTTGAGTTGAAGACCGTGATTCCATTGGTGTTTCCCGAAGGGGCTTCTTCACCGCCGGAGGACCCGCCGCAGCCTGCCAGAAGCAGTACGGACATCGCCAGCACTGTCAACAGAGCAACTGTTCTTTTGAGTTTTTTCTTCAAAAGTTTTTACCTCCTATATTGCTCTCCAATAACTGCAAAAGTTTTAGCGATAACATATAAAGCTATTCCAATAAAGAATACTTATAAATTTTATCAACTAACCGCCTGTGCGGTCAATCTAAAAGCACCCTTCCGGGTGCTTAAAAACAAGTAAAAACAATAGTGTCATGGCTCGCAGTACCCGCAAGGCGTATACCCCTGCGAAGTGAGTTCGACGCGGGTCGCCGTTACTTCTTCGCGGTTATGCGGAGATATGCTCTGCGCACCCTCGCAAGTCGGATAGTGGAATACCTTTGAACGCTTATTTATAACATACAATCTGGCCTCCTGTACCGCCTGCTCTTCTGTTGTCACTATTCCCGTCTTGTAATCTATCTCAGCGTTTGGCGTCACATTGAAACAATAAACATTGAACGATATGCCCTCGCCGCCGTCCTCAAGAGAGACAGCTGTCAGCTGCACTCCTCTGGCCACCGGTTCATCCCCGGCAAACCATGGTTTAGCCATGTAAAGCACATGGTCTCCAGTGTTCCAGATGTAATGCTCTACCTCCTCCTCAAGAGGTCTCATCCCGTCGTAGTTCAGATAATGTGTGCCCGTGATAAGATTGGACGGATTGGCGTTCTCCGCGGATAGAGCCCATGCTATCAGGTGGCAGCGCTCCCAGTTCTGCGCCTTTGCCCAGCCTGACGGATGTACGGAAGAAATGTCACCGCGCTCGACGCCTTCTTCAGGCATGGTTTCCCTGCCCAGGCATCCGTATGCGTACGTACATCTGCCAAGGCTGTCAAGACTTCCGTAGTACTCATATGGCGTAAGCTTATTTGAGTCGACGGTGCCAAGCAGGTTGCCCTTGGTCTTCCAGCCATCGCCATCTTTTACAAGTCCGGCACGTTCATATACCTCATCAGGGAATTCAGGTACATTGCCATTCACCTGTACATAATGATTCCCATCCCATTCAGGAAGCGAAGACGCGTCAAGTTCGCCGCTGAAGCTGCTGCCATTTCCATTCTTATTGCTACTGCCGTTCTCATTGCCGCCGTTTTCTGATTCATCACCCGGCTCTATCGATTCATAACCGAGCTTCTCCATCACGGCGTCTCTGGCACTCTTGATGAACGGCACATCGGACATCACAAAGAATGCCGCCGCTATCAGCAGTACAAGCAATAGAGCAAGAGCCGGACTCCTCCGGCTCTTCTCTGTTTTATTTCTGTCTTTACGGTCTTTATCTGACATTACCTGTTACTCAGTTCTTGTAGAAGCGATGTCCTCGCCTGTCCACTTCGCGTTTGCAGCGATACCAAGCATCTTGTCCTTGAGTTCCTGCTCGATCCTTGCGAGTTCCTTCTCGGCCTCGGCTCTTGCGACCCTGCCGTCCTCCTGGATCTGCTTGATCTCGTCGAGGGCTGTGATCAGCTGCTCGTTTGTGTGCTGAAGTGTCTCGATGTCGACGATGCCTCTCTCGCTGGCCTTTGCTGTTTCAACGGTGCTCTGGTGAAGAGCGTCAGCGTTCTTCTTGAGCATCTCGTTTGTAGCCTCTGTGACTGCATGCTGAGCCTCAATGGCCTTCTGTGTATGGTAATTGTTGAGCGCCAGCACCATCTGTGTCTTCCACATAGGGATGACATTCACGATGGTGGAGCGGATCTTCTCGGACATGATGGTGTCGGAGTTCTGTACCATTCTGATCTCAGGAGCTGTCTGCAGGCATACTGTTCTGGAAAGTTCGAGGTCGTAGATCTTCTTCTCGAATCTCGTGATCATGTCTGCATAATCCTGTGCAGCCTGTGCGTCCTCTACCGCGCCTGTCTCTTTAGCCTTTGCCTCGAGTTCAGGGAGAGTAACGTTCTTTGCCTTCTCAAGAGCCAGCTTGCCGGCTTCGATGTACATCGAAACTTCCTTGAAGTAGAGTTTGTTCTTGTCATAGAGCTTGTCGAGCTGAGCGATGTCCTTGAGGAGCTGCTCTTCATGACCTTCAAGCAGTTTGACGAGTCTGTCGATGTTGGCCTCTGTTGTGCTGTATTGGGCTTTGAGTCTCTCGAAATTCTTCTCAGCGCTGCCGAACAGCTTGCCGAGGAAGCTCTTCTTTTCTTCGCTGTTGCTCTTGAGCTCTACGAGCAGGGATGTCAGTACCTGACCTGTCTCTCCCATATCCTTGGCTCTTACGCTCTCGAGAGCGCCGTCAGCGAAATCGGAGACCTTGCGCTGTGCCGTCGCTCCATAGCTCAGGACCGCGTTGCTGTCCTTGATATCGATCTTGTCGGCAACCGCCCTGATCTGTCTCTGCTCATCAGGTGTGAACTTTGAAAGCGTATCCTCTTTCTTCTCCTCTACCTGAGTGAATTCAGGAGCGAAGTCGATCGCCGGTGCTACATCGATAGCCGCAGCCTGCGCCGCAACTTCCTGTACTTCTGCCTCGAGTACTGCCGCCTGTGTCTCTGCTGCGTCTACTACAGCTTCAGGGGTAAGTTCATAATCTGCCATCTTGTCCTCCTTATTTTAACTAACTATTAGATATCGAAATCGGAATCCAGCAGGCCCTTGCTTGCAAGCGTGGTCTGCAGTCTCTGTATGTCTGTGGTGATGTCCATGATATCATCTTCATGGAGTCTTTCAAGCAGGTTCTCTGAAGCCTCAGTAACGGAATCGATGAGGCTGATGAGCTGCGTCTTGATCGCGGCTGCCTGCTCCTCAAGATAATTAGGATTGGTGTTGAGCACAGGAGCTCCGGAAGCGTCCATTGTGACTTCCTCTTTCGGTTTCTCTGCGTTTATCTTGCCCATGTCCGCGATCTTCTCGTTGTACTGGTCTGTAAGCCTGACGACTTCCGGATAGTATTTCTCTCTGAAGTCCTTGACCTGCTTCTCGAGTTCAGGCACTTCCTCGACTCTCGCGTCTATCTTCTTTGTGATAGTGCGGAGTGATTTGAGCTTGCCCTTGATCTCTGTGTCATCCGTCATGGCAATGAGATCGTCGAGCGACTCAGGAGCCATTCCTTCACGTCCGGCCTTGCGTCTTGCCTTCTTGTTCTCAGCGGCGGATCTCTCTACCGACTCGATAGGCTCGCCGTTGCGCGTCATTACGAGGAGTCTGTTGTTTATGTCTACATACGCCTCTGGGAAGAAGCCGTCGGCTATCATAGCCTGAAGATCATCAGCGACCTTGCTGAAAGGCTTTCCTACGTAAGCGGCGAGATCGTCGATCGAAGTGTTGCCCTTCTTGTTGATCTTTGCTTCGTAAGTCCTTATCCTCTTGGCCCTTGTGCTGAGAACCAGCTTCATTACTCCGGCAATGGCTAGAAGAATGACTCCCACTGCGCCAAACGCCAGCCTCATCTCAGGAGTATCTGTTGATCCGGCCGCGGACATCAGGAAGAGCAGCCCCGTGATAAGAGAGGCCATGGTCCATCCGGACTTACCGAGTCTCTTCTTGTTGAGCATCTTTTCGGTGCGTCGCTGTGTAAAAGAGCCTCCCTGGCTTGCCGGTCTGGCGCTGCTGCTCTGACGCTGAGGCGTCTGGCTGGTGGTCCTTGTGCGTGTAGTAGAAGTGCTTGCCGGACGTGTCGTTGTAGTCGTTGTCGTTTTTGTAGTCTTTCCGTTCACGGTCTTGGTCGTGGTGGTCTTCGTTACGGTAGTGCCCTGAGGCATGCCGCCGGTGCCGAAGAGTTCTCCGAACACGCCGCCGCTTCCGTCAGAACCCGAAAGCGCGTCGCCCATGTCTCTGAGCGCGTCGCTAAGGTCTTTGCCGGCCGGCTGGACCATTCCCGCAGGAGAAGCCTCATAGTCGAGTGAATTCGAGTACATCACGAAAGACAGGCTCTTCGCTTCAGCCGGGATCGCGAGACGCGATTTGAAATTCTTTCTCTCGCCGTCAGCCCATTTGCCCGCGTTGATTTTCGCGGTGCCTATCTCCCTGTTATTGGTCTTGTCGATGACTTTGATCTTGAAAGAGAATCTGTCAAAATCAAAGCCCGACCCGTTGACGACTGAAAAGCTGTAACTCAGCCTGCCGTCTTCAAGTCTCGAAGTCTTCGTAGTGGCTTTTGCTGCTTCCTTGAAGTCAGTTTCAAACCAGTCCGTGATCGCTTTGTGCTGATCCAATGCTTGTACTGCCATTTATGTTCCTTTCGCGCCAAACGGCACAGTCCAAAATAACCCGTTTATAGTATATCACAAGTATGCCTGATTACGTTAGAAATCCAGACTGAAATCAAGGTCTATTTCTTCATCGTCTTCAGTGATACCAATGACTCCGAACGCGTCATCGTACGTGACTTCCTTTACATTGACATAGTTTTCCCTGCCCGTAAGCCTGTCCATGACTATGAAGATATGATCCTCTATCAGCTCGTTGGCGCTGAGGGCAGAAAGCGTACCGTCATCCATAAGGCATATGAGAGTTCTGAATCCTCCGTTGCCGAACCTGACGAGATAGAAATCCTTTACTTTGCCGCTGTCCGTAAACGGATAGACCGCACCGTCAACTACCTCATTGTTGGTCTCGGCGTTTTTCAGGAGATCCTCTACAGGGACTATCTTAAGCGTGCCGTCATCGTAGAGAGTTATCGATTTGATCTGGAGCGGAATGTCCATCATGTCCTCCGTATCGATTTCCTCAAGCGTCTTGATGACTTCCGCGCTTTGAGTTGTGCTTTCTTCTGTTTCTGCGGGTTCAGCAGATTGTCCGGGATCGTCGCCTTTTCCGCCGCACGAAACAAGCATGAGCATCATTGCGATGATCAGCATTAGCGAAAGAAGCGGTGATCTTTTCTTTGTGAGCATTAATAATGACCCCCTTTTTTCAACTTTATACCCGACAATAATATCACAAATAACAAAAACAAAGAAGCGGCAGAGCCGCTCCTTTGATGAAGATTGAATGAATATTTAGCCGCCCAGGTACGCCTTTTTGACCTCCTCGGACTGGGCAAGTTCTTTGCCCGTGCCCGAGAGGGTGATGCGTCCCGTCTCGATGACGTATGCCCTGTCGGCTACAGAAAGCGCCATCTGCGCGTTCTGCTCTACCAGAAGGATGGTAGTGCCGGCCTTGTTGAGGTTCTTGATGATATCAAAGATCTGGTCAACAAGGATAGGAGCAAGTCCCATCGACGGCTCATCCAGCATCAGCAGCTCCGGGTCGGACATCAGCGCCCTTCCCATGGCCAGCATCTGTTGCTCACCGCCTGAGAGTGTGCCCGCTATCTGCGAGGTCCTCTCCTTGAGCCTAGGGAACTGCTCATATACATATTCAAGGTTATGAGCGATGCGGTCCTTCTTTGTTACGAAAGCTCCCATCTGCAGGTTCTCCTCTACAGTCAGGCCCTGGAATATTCGTCTGCCCTCAGGAACATGCGAAATGCCCATCGCGACTATCTTGTGTGCGGGAGTGTGGGCTATGGAGCTTTCCAGGAATTCGATGTCTCCCGTCTTGCTTCGGAGCAGTCCGGAAATCGTATGAAGAGTTGTAGACTTGCCGGCGCCGTTGGCTCCGATAAGCGTCACTATCTCTCCTCTGTTTACGTCGAGCGATATGCCCTTGAGGGCATGGATGGCTCCGTAGTAAACGTTGATGTTGTCAACTGTAAGTACCGTACCCATCATTCACCCTCCTTTCTGTCCGGTTTTCCGGAAGGAGCAGACTCAAGCTTGCCCTTGCTGAGAGCTTCCTCGAGATCCTCTGCTTTTTCTTCCTCATCCATTTTGCCGCGGCTCTTGCCGAGGTAAGCCTCGATGACCTTAGGATTGCTCTGGATGTCCTTAGCCGATCCCTTGGCAATGGTCCGCCCGTAGTTGAGCACCACGATACCCTCGCAGATACCCATTACCAGGCTCATATCGTGCTCGATAAGGAAGATGCCGATCTGGAACCTGTCACGTATCTCCTTGATGGTTTCCATCAGTTCTGAGGTCTCAGACGGGTTCATGCCTGCCGCCGGTTCATCAAGCAGAAGCAGTTTAGGCTTGGTCGCCAGAGCTCTCATGATCTCCAGTCTTCTCTGTGCTCCGTACGGCAGCGACCCTGCTCTGTAATCAGCGGTCTTGGTCATGCCGAAGATCTTGAGATATTTCATCGCCTCCTTGCGGATGCGGAATTCCTCATGTCTGTACTTCGGTGTGTGCAGCATTCCGTCGATCAGCCCATAGTTGGTCGTATGGTGGAGAGCCACCTTGATGTTCTCCTCTACAGTGAGCTTGTCAAAGAGTCTTATGTTCTGGAAGGTCCTCGCCATGCCGGCCTTGTTGATGTCGACAGTGTTCATACCCTTGGTGCTCTTGCCGTCAAAGAAGATCTCTCCTCTTGTAGGCTCGTACACCTTGGTGAGCATGTTGAAGATGGTCGTCTTTCCGGCGCCGTTAGGGCCAATGAGTCCGCCTATCTCAGTCCTTCCAAGAGTCAGATTAAAGTTATCTACAGCTGTCAGTCCGCCAAAGTCGATACCAAGGCCCTTTACTTCGAGTATAGGGGCCTTGTCTCTGTCTTTCTCAGGGATGTAGACCTGATCATTATAAGGCTCATCGGGATCATACTGCTCCTTTGAATCAACGAATACGGCTCGTCCGCCTACGTTGTCATTGTAGTAGATCTCCTGCCTGTTTTCATAAGCGTGTCCGGAGTCGGAGATGTCGATGTCAATAAGCTCTTCACGCTTGTCTTTCTTATCTGCCATCTATGCCCCCTCCTTTCCGCTCTTTTTCTTTTTTACTTTGCCATCGTCCTTCTTTTTCTTAGGCTTGATCTTTGAGAACAAAGCATTCACCCTCGACTTGATGGCCGGATTATAGGTTCCGATCATAACAAGGATCAGTACTATGGCATAGGTCAGCATTCTGTAGTCTGCGAACTGTCTGAATGTCTCAGGCAGTATCGTCAGCAGCGTTGCAGCGATAATGCCACCCCACATGTTGCCTACTCCGCCAAGCACTACAAAGACCAGAACGAGTACCGAAGTATTGAAGTTGAACTTTATCGGTACGAGCGTGCTGTAGTTGAGTCCAAACAGGCAGCCTGCCATTCCCGCGAGAGCCGCGCTTACGACGAACGCCATCAGTTTATATTTTCTGACATCCAGTCCGATCGACTCGCCTGCTATACGGTTGTCTCTGATGGACATGATCGCGCGCCCCTGCTTGGAGTTTTTAAGATTTAGCACGATGAACACCGTGAAGAGGCAAAGCAGCAGTCCCCAGGTAAATGAAGCCATCGTCTTGGTTCCGGTCGCTCCTATCGCGCCGGTAATGATACGGTCAGTATCTTCGATGCCCTCGATGGTGTGGTTGAACGCAAATCTGAGTTTCCCGTCAACAAAGCCAAAGTACAGGACGTTCATGAAGTTTCTGATGATCTCGCCGAACGCAAGTGTCACTATAGCCAGATAGTCTCCGCGCAGACCCAGAATCGGTATGCCGATGATAAATCCTGCAATCGACGCCATGAGTGCTCCGAAAAGCATCGATATGATCAAGATGGCCGGTTCGAACGACATGCTTTGAAGCAGTATACGCGACATGAGTATGCCACTGAACGCTCCGACCGCCATGAATCCGGCATGCCCCAGTGAAAGCTCTCCTGAAATTCCTACCACCAGGTTGAGTGAGACCGCCAGCGAGATGTAAACACAGATAGGAACGAACTGTCCCTGTAAATTGTGTCCGATCAGTCCGGCAGCCGTGAGGATCTGAAGCAGAATGTATCCGCCTATGAGGATACCGTAAGAAATGGTGGCTTCCTTTCGATAGTCATTTCCCTTTACTGCGTTTTTGAGTCCTCCGATTCGTATATTCTTAAGTATTCTCTCTGCCATGGCACACCTACACTTTCTCGCTGATCTTCTTGCCCAGCAGGCCTGTCGGCTTGACCAGAAGAACGATGATCAGACATGCAAATACGATGGCATCTGAGAGTTCTGTCGAGATGTACGCTCTCGAAAAGATCTCGATGATCCCCAGGATGAGCCCTCCTATCATGGCTCCCGGGATGGAACCGATGCCGCCGAATACGGCAGCTGTGAATGCCTTGATGCCCGGCATCGCACCTGTGGTAGGCATAAGTACCGGATAAGCTGAAAGCATCAGAACTCCCGCTACAGCAGCAAGACCGGATCCAATGGCAAATGTCAGCGAAATGGACTGGTTCACATTGATGCCCATCAGCTGAGCAGCTCCGTTGTCTTCGGAGACAGCTCTCATTGCCTTGCCGGCCTTTGTTTTGCTGACAAAGAGTGTCAGCAGGATCATTATTACGATATTGGCGAGGATCGTGAAGATCGACTCCGGAGTGATGGTCAGCTGTCCGCCCATCGCGTGGATTGGTTTCATTCCGTTGAACAGGCTCGTGAACATCTTAGGGTTTGCGCCCCAGATCAGCAGAGCGATGTTCTGCAGAAAGTATGACACACCAATGGCCGTGATCAGAACAGCCAAAGAGCCGGTTCCTCTGAGCGGTCTGTATGCGAGTCTCTCGATAGTGATACCGAGGATCGTGCATATGACCATTGCAACCAGAAGAGCCAGCCATCCGTTCAACCCCATATACATCGTCATGATGAACGACATGTATCCGCCGATCATAATAACATCGCCGTGCGCAAAATTGAGCATCTTGGAAATACCGTAGACCATGGTATATCCAAGCGCTATTATCGCGTATACACTTCCCAGGCTGAGACCTGAGATGAGGTTAGTCAAAAAAATCATGATTATTTCTCTCTTAAGTGCTTAAGTAAAACTCATAATAACGTGGCGTTGGGGTGCCGTATCTTCATACAGCACCCCTCAGCCGACAACTATACACTTAAATCAGTCAGTGTATTACTTCTCAACGTACTTTCCACCCTCGATGACGTATACTGCCGGCATCTTATCAACTTCGCCGGTAGCCTGCCACTTCATCGCATTGGCAGCGGTAAGTCCTTCGTATGAGAATCCGCCTGCGAACTGTGCTACCATAGCTTCGCAGATATCAGCTGCAGATGCGCTTGTCTCAAGTCCTGTCTCTTTGAATGCATTGTAGCAAGCATATACGCAGTCATAAGCGTCAGCTGCAAACTGGTTAGGCTCTTCACCGTAAGCGTCCATGTAAGCCTTTACGAAGTTCTGAGTCTTCTCATCCTCAGCAGATGCTGTGAACGGTGTCAGGAGGTATACTCCCTCTGCCAGGCTTGTATCGAATCCTTCAAGTGTCAGGATGCCGTCAACGCCGTCACATCCGAAGAATGTCGGAGCATATCCCATCTTGTCAGCCTGAACGAGGATGTTGGATACAGGTGTGTAGTAGTTTGGCAGGAAGACGAAGTCTGCGCCTGCGTTCTTCATGCTGTTGAGCTGAGCCTGGAAGTCAGTGTTGGCGTCATCAGCAAATGCCTCTACCGCTACGATCTCCACACCCTTAGCATCCATCTCTTTCTTGAATCCATCGTAGATTCCTGCAGAGTAGTCGCTTGCGTTGTTGTAGATAACTCCTACTTTTGCATCAGGGAAGTTTTCTACGATGTAGTCTGCAGAGATAGTACCCTGATCAGGGTCTCTGAAGCAGAGCTGGAATACATTGTCCTTACCCTCTGTTACAGCTGCCTGTGAAGCGGATGGTGTAAGTTCGAATACTCTGTCAGCATTTGTCTTCTCTGCTACAGCTACGCAGGCTCCGGATGTTACGGATCCAACAAAGACCTGCATTCCGTCGTCCATCAGCTTGTTGTAAGCGTTAACAGCCTTCTCTCCGTCAGCCTCGTCGTCCTCTACCTGCCATGCGACCTGCACGCCATCAGGATTTGCTGCGTTGATCTCGTCTACCGCGATCTGTCCGCCGTTCTTAACGGCATTACCATAGATCGCTGCCGGACCTGTAAGTGGGCCTGTGCAGCCCATCTTCAGAACGTTTTCTCCTGCATCGCTGCTTCCGCCGCCACCACCGCAGGCTGCAAGCATGAAGACCATCATGCAGGAGACTGCTACAACTACGGCTTTTTTCCAATTCTTTTTCATTTTGATTCTCCCTTTCTCTCTAGATATGGAATCTGACTGAGTGATAGTTGATAGTTGCCTGTTCCCTTAGCCGGGCATTTAATAAGCCCGCATCGCTGCGGGCTTCCAAGCATAAGGTTTTAAGTTGACCTCTTGTACTCTATCGCCCTACAGCAGAACATCGCCCTCTACCAGTCTTACGACCAGAAGGACGCTGATAATGCCGATTACGATAAGGCTTGAACTAAAGTACATTTGATCTCCCTTTCTAGTGTACAGGTTCTGTGTACAGTGCGATGATAGCATTTGTGAAGATTGTGTGTCAACACTTTTTTGTGAAAAAACTCAAATTTTGAGTTCGATTTTGTGTATAAATAACAGAACAATCGAGATGCGGCAATGATCATTATCACTGCCGCATCTCAGAGGATATTTTATGAAGAATGTTATTTACATTATGTATTGAGTGTTCCGGCTTTTATTCTTCCTCGCCGGTTTCCCTGCTTCTGCAGAGCAGGGCTATCAGCTCAGCAAGCACTGCGTTTGCCATTATCACCGTCATCTTGTCTGTGAGCACCATCGCGCCCGTGAGGTCTTCGGTCATGAAGAAGATGACTGCTGCGATGACCGCTATGAGGGCCGATGCTATGGAGGCAACACTCATGAAGCTTCCACCCGAGATGATTATGTATGCTGCCAGGATTATGGCCGCTATCATCAGTGCGAGGTTCACGAGAGCCCAGTGTCCGGCCTCTATCGGCTCGCTGATGATCTCAGCGCCGTTTTCGGATGCGAGAGGTACTTCTGAGGACATGATCTCTGTGAGCTGTCCGTTCTGATCCACTGCTCCGAGTACGTATCTGTCAGGATCCGGATTTCCGGCTGAGTAGACGACGTCTACTGAAGTGTTGGCTGCTCCGTTGATCTCTACTGCGCTGAATTCCGGTGTCATATCCTGGATCTCAGGCGAGACGATAGGGCCTGTGAGGCTTCCGGCCGTGACAGAGTCTGCCACAGGCTTGCCGTTCTCATCTACGTAGTTGATGATGACAGTATCATCTTCAGCTTTAGGCGCCTCACTGATCTTCAGGTTGGCATCGTCATAGCCTACCGTGAATCTGTATGAAACGTCCTCGCCTGACGCGTCCTTGATTGAAGGTGTGCCAGAGATCTCGACCTCATAAACGCCTATCTCAGTGCCGCTGGCTTCCGCGTCCACACCGGAGATGGTGTAGTAATCGCCGTCATATCCTGCTTTGGTGCTTACAAAGCCCTCTACGTTCTTCTCTGTACCGTCATAGTAGTACTCAGCGCTCTTAGGAGTGAGCATGAGCTGTCTTATTGGCTCCCACTGTGCCTCTATGGTCACGTCACCTTCAGGCATGTTGGCAGGGATCTCCTGGTTCCATCCGGTGAACCAGAATCCTTCTACTGATGGATCTTCAGGTGATCTGACTGCCTTGCCTTCTCTTGCGGATATCTCATCGATCACGTTTCCGAATCCGTCCGTGTAAGTGATGGTGTGAACATCCAGCTCTACCTTTACAGGCACCTTGTAGATGACCTGCTCGATATTGCCCGCCTTGTCTCCCTTGCCGTCAATGGTGATCGTGACAATGTCGACTCCGCCTGCCGCGTTAGGTGTGTACACACCGCCTGCTGTGATGCTGCCGCCCGAGCGTCCTGCAGATATGTATGTCTCCTGTATGCGCTGTCTGCCGGATGTCATTCCATTGACCTGATAAGCGATATCAAAGTCGTTGATGCTTCCGTCATATCCCTCAGCAAGAGCAAGATCTTTGCTGAAGTCGTGAGCCGGTGAGTTAGGTGTCATGGACAATCCGTTTACCGTGATCTTAACAGGGTTGGCCTGCTTGCCGATCTCTACTTTTGTGCTCGCGGTCTTATCGACATTGACTCCGTTCACAACGCCTGTGAGTCTGAAGATGATCTCATAGATTCCTGCGTCGACTGCCGAGATGACCGTCCTGGTTTCCTCTGTGAGTTCTTTCCACTCGTTCTTTCCGTCTGTGCTGAATCTGTAGCTCAGCTTGCCCTCCTCAGGGATGACCGGTACTACCAGTACCTGCTCATCGCCGTTGTAGGTGAGTGTCTGTCTGTCTTCAAGGTCAAGCCACGACTCGCCTGCCGACAGTTCTTCATCCTGAGTGTAATCGTGATCGGCGTCTTCCACCTTGAGGTAGAGCTTGCCGTTCTCATCTACTATATATGTTCTTGCTTCGCTGTCTCCGGCCAGTCTGAGGACTATGTTGTCGTTGCCCGGCTCGAATTCTATGGCAGCTCCGCTGAGGCTGGTGAAGAAGTCCTCAGGCAGCACGTTGACGTCCTTGCCTATCGTGATCTTCATTGCGGCCCTGTCCTTTGCGGATACGGACTTGAATGTGTTTGCAACGCTTCTTGTATAGTCTGTCGCCTCCCACCTGATCTCTCTGATGCCGCTGCATCCCTGGAAAGCGCTGTCGTCTATCCTCTCCATCCCGGACGGTATGGAAATGGATGTCAGTGTATTCTGGTTGAGGAATGTATTAGCTTCAAGAGCTGTGAGCGCTGTTCCCGAGAGGTTGACGGAGTTGAGGGTCTTGCTTCCCGTTCCGCCGCTCCACTGGAACGCTCCTGACTCGATGGTCGAGAGCTGATGGCATCCCGACAGATCTACCGATGTGAGATTCGATGAGAATCCGCGGCTGATCTCGAAAGCGTCAGCGCGTATGACTTCGAGAGCGTACTCGTTGTCTCCGGACATGTCTATGGTCACTACGCCCGTGTTGTTTCTGAACGCGAATTCTCCTATTTCCTTAAGCTTGGTGAATACCGAGAAATCTATCCTGTTGAACTCGTGCTTGTCCTCCAGCGCGCCTGTACCTATTCTTACAAGGTTTGTCAGCGAGGACATGTCGAGGTCGATGTATCTGCGGTCATAGAACGCGCCGTCTCCGATCTCTTCAAGATTGCTGCATCCCGTCAGGTCTACCTTGATCAGGTTGCGCTCAGCAACATTGTTTCTGCCGCCGTATGAGAAAGCTCCCTTTGTCCAGTCGTTAGGGTCACTCTCAATGACCTTCAGATTGACGCATCCCGAAAGATCAAGTTCTGTAAGCTGATCGCAGTGTCTGAAGGCTCCTGCTTCTATCGTCTGGATGGACTCCTTGTCAGCGAATGTGACATCGCGCAGTTTTCTGCAGTCAGTGAATGCTTCCGCGGAGATCGTATTTACGTTCTTTCCTATAGTTACCTGCTCAAGGGATGAACATCCGCTGAACGCCTTCTTTCCTATGGAAGTCACGCTGTCATCGATGACGACCGTCGTGATCGAGTTCTTGTATGTAGACCAAGGAGCGTTAGCGCTTCCGAAATCCACGGTTCCGCCTGTAGAGCTGACCTTGAGTTCTCCGCCCGGAGCGATCTCCCAGGCAACCTCGCTCTCGCCATCAGTCCACGTGGAAGACTCTCCGACGTTGACTGTGATAGTCGAGCTGATCGTCTCGCCGTTTACATCAGCAGACGCTGTGAAGGTGACCGTGCCCAGCTTGTATCCGAGGATCTTGATGTCGTTGCAGAGCTTGGTATCGACCTTGTCTGTGAGCGGCTTGGCTATGGTCTTGTCTGTGGAGCTCCAGCTGATCTTGTATTTCTGATCTTCTGCTCCTACCACCTTTGCGGTAAGGTCTTTCCAGTACTGGCTCGGATTACTGCCTCTGGCCTTTTCAACGGTCACAGAACTGACCTCGGATCCGCCTGCGAAGAACTTGATCGAAGCTGTCTTTTCTTCTTCAACGGCTTCCTCTTCAACTACTGCTTCTTCAGCGGCTTCAGCATCCTGATTCTCCGCGGCCGCCGGCTCTTCTGCCTTGTTCTGTCCGGACTGGTCTTCGAGTACGATCTCTTCAGTTGCTTCCTCTTCCTGAGGAACGGCTTCTTCCTTCTTTTCCTCAGCAGCCTTTTCTTCTACCTGCACTTCCTGCTCGGTAACTGTAGGCTCTGTGACTGTCTCGCCTTCTTCGTTTGCTCTGAGAAAGCGGTCAGGAGCGTACGCTATGCTCATACTTACGACGATCGCGAAAGCCATCACGATAGCCAGTACTCTCTTGACCAGTTTTGTTTTTTCTTTGCTGCTTACGTTGTTCTTTTTCTCCATGTTTTTTCTCCGTTGATTTCCGGGGATTTCATCTTACATCTAAAGTATAGAGGTAAAAGCGTCAGATTTAGCGTCATGAGAATGTCAACTTTGACACTTTGGAAGTCAAACAGTTCGAAAAGCGTCATGTGCAGCGTCATTTTTGCGCTCTTTTGATTTCCAACAAATCTGAGCTCTTTTGACTCATGAAAACAGGGATACCTCTTTGAGGCATCCCCGGATGTCCGACTCTTTTAATGTCGATCGCTATCCTTCTACTGCGGTGTTCCGTCAGAGTTGAACAGCGGCAGATACTCGAGGAAAGTGATATCCGTACGATCGGCTGCTTCACCCTCAGCAAGTACTGTAAACTTGCCGACAATGTTTCCGCCGACTGTATCGACAAGCGCCTCAAGAGCAGCGAGCGATTCGCCTGTGCTGATGACGTCATCGACTATCAGGGTGCGCTTTCCTTCGATCTGTTCTCTTTCGTCTCTGCCAAGGCAAAGAGTCTGCACATGGTCTGTCGTGATCGAGTTTACCTGGACCTTGACGACATCCTGCATGTAGAGCTTGGCTCCCTTGCGTGCTACGATGTAAGGCTTGCCCGACTGGCGCGCCATTTCATAGCAAAGAGGAATGCCCTTGCTCTCAGCTGTGATGAGAACGTCGAATTCCGGCGCCTGCTTCAGAAGCTCTCTGGCAGCGGCTTCGGTGATCTCCACATCATTGAACATAATGAAGCCTGCAATGTACAGGTCGTCTGTGACCTTGCAAAGAGGCAGATGCCTTTCGAGGCCTGCAATCGTCATCTTGTAGTCCATAATCAAATCCTTTCAGTTCCCTACAACACACGCGTGAATTGTATCATATTCCGGCGGTTTTTTGAATATCTTTGCCAACCCTGATACGAAACTCTTTTCTTTACTACCAAGGCACCATTTTGCAGACCGCAATGTAACGGGCCTCGCCTTCCGCGGCTACACAAGTAGACAGCAGGACGATCATGTCATCAGGCGACACGCTGACGTCAGTCGTGTAAGCAGCCAGGCTTTGAACAGACCCCAGGTAGTCCGCCTGCATGTCCGCATCGTGGAAATTTGTCGTATACACGCTGCTGTCTGCAGGCTGATTGAGAAATGCCCATATCTCAAGGTGGTACTTGCCATCCGGTGTGACAAGCTCGAGCTGCGGGTGTTCATCACACCAGTTCTGATCAGTCAGTTTTCTGAGCGCTGCCAGCATCGATCCATCCTTCATGTGATGGCCATAGACTATGGTGTTGAACTGCCTGAACGGCGACTCAGTTATGCTGTCAACAAATAACGTACCGAAGAATCCATAGGTGCCGTCAAACAGAGTGTGCAGGTATTTGTCGTTGTCTTCGCCCTGTACTATCGGGTAGTCAACAGGCGTGTCTTCCCAGTACAGCCATCCAACAATATCCGGGTTGATCGCCCTGAGCGAGTCAAAGTCTATATCGCCCGTCCAGCCCTCATCGTGGCCGGGAAGGTTATCATATACATACCTGTTGTCCCTATAATCCTTGAGCAAGGTAAAGACCTTGAATCCGGACACAAGACAGATGAGAGCAAGACAAATCATGATGACGTTCATCGCCGTCCTTCTCACCCTCATATTCGCCGATGCAGGTTTCTTTGATCCTTTTGCCATTCCGGTCCGTTTATACTATGCTTCCGGTATTTCTATTTCTTTATAGTTTTTCATGAATTCGTATATCTTAGCAAGAACTTTGTCCGCACCGCCCCCGGTATCCGATTCGACATTGAGCGGCATTACAGGATCATGCAGTGACATGCGCAGCAGGAACCATCCCTTTGCCCCGTCAATGTCATAGTTGACCCTCACTCCCTCGTAATTAGGCTCCACGATTTCCAGATCCCTTGAGTACTCGGCCCACTTGCTGAAGTCCTCGAGGACGCCTGCGCCGTAAGCCGCAAAGTCCTCTGCCTTTATCTTCAATCTGACTTCTTTGGATTCAGCAGGTGATTTCAGTCCATCCATGAGGGCGGTTATATCCTTGCCCTCAGCCTTTAGTCTGGCCGCATTGATCACTATCTGCACTGCGAGGAAGGCTCCGTCATCAAGGTAATAGTTGTCCGAGTACGCGGCATGGCCGGATGTCTCGATTGCGAGAAATGCCTGCTCGCCTGCCTCGGTCAGCTCTTTGGCTTTGTTGATGACATTTCTGTAACCCCTTTTGTACCTGAGGTGCTTCAGGCCAAGCTTGCCCTCCAGAAATTCGTGCAGTTCGTTAGACGTGATGCTGTCCGTGACGACTGTTCCGCCCGGATAATCGTCCGCGGCCAGAGCGGCCGCAAGCGCGACTATCTCATTGCGCGCTATAGGCTTTCCTCCCGGACCTACGGCCGCCGATCTGTCTCCGTCCGTATCGAATATGATGCCGAGGTCGGCATCGTTGTCCTTTACGGCCTTGCAGATGGCTGCCATGGCTTCCTTGTTTTCCGGGTTGGCAGGATGATTTGGGAAAGTGCCGTCCGGTTCAAGATACAGGCTTCCGCTTATGTCAGCGCCCATCTTCTCAAGAACTTCCGTCGCGAAGAATCCTGAAGCTCCGTTACCGGCGTCTACGACTATGTGCATCCCTTTAAGATAGCCCGGGATATCCTTAAGACCCTGCGAGATCATCTGACGGAGATAAGCAGCATAGAAAGGCATCAATGAAACTTCATTTTTATCGTATACTCCGCCAATGAAGTTATACCTGCTTGCCAGCCTCAGCATTTCGGTAATGTCTTCCTTTTCGAATCCTCCCTCCGCGGAGAAGAACTTGAAGCCGTTCCTCTCATAAGGCAGATGGCTGGCCGTGATCATTATGGCCCCGTCGAATTCGAACTGCGGAAGCACCGTGGACATGAACATAGCCGGAGTAGTGGCCAGCCCCGCATCATATCCCTCAGCTCCCCAGAGACTTATAGCTTCCAGAATGCCTTCCTTAAGTTCATCACCTGAAATACGCGAGTCCTGGCCGACACATATCTTAAGCATCACCGGGTTCTTGTTGACCTTCTTTGAAAGCAGATAGCAGAATGCTCCGGCAATGCGGCCTGCGACTTCCTTATTGAGATTGACCTCCGGACCGCCTTCTGTAGCTATGGCGACACCGCGGATATCACTTCCGTTCTGCAGTTTTTTGAAATCTATCATTTTTCGCTCCTAACGAGTTAAAGCAGGGACCCGAAGGCCCCTGCTTTTTTCAGGTTGAAATCGTAAGGCTTAGCCTGCGCTGTTAAGCAGCAGCAGTCCGAATACCAGTGTAAACAGAGCTACTGTCTCTACGATACCGATTACGATGAAGTAGTTTGCAGTACCTTTGCCTGTCGCTCCGAGAGCGTCAGATGCAGCAGCTGCGCATCTGCCCTGGAAGAGGGCTGACATTCCGATGGCAAGGCCGCCAAAGAGGCCAACGCCGAGAGCCATGCCGGCATCGCAGTTTGCGCTGTTGATGAAGTTCATCAGCAGGAAGCCGTAAATTGTCTGTGTGAGCGGAGCACCGGTGAAGGCGATCATGATGAACGGAGCAGGTTTGCCGCTTGCGTAGCACTTCTTCCATGCGCCTACCGAGGACATTCCGGCAAAACCGGCACCGAACGCCGAACCGGCAGCAGATAAACCAAGGGCCGCAGCCATACCTATAAATGCAAGATTCATAATAATTTCTCCTTTTCTATTTATTTAATTCCTTAAATGGTTCATATGGCAGTCCTGTCCACTCGAGGCCGACCTGACCCGAGAACTCGAGTACGTTCAGACGCACGCCGTGAACGACTACCGACAGGAAACACATTATTATGTTGAGTGCATGGCCTATAAGTACGACCAGTACACCGAGGATTATCAGAGGGCCATGCATGCTTGCCGCGATCCCGTTGAAGCTCTGTGAGATCGCTACGCCGGCCATTCCGACTGCGAACAGTCTTATGTAACTCATTACGTTTCCGAAACAGCTTATCGTGTCAAGGAAGTCCGTAAACGCATTTGCCAGCCCTGCCTTCAATCCCTGTCCGAATGTAAGATCCGGAGACATTCCTCCGAACAGCAGGACGAGTACGAAAGCGACGCCTATCAGCGCAAACACCGGTACCAGCGGGATCGGATCATGGATGACCAGATTCAGAGCCAGCAGGTACATCGCCACTACGGCGATCGCCCAGCCTAAATTGGATACCCATGAAAGATCCTTTTTAGGGATCTTCTCCTTTATAGAAAGGATGGATCCAAGTACCATCTGGACCGCGCCTATCGAGAACGAGAACTTCATTATGGCGTTCTGCGTTTCATTGGACGTGAGTCCGAAGTACTCAGGATATGTGGCCAGACTCGGTACTACGAGCATCTTGAGGAACGGTACCTTCATTGCGCTCTCCATACCGAACCATGTTCCGGTGACTGCGCCCCATACAATTGTGGCGATCGACAGCACGAAGAGAAGGAATGTGACCGTTGAGCCTTTCTTCTGCTTCAGCCTGAGGGCGATGGTTCCCAGAAGTATCAGCACTCCGTAGCCGCCGTCTCCGATTATCATCGCGAAGAACAGCGTGAAGAACAGGAGGAACCAGAGCGATACATCCTGCTCTCTGTAGCCAGGGAGCACTCCCAGGATATCGAATACAGGCTCGATGAGCTTGGAAACTTTGTTGAAGCGGAGCTTCGTAGGTATCTTGTCATCGTCTTCTGTTACATCTTCAGCCGCCCATGCCAGATTCTTTTCTGCCGCCATGGCTTTGACTTTGTCCATTTCGACTTCAGGAACATAGCCGGATATCCAGACAAAGTCGTCATCGCTCTGCGCCGTAGCGCTTGCGGATGAATAGTTGACCTCGTTCTGCATTTTTACCAGCTGCTTCTTGAAACTGGCATCGTACTTTGACGCGTCTTTGAGCACCCCGTCGCACTCCGCGATACCGTCGCGGGCCTTTTCAATGCTCTCCTTGAGCTCGCTCATGCTCTTTTCAGGAGGCATGAACTCGGTCCCCGGTATCTCAGGAGGCAGCGTGCCAATCACAGCGACCGCGTCCTGTTTGTCGATAGGAGCAAGGCGAATAAGTTTGACATCCCCGTCTTCCAGAGCGGCCTGCAGTTCTTTGCTTCCCATTCTGTAGAAGTGGAAGTCGTAGCCGTCCTCTCTGAGCTTTCTGAGTTCATCAGGCGAGAAGTCTCCCCACGCCGAGATCCTGTCGATCTCCGTATTCGCCGCGCTTATCTCCTGTCCCAGGAGGCTCTTGCGTTCCATCGCGTCGAGCGCGCCCGAATACATCTTTTGGAATTCATCGTCAGCGAGTATCTCCTTTGCTGCCTCCTGTTTCGGATCGGCATAGTCCTTGAGGGCCATCTCCATCCTTGACATTGTCTGGAAGCGCTCGGATACCTCGCGGTCCGCACTTTGTTTTTCAGCGAGATGCACCACGCCCATTTCTCTTAGGGCTTTAAGCATCTCTTCTTTAGCAGAGGCAGTTGTGACGATGTGTACCATTTTCATTTTTTCTACCATCGCTATACCTCCACTAGTTTTTTCTTCGAGATCTTACCCCTGACTACGGCGGCGGTCTGCTGGTCTCCCAGATATACCTGGATCACGCGGATATTCTCCTTTGCTTCAGGTATCTTGACCTTTTCAAAGAGGTTAACTCTTTGCGATGTGGTCCGGAGTTCTTTCTCCAGAAGCTGTACCTGCTTCCGGAGAGTCGAGACTATTGCGTCGAGTCTGGCGATCTCACGAAGCTTGAAGACGGCAGTGTCTACCCACAGCGGATAGTCGTCCACGTTATAGTTGATGTCCTTGAACGTGAGCTCTTCGAATGAAGGGATCTTTACACCTGCTATATTGTCCTCTGTTACGATTACTTTGTCAGGCTGTACCAGTTTATCCAGTTTCAGTTCTTCATCGAAGATCTCGTTCTCTGCGAATACAGCTACCCAGTCGTCCAAGTCACCAATCATCTGAACGCGTTCGGCTTCCCTCTGCTCGAGTTCCTGGCGTATCTTCATGATGACTGACTGCAGCTGCTGCTTTTTCAGCTGCAGAGTCGGAAGATAGCGCTGGAACTGCTTGAGGTTGTCCTTCTGCTTCTTCAGCTCGTTCTTGGTAAGTTTGATAGCCATGACACGCTCCTTTTTATGCTAATTCAACGCGTCCTTCTTAGGCCATCTCTCCTCGATCAGACTTGTCTTCATTCCTGTCTCAACAGGATCGAAGCATTCTGCGAGGATATCCCAGCCAAGGTCAAGAGCGTCCTCCAGCGGAATGTTCACTGAAAGATCCATCATCTTGCTCTCGAACATCTCGCCGTACTTCAGGAGCTTGTCATCCCACTCAGTCATCATGAATCCCATGGATTTCTTTTCAAGGGACTCCTTGTACTGAGCGTAGAGTCTGATCATACCATCCATCAGGGCTCTGTGGTCGTTCCTGGTCTTGCCGTTTACGTTCTGTTTCAGACGTGACAGCGATCCGAAAGGTTCGATACGTCCGCCCTTGAGGTAGTACTGACCCTCTGTTATGTATCCTGTGTTGTCCGGTACCGGGTGAGTTACGTCATCACCAGGCATCGTCGTTACGCCGAGGATGGTGATGGAACCAGCGCCCTCGATATCCACTGCCTTTTCATAACGCGAAGCGAGGCAGCTATATAGGTCGCCCGGATAACCACGGTTGGACGGTACCTGCTCCATCGTGATCGCCATTTCCTTCTGCGCGTCAGCGAAGTTGGTCATGTCGGTCAGGAGTACCAGTACTCTCTTTCCTTCAAGAGCAAACTGCTCGGCTACAGCCAGCGACATGTCAGGGACCAGCGTACACTCTACGATAGGGTCAGCCGCTGTATGGATGAACATTACCGTGTGGCTCATCGCACCGCCTTTTTCAAGCGTGTCGCGGAACTCCATGTAGTCATCGTACTTGAGTCCCATTCCGCCGAGTATGATGATGTCTACTTCGGCCTGCATCGCGATCCTGGACAGCAGCTGGTTGTACGGTTCTCCGGAGATGGAGAAGATAGGGAGCTTCTGGCTCTCTACCAGCGTATTGAATACGTCGATCATCGGGATACCCGTACGTACCATCTTCTTAGGAAGGATACGCTTGGCCGGGTTGAACGACGGTCCGCCGATCGGGATCATGTTGTCTGTAAGAGCAGGCCCGTTATCTCTAGGTACGCCCGCTCCGTCGAAGATACGTCCGAGCAGGTGATCGGAGAACGATACCATCATAGGTCTGCCGAGGAAGCGTACAGGGTCAGTAGTGCTGACGCCCTGAGCTCCCGCGAATACCTGGAGCGAGACAAGGTCTTTGTCCAGTTTGATTACGTTCGCGTAACTGTCGCCTACGAGAGCCAGGTCTCCGTTCTTGACGCCCGGCGCGCGTACGGTGACTACGTTACCTACTATCGATTCTATTTTTGTATATACTTTTTGCATATTCTTCGACCTCCTACTCTACGACTCTTGCCATGTAAAAGTCTGAGATCTTTTTCTCCTGCGCTTCGAACTCCGGAGTCTCGAATTCCGTACCATGCCAGTCAAGGAATTCCTGTCTGAGCTGGTTGAAGAACGCTCGGATCTCTCTCTTGTCTGTGATATCGTACTTTCTTGTCAACGCATCATAGAGCCTGTTGAATTCCCTGCGCTGTCTCTCAGGTACGCAGGCCTCGTCGATCGGGTCGAAGGAGTTCTGCTGCAGATATACCGCGTCGAGAAGTTCGCCCTTCTGATAGATGGTGTAGTCTTCGGATGAGGTTCCTTCCTCGCCGACTACCTTCATCATCTGGTTGACTTCCGTGCTCCTGATGAGGATCCCGCGTGCCTTGTTTACAAGATCCATGTCGACAACGCCCTTATACTTGGACCATGAATCCACCGGATGGATGGCCGGGTACTTACGCGCGTCGGAACGCTCTCTTGCAAGTCCGTGGAATGCTCCTACTACCTTCAGTGTCGCCTGTGTTACCGGCTCTTCGAAGTTACCGCCGGCCGGTGATACCGTACCACCGATGGTGATCGATCCGATCTCTCCGTTATCGAGACGGACCTTACCGGCTCTCTCGTAGAAGTTCGCGATCGTCGATTCCAGGTAAGCCGGGAAAGCTTCCTCGCCCGGGATCTCCTCCAGACGTCCTGACATCTCACGCATCGCCTGCGCCCAGCGGCTCGTGGAGTCAGCCAGAAGCAGTACGTCGAGTCCCATCTGTCTGTAATACTCAGCCAGTGTTACCGCAGTGTAGCAGGACGCTTCACGGGCAGCTACCGGCATGGACGATGTGTTGCAGATGATGATGGTTCTTTCCATCAGTGAGCGGCCTGTCTTAGGGTCGATCAGTTCAGGGAACTCTTTCAGTACTTCTACTACTTCGCCGGCACGCTCTCCGCAGGCAGCTACGATTACGACGTCTGCCTCAGAGTTCTTGGCCTGCATGTGCTGAAGTACTGTCTTGCCCGCTCCGAAAGGTCCCGGTGTGCAGAACGTTCCGCCCTTCGCTACCGGAAGGAAGGAGTCGATACAGCGGATCTTTGTTACTAGCGGTTCATTCGGGCGCAGCTTTTCGGAATAGCATTTGACAGCCTGCTTTACCGGCTGTGTGAATACCATTGAAAGGTCTCTCTCTTCGCCCTTGGCATTGACTATCGTCGCGACGGTAGAACGTACATTGTACGAACCCGGCCCGACTATGGATTTCACGGTCCAGTCACTGCCTCTAAGCGTGAACGGTACCATGATGTGGTGTGTGAACAGTCCCTCGGGAACGGTTCCGAGAGTGGCGCCGGCTTTGACTTTGTCACCGACTTTGGCTACAGGAGTAAACTCCCAGTCGCGATCAGGGATCGCGTCAAGATAAACTCCTCTGTCCAGGAAGAAACCGCACTGCTCAGCCAGTTTTGGCAGCGGGTTCTGCAGACCGTCGAATACCTGTGTCAGCAGGCCCGGACCCAGATCTACGCTCATGAGCTCGCCGGTGAACTCTACTTCGTCACCGACCTTGATGCCGTTCGTCATTTCGTAGATCTGCATGCTTACTTCCCCGTTGTTGATACGGATAACCTCTCCTTTGAGGCGTTTGTCATCAACGAGGATGTAACCGACTTCATTCTTGCGAACGGAGCCATCGAAATCGACTTTTATCAGGTTTCCGTTGACTCCGGCTACATATCCTGTTTCTGTTTTCATATAACACTCCTGTTACAAACTGTATACGCGCTGCTGTATCCCGTCGAACAGTGACTGGAATTCAGCCTTGCCCTTCGTCTGTTCGAAGCAATTCAGCCTCTCAAGCAGTTTCAATTTGATCGCATAGCCGAAAAGCACATAATCGTCAAACATATGCAGTCCGACGATTGAATCGAGGTTCTCGAATTCGTACTCCAGCAGGACTTTTTCTGCTTCAAGCGGGTTCTTGGCCGAAAGCGCGGCCGCCGCCGCCTGTGCTATGAGACCGTCCTTATCGTAAGCGGATGAATAGCTTTTGCCCAGGTTCATGCTCCTCTGATAATTCAGCTCTTTCATGAGCATTCCGTAGAAACGCGACCACTCATCTACGAGAGGTCCCTCTGTGGAATCGAGGGTGAGATCCTTCAGCATCTGATACTTTTCTTCGCTTACATTAGACTGGCAGCAGGACAGAAATTCGTCATAAGTAAGTGGCATATCTCCGTCCGCTCTGAGTTCAGGCAGGCTTGCTATCAGATAATAATACGAAGCCATACTGTACCTCCTTTACTGGAAGTCCAGATCTCTGAAGTATGGCATCAGCATCTCCATGATTCCGTCATCTGAACAGTCAAAATAGCCTGATCCGTCCTTGGCTGCAAGGCGGAATCCCTGCTGTACTTCTTTAGTCGGTCTGATCTCCAGTCCGTTCTTGATCTCCTGAGCGAGCTCCTTCTTAAGAGCATCTCCGACCTCGGATACTTCTGCTGCGTAATCCGCAACATTTTCACCGGCGATCGCCGCGCGGATCAGTTTGCCAAGCCCTTCGCCCGAGAGTTCCTTGCCGATATCGGCCGCGAGGATCTTCTCGAACTCACCCTGGATCTCAGTCTTGAAAGCCAGGACAGCGTCTCTCTTCGCCTGCTCGGCGCTGACGGCAGCACTTTCTCTGAGAATGTTGATTTCCTTCTCAGCAGTATCTTTGTATTGCTGCGCTTCAGACTTCGCGCTTGAAACGATCGACTCTGCTTTCTTCTTTGCTTCTGCAATGATGGATTCCGCTTCGGCATTCGCCGCCTCTATCCCTTCTTTGCGGATAGAGGAGACCAGGTCTTGAATCTGTAGTTCCATAGGCACCTCCTGTATATGAGTCAATAACCTTGTATAACCGAAAACTGATTATAGTTGTTTATATTTTATCACACTTTATAGGTGCGCTTTTTCTGTTTATCGAATTAAAAACGAAAAAACAAAGCAAAACAAAAAACGCCTTGGCGTCTTTTGGTTTCGTGTCCTTTTTCAGTTGGGAATCTGAGCTTGTTTTTTCTGTTAATTCCAGAGGAAAAGCCCGGCGGAAATCACGTAAAACACCACCATCGAGGCTGCCAGAATGAGCGCCATTATCTTGGCGCCCGTGTTGAGCTTTTTGCGGCGCTCTTCATAATCCTGCATCGTCTTCTCTTCAGCTGCTTTTTTCGAAATATTGCTCTTGCTGTATTTGTTTGCCATTTCTTTCTCCTTATTTGTGATATGTCTCTCCGGCGTTGATCTTGAACGCGCGGTATATCTGCTCCAGAAGCACTATCCGCGCCAGCTGGTGCGGCAAAGTGATAGGTCCGAAGCTCATCCTGAGATCCGCACGGGACTTGACTTCCGCGCTGAGACCCAGGCTGCCTCCTATTATGAAGTCGACGGTCGACGCTGTGAACGAGATATCGGCTATCTTCTTCGCGAGAGCTTCCGATGACAGCTCCCGTCCGCTTATATCGAGCGCGATGACATAGTCGCCGGCGTTCACTTTCTCGAGTATCGCCCTGCCTTCCTTTTCTATCACGTTCTCCTCGTCAGCGCGCGAAGCGTGAGCCGGCAGCTTCTCTTCTTTTATCTCGGTCACCGACACGCTGCAGTACGCGCCGAGCCTCTTCATGTACTCAGCTGACGCCGCTTCCCAGTATTTCTCTTTGAACTTTCCTACGCAGATTATCCTGATATTGAGCATCGTTTTTATTCCTCCCGCAGGACAGGCATGCTTGTAAGACCTTCTCTGGCGGCTACCTCCAGCAGATAGTCCGTGCCTCTATGGAAACCCGCTGCCACAAGAGCATCCTCTATGGTCTGCCTTGCGAAGAGCGGCATGTTGTTATGGAAGCTGAGGTGAGCCAGCATTATGCGAAGAGGGCTGTCTGACTCTCTTTCCGCAAGTATGCGGGTCAGTACCTCCGCGGCATAGTCATTCGACAGGTGCCCGAGGTCGCTCTTTATCCTGACCTTCAGCGGGTAAGGATATTCGCCAAAGAGCAGCATGTCCACGTCATGATTGGACTCAAAGACCAGCATGTCTGCATCGCGTATTGCCTCATAGATCTCATCCGTGATTATCCCCGTGTCGGTCACTACAGCCAGTTTCTCTCCGCCCGATTCAACAGCAAAGCCAAGCGGCTCAGCGGCATCGTGGCTCAGCGGGAAAGTGCTGATAGTGAGCCCTTCGATCTCTATTATTTCACCCTCGCCCACAGGACATATCCTGCTTTCCTCCACGTGAGAGAATGCCGGGGCGTGAAGTATGGTGCCGCGGCTTGCAAAAACTGTCGCATTGCTGCACTTGCGGGCCACCGCTCTGATACTCTTCACGTGGTCTGCGTGTTCATGGGTAATGAGTACGGCATCCACATCTTCAGGCTTCACGCCTAGTTCTGCAAGCGCTTCATTTATGCTTCTGGCGGTCAGTCCCACGTCGAGTATGAGGACGTGTCCGTCCGCCTTTATGATATATGCATTTCCGGAACTGCTGCTGCCGACCGAAATGATCTCCAAAGCTATATCCTTTCTGATTACTGTTTCTTAGGTTTTGGTTTCATGGCGCGGGCGCTGTTCTTCACGTAGCCGCGGTCGCGCCTGCACACCGCCTTGTAGCTGCAATAATTGCAGACGAGCTTGTTGTCATTTTTGAGAGGACGAATGCCTATCTTTCCGCTCAGAATGCCCGAAGCTGTCTCTTCTATGCGGGCCATCACATCGCCGCGCGCCTCCTCAAAGTCTTCGCGGCAGATTTTGTTTTTAGCGGACGCGAGCACCTTCTCAGGCATTGCGCTGAGCACACCTTCCTCATCTATGAACAGCCCCTTGAGCGTGAACTCATCCTCCGCCTGCCTGTTCTCAAGGACACCTGTCTTGGCAGCGTCCTTGTCGTTGGCCGATTCGATTGGATCCTTGATGTTGAAGTAGAACATGCCTGCCGGCGACAGTCCGCCTGAAGACGCGGAGATCATATAGATCATCAGCTGCATCTTGTATCCCTGGCGCACTTTCCACAGGTCGAGCTTGTCAGAGCCCGTCTTGTAATCGATTATCCTGACACGGTCCTCGCCGCCTACATCCATGAAGTCCGCGCGGTCTATCTTGCCCTCTACCAGGACTTCATCATCGCCTATCTTTAGCCTTATAGGCTCAAACTTCCCGTTTCTTCCGAAGCCTTCTTCGAATACTGCATCCTTTACGCTTGCAGCCGCGAGCTGTGCCGCCATTGCTTTGGCAGCGGCCGCGCATATCTCACGTATGCGGCTCATGCGGTAGTCTTCGACACCGGCGGATACGAAGAGTCCGTCCCTGTAATCTTTTGACAGATCATCAAGGGCCCCGGTGACCATATCTTCAAGAGCTTTGTCATCGCCTTCCTTTATCCTGCCGAATATCTCTTTTTCTGACATCAGCTGCCTCGCGACCGCCATCAGGCACTCGTGATAGACATCGCCCACGGATCTGGCATCGCTCTCAAAGGATCTTTCCTCTCTCGGTCTCAGGCCTCTTTCAACGAAGTACTTGAACGGACAGTCTATGTAGCTGCCGATAGATGACGCGCTCATGAAGAGTCGTCCGTCGCTCCTTCCGAAGAGCTGCTTCGCGGTTCCCCTGCCCAGAGGTCTCGGATCGTTCTCGTAAGCCGCCGCCTTCAGCATGATGTCGAGTTCATCTTTTCTGTTGTCGGCGTACCACTTCAGCATGGCTCTTGTGAGAGCGTCAGGCTCGTCCGGTCCGCTTGCGTCCTTGACACGGTTGATCAGATGCCTCATTCCGTCATCCGCAGTATTGATGGCATCTGAAGCGCCTTCGCTGATGATGTCTCTCCTGATAAGCCCATCGTCCTGTATCCTCGGGAACAGCGCCTTGACGGCTTCCACGACCGGAGACGGTTCCATGTCATTGCCCTCAGCGTCTGTCATTGCCCAGCTAATGTATATCTTTTCGGACGGCCTTGCCATCATGCGGTACATGGCGGCGTTCTCTTCGTCCATCTTTATCTCTGAAAGTTTTCCGAGCGGGAATCCCTTCTTTTTGAAGTACTCTTTCTCATCGATCGAGAAGAGCCCCTCGGTCTCAGGCTTGAGCGGCATCACACCCTCGCACGCGCCGAGTATGACCGCCGCTTTCATGCGGCGCGGCCTGGTCCTTATCATGGTGCCCATCGAAAGCCCGTCGACTGTCGGCGGTATGACTCCGACCTCCACATCCGAAAGGCCCGCCTTATATATATCCGTGAATTCCGCGAGATCCATCGCGGAATCACCCATTATCTCATCTATCTGGACCAGCAGGTCCACAGCCTTGCCGAAGCTCTGCGTCAGGCGCTGAGCCTCATCGTGTAGACCGGCCTCATCCTGAACAGACGCGGCTTCTTCTACTCTTTCGCTCAGCTTCCACTCATCATCAAGGTACGTCCTGAAGCCCCTGATGAAAGCTCCGGTGTTTTCAGCCTTGGCAAGGGCGCTGAGCTTAGCGATCGCTGCGGATATCCTTTCTCTTATAGAATCAAGGCGCGCGAAATCTTCTTCGCTGTAAGCGTCCCTGCCGTACTTGAACGGCTTGTCCCACATGGATCCTTTTATATGGAACTCGCGGGCGTAGTTTTCCAGATCCTCTATGTCGCTGTCATCGAAGCCGGAAAGGCCGGTCTTCAGCATCGCAAAGAGGAATGGCGAATGACCTCGGTGCGCCGTGAAGTCCAGGAGATTGACTATGAAGCCTACAGCCGAGCTGTCTGTGATGTCGCGGGAAGTGTCGGCAAATACCGGCAGTCCGTATTCGGCAAAGACTCTCCTTATGATAGGCTGCATCGCGCTTTCGTCATTTGCTATCACCTGTATCTCGCGCATCCTGTATCCCAGATCGCGCACCAGATGCCAGATATACGCGGCCGCGCTCTCAGCCTCGTAGTACGGGTTGGCAGCGCACACCAGCGTAAGGTCTTCAGGCACAAAGTCCTTGTTGGCAGCTCTTTCATCCGCGGAGATGAGGTCCTTCCAGAGACCTGTCTCCATGCGGGATATCGTCTCGGACTGAGCGATCTCATATGCGCGGCCTATCTCCACAAGGCTGCAGTCTATACCGTTCTCTGCCGCCAGGTCCGTAAGCGATGCGGTCAGCATTTCATCCAGCCCAAAGTCGCTTCTGTTCACAACGAAATTGACGGACTCAGCCACCTTGGCCAGTTCCATGATGGCATTCGCGAACTTCGGAGTGATGCTGTCGTAGCCGTAGACCCATATGGTCTTTCCTCTGACCATGGCGGAATCCTTTATGGCCGATATGTACATGGATATGTAATCTTCGGAGTCCGTGTATTCTCCGCTTATGGCTCCCTCATACGCGCTTATGACCCCGCTGAGCTCCTTCAGTTTGGCCTCGAGTATAGGGTCGCCTTCAGCACCGGCAAGCATCTCCTGAAGCTCATCTATGGTGCAGTCCTGCTGCTTGAATTCCGAAATGAAATCGTTGAGCATGGCGGTGAAAGTTACCTTGCCCGCCACCTTGCGGAAGATCTCGAAATCGTCCGCGTGCTCTTTTATCAGCATGGCAAGCAGCATGAAGCGTCCGTACTTGTCAAGCATCCTGACCGATTCGATGCCCTGCTCAGACAGAACACGGAATCCCAGACGGTTCATCGATATTATCTCAACATCGAAGAGACAGTCAGCGCCCAGATACTGAAGAGCCTGCTCTTCGGCTACCAGCGTGTACTGATCAGGCACTAAAACGAACGTCTCACCTCCGCGCTCCTTCACGCGATCATAGATGAAACGTTCCTTGTCTATATTCTCTCTTCCCGCAAAAAGTTTCAGCATTATCCTGTTGTGGTCGCGTCCTGTGAGAGCTTGGCGCGGACGAACACGTCGAGGTCTCCGTCCATGACGGCGTCGACGTTGCCGACTTCTGCCCCCGTCCGGGTGTCCTTAACCATGGTATACGGCTGGAACACGTAGTTCCTTATCTGGGATCCCCATGTCGCCATGGACTGGTCTCCCTTTATCTCATTGAGGTTTTCCTTGTGGGCTTCCTCGGCTATCCTTGTCAGCTTGGATATGAGGATCTTCATGGCCACCTCGCGGTTCATTATCTGCGAGCGCTCATTCTGGCATGTGACCACGATGCCCGTAGGGATATGCGTGATCCTGACGGCCGAGTCGGTCGTGTTGACGTGCTGTCCTCCTGCGCCGCCCGATCTGTAAGTATCTATCTTGAGATCTCCCGGATCTATGTTGACTTCTATATCATCACCTATGTCCGGCACCACTTCCACCGCGGCAAAGGACGTCTGGCGTTTTCCCATGGCGTTGAAAGGCGAGATGCGCACCAGCCTGTGTACTCCCGTCTCGCTCTTGAGAAGTCCGTAGGCGTTCTCTCCGCTGACCTCTATGGTAGAGCTCTTTATGCCGTAATCGACGTCATCCTGCCTGTCGAGTATCTTCGTTTTGAAGCCTTTTTTCTCGCAGTATCTCAGATACATTCTCTCCAGCATCTGCGCCCAGTCGTTGGCATCGACTCCGCCCGTACCGGAGTGTATGCTAAGTATACAGTCCTTGCTGTCGTATTTTCCGGACAGCAACATATTCGTCTTGAGGTCTTCGAGTTCATCCGAAAGCCTTTCGAAGCCTGCTATGACACTCTTTGCTTCGTCTTCATCTTCGAGTTCCTCTGCTATATCTATAAGCTCGGGCAGTTCGTCCGCCTCTGAAGCAAGTCTTTCATACAGCCCAAGTTTGTCCTCAAGGGATTTCTTCTCCTTGAGTACCTTCTGGGCATTCTTCTGGTCGTTCCAGAAGCCTTCCTTGAGACTCTCGTCCTCGAGCTCTTTTATCCTTTTCTTAAGACCCTCCGGGTCAAAGATAGCCTCCCACTTCCTCTATCTGCTCCTTGAGAGCCGGAAGCTGGCTTCTTATTTCATCAAGCTGTAACATTTTTCCTCCGTCTACTGTTTTGTTTTAGGCTCGGCAAGCATCTTTTTATTGAGAAGTCCGACCCTGTCCGCCTGGAGTATGAGATCCAGCTGCAGCATCATCTGGTTTGCAGCGGAAGCGAACAGATTGTATATCAGATCGAATATCATCGCGGCTATTATGTATTCCTTGCCCAGGCCCAGCTGTCCTATGATGACAACGTATGACAGCAGGTTGATGCCCGGAATAGGCGGAGCCGCGACGAGAAGTATCAGCGCAAATACAATGGCTGTGATCATCCATACCGGCGTTATCTGCATCCCGCTCCTGCCGGCTGCGTAGATCACGAATGAGATCATGCCTATCATGCTCATCGGCATGTAAAGAACCAGTCCGAGTGGCATGAGCCTTTGTGTAAGTATCTTCTGGATGCCCAGTTCTTTCCGGCAGCATGACTCGGCAAGCGCGTATGATTCATCAACCTGTCCGGTCCTGAAGGTCAGCCAGAATGAAGGCAACAGTTTTTTGAGGACCAGTCCGGCGTCGACTTTCATCCTTGCGCACACATACAGAAGGATGAACGCGCCTACCACGATGGATGTGATAAGGGCAAACGGTATGACCGTCGCGAGGCCAACAAGCAGTCCTGCGTTGTTTTCAAGCACCAGCTGCGCCGTAAGAAAGATGGTGAACACCGGCATTATGGTGGCTATCCACTGTGCCAGCTGCGTGCTTATGAGATTGAGCTGCCGTATGAACGCGGCCAGGCTGCTGGCCTGCTGTCCAACGGCCATCACGGCGTAAGCCAGCACTATTCCCATCATTATCAGCTGGGCGGTATTGAAGTCTCTGAACGGATCCAGAAGGTTTTCAGGCACTATGCTGAAGAACTTCTGGATCAGCTCTGCAGCCGTGTCCCTCGTAAAAGGTTCGGAACTGAACGCGTCCCTGTTCAGCTGCGACACAAGAGCGATAGGAACAAGTCCCACGATAAGGCTCACTATGAAATATCTGCCGACTATGCGCCCTGAATTTCCTCCCTGCTCCGAAACTTCACGTGTATCGAGCATGGTGGACATCACTATTACGAGCATGGCCGGAGCGGACACGCTGTAAAGGATGCGGTTCCATAGATCATACACAGGTATGAGAAGATCGTTCGTTACAAACGCCACGTCCTGCGACTTGAGCGCTATCATCGCGATGCTTCCGGTTATCAGGCCAAAGAGTATCGCGATCAGCAGCGTTATGGCCGGATTGACCTGCAGCCTGCCGAGCGACAGCTTCATCGTATTGTTTCCGAGCTTGTAGCTGTAAACAGGGCTCAGTCCGGCTGCGGAGAGCATCCTGCTGCTCCAGTCACTATCAGCGGTTCCAGTCTTGCTGAACGGGTTGAAGGCCTCTCCCTCATGGTCTATCCTGACAGACGGTCTTCCGAACCTTATACCCGCGGTCACCTTTACCATGGTAGGATCGCCAAAATGCTGCCATGTATTAAGCAGGGCTTCTTCCATTGTGAATTTCACCCTGATCCGGTTCTGCTTTTCCGTTCCGATCTTTTTCAGGAAGCTGTCCAGTTCTGCGGATATGCTTTCTATGGTCTCTCCTGAAAGAATGAAATTCTTTTTTATCGCCAGCTCTCTGATCGCTTCACGGAGATATACCGCGAGCATCAGAATGATGGATATCGAGTTGGCTATATTGGCGAGGGAGATGCCGTAATAAAATATCTGAGCGACGGCGCCTAATACCGGCAGCAGCCAGAAGGCCATGAAAGCGATGTACTTGCTCCTGCTGAGCTTATCCCGCGCTTTAACGGTACGCACTATCAGAAGGATGATGCCGGCAAGCGCTACCAGCGGCAGCAGTATGTAACTTTTTTCTCTGTGATATCTGTTCTGCTCGTCGAAATAGTAAAGGAATCCGAATATCCTGGAAGCGGCAAGCATCACTATTCCCGCGGCGCATATGCCGTATATTGCGCGGCTCAGCTTCCCGTCCTCTTCCGTTTCTGCCTCTTCAAGGACCTTGTCAAGCAGCAGGCTGCCTGCTGCGATCAGAGTGAGCATCCCCGCAAACACCACAAAATTGCTGATCCTCACCATGTAGTATCCGGCAGGCTCAGTGTTTCCGCGATAAAAATACGCGATGGTGTCCGCGAAGTTTATCACGGCGCTGATCAGCAGAGCCGCTGTCATCACCCGTTTGGTTTTTACCCTAACAAAGCCATACAGCTGCAGGTATATCGCAGCCAGTATGCAGAACAGGCCAAAGCCGGATTCAAATACTACATGTAAAAAGGTCGTCAGATCCATTTATCACTCACACTAATTCGAGTAACTGCCCGGGTGTTTCTATCCTGTAAGTCGGGGCAAAGCCGTCCGCAGCCATTGCCTCTTCATCAACATAATGGCTCCAGCCGACAAGAGCGCTTTCCACACCCGCGTTGTTGGCGCAGCCAATATCATATTTTGTATCGCCTATCATTATTGCAAGGTCGCGCACGTGACCGGGTATCCGGCCTCCGCGCGCGCACTCTTCATCATCATGAGCCGCCATCTTTCTAAGAACGGCTTCCACGGTCTCGGGATGCGGTTTATGCATGCTGACATCTTCCATGGTCACTATCTCATCGACCAGGTCCTCGATATCCAGAGCCTTCATGTATTTCTGAAGGCTGTATGCCGTCCTGGAAGTTCCTACGCCTATCACATGGCCGCACTCCCTCAGAGTCTCAAGCAATTCCCTGACACCATCAAACACGTAGACAGTCCCCTCTTTCTGGTGAGAGTCCTGATACGCCCTGTAATAATCTATCGCTTCGCGGATATCAGCGCCGGGGATGAGCTTCTCCATGCTGTCGGCAAGGACCTCCCCAAACGTTGCTTCTATCTCTCTGACCGGCAGCCTGCGCCCGAGATACTTCTCGAGCGTGGCCTGCCAGGATTCCGTTATTATGTTGTTCGTATTGACGAGCGTCCCGTCAAAATCAAAAATTATGTATTTTTTCATCTGCTTAGCTGCGGGCTTTTTACCAGCCGCCGCCTCCGCCGCCGCCGGAACCGCCGCCCGAGAAGCCGCCTCCGGAGAAACCGCCGCCGCCGCTCCAGCTGCTTCCGCCGCTGCTGCCGCCGCTGCTCCAGCCACCGCCGGAACCACCGGATGATGAAGGAATGACTATGTTGTTGCTCACGCTGGAGCTGCAGTCGCTCATCATGCGTCCCATCATGTAGTAATCATAATGATCCCAGCCGCGGGTACCGTGGTACCAGTGCGGAGGTGTGACAGGCAGATCCTCGAAGTTCTTGATCCACTTGTTGGAAAGACCAAATACGTAAGCGTAAGGCATTATGTGATAGAAGTACTGAGGATCCTCCTCAACCAGTTCGTTCAGCTTGTCGATCTCGGCTGTCTTGATGAAGTCTCTGAACCCGAGTACTCTGCCCAGAAGGTCAGTGTACTGGTCTGTCTTGGCTATCGCTATGACCGCAAAGAACATGCTGACAAGCGTTCCGATGAACAGGTACAGCACAAGAGCGATCGCCCTTGTCTTCGAAAGTATCGACAGCGCGTCGGATGCCAGAGGCAGTATCGCCGTGCCGACTGTGAAGAACCATATGGCTCCTATGCCCTTGAGAACTGTCTTTATCTTGGATGACGAGCGTATGTAGTCATAGACAGAGCACATCAGTCTGACAGAAATGAGTATGTGGAAAGCTGCCCACGCGAACATAAAGACTCCCATTTCGTCTCCGTTGATTCCGCCCCATGTGACGAATGCCGCCGCAGGAACCATAGCAGCAATAGTGCATGCCCATCTTGCCATCACGGAATCAGGTCTTGTGATGCCTCTGCTGCCCTTGAACATGTCTTCCAGAGCATCTTTGGACTTGGTGTACTTTTTGCCGAAGGTAGTTGAGGATCCTATCTGCGCCGTTGTCCTGACTGTGCCCGTTCCCGGGAATATGCCGTCATAGATCAGCCTGATGTACTGAGGCACGTCAGGTCCCGGTTCCTTGATGGCGATGAACTTGAACTTCTTTCTGTCCATCTCCTCGATCTCGATATAACCCTTGTCGGCAAGCCAGACGATGGTGGAAATGACATCCTGTCTGTCAGCTCTGCCGTCCACCAGATAACCGATCTCACCCGGAGTCAGATCATCAGGAGGGTAGAACTCAAGCGTCTTGACCATGTGCTTGTCTCTTCCGAAGAGATACCAGAGCAGGAACGCGCCGACAGGTCCGAGCACAAAGAGGAACATCTGAACGATGCTCACTCTGCCGAATTCAGGAGCGCCTTCCCAGTAGCCCTGAGGGAGCTCGAGCTGGAGCGTGATGCCGTGGTGCGCAGGGATGTCACTTGCCGTGACGGTTATGGTCTTTCCGTCAGCACCTGTCTCAAGTACCGCGTTGTCCTCGTTGCTGGCTGTTCCGTAAGAACCCGAGAAGACCTTCGCCTTGCTGAGGTCGGCTTCCTTAGGCAGTGTGACTACGCACTTGCTTGATACGATATCCGTCTCCCAGTCGGTCGGGATCAGGTTCAGCAGCAGCATATCCATGTCGCTGTTCTCGTCCTCATACATCGCTATGTTGTAGTAGATGTCATAAGGATTCTCACCGGTGAGCGTATAGCTTCCGCTTCCGATCTTTACCACCTCATAGCCCGACTGTGTGTAAGTCTCATAATTGTATCCCGGCACCTTTATGTTCGATATCCTCTGGCCCTGCATAGGGATGTATCTGTAGATGCCGTGATGCGCCGTCACGTAGTACATGTCGAGGTGCTCGTGGAAATCGTAGGAGTTATCCTTGGCGACATCGACAGTGACGTCATAATTGAGTGTTTCCATCGTGTTGTCGCTGGCATGAGTGTCGCTTCCCGGAAGGCCGAGCGGATACATCATGACGGCGACAGCCGCAATGGCCAGCACCGCGGCCGCTCTTCTGAGGGCCCTGATGCCTTTGTTTCCTGTCTTTTTCATCGATCCCTCTCCTTTAGAGTCCTTCATCAAACTCTTCGATATGCATCTTAGGGAAGTTGAACATGTTTGCGACTATGCTGGTCGGGAATTTCTCGACCTTGTTGTTGTAGTCGCGGAGCACTGCGTTGTAGTACTTTTTGGCATTGTCGATGTCCTTAGGATCACCGGCTTCCTCGTACTTGCGGAGCTCTACCTCAGCGAGCTCGATGCGGTTCTTATCGTTGGTCAGCGAATTGTAGGTGACCAGGAAAAAGATCGCAACCAGTACCAACAGAACAAATACTAGTTTCATCAGCATTTTGGGACTCCTTTCGTTCCTTAAACAACTGTCTTTATCTGTTAAGCGTTGCGGCCGCAGCAATTCTTGTATTTCTTGCCGGATCCGCAAGGGCAAGGATCGTTCCTGCCCACTTTTGGCATGTCTCTTCTGACTGTTTCCTGCTTGCCCGTTTTATCGGCCTTTGGAGCGGCCGCCGGCATGCTGCCTTTTCCGCCCCTGCTCTGCTGGGCAGCGGTGTCATCCTTGTACTCTTCCTTTGCAGCGGAAGTATTGCCGCTCACGACGTTACGTCTCTCTGTCCTTGTGGTCACAGTCACGTTATAGCAGAACTTGACGGTCTCTTCGCGGATATCCGCAACCATTTCATCAAACATCGCGAAGCCTTCCTGAGCGTAGGCCACCGCAGGATCCTGCTGGCCTATTCCTCTGAGGCCGATACCGTCTTTCAGCTGATCCATCGCGTCGATGTGATCCATCCAGCGGTTATCTACGACTCTGAGGAGGATCATGCGCTCCACCTCTCTCATCTGCTCGCTTCCGATCTCGGCTTCCTTTTCGTCATAGAGAGTGTCGAATATCTGCCTGATATCTTCTTTGAGCTGTTCTTCACTGAGGCCTTTGAGGTATCCCTCGTCGGGTTTGAATCTGTCCCTGAACGCAGGCGTTATCTGCGACAGTCCGTCGATGATCCTCTGCATATCCCACTCTTCGGAATACTTGGACTCCATCAGAACAGGATCGATCGTGCCGTCTATGAGCTCGTACGTCATGTTCTTTATGTATCCCGATACGTCCTCGCCGTCCAGGACCATGCGGCGCTGATCGTAGATGATCTCACGCTGCTTATTCATGACGTTGTCGTACTGCAGTACGTATTTACGTATGCCGAAGTTCTTGCCTTCGACCTTCTTCTGAGCGCCTTCGATCGACCTTGAAAGCATGCCCGCCTCGAGCGGTTCATCCTCGTCCATGCCGACCCTTGCCAGCACTCCCTGCATCCTCTCGCCGCCGAAGAGTCTCATAAGATCATCCTCGAGCGCAATGAAGAACTGCGTGTTGCCCGGATCTCCCTGACGTCCGGAACGTCCTCTCAGCTGGTTGTCGATACGCCTTGATTCGTGGCGCTCGGTTCCGACTATGCAGAGACCTCCGAGTTCTCTTACCTTCTGCTGCTCCGGAGCTCTTTCAGCCTTGATCTGCTCGTGCAGAGCGTGGAAGTGCTCTCTCGCCTCCAGAAGTTCCTGATCATCAGACTTCTCAAAGCCCGTCGCGAATGATATCTGCTCAGGTGTGTAGCCTTCTTTTCTCATCTGCTTTCTGGCTTCGAATTCCGGGTTGCCTCCCAGGATGATGTCGGTACCACGGCCGGCCATGTTGGTCGCGATGGTAACGGCTCCGAGCCTTCCGGCTTCAGCGACTATCTCAGCTTCCTGCTCGTGGTGCTTGGCGTTCAGCACATTATGCCTGACACCGCGCTTTTTGAGCATGTCGCTTATGAGTTCGGATATCTCTATCGAGATGGTACCTACCAGCACCGGCTGTCCGGTCTGATGAGCCTCGACTACCCTGTTGACGATGGCCTTGTATTTAGCCTTCTGGTGTGCGTATACAGAGTCCTCGCGGTCTTCCCTGATCACCGGCTTGTTGGTAGGGATGACGACTACGTCCATGTTGTAGATGTCGCGGAACTCGTCTTCCTCAGTCTTGGCTGTACCGGTCATTCCGGCCAGCTTGTTGTACATCCTGAAGTAGTTCTGCAAGGTAATGGTGGCCAGAGTCTTGGACTCCGATCTGACCCTTACGCCTTCCTTTGCCTCGATGGCCTGGTGCAGTCCGTTGCTGAAGCGTCTTCCGTACATGAGACGTCCGGTGAACTCATCGACGATGAGGATCTCGCCGTCCTTGACGATATAGTCGACGTCCCTCTTCATCAGGTAGTTGGCTCGCAGCGCCTGGTGCACGTAGTGGTTGAGCTCCATGTTGTCAGGATCGGAGAAGTTATCGATCTTGAAGTAATCCTCGCAGAGCTTGACACCCTCATCGGTAAGCGATACCTGATTGTCCTTTTCCTCCACCTTGTATTCTTCTTCTGCCGTAAGAGTCTTTACGAAGGTGTTGGCATTACGGTACATAACGCTGGAGTCGACGCCCCTGCCGGAAATGATGAGCGGAGTCCTGGCCTCATCGATCAGGATCGAGTCCACCTCGTCGACGATGGCGTAGTTGAGTTCTCTCTGCGTGAGATCCTCCTTGTACGTGACCATGTTGTCTCGCAGGTAGTCGAAACCGAATTCATTGTTGGTTCCGTATGTGATGTCCGCCATGTACTGCTCGTGCCTTGCCGGGCCTTCTACCGCGTGTATGACGCAGCCGACCTTGAGACCGAGGAAGGTATACAGTTTGCCCATCCACTCGGCGTCACGCTTTGCAAGGTAGTCATTGACCGTGACCACGTGCACGCCGTGTCCGTCGAGAGCGTTCAGGTAAGCCGGAAGCGTCGCTACCAGTGTCTTACCTTCACCTGTCTTCATCTCGGAGATACGTCCCTGATGGAGCACGACTCCGCCGATGAGCTGCACTCTGAAGTGCTTCATGCCCAGAGATCTCCATGCGGCTTCCCGGCATACGGCGAATGCCTCCGGAAGGATGTCGTCGAGCGTCTCGCCCTCAGCAAGCCTGCCCTTGAACTCATCCGTCTTGGCTCTCAGTTCGTCATCGGAGAGCTGCTGCATCTGCTCATCGTACGACTCAATTACGTCTACGATCTTTTCGACCTTCTTTACCTCTTTCGCGTTGAGGTCGCCGAAGATCTTTTCCATTAAACTCATAAGCTTTTATTCCTTTCGTTTCAGTCCTCGTCTTCAGGCTTGTCCTTGACGCTTATGCGCGTCATCAGAGCCCTTCTTGAATCAGCCTTGGTGATCCTGACGTGGAACAGTTTATGTCTTGATTCGTAATCGAACTCATCGCCCACCTTAGGCAGACGGTCAAGTTCTATCATCACCCAGCCGTTGACGGTAGTCGCGTCGGCCTCTATCTCCTCGTCAAACATGTCGAAGAAATCCTCGAGGTTGGCTCCGCCCGCTACCATGTAAGTGTCGTTGCCCGCAGGTCTCACATCCCTGGATGTGACCGCGTCATGCTCGTCGTAGATATCTCCTACGATTTCCTCGATGATATCCTCCAGTGTAACAAGTCCCGTAGTGCCGCCATACTCGTCCACGACTATGGCTATATGCGTCCTCTTGAGCTGCATCCTTCTGAGAAGGACAGCCGCCTTGAGGGTCTCGGCCACGTAAGCGACCGGCTTGATGATCTTTTCCGTGTCCTTTATGGATCTGACATTGTTGTTGTAGAGATCCTTCAGATTGATGACGCCGATGATGTTGTCCAGGTCATCCTCATAAACAGGCAGTCTGGACAGTCCGGATGCCTTGAAGACCTCCTTGATCTCCGCGACCGGCGTTCCTCTTTCGACCGCGACTATGTCGACCCTCGGTGTGAGGATGTCGATGGCCTCGATGTCGTTGAATTCGATCGCGTTCGCGATGAGCTCGCTCTGCTCCTCACCTATGGCTCCGCCCGCCTCTGCCTCTTCGACTATCGTCAGAAGCTCATCCTCGCTGAACTCAGGCTCATCATTCTTGCCAAAGGCCTTTTTGAGCAAAACCTTGAGTCCGTTGAAGATGAAGGTCAGCGGAGTCAGTATGAATATGAGTGCCCTGACAAATGGCGTCAGGAAGAGCGCTATCTCCTCGGCGTACTCCCTGGCGAGTATCTTAGGTGATATCTCGCCAAAGATGAGCACAAGCAGAGTGACCATGACTGTCGCGATGGTAGGTCCTATCCTGTCTCCCCAGGTCATGATGCCGTATACCGTCGCGACGGTGGTCATAGTGATGTTCGATATAGTGTTTCCGACCAGCACCGCCGTGATCAGCTTGTCGAAGTCCTCGCAAAGCTTAAGCGCGTAAGCCGCGCGCTTGTTGTCGTCAGCCGCGAGGTTCTTCAGCTTGATCTTGTTTGCGGATGAAAAAGCTGTCTCGGTCGCCGAGAAGAATGTCGAACATAATGTGAGTAATATTATTGCTGCTAAATATCCGTTCATTTGATTTCCCAATCGATTGTTGTTTCTATTTCAGGCGCCTCGTAGTTGTCGCTGTCGTATGTCAGGTATGCCTTAGCGGTGTACATGCCTGCCGCGATAGCCTTGTTGTCCCTGTATCTGACCGAGATGGCCTTAGGCACGCCCTTCAGGCTGATGGACTTCTCCGTTCCGTCGTATTCGAACGGCTTCTCGTAAGTCCAGTGCGCTCCGGATGTGTCATAAGATGCCTTCGCGATGGTCCACTTGAGATCAGGGATGTCTGCCGCTTCGTAGTTATGTGTGTCGTATATCAGCCTTGCCCTTGCGGTGTATGTGCCCGCGTTGATACGGCTGTTGTCCGTGTAGACCACATCCAGTCCCTCAGGAACGCCCTTGAGCCTGACGGTCTTTGGCTTGTCATCGTAGACAAACGCTCCGTCGTAATCCCATTCGACTCCTGAGAGATCGATCTCCTGTTTAGCTATCCTCCACTTGAGTTCAGGCACAGCAGGCGCCTCAAAGTTTTCTTTATGTCTGTATCTGAGCCTTGCTTCGGCTGTGTAGCCGCCGGCCTCGATGCCCTTATTGCCCACGTAGGACTCGACCTTGACTCCCTCAGGCAGGCCGACGAGCCTCACGCTCTTTTCCTTGCCGTTGTAGACGAATTCACTGTCGTAATCCCAGTGAACCGCCGACATGTCGTAAGAGGCCTTCTCGATGTGCCACCAGCATCCGCTTACCGGAGCCGGAGTCTCGAAGTTGGCAGGGTCCTTTGCCTCGACCGATACCATGGCTTCGTACTCGCCCGAGTTCATGGCTCTGTTGTCCGTGTAGCTTACCTTGACGGTATCAGGCAGGCCTGTCAGCTCTACCTTCTTTTCCTCTCCGTCGAAGATGAAAGGCTTCTCGTAATCCCAGCGAACCGCCGACATGTCGATAGGAGCCTTAAGTATCTCCCACTTACATGGCTCGAGCTCGCACTCCTTGTAGTTGCCGGCCTTCTTCGCGATGAGCCTGGCGGTCGTGTAGTAGACGCCCGCGTCTGTCGCTGTATCGCCCTCGTATACCACGTCGAATCCCTCAGGGATGCCGGCGAGGCTTACCTTAGGAGCGATGCCACGCAGTCTGTCGAAGAGGCCCTGCTCGTGAACGACTTCCGCTATGGATACGCTCTTAGGGGTCCCGTCATACACGAACGGCTTGCTGTATGTCCAGCGTACGGCGTCCTGATCGATCTGTATGGCTGCCGGTACGATTTTCCAGCTGCAGCCGCCGAACGAAGGCTTCTCGTAATTGGCTTCGTCATATTCCAGTTTGACCGAGGCCTCATAATCTCCCGCGTCTGTCGCGGTATTGCCGCTGTAGACCGGAGTGATGCCCTCAGGCAGTCCCGCGAGGAATACCGACTGCTCGTTTCCGTCATAGACGAATCCCTCGGTACCCTGCCATTCGACTCTGCTCATGTCGTATGCCGCCTTGGAGATGCTCCACTTGCAGCCGTTCATCTTAGGCGTGTGGTAATTGTCCTTATCGCATTCGAACTCGACTGCCGCGCTGTACTTGCCGGCCGCTGATGCCGCGTTGTTCCTGTAAACAGGAGTCACGCCCTCAGGCAGTCCCGCGACGTATACAGACTTCTCGCTGCCGTCATAGACTGATTCGAAATCGCCTTCCCATCTGGCTCCTGACATGTCGTAGTCAGCCTTAAGGATGCGCCACTTGCAGTCTCTGATGGATGTACCATTGTAGTTGGCAGGATCCTTAGGGGTGAACTCCGCGTGAGCGGTGTAGTATCCGACCGTATCGCCGGACGCTCCCTCATAAGAGACCTCGAGAGTCTCTGGTACGCCTTCAAGTTTCACCGTCCTGACCGTGCCGTCATAGACGAACGGCTGAGCGTAATCCCATCTCATCCTGCGGATGTCCGGATCGGCTTTCTCGATACTCCACTCGCAGTACATGTTCTCAGGCACATTATAGTCCGAAGTGTTTATATCAAACTTAGCGACCGCCGTGTAAGTGCCGGCGTCCACTGCCGTGTTGCCTTCGTAGCTTACGCTGACTCCCTCAGGCAGCCCCGTGACCTCTATCCTCTTAGGTGTCGCGTCATATACGAAGCTTCCGTCATAGTCCCAGGCAACTCCGCTCATGTCATAGTCGGCCTTGCCGATGCTCCAGTCGATGCTTACAGGATCAGGATCGACATAGTTGTTGTCCGAAGTCTCAAAGCTGGCCTTCGCTGTGTAGCTGCCGGCCTTTACTCCGCTGTTGTCGCTGTATGTCGCGGTAACGCTTGCAGGAAGGCCGCAAAGCTCTATGGTCTTTCTATCGCCGTCATATACCAGGCTTCCCTCATCATAGTTCCACCTGATGCCCGACATGTCGTGGTCGGCCTTCATTATTGCCCAGATGCAGTCGCCGACCGCAGGAGTGTTGTAGTTTGCAGGATCGGATACCGTGAGCACGGCCCTTGCCGTGTAAGTGCCGGCATCCTTGGCCTCATTGCCCGTGTACGAAGCCGTGACTCCGTTAGGCAGCTGCTCCAGCATTACGCTCTGCTCTCTGCCGTTGAACGGGGCGGCGCCGTCATAGTCCCATCTGACTGCCGACATGTCGTAGTCAGCCTTCACTATCTGCCACTTGCAGTTCTCTATGGACGGCTTGTTGTAGTTACCCGCATCGTAAGGGATGAGATCCGCGACGGCCTCGTACGAGCCCGTGTCTGCGGCTGCGTTTCCGGAGTATACCGGCCTGACGCCATCAGGAAGTCCTCTAAGTGATACCTCGTGCATCCTTCCGTTGTACATGAACTCTCCATCGTAGTCCCAGGAAGCGCCTGACATGTCGTAGTCGGCCTTTCTGATCTCCCAGTCGAGTTCCATAGGTTCCGGAGTGTTGAAGTTGCGGCTGTCCGCAGCTGTGAAGCTCACGGTCGCCCTGTACGAGCCGGCGTCTGTCGCGCTGTTGCCCCTGTATGAAGGCAGCACGCCCTCAGGAAGGCCTCTGAGCACGATTCTGCGCTCGCTGCCGTCGTATGTGAACGGCTTTTCGTAATCCCAGCGCACGTGGCTCATGTCATAATCGCCCTTCTCGATGCGCCATGTGAGGTTTTTGAGTCTGGACTTGATGAGGTTATCCGTATCTTCAGGTACTATCTCGGCTGCGGCCACATATGTGCCCGCCTTGCTCGCTGTCGCGTTGCTGTACGATACGTATGTGCCTTCCGGGACGTCCCTGACGGCAACGGTCTTCTCGGTACCGTCGTAGACGAACGGCTCCTCGTAATCCCATGCAACGGTCGAAATGTCGACAGGCGTCCTGTCGATCACCCAGTGGCACGACGCGATATCAGGTCTCTTATAGTTCTTCTCATCGAAGCTGAATTCTGCTTTCGCCGTGTATTCTCCTGCGGCTGATGCCGCGTTGCCTGTGTATTCCGGTGTGAGTCCATCAGGGAGTCCGGTCAGCCTTACCGTTCTGACCTCGCCGTCATATGAGAACTCCCTTTCCTCCTGCCATCTGACGCCGCTCATGTCGAATTCGGCCTTGTCGATCTTCCAGTCGAGCATCATGTCAGGAATGTTGTCCTCATAGTTGTCTGCATCCTTGACGCTGAGCTTCGCTGTGGAAGTATACGATCCTGCATCGGTTGCGGAAGCGTTGATGTACTCTGCTCTGACTCCTTCAGGCAGCTCCGCGACTTTGACGGTCTTAGGAGTGCCGTCATATATGAACGGCTCCGCGTAATCCCAGTAAGCTCCACTCATGTCAAACTCGGCCTTATTGATGGTCCAGGAGTGGCCCTGCGGATCAGGCGCCTTGAAGTTGACGTCATCTACAGGCGTGAACAGCGCCTTTGCATAGTATCTGCCTGCCGTCTTCGCAGTGTTTCCTGTGTACTCCACCTTCACGGCATCGCCCAGATCGTTGAAGATCCCGACCGACTTCTCCGTGCCGTCATAGGTGAACGCCGAGGAATCGGTCCATACCAGTTCCGGCAGTTTCAGGTCGGCCTTGCCGATCGACCATGTACAGCCGTTGATCTCCGGCACTTCATAGTTGTTTGCGTCATTCGGTATGAGGACCGCGTCAGCCGCGTACTTTCCGGCCTCCACATGGGTGTTGCCGCTGTACTCGACATCTACTCCCTCAGGGACGTTAGCCAGATAGATGCTGTGCTCGCAGCCGTCATAGACGAACGGATCGGAGTAATCCCAGAGCACATCCGATATGTCTATCTTTTTCTTGAGTATCCTCCACTGGCAGTCCGCCGGAGCTATGGCTACGAGATTGTCCCTGTCGTATTTCAGCTCCGCGTGAGCATTGTAGATGCCCGCGTCATAAGCGGATGCGTTTTCATACTCGGCATACACGCCCTCAGGCAGGCCTTCGAGTTCGACTCTCTTGACTCCGCCGTCGTATGTGAAAGCGCCGTCGTAGTTCCACCTGACGCCGGACATGTCCAGCTCTTTCTTATCTATATTCCACGCGAGGGTCATGTCCTCAGGCTTGTTGAAGTTATGTGTGTCAGGATTGATGAACGAAGCCCTCGCAAGGTATTCGCCCGCGCTCGTTCCCTCATTGCCGCTGTACTTCACATCCAGCTCTTCAGGGAAGGATGCCAGCGCCACACTGTGGCTCTCTCCGTCGTAAATGAATCCGGAAGCATCTCTCCATGCGGCGCCTGACATGTCGTAGTCCGCCTTGGCGATCTCCCACTCGTGCTCCGCGCTTCCGATGAAGCAGTAGTTGCCCTTCAGACAAGCTCTTGCAAGATACTTTCCTGCCTGTGTCTCTACAGCTCCGTCGTATTCCACGTCGGCGCCCTCAGGCAGGTTCGTGATAACGACCTGCTTTGGTGTTCCGTCGTATACGAAATCCGCGTGACCGGACCACTCCAGCTGCGAAGCGTCGATCTCTACTTTCTTTATCTCCCATACGCATGGAGCTATTTCCTTTGGCCTCTCATGGTTTTTCTCGTCATAGAGCAGCCTGGCAGTTGCCGTATAGACTCCGGCATTAGCGGCGGAATTTCCCTCATAACTAGGCCTTACGCCTTCCGGGAGACCCTTGATCTCTACGCTGCGTCTCTTGCCCGTATAGGCGAACGCTCCTTCGTAGTCCCAGCTTGCCTGGGACATGTCATATTCCGCCTTGCGGATGGTCCACTCATACTCGCGTACCACCAGCGGCTCGTTGAAGTTGTCCTGATCGAAGTCAAAGTCGATGGAGGCTACATATGTGCCCGCGTCAGTCGCTTCGTTGCCGCTGTATGCAGGAACGACACCGTCAGGCAGGCCTTCGACCCATACATGCTTTGGCGTTCCGTCATACGTCATGTCATCGTCCTCAGCCCAGCGTACGCCGGAAGTATCTATGTTTGCCCTTCTGATGCTCAACCTGACAGCGTTGGAAACCGCGTCGCCTATGCGGTTTGCTACATGGAGCCTCATCAGGTATCCGTCGCAGGCGACAGGCAGCACAGCGTCATGATTGATAGCGTGCCATGTGCCTTCCTCGCCGCTCTGGCTTATCTCGAGGTAGCCCGTTACCTCTGGGTCGTTCTCCGAGATGATCTCCGGAAGCTCAAACGGGATGGTCTCGCCAAAGGTGATCACAGGCGGCTCTTCGATATCGCCTACCTCAGGAACGCGTGCCCAGACCGCATAGAGATGGATATCCTGATCCACCGCGTCGATCGCGTCTCCTGTCTCATAGAAATCCCCATCCGCATCCGGCTCAGTATTCCACGCGATGAACGAGGACCTTTCATCAGGCGCTTCAAACGAGAGACCCTCAACGACGTATTTCCCGTTTGGGACCGTATCTCTTTCCTCTGTCAGATCCTCACCGTAATTGCTGTGATAGATCGCCTTGAAGCCCTCGACCGCGATGGTTTTTGCCTTTCTGTACTTGCCGTATTCCTTGACAGCGAGCCTGCCGCAGTCGGCTTCTCCGTTGCCTTCGGTGCTGAAGTCATCGCCCAGGAGGATATCTCCCAGCTTTGCGCACTTCGCGAACATCCTGTCCATGTCCGAACAGGAACTTGTGTCGAATGACGAGAGGTCGAGCTCACAAAGATTTGCGCAGCCCTCAAACATGGAAGCCATGCTTACCACGTTTCCGGTACTGAATCCGCTCAGATCGGCTCTCTGCATTTTTTTGCATCCCTTGAAGAGGCCCGCGAGTGAAGCTCCGTCAGGAAAGCTGATATCGCGTGTCGCGACAACCGAAGTGATCGCGTTCTCGAATCCCTTCCACGGCGCCCCCGCGCTTCCGATGCTCATTGCCTCTCCTCTGTCGATGAGGAGATTCCCATTCTCGTCGATTCCCCAGAGGCATTCGCCCCACTTGCCTACTTTGATGAAGTTACCAGCCATTTTTCTGTCCCTTTATGTATCATTTTTTCTATCCGATAAATGCCCAAAATAGCACATAATCATACATAGTAGATTATACTAAAAAATCCGAGCAAAATAAAGGAGACCGCAGGCCTTATTTCAGGCTTGCGGTCTCTCTGTTTCAGTCGTTTTTTCAGCGTATAGCCCCGGTCAGCGCCTCATGCATGCGGTCGGCCGGATCTATGAGCGGAAGAACGGTCAGTTTGGCGAGTTCTTCCTTGAAATACGGGAAATGCGTACAGCCAAGCACGATGGCTTCAGCGCCGCATGCTTCCATATATTTCACAGCCTTTTCCAGACCGCACTTTTGCACCACCTCTTCCGGCGAAAGTCCGTCTTCTATCGCGCGTACTATGGCCATGTTGCCCGTACCTATGACATATATGTCGTTACGCGTGGACATGAGTGCTTCCTCAATGGCGTATGCCGACAGATTGTTGGCCGCCATGACGCCTATGCGGCTGTACGATTCACCCAGGCTTCTGTACACCTGAAGCGGCGTGTAAACACGTATTTCATCTCCGCATTCAAGTGACTTCGAAGCAGCATAAGAATCGAAATCGAAAGATCCTGACAGCGAGTTGCAGTAAATGAAGAAGTCCCTCACCCCGTCCGTGATGAGCGGATCAAAGATGTTGTTCATCACGGCGAGTTTCTCATCGTTATCTGAATACTGGAACTTCAGCTGTGAATCGCAGGATTCCGACACAGGTTCATAGAGGGGCAGAATGTACTGCCCCTCCGCTTCAGAGTTCTTATTCTTTATGTACTCGACACCCATTGCGGTGTCGACCGGCGTTCCCGCCAGAACAGCAACTCTATATTCAGTCATTATTAGAACTTGGCAACTACTGCGCCGTTGAATGTCTCCTCGATGAATGCCTTTGTAGCATCGGAGTGAAGAGCGTTTACGAGAGCCTGGATCTTCTCACTGTTCTCATTGCCTGCGTTGACAACGATGATGTTGACGTAAGTGTCCTCCTGTGCCTCGTCAGTACCTTCAACTGCTACTACCTTGTCCATGATGTCTGCCTGGATAGCGTAGTTGGCGTTGATTACTCCGAATGCGAGGTCCGGAAGCGATGCAGGGATCGAAGCCGCTTCGAGCTCAACGATCTCGATCTCGCCCTTTGGATACTCTTCGATGTCAGTTACTGTAGCTGTCTCGCTGGAGCCTTCTTTGAGCTTGATGAGGCCTTGCTCTTCGAGAACCTTCAGAGCTCTTGCTTCGTTTGTAGCGTCGTTAGGAACACCGATCTTGTCGCCTGCCTCGATAGCGTCGAGGGAGTCCTTTGTGCCTGCGTAAACAGCCATCTTCTCATAGTGCATGTTGGCTACAGGTACCAGGTCTGTGCCGTTCTCCTCGTTGTACTGGTCGAGGTATGGAACGTGCTGGAAGTAGTTGGCGTCAACGTCGCCGTCTGTTGTAGCTACGTTAGGCTGTACATAGTCGTCAAACTCGATAACTTCGAGAGTCCAGCCCTCTTCTGCAAGCTGATCCTTAACGGAATTGAGGATCTCAGCGTGCGGTGTAGGAGAAGCTGCTACCTTGATCGTCTTGTCTGCGCTGTCGTCTCCGCCGGCTCCGCCGCCGCATGCCGCGAGGATCCCAAGCGAAAGTACGAGTACTGCTGCAAGAATGCTGATTCTTTTGATGTTCTTCATTGTTTTACCCTTTCTACTTAGATAGTTATACTTGAAATATTTGATAGCTTATTTATTTTCACCCTCTTGGGGTTCTTAACTAATTGAGACGGTTGTCCATCTTTGCGGCAAGTTTTACGCCTATCTCCTGCATGATCTGTACCAGTACCACCAGTACGAGTATCGTGATCCACATGATCGTAGGCTGGAATCTGTAGTGACCGTATCTTATGGCAATATCTCCGAGTCCGCCGCCGCCGAGTGTGCCGGCCATAGCGGAGTATCCGAGTATGGTGATGGTCGCTACCGCCGCTCCGTTGAGCAGTGACGGTCTTGCCTCAAGCAGCAGCACCTTGCGGATTATCTGCATGTTGCTGGCTCCCATGGCCTGAGCCGCTTCGACCACTCCCGGATCGACCTCCAGCAGGCTCTGTTCTACCATTCTGGCTACGAACGGCCATGCCGCGAGTATGAGGGCCGCCGTCGTCGCCCATGTTCCTATCCCCGTTCCGATGATCTTTCTTATGTATGGCATGAAAGCGATCATCAGTATCAGGAAAGGCATCGATCTTATGACGTTCACGATGAAGCCCATGATTTTGTTGTACCAGCCGACCGGCTTGATACCGTTAGGCCCTGTGACTATGAGCGAAACTCCGACCGGAAGTCCGATGAGATACGATACCAGCGTTCCCACCAGCGTCATGATCAGCGTCTGTACCGTGCCTTCTCCGAGAAGCTGCAAAAGTGTATGTGTATCCATTACGCCTTTACCTCCTCTCCGTATTCATCATCTTCATCTATCTCTATGAATTCGACGTTCTTGGCTTTAAGGTATTCCTTCTGCTTGTCGGCCGTTTCCTTGTCGGCTGCCAGGCAAAGTACCATCTGGCCCTTCTGCGATTCCCCAAGTACATCGAGGTTCGCGTACAGGAAGTTCACCGGCGCTCCGAGTTCCATTATCATGTTGGCGATTATCGGTTCGCCCGCGGTAGCTTCGTCGAATACCAGCCTGACCCTGTTCTTCGTGGAAGTCTTTGTCAGAGGCTTCTCGCGGTAGTCGCCGTCCGGGAAGAAGAGCTTCCTGGCTGCCTTTGTCTTCGGCTTCTTGAAGATCTCCTGCACCTCTCCGCGCTCAACGATCTCTCCGTTTTCTATAACAGCCACCTTGTTGCAGAGCTGCTTGATTACTTCCATCTCGTGGGTGATCACCACCAGGGTGATGCCGCGCTCCTCGTTGATCTTATGGAGCAGGCCCAGTATCGAGCGTGTCGTCTTAGGGTCGAGCGCCGAAGTCGCCTCGTCACAGAGGATGACTTCAGGATCTGATGCCAGGGCTCTTGCTATGGCTACTCTCTGCTTCTGGCCTCCGGACAGCTGCGACGGATATGAATGCGCCCTGTCCTCCAGGTCTACGACTTTGAGAAGCTCCTTTGCTTTCTCAGGCGCTTCTGCCTTAGGCACTCCCGCGATTTCCAGCGGAAAGAGTATGTTGCCCAGCGCGTCTCTTTGCATCAGCAGATTGAATTGCTGGAAGATCATTGAGATCTTACGCCTGCTGAGGTTGAGTTCCTTGCTGCCGAGCCCAGTGAGCAGGTTCCCGTCAAAGAGCACCTTGCCCTCAGTCGGCTGCTCGAGCAGGTTGATCGTCCTCACGAGCGTCGATTTGCCTGCGCCGGACAGACCGATGATACCGTAGGAATCTCCTTTTTCTATGTCAAGGTTGATGTCCTTCAGAGCGACTACCTTGCCGCCCTTGGTATCGAACTCCTTGGTGACGCCCTGCAGGCTGATGATGTGTTCTGCCATCTCGTTCCTTTCTGAGTCTTTTTAGATAGCCTGATATCTGCTTAAGCAGCAGACTGCGCCATTTTACAACAAACGCATGTCCTAAACAAGAGGGGCAGGTCTAACGACCTGCCCCTCTGCACCTCATCTACATGAGAATAATACACAGTTTTGGATTCGTTACGACCTTATCCTATGCTATCATTCGGCTCTGCACATGCACATGCCCATCATTCCCATTTCCATCATCATTTTTTTAGACATGTAGATGTGCTCCTTTCATAGAATAAGTTCAGTTGCTACTATAACAGCGTTTGTGTGTGATGTCAACTAAAAAGTGTGGCTTTTTTGTTGTTTTTCACAAAGTGCATTTTACTCGTCTATCTTACCGCCCTTTTCCTTGATTTTCTCGCGGATGAACTTATAGGACTCCTTCATGTCATCCGCGTTCCTGAACGCGTGACGAGGGATAGGCATTATCATGGTGTCGCTCATCCATACATATATGGCGTCATCCGTGAGGTCTACCAGTTTGATGTCCTTGTAATCAAACTCCTGGTGATCTGCTCCGGCGTCTGTCGTGAGGAAGTCATCGCCCAGCGTTATCACGTTCTCATCAGGATGCACCCTCTCTAAGCTGTCCTGTGACTTCCTGATGGAATCTGACTGCTGCTTGAGCACTATCTTCTCGGCGAATAAAGTACCGCCTATACCAATGACAGCGGCAACAATGTAAGCGAGGATCGTAAAATTGCGATCTACGTGGAATACCGTAAACAGCGCTGCTATGCAGATGCCGCTGATCAGGTATGTGATCCTCTGTCTGTTTACCAGTTTGCGCCCGCCTGCCGTGTACATGATGCGGTAGCGTCCGAACGCGCTGTAATCTTCATCGCTGAGCGCGAATCTTATCTCTCTTTTGTTCTTTTTAGATGCCATTTCTGTCTCCTTTTTACGGATGAGGATCCGCTGGTCCGTTATACGGCTATCAGTATACCACAGCCAAGCCGTGCGTGTATATCTCGCTTAATGGTTTTCATTCGGTCTCAAAAACTGTATAATTATTTGGTTGTTTGCGCAGACAAACAGTCAAATGTGTCGATACTTATTAACTTACACATACAGCAAGGAAGGAACCAACACTTATGAAGACAACAGTTGCATTTATCGGCGGAGGCAGCTTTGGTACAGCTCTCTCGACAGTACTTGCCGGCAAGGGTTACACGATCAACATGTATGACATCGACCAGGATCATCTTGCCCGCATGGAAGCAGACATGGAAAACAAGGATTATCTGCCGGGCGTAAAGCTCGAGGGCGACTACCACTTCTGCAAGACAAATGAAGAAGCTGTCAAGGACGCGGACTTTGTCATTTTCGCACTTCCGGCACAGCACGTCAGAAGCGCCATCAAGGCCTCGGCCCCTTACATCCGCGAGGACGCGATCATCACATGCATCTCCAAGGGTCTAGAGCAGAAGACACACAAAAGGATGTCAGAGGTAATTGGCGAGTACTTCGATCTTGACAGGTACGTCTGCATCAGCGGTCCTTCGCACGCTGAGGAAGTTGGCATCGGTGTTCCTACATGCGTAGCGATGTCATCCCGCAAAGAGGAGTCCGCCATGGCCATGGCCAACCTCTTTACGACAAGCAAATTCAAGGTTTATCTCAACGACGACATGATGGGCATGGAGCTTGCCGCTTCACTCAAGAACGTTCTGGCTGTGGGTTCCGGCATCGCAAACGGAGCCGGCTACGGCGACAACACTCTGGCTGCGCTGCTGACGATAGGATGCGCTGAGTCGACAGAGCTTGGTGTAGTGCTGGGCGCAAGACCTTCGACATTCTTCGGACTTGCCGGCATTGGCGACATGATCGTTACATGCATGAGCGTCCACTCCAGAAATTTCCGCTGCGGAAGACTCATCGGCCAGGGCTACAAACCTGAAGATGCCATCAAAGAGATCGGAATGGTCTCCGAAGGTATGTATACCGCAGAGGTAGCTCACGAGCTTGCTCAGCAAGCCGGCGTAAAAATGCCTATCTTTGAAGCCATCTACAACGTTATCAAGGGAAATATCACCGTAAAGGATGCGATGGATGATCTCATGAGCAGCCCGATTGGACGCGAGATAGATTACCTCTAAAATACCAGGCAGATATAAAAAGCGCCGGGTCAAACGCCCGGCGTTTATGCGCTCGTAGCTCAGTGGATAGAGTGTCTCACTCCGAATGAGAAGGCCGCGGGTTCGATCCCCGCCGGGCGCACCAAAGCTTAAACAGCAAACCCGTTGGAACACTGTATTCCGACGGGTCTGTTTATGTCATTATCAATTACTTGTTTCGGTGTTTTAGCCCTTTTTTCTTATACTCCCGATTTGTCTTCTGATCACATTTCTGCTGCTCCGCAGCAGTCCGCCCAAAACAGACACCAGCTCTGTCTGTTTTTCCTTAGGCAGATGCTTTATTGTATCTATTATCCTCCCAACAGATGTCCTTCCGTTGACCATCATCTCGCCGAATGTTGCCATTCCGGTCGCTTCAAAGAAAGAAAACAGCGTGTTTACAAACATTTCTCTGGACTCATCGTCTAAACTGCTGAGCCATTCTTTCTGCGAGTTGTTGATGAAGGATCCGAGTGCAGACTGTTTCGTCTGCTTAAATCTGTTTCGCGTTATCTCCCACGTCATGGCGTCGTGCTGCATAAGTCCTATATATTTGCTTTTTACGACTATATGGCCCACATTGCTGGTAAGCAGCATCCCAACGATCGATGTATCGGGAACTATGCTTGTCACCTTTGGGAGTATATGCTTATAAGCCTCACGTTCCATGATCTCTTTGCGGAAGCCCGGACCATCATTCGTATACACAGCAATGATGCGATCCTGTATCTCCTTGTCACAGAAGGCAGCGGCATATACGGAGAAGTTTCCGCCTTTCGAATGGCCTCCGACCCGTATCGGCCCCTCTATCTCTTTTCCGACCTCATTCAGATAGCGCACTGCGCTCAACTGACCTTCCGTGTCAGGCAGATAGCTCATGTTGAAGTCTTCTTTCCAGCCGGCCACCGTAGTATCGGTGCCTCTGAAGGCTACATACGCGCTGCCGTCGTTCAGCAGAAATGTCACCGCAGCCATCTGCATGTCCTTTTCACTGCTGACTATGTCTACGTATTTAGTGAGTACGGTGTCACGAAAACGCTCGCCCTTAAGCATGCTGTCCATGAGCAGCGGCGCCCGCACGAAAGGGAAGATGCTTTTCCTTGCTTTTCTGCGGGAATGCTTTTCAAAATATAACCGGTCTGCGGTCTCGAGATCGACCCTGTTAAAGCTGTCGTCCACTATGCCATTGAAATCCGCATACACCAATAAAGCGAGGGCAAGATTGTCTACCTCGTTGAATGGATCTTCCGCAAAAGACAGAACACCTCTTCTATTAAGATAATCAAATATATCTGCCATGATTCCCGTATTGTTTCTTCTGCTATTGGATATATACGATCTCAGTCCGTCTGAATGCCGATATTATCCGCAGGATCGATGAGTAAATAAGCCCTATGCTGTATACCCAGACTGCGATACCGAGCCTGCCGAATGCGATACCGTATATCACAACAATTACCGCAAGAAGTATGTTCGTTATGCCGTATACCATTTTCAGTTTCCACGAAGACCCGATCTTTCTGGCTTCATTTGCCCTCAATGCAGATACCGCTCCGGTGAAAACATGCAGAAAGGAGATGTAAATGAGGGTATATACCGCCGGGTGCTCAAAAAGCGTGCCGGCAAGTACGCCCAGGTCCAGAAAGATCATTCCCCTGAAGAGCACATTCTTACCGCCCACCATGTGCCTTGCCATGGAAAGATAGTAGATGATAGCCTGCAGGCCTCTGAAGGTCATGCCCATCTGTATAACCAGCAGGACTAATCTCAGACCGTGTATGGCATCGAGATATAACATAAGAACGGCAACGGCGATCACGAATAAGGCAGATATAATATTTATGATCCGTCCGAATCTAGACATCGGTCTGCCTCCTTCCGTATTCTTTCGCGAGCTTCTGGAAATCCCGTATTCCTCTGAAGCCGCTTTTTTCAAAGTCTACGGAAACTCCGGCGACAGGGTTTCCGGATGTGAAGATCCTGTTGGTCACCATGCTCTTCTGTGCGAGCGCAGCAATGATGAACCTGCCTAGGAATGTGTCGTCTTTGGATTCTTCTTCAGCAGATATGTATTCGTTCTGATACTTATCCATGTCAAAGTCTTCGACTTCACAGCCTGAGATCTTTTCAGCAAGAGCTTTCCAGTCTGCAGATGCATCGGTCTGGCGTTTCTCCAGCAGGCTTCTTATGTCAGCCTCCCAAGGTCTGACCGCATCGAAATCATAGACACCGGTATCAAACGGCTCTCCGGTCCTGAGGCATCTGAGAGCAAAAGCCATCTGACAGAACGCATGGTAATAATCGGAAGGGTTGTCCTTCAGTATTTCCTTATAGTCGCCCCATGCCGGGAGATATTTATAACGGGCATACCCATAATCCGGAAAATGTCCTGCGCGGCCATGCCCCAGATTCATTATTGAGTTCTCATTGCCCTGATACAGGCTGTTTGTGTATACACTGTTTTCAGGGTCATCGGTTCCGCGCGGATCGTGGTTGAACTTTATCTGAACTTCCCTGAAATCGCTACCTTCAGGCACAAGCTCATAGAAGTAATAATTCACATTGTTGATCGCAAGCGTCGGCGTGCCCGCAAAATAGCGGTGCGCCCATGTATCGGAGAGCACATGCATCGCCAGACCCGCAGCCTGCAGGCTTCTGTCCCGCGCCAGCTCTACTGTATCTTTGAGTAGGACGCTGTTTGTATTACAGATGAGTCTGTATTTATTCAGATATCTTTTTCCGCAGGATTTCTCAATCTTTGCGTCAAGATCGCCCGGCAGGAAGTGGAAGGAAGCCCATATCCTTGTGATATCCTGCAGACCCGTCAGATCAGTCCGCGCATCCATCAGCTCAAGCTGCAGCTGAGTGGTTGCTGCGCTGAGCGGACCATTCAGCTTCTGCAGCAGAGTCCTTGAACAGCAGTCTGTAAACTGGTCACTATAAGCGATCTGCAGGCTCTCGTCATGAGTGTAACCTGCAATGAATGCCGCGCAATATGTCGCATAATAATGAAAATCCAGCTGCATATGTTATTCCTGCTCCTTCTGAGCTGTGCTCTGTCTGACCCTTTTCCGCACATTTCTTATTCTTATTGCGGAATACACCAGTTCTACCAACATGATCAGTGATGTAAGTTCAATGATCAGTGCTGATAACGAAGTATCGTTGCTGAATACACTGATCGATTCCTGCGACTTTGCCGAAAAAAAGCTTGTGACAAGCGAAGCTGTGTTGAGAATGATCATTATGGACGCAAGGACAAGATAGCCATTACGCCTCCGCGAGCCTCGCCCTTCTGAAATCGCTGACATACCGACGAATGTCCTGGCAGCAAGAAACACGATCAGGCATATTACCATGACCGCGAGCACGGCATAGAAAACCAGTTGATCAGATAAAACAAAGCCATTTTCACCGGCAATCTTTTTTACGACAGCGATCGACTCATCCTTGAGCAGGAAAAACGACCCCAGCGTCTTGACTACGGTCCAGACGCTGAACAGTATGGTCCCCAATCCCACTACTATGAGAGTGTTCTGTGATCTTCTTATCAGGATATGATCGTTGTCATTGTTGATGTGGTTCACTCTGATCTCTCTTCTTGTTTCTCAACAACTACTATTGTTTATTATAGCGGCAACTGTACCCGTTGTGTACCAAAACAGCTGGGAGCACTGCGGTCAAAGGCCAAAATTAGCGACTGCCAAAGCGTAGAGTACGATTATGGAGAGCGTCGACAACAGATCCAGCCACCCCAGGACCCTCAGCGTTTTATCATCTTTGGCTGATTTGCGTCCCATAAAGAAAAACGCGAATCCAAAGAATGCCAGAAGAACAGCAGCGGAAGTAAGCGCTCCTGCCTGTGCCGATGAAAAGATCAGTATGTATGCCAGCAAGGCAGAAACTGCAGGTATCAGCTTTATTATTAAAACTGTTTTTCTGTCCACTTATTATCTCCTCTTGATCAGTATCCGGCGTTCACATCTACTATATGCGTGAGTTCTTCTCCCCGCACGTACCGTCTGAGATTGTCACAGAAGATCTCCACTGTCAGGTCGACAGTGTGCGGGAGTCCCATATCGCCGGATATATGCGGAGTCAGTATCAGATTCTTCGCGGTCCAAAGCGGGCTGTCCTCAGGCAGTGGCTCCGGATAGACAACATCCAATGCAGCTCCGGCAATAGCACCATTATTGAGGGCGTCAATGAGCGCGTCCTGATCTATGACCGTACCGCGGCCGACATTTATCACGAGCGTTCTGTCTGAAAGCATTGCCAGCCGTTCTCTGTTCAGCAGGCCTTTGCTCTCCGAAGTCCCCGGCACACACAGAAGCAGAACATCAAATCTTTGGCCGCCCATGATTTCCCCATAATCATTGAGCCTGAAGACTTCATCAAAGCCTTCAGCCTGACGGCCGCTTCTGCTGAATCCGATTACACGCTCCGCTCCGAGGGCCTTGTATCTCAAAGCAGCATTACTGCCTATATTTCCCGTCCCGATTATCGCTATACTGCTGCCTGCAATAGACCTGACCGGCAGGTTCTGTATCCACTCACGCCTGTCAATGACCTCCTCATATTCCGGGATGCGCCTCATCAGCATCAGTGTCGCCATGATCACATACTCTGAAATGACAAGCCCGTATGAACCCGAGCTGTTCGTGAGTATGATATCGCCCTTTTCAAAGGCGCCGCTTACAAGAAAATGCCCTACGCCCGCAGACATGGAATGACACCACTTAAGACCGGGCATCTCTTTGAACAGCGCAGGACCGTTGCAGTATATGACCTCTGCGTCGGACACTTTTCCGGACGCTTCCTGATCAGTATCAAAGAAAGAGACCTCAAATCCGCATTCTCCGGCAGTCTTTTCTATTTCTCTCTTATTGTCATCAGATAGACAACCGGCGATCACATAAGCTTTTCTCATTGTCCTGTCCCGCCTCCTGTTTCTTCCGTGCCATCATCTGCTTCAGTCGCTGCTCCGCTGTCAGGCTCTGTGCCGTCGCCTTTGTATTCCTGTATATTTACAGTACATTGCGTAAACTCACCGTTGACGCATATCCTGTATGTTTTTCCCCTTTCAGCATTGAAGCCCAGCGCAAAGTCATGCGGGTTTCCACTCACGATCCCGCCTGAATCGTCGTCTTTTCTCAGCATGAATCCCTCGCTGTCGTACATGACAGCATTCGGATCGCCATCCGACGTCGAGCTTATCATCAGAGGCATGTTTGCTTCTGCAGTATATTCTATGACCGTTTCGCCGTTTATCTCTATGCTGCATAAGCCGCCGGCAGCCTCCGCTCCCATCTTTCTGCAGCTGAGTTCGACCTCGGAACTTTTCCTTGTGGTCTCGTCAACGCCGACCCAGACATAATAAGTCTTGCCTTTCTCCATTAAGCAGACTCCGTCAGTCACGATCATGCTTGTCTGATCTTCGCCGGTAATGTCATATATAGAAGAAAAACCGGCGTTGGCATCCTTTGACACGATGCTGGTGTCAAAGTTATAGAAAGCTGTTTCTTCAGGTTTGAACATGGCGCAAGCCTGCTGATCCTTGTTAAGTTTGAGTCTGATACTATCGCCGGTCTTCAGTTCTTCAGGTTCTCCGTCCCCTGCCTTGGAGACCGAGAATCTGAATGATTCCTTAAAAGCATCCATTTCGGCCGCACCATCAGAGAACACGTCGACCGTCACATAATACGACTGTCCCTTTGTCAGGAAGGTAGTTCCCTCCATTGAGTCGGACTCAGGCGCTTCATCATCATCTCCGTAATTAGCAGCCTCAAACAGTTCGGACAGATCCTCGTCCATAACGAACATGCTCATCCCCGCTTTATTGCTGACTGCATCTCCGCCGGCAGTAAATGTATATTCAGCACTTTCCTCCGGTGTGAATCTGAAAGATGTCATGCATATGACCACATTCTCCATTTTCAGAACATTTTTGAATTTACCGGGATATTCCTCCCCCGCAGTAACCACGGTCGCGTAATTCTTAAGCATCCCGTTCGGATCGCCGATGTGCATCACGAGTGCAACTGCCGCGATGCCTATTATGATAAGCGCTGCCAGCACTGCCAGTATGATCTTTATCGTCTTGCTGATCTTCATAGCCGTCACCTCCAGATAGAATCCCTGACAGCAAGAAGTCTGTCCGTAGCGATAACGACTGTTTTCCAGCATTCAGCTGCAGATTCGAAGTTCATGATTATCCCGGAGTCCGTAACGAGTATTTCTTCGTTCATCTTCGGCACCTCGACTCTTTTGAGTTCCTTTTTGCTGATGTTTATGTCTCTGTCCCCGTTTTTCGCATCGGCGAAGTTGTATTTTGTGACAAACGATGATTTGACAGCTCCGATCGCTCCGGCATATGAACTGGATACATACAGGTTGCCATCCTTTATGTCTACACCCTGCACGCTGCTGTCGAGTCCCGATATTACCGAATACATGAAGGTGTTGAGCACCGGACCGCCCTCAGTCTCATTGATCTTATATCCGTTCATGAAGCCTTTTTTGCTGCTTTCTTTTCCTATATATGTGCCTACCCAGAGTATGCCGTTATCGCACTCCAGGAAAGATGGTTTGTTCTTTATATACACAGGCTTCGAGATCTCGTTTTGTCTGACTTCACGGTCAGGCTCTTCTATCATGCCGGCAAAGTCACCGAACCTTATGTACTGGACAAAAGGTTCTCCCTTATACTTGTCGGAAGTGGCGCCCGTGAGCCATATATTGTTTCCGTCAAAGGCGATGCCGCCAAGATGATACTTGTTTGGCATCGTAAGAGTGGACACAAGCGAGTTGTTCTCTGTATCCACGACATAGATCACTGAATTATGCTTCTTTTTTGAATGATAAGCCGTGATAAGTATGTATTTCTCCGCCTGACAGATGCCTTGCGGCACGAACTGCGAGGATTCATTTTCCTGACCGTCGGTTTTTGTATAAGTACTCACAAGGCCCGGGATCGGTATGGTTGCTGCATCATCTATAGCCCCGCCTATGCTTGTATAGACCCTGTGCATCCTGATATCAAGCGCGCTTTTATACTCATCCTGATCCGCGTAATTCTTGTACTCAAACGATGACTGCGACCCTTCCGCAGTCTCCGCATATACATCCGGAAGCGGCATGAATGCCGCTCCCAGGATAAGCACCATTATTAATATAGTTAACGCTCTTTTGCCTGTCACTCTACTTGAACTCGACTTTCAGTTTGTATTTCGATGACAATCCTGAGATCATAGGCTGGAAGATCTCCCAGATGGAATGCTCGGCAGCGATCTTAGCGTCTTCAAGCACGTTTTCCGCTTCGAGCTTCTGCATCATCTTGTCCTTAGCCGCGGTCTCGACTTCGGCCTGCTGCTCAGGTGTCAGCTTGATATCGCCGAACGCGAACACGGTCTCTCTCTGAACATCGCCAAACTGTATATCTTCACTCGGGATGTTGATAGGCTCCAGCACAGGCTCCGGCACCTTCATGGTTACGACCTTGGTTTCTTCGTCGAGCGTGATGTCGTCTGCCGTCAGACCGCTGAGATCTACCGTATAGACCGCCTTGCCGTTGTACGTTATATACTGATACTTCGAGAACGCCTTCAGTTTGAAAAGTCCCGCCTGTGTCAGAGTCGCCACGTCGGAAATTTCGCGCGAATAGACCTCGAGTTTCTTCAGCTGTTCCTCGTCGCCCAGGATCGCGTCGGCAAAATCAGCTGCCTTGTAGCCAAAGATGCGGTGATTGATAAGCGTAAGATCATGGTCCTCGACTGCTGTCTCAGTCGTGAACAACGCCTTGAAAGTATCTTTGATAGCAAGCCCGTGCATGTACGCCGTGAACAGAGTCAGTATGAGCATGCCGCAGATGATACCCAGAAAGAAATTGCGTATCCTGGCCCACAGACTCTTGCGGCGTCCCTTCTTTTCTGCCTGCTTCAGCGCATGCTTCATATCGTTGTCGTTGATCTCGCTCATTGTTCCTTCCCCTTTATACTAAGCGCCGAGTGTCGGCTGATCATAGTTGAATAATATGCAGTTTATATCGTATATGTCGTAATTCTCAGTTTCAATGCAATGTTCGATGATTTTATCAAACAGGATGCTTGGCGACAGCGCCAGGCCCGCGCGCCTTAGCAGGTCCGTGGTCTCATCGAGGCTGAGCTCCAGTGCTATCGCAAGCGCCAGCGCAGTCCTTTTAGTCGGCTGGTAATCGACGTTGCTCCTTATCTTGGAGAAATGCTTCCTGTCTATATTAGCTTTCTTGTATACCTCGGGGTCAGTCTTGCCCTTGCGGTCTATCAGCATGAAGAGGTGCTCCTGGAACGTCTTATCCAGATGTATCAGTCTGTCATCCAGCGACTCTTTTTCCGATGGGAACGAACCGGCTGGCGGCGCAAAAGTGTCATATGACTTATTATATTCAGCGGAATAATCATACAGCACACTTTCTTCAGTCGGGAAGATGCGTTCTTCATCTTCCGTTTCACGGGTCTCCCTACGCTTCGACTTGAGATGCTGCGGTGCCGGCACGGCTTTTTCCATGATTTCATGGAAGAGATTTCGTCTGCGCTCCGGCTCGGATGCGACTGTCCTTTCCACCTCGCTGTCGTCGATCAGCGTCCTGATATCCGAAAAAAGCTTGCCGGACACACGGAACGACTCCTTATCATAGACGACCAGCATAACTTCCATCTCGTTATCGAGCAGAAAACTGCTGATCTCAGCCATCGCTATGCGCAGGGCCTCATCCTTCGGGAATCCGTATGTGCCTGTGGCCAGAAGCGGAAATGCTATCGACTCGCATTCGAGCTGTTTAGCCAGCCAAAGTGAATTGCGGTAGCAGGCCGCGACCGTCTCGCGTTCGCCAAAACTTCCGCCGCGCCATGCCGGACCTACCGTGTGGATTATGTGCTTTGCGTTCAGATCAAAGGCCGGCGTGTATGCTGCCTGTCCCGGGATCATCTCGCCTATCTCTGCTCTGGCCGCCAGAAGTTTCTCACGTCCGGCTGCTTCATATATGGCAAGATCGACGCCCCTGCCGACTGCTACCTTAGGGTTTGCAGTATTGACGATCGCCTCTGCTTCTACATTTACTATGTTGTTTCGGATTATCTGTAAAGCCATTCTTTCCCCTCTCTTTGAAACGGGAACATGGCAGCGCGCCATCGGACACGCTGCCATCCTAATAATACACTATTACCGGTCTATTTCAGAAATTAAATCGATCTGCTGTTGTAATCCCTGTGTATTTCCTCAAGCTCATCGACTTCGAGGCGGAGCCCCCTCGACATTTTTGCCATCGACTCGCCGACTACGCTGAAATTCTTTGCTATGCCCCGCCCGTCGTTATGGAACCTGGCGGATCTTTCAGGCGCTATGCCTATCCTGCCTGCCACTCCCACAGCGTCGATATTCGCTCCGAGGAATATGAATTCCCATCCGTATTTCTTCTGCTGTCTTTCTATCATGCGCTTGACGCGTCTGTAGTCAAAGATGACGCTGGCGTTCTCCATGCCGTCTGTAGTAATGACAAAGAGCGTCTTGGTTGGTCTGTCCTCCTCTCTGGCGTACTTGTGGACGTTGCCGATGTGATGGATCGCTCCGCCCACAGCGTCGAGCAGTGCTGTGCATCCTCTCACATAGTACGTATCGCTGTCGAGTTCCTTTACCTTGTCGACCGGTACTCTGTCATGAACGACTTCCGAGATATGGTCGAAAAGCACTGTCGACCAGATGATATTGTCCGATTCCTTCTTCTGCTTTTCAAGCATGGCATTGAATCCGCCGATGGTGTCCGCTTCAAGGCCGCTCATCGATCCGCTCCTGTCCATGATGAATACGACTTCTACCAATTCCTTCTTATCCATTATTATGTCCTCCTTTTATCTGTGTTGTCTGTGTGCTTATCTGCTGTTTGTTTTCCTGCTTACAAGCACATATTAGCGATAAAAGGAGTCCCTATGGTCGCCTGTTATGCGACAAATAAAAAAGCGCCGCATCCGGCGCTGTCAGCATCTATTCTATCTGACCGAGGATGGTTGCGGCAAATATTATGGCAGCACCTGCTATTTCCCGCATGCTCATCATCTCCCGGAGGAAGATGGCTCCGAAGATCATGGCAAAGATGGCCTCGGTGCTCATGATGAGCGCGGCCGTCGAGGAGTCTGTATATTTCTGGCCGATTATCTGCAGAGTGTAGCCGCCGGTCGTCGGTACAAACGTCTGGTAAAGCAGGATAGGTATGCCGGCCAGCACTCCGGCCCAGGCCGGCCCTTCCATTATAAGGGCGACCACAAGTCCGGCGGCTCCGCAAAACAAAAACTGCAGCTGGGATAACAGGACCGCGTTATCCTTATCTACGAAGCAATTGACTGCCACTATCTGGGCCGCAAAGCCTGCGGCGCTTGCCAGAGTCAGCCAGTCGCCGGGAGTAGCTCCGGAGATGCCTCCCTTCAGGCTCATCACAGCAAAGCCCATCATCGCGATCGCTATGCAGATCACGGTGCGCCTTTTGACCTTGCTCCCTACTATGACGCTGAAGAGAGGTGTGAAGACTATATATATCGAAGAGATGAATCCCGACTTGCCCGCGCTGACTGTCAGCAGACCTATCTGCTGGGTAGCCGTGCCTATCAGCATAAAAAGGCCGCACAGAACGCCTCCCTTCAGAAGCCTTTTCTTTCTGTCTGCGAGCTGCGAGTACATGTTGCTTTCACGCGAAAGATAGCCGCTCTTTTTCAGGCCATACAAGACGAGCGGCGTCAGCACCACGGCAGCCATAAGCTGGCGGACGGCGTTGAATGTCATAGGCGGCATCACCCTGTTTCCGAGCTTCTGAGATATGAATCCGGTGCCCCAGAGTATCGCCGTCAGCAGCAGTATGAGATTCCCTTTATTTTTATTGCTCATGGCTCGATTTTACAAAGAAAAACGCTTGACTTCAAGGCATTGACACCTTATACTAATCGAGCGTGTGCTTCAGATATGAAGCCGCGACAGCCGAGGCAGGCCTTAAGGCCGGCAGCCAAAGCACTAATAATTTATTACTAGTTATGCCGAAAAAGAAGATAAGACCTTCCGAGTAGGCGGACCGAAGAAGCTCTGCAATAAGGCAGCCGTACCGGTAGACCGGACGCAAAGTATATAGGCAGATCCCAGTAGGTAGAAAGGACATGACATGAAGTCTTACATCGCTAAGCCATCGGATATCGACCGCAAGTGGTACGTTATCGATGCAGAAGGCAAGACTCTCGGAAAGCTCGCTGTCGAGGCAGCAATGATCCTGAGAGGAAAGAAGAAGCCGGCTTACACACCTCACATCGACACCGGTGACTACGTCATCGTGATCAACGCAGAGAAGGTTGCTGTCAGCGGCAAGAAGGAAACCGATAAGGTCTACAAGAGACACAGCGGTTATCCGGGCGGACTCAAAGAGACTACACTCGGAGAGATGAGAGCAAAGAAGCCTGAGGAGATCATCCTTCACGCAGTACGCGGAATGATGCCAAAGGGCAAGCTCGGCCGCCAGATGTTCAAGAAGCTCAAAGTTTATGCAGGCCCAGAGCATCCACATGCTGCTCAGAAGCCGGAAGAATGGACTTGGTAGAAAGGAGGAGTAAACAATGGCAAAGACTATGTATCAGGCAACAGGCAGGAGAAAGTCATCTGTAGCCAGAGTCAGACTTCTCCCGGGCGCAGGTAACATCATCATCAACAAGAGAGACATCGACACTTACTTTGGTGAAAAGGACATCGTCAAGAACGAAGTAAGAAGACCTCTCGAACTCACAGGCACACTCGGCAGCTTTGACGTCATCGCCACAGTAAACGGCGGCGGATTCACAGGCCAGGCCGGAGCCCTCAGACACGGCATCGCAAGAGCACTCTGCGAAGTCGATGAGGAAGCTTACAGACCTGCACTGAAGGCAGCTGGTTTCCTGACAAGAGACCCAAGAATGAAAGAGCGTAAAAAGCCAGGTCTCAAGAAGGCGAGAAGAGCAAGCCAGTTCAGCAAGCGTTAATCGCTTAAGAGCTGCAAGCTCGGACAATATGAGCCTAAAAAAGGAGTTCATTACGAACTCCTTTTTTCTTTGCTTATTATTCGGACCAATGCGTAAAGAATTATACTCACCGGCAGCCATGCCAGGCTGAACCCCGAAAGAGGAAGCGCGCGGTAAGCGTTTGCCAGCGCGTCCCAGCCGAGGCTGAACATGTCGCTGTATCTGACCAGCATCTCAATGATGCTGATCACAAAGGCGCTTATCATAGCCCACTTTCCGGCTTTCAGGTTACGCGGATCCGCGGTATTCCTGACAGCGCAGAAGTAGATAGCCAGCACTATCGCCGGAGGATAGCAGGCGTCGAGCACAGGGCCTACAACCTTTACCATGGTATCCAGATCTAGGAACGACACTATGCAGGACAGTACGCATGAAACGATGCAGAAGTTCCTGTATGTGTAGACCTTAGGGTTCTTTTCAAGCATTATCTCTTCCCAGATCTCCGATGTCGAGGAGACCGCGCCTATCGCCGTCGTTAGAGCGGCCGCTATCAGCGCGATGTTGAAGAGTATTCCGCCGGCGCTTCCCCAAAGCTGAAGGACCATCTCGGTATACAAAGCCGAAAGCGTCAGGTCTATGGTGCCGCCGGTATTTGCTCCGGCTATCATGTGGCCAAGTACAGATATGGCAACCATGCCGAGACCCACGACTCCTATAAGAGCGAGGCTGCGGTTTATCTCCTTCCCTTTTACTCCTGCATCCTTGATTCCGTGCACCACTATGACTCCGAAGATGAGTGCGCACTGAAGGTCGGCTGTCGCGTATCCCTCGATGAATCCGTAAAGCACCGGGTTCTCACTGAATTCCGGCGGAGCCCACGGAGCGATCGGAGAAACAATGCTCTTAATAATGACTGCCGTAACTATGACCAGCAGTATCGGAAAAAGTATGTTTCCTATCTTTTCCACCACCTTGCCCGGATTCACTACGAACCAGTAGGTAAGCAGGTAATAAGCTATTGAAAAAACGATGACCGGTATCAGGCTGTGCGGCTGCCAGCCTGTGATCTGCAGGATAGCCGCCCACGCGGCAGCGCTCATTCGTGGCACCATGTAAAGCGGTCCTATTACGAAGATCGTCAGCGCCGCAAAGAATGTGCCGAACTTAGGCGTGACGCGTTTTACCAGCTGCAGGAAAGTCCCGTCGCCTTTCACCAGCGCCAGATATCCAAAGTAAGGCAAAACGATGACCGAAAGCAATGCCCCGAAGAACATCGGCCACACTGCGGTGCCGGCCTCCTTTCCCCACTGCACCGGAAACAGCATGATGGCTGCTCCGAAGTGCATCGAGAACAGCGCACCGCCCATTACCAGCAATTGCTTTATACTTAATTTTTTATCCATTTAGAAGTAACTGATTCTTTTGACTGTATTCTTTAAAAATGTTGTAGTTTACCGCTGTTTTACTCAGCGCCCGGCTTCAGAGTTTTTCAGGGCCGAAGCTGTACGGAAGCAGCTCGTCGAGAGTGTGTTCCAGGTAGTCGTCCGGCGTCTTTGCTGACAGGACTATCATGCTTTCCTTGTCGCCGAAATCCCTCATTACCTGCCTGCAGGCTCCGCAAGGAACGCAGTATTCATTGCACTCCCTGTTTGTGCCGCCGACTATGGCTACGGCGATAAGTTTTCTTTCGCCTTCAGCTATGGCGTGGAAGATGGCATTGCGCTCTGCGCAGATGGTCATGCCGAGCGACGCGCTTTCTACATTGACTCCTGTGTAGATGTTTCCTGAATCGAAGAGCGCTGCAGCTGCGACGTTGTAGTTTGAATACGGCGCATAAGAATTCTGCAGCTTTTCTTTAGCCATCTCTATGAGACGCCTCTTCATATCCTCGTCATTTCTTATATCTTTGTCGTACATGTCACTCCTCCGTGAGGTATCAGAATTCGAATCTCGGATTGTCCTTGTCGACGATGCCGGTCGCGACCGTGCAGCTGTGCCCGGCCTGTGCAAAGTAATTGGCTACCAGCTCGGTAAAATCCTTCATGGCCTTTTTCACTTCCTCGAGATTGAGATCCGAAAAGCCGTCGATCGGGTAGAGTACGCCCGTGGTCTTTTCGGTCATCTTACCGACTTCGCTCTGTCTCCAGGTCCAGCGGCGTGTCCTTACCTCATGGCCGGATACGTAAACTACTTCACCCTCTTCCGGATCATCGAACTCATCCTCTGCAGCGCCGAACGGTCTGAATCTATCTTCTGCTGTTGCCGGTCTTACCTCAAGGCCCGCATCCTCGCAGCCTCTGCCGGTGCCGTCAGGACGTACAAATGTGTAAAGGTCGTGCGCGCCTATAGGCAGCTTGTATTTGAGAGATACCGCGTTGCCGAGGTCGACCGCCGGATTGATCGATGGCAGGCCCTTGCCCTTTGCAAGACGGTCCATCAGAGCCTCAGCCGCACAGGCATATCTGTTTGGATTCATGCCCAGAGCGCGGAAAGCCTCCCTGTAAGGAACTACGCACGGGTCGTTCTTTGCCTTGTTGCCGGATTCCTCAAAATACCTGATGACCTCGTTGGAATTGTCCTCAAGCATCTTCTCGATGGCCGGGTACTCCTTGTTATTATTGATGCCGGTGACGGCCACTACGCCGACCACGAAATTCGGCAGTTTATCGAATACTTCCTTGCTTACCTCGTAATACATTTTCTCTTTCCCTTTCAGATGATTCCCGCATAATTATACATTTATAATAATAAGCGATTTGAAAAAAAGTGACAAGGCTGAAAGCCCTGCCACCATTCTGCTTTTATTTGTTTACTTCTGAATTTACCGCCTGCTTTTTTCAGGCATCCGCGCTTATGCGAGCGCGTCGTTCAGAGCCGCTGTGAGCTGATCAGCGTCAAGTCCATGTACCAGTGCAGCCTGTTCAATGGACTCGCCCTGAGAAGCCGGGCAGCCGATGCACATCATGCCGTTTGCAAAGAATGTACGAACGAGGTCCGGGTGCTCATTGATAACGTCTCCGATAATCATGTCTTTAGTGATCATTTCGTTGACTCCTTTCACCGTGGTATTGTCTCCGCCGCATATATTACAACCTTGCAGGGAGAATTGCAAGCAAATCCTATTTATTCGGTAGGATTTTTTATAAAGCCGCCTTGATGGCCTCAAGGAACTCGTCGTACTCCTCGAACGCCGGGTACTGCGGATAGTCCTTTTTGATCTGCTCTGTGGAGCGAAAGAGGAATCCCGCCTTGCTGGCTTCTATCATCTCCAGGTCATTGTAGCTGTCGCCGGCTGCTATAGTATCGTAGCCGATGGCCTGCAGTCCCCTGACCGTCGTGAGCTTGGAATGATCGCAGCGCATCTTTATGTCCGCTATGTATCCTTCTTCATCGATGACCAGCTCATTGCAGAAGATCGTAGGCCAGCCGAGCTGTTCCATCAAAGGCTGGGCAAACTGAGAGAAGGTGTCGCTCAGGATGATGACCTGCGTGATACTGCGGAGCTCGTCCAGGAATTCCTTTGCGCCCGGGAGCGGACGGATCTTAGCAATGGTGTTCTGCACATCCTTGAGCTTGAGTCCGTGCTCTCTGAGTATACCCATCCTCCATTTCATCAGCTTGTCATAATCCGGCTCATCTCTTGTTGTCCTTCTGAGTTCAGGGATGCCGCTTTCTTCACTGAAAGCTATCCATATCTCCGGATAGATGACGCCTTCCATATCCAGGCAAACTACGTTCATTGTCCTTCTCCTTCTGTTTTTTCCATCTGTGTTCCGCGGATCTTTATTGTATTGGGAATCCGTAATACGGTTCCTCTATATAAACCTCGTTCATTTCTTCATCTGCGGGCAATGTTTCGTTTTTTGACTGAAGCCCGCATGCCATGCCCTGACATCCGCCCGGGCCAGGCGTAACGTAGACCGTTTCGGCAGCGTCAAAGTGCTTGGCTATCATGGCGGCTATCTCCGCGTCGATGCCCATCGAGAGTTCTTCCAGAACAGGGTTCAGTATGAGCTCTGTCAGGATGACCCTTGCAGGATCCGCATCACTTATCGCGCATATGGCATCGCCTTTGTTGATGGAGCAAAGACCGCATCCGTCCATGGTCTCCGACTCCATGAGCCTTAGCATGGCTGCGCTTGGTTCTATATGAGGCCGTCCCGAGAGAAAAGCCTCCCTGTATTTATTATATTTTTCCGGTGAAAGCGGCTCCAGATCGATCGATGCCCTGAAAGGAGTCGGATCGGCTCCTTCGATGTCCAGATCGAACTCATCAAAGTCATCGAACTCCTCTTCATCGAAGTCCGGCGACATGACCGCTCTCTGTATCGCGAGAAAGTGCGGCTCATAGTTCTGCTTCGCGTAATACTGTACCAGCGAAGACTCCGCCGGCGAGACCACCGATATGCCTCCGGCCTCCGTGACCTCATCCCTGACGGCCGATATCAGTTCCGCGGCCAGGCCCTGCCCGCGCATGTCCTCGCGTGTGCAGACGGCATAGCTGACATAGACCGGCCTGCCCTCATATTCTCCGCAGAGATGACAGCTGAGCGCGGAGCATACCTCCCCCTCTTCATCGACCATGACATAGCCCTTTATATCGTCGCCGAAGTTCTCATAGAACGCATCGACATACTCCGGCGCGTCGCCGAATGTCTCGCTCCATAGAGAGCGCAGCCCTTCATACAGGGCTCCGCTCCCGGCAGGCAGTATCACAAATGTCTTTTCGCGTATATCTGTCATTTCGATGCCGGCTGCCTTATTTCTCAAAGGCGAAATATTTCATAAGCAGGATATCCGGGTGGTAGCTGAGTTTGGCCTTTCTCAGCCCTTCGATACCCATGTCTTCTTCACGGTTGAACGCCTCTATATCCGGATACTCAGCCCTGACCAGTCTGGCGAACTCACGGTTAACCATGGTATAGGCGCCTTCGACTCCCGGAAGAGCTTTTTCAAAGTGAGTGTCAAAGACCTCGTTGTCCAGCTTTGTGCCGGCTGTGAACGCCACAGGCTCTCCGTTCTGATAGAGCATGCCGCCCAGGAAGCCGAGTTCCTCGTAATGAGCAAACATCTCCTCGATGGCGCCTGCCTCATCGGCAAGTTCAGGATCGTTCTTTTCCTTGTAAAACTCATCCACGAAAGCCTTAGCCTCCGCTATGGATGAGAGCTTTACGCCACAGCCGCTCTCGCATGAAGTAAATATGCCGCAGGAGTCCGCTGCTATCTTATGGAACTCCCACGGGCCGTTTCTCTCAAAGTGCTTGATGTGGTTGCGCTTCGAAGAAAGGTGTCTTCCCGGCAGGTCGCAGAGCTTGCTTGCCATGTAGACATAGTCAGCGTTGTCGCGGTCCTCTTCTATCTCGAACCTGTCGCCGTAGATCGGCAGAAACTCGTCGAGTGTCTTGTCGGTAAGACCTCTGATGCGAAGTTTATTGCCCTGAGCGTGAGCTTCATCGAGCAGAAGCTCTATGGAAGGCCTTACATCACCGTCCCCCTTCGGATAAGCATAGACATTCCACTGAGGCATGCCTACCAGCAGTCTGCTGCCGCAGAAAGCTATCTTAGGCTTATATGCTTTGCGCCATATAAAGAGATTTGCGAAACCGTAATCCGCACCATGGCAGCCGCTTGCGCAAATCTTCTCTTCTATACGCGGTTTATCTTCTAACGTGATTTCTTTCCAGTCGATCATAACCCGCCATTTTTGTATTTAGTTTTCCTTGTCAGTTAACGTGACTTCAAACCCATCGTCGGCCTTTGCCTTCGCGGCGTCTTCGAGCTTTGGCTTATCAGCAGGCTTCTTGCTGCTCTTACGCTGTCCGCCGTTGCCGCTCTTGCTGCTGCTGTTGCTGCTCTTGCGCTGTCCGCCGTTGCTGCTCTTGCCCGCGCCCTGTCTGTTCTGGCCGGATCTGTTGTTGTTGCGAGGCTTTCTGTTTTCAGACTTGGCTTCTGCCTTTTTCTCGTCAGCCTTGAGCTCCTCATTGAGGCTCTTTGCGAAATCCGCCTCAACAGAATCTTCCGCAGCAGTCACGTTGCCGGCCTTTAATGCAGCGGCTTCGCCCTTAGCGTATTTCTTAGCCTCTCTGGCCTGTTTCTTTTCCTCTTTCGCCTCCAGAACTTCCTCATCGGTTAGGTAATATGCCTTGTTATTTCTCCTGACCGCGTCAAGGATGTAGCCGAGCATGAATATAACTATCGTGTATACGATAGGCTGAAGCGCCGACTGAAGTGTGTATGTCACATACTCGAGCGGCTGAGCGCTCATGCCGTATTGTGCATAGTATTCATTTATTGTCTGTACTGTAGTTCCGATCTGGTAGCATACGTAGCCGAACATCAGTATCGCTATCACATAGCATGCTACAGAGACAACAGATCTTCTGTATTTCTTACCATCTTTTTTCATTCTCTTATTTCCTCTTTTCGTTATTGCTTTTATCTTTGCGGATCCTGTCCGCATACTCGCATATATTAGCAAATATGCGGCGTTTAATCAAGTTTACGGAGGTTTAGCGGGAAACGCGCCTCCGGTCTATGCCGTTGATCTGATAATACTTGCGCTTCTCTTCCATCATCATGGTGTCGGCACGTACAGCCGTTTCCGAAATGTCCTCTCCGCGCAGAGCTGCCACATATCCGATCGATATGCTGAATGGCCTGTCTGCTACGTTTCTGATGCCCGCGTCCGCCTTGCTGTTTCCGAATACCCTGCGCAGCTTGGCTATCTCAGCCTTTACCTGTTCGGTCGGAGTATCTATGTAGATGGCGCAGAACTCATCTCCGCCCGTCCTGTATATTGAATACGCTCCGGTAAGCGACTCTCTGAGTGAGTGCGACGCGTGGCGGATGTAATCGTCTCCTGCCGCGTGACCGAACTCGTCATTGATCTGCTTCAGGCCGTTTATGTCGCAGGCGACATAAATGAGATTGCGCCCCGTCGCATCCCTGCCCAGCTCCTTACGGAAGGTCTCAATGTCGTCATCGTAACAGTTGTGATTGCGCAGACCCGTCATCTGGTCAAAGTAAGCCTTATGCTTGAACTTGCCGACCGGATCGATGATGCCTATGAGAACTGCAGCCGTGATGAGCGTGACATCGGCGCCGGTAAACAGAAGCTCCGGTATAACGATCTGTACCAGCAGAGCGATCATCATGATGACCTGCGCAGGGATCAGGGCAAAACGGTCGTGACTCGACAGCTTTCTGATATTCAGCAGGGTGAGCATCATGCTGATGAAAAACAGGATCATCGCGCAGGCATAGCCGGCAAACACGCACGGACCGAAGCTGTAGTATGTGCCGTTGCCCTGCACGTATTCGATAGGCAGGAATGACATCGTGATCAGGTATAAGGCCGGTATAACAGCCAGATACCTTGCGATCTTACGCCCTTTCTCAACACCGTAAGTCAGATTGAGCATAAATTGCACAAGCGTAAAACAAAACAGGATCGCGAACATGTAAAAAATCTCATGGCAGATCCTGTTGACCAGAGGCGGTACCTTATCCTGGTTGTTTACCGTGATGACTGTGATGATATCGAAAATGACGTGTCCTATAGCCAGCAGATTGAGTACGGTGTATTTTCTGGCGTTGTCGTAAAATCCGTGCCTGGATGAATACCAGAGCAAAAGAAGCAATGTGACCAGACATACTATTTCCGATCTCAATGTCAGTATCAGGTTCAAGTTGAATCTCCTTCCCTTTTCCCAAAGGCCTTTGTAGTGGCGCTGTCGGTTATGATGACTTCGGTCCTCATGGTCTTTGACGCGGAGTCATAATGTCTCTTGGCGTAGCAAAGCACATAGATGTGTTTGCCGTCCTTGCGGAGCAGTTCGTGCTCCATGTAGACAGTGTCACCTTTTTCGAGCTGCTTGCTGACGCTGTGGAAGTATTCTTCCTTATGCTCCTCCGGTATGAGGTCTGCCTGCCTGAGCCATCCGTTCTTGATATCTTCCTTGGTGTATCCGGTGATGGTCTCAAAATCGTCATCGACACTCAGTATGCAATCGTTGATATCCATTATATACCTACTGAAGAGAATTGCATAAGGTCTTCTTCCTTTAATGTCATGTTCAGCTTCAGCGAGGCTGCTTTCCTCGGCGCTGTATGTCCTGTTCCCGTTAGGTGAATCGCCCTCTGTCTGTATGACGGTATTGTCGCCGAAAGGCACGTCAGGCTCATCGCTGATAAGACCCATGGCCATATCCGGATCCTCATCAAGCATCTTCAGGAATTCTTCTGTCAGATTAGGGTCGAACTGAGTTCCTGAGCAGCGCCTCATTTCTGCCTTGGCTTCTTCTGTGCTTATCGCGCGTCTGTATGACCTGTTGTTGATCATCGCGTCATAACTGTCTACGACCGAGATTATCCTGGAGAGCAGCGGTATGTCTTCTCCCTCAAGCCCCTTAGGATAGCCCTTACCGTCCCAGCGCTCATGATGGTAAAGGATCATGTCCGCGATGTCTCTGAGCTCCCACGAGCTGATCGCGATCTGGTAACCCTTTTCCGCATGGGACTTAAGCACCTCCCACTCCTCCGGTGTCAGCCTGCCCGGCTTATTGAGGATCTCGAGAGGTATGCCTACCTTGCCTATGTCATGAAGCAGACACAGGAGTGAGAGCTGGCTCATCTCGAGGTCTGAGAGGCCAAACCTGCGTCCCAGCTCGAGTCCGGTGCGCTGGGTGCGCTTCACGTGAGCCTCGGTATCGCTGTCGCTTTCCTTAAGCGCGCGTACCAGGGATGTGATCGTTTGCGAGTGAGTCGATTCATCATCAAGAAGCTTTTTCACCTGCATTGAGCGCAGCGACTTGTTTATCAGATCAAGTATGTCGGTATCTTCGGTGGCCGACGCGGCGTAGCCAGCCTGGATCTTTGCCCTGAACAGACCCTTGATTTGATCGCCGTATCTGCGCATCTCGTCTTCAGTCGCATAGTAGGAGATGGCTATGAGACGGGCATCGTATCCGCGTACATAGTACGTTTCCTCAGGCATGCACTTTCTGATGAGCTCCGAGAATTCTCTTATGAGCTGGTCACCGGCATCCTTGCCCTGGTTGCGGTTGATGGAGCCCATGCTGTTGATATCGAACTGCGCCACAGCGCACGGATGTCTGAATGTCTCCGGATTATCGCGCACATACTGTCTGAAGTGGTCCCAGCTGTGGAAGCCGGTCAACAGGTCTATCTCCTCTGAAGCATCGGTATATACAAAGAGGTCTCCCAGTTCCCTTCCCGTGTTGTCCCTGAGGCGCATAAAATCAGCCCTCAGCGGATTGCCGCTGTTTGCGACTCCTGCGAAGAGCTGCTGTGAATAGCTGTCGACTTCCGTCGCGGCGCCGCTCTCCGTGCCGGTCAGTTTCTCGAATTCCTCGACCCTCATTTCACTTATGCCTCTGAGGGCAGGGATCATCTCTGACAGCCTGTCATTTCTGAGTACAAGATTTCCGTTGTAATCGAAGAGTGCGATGCCCTGATCGAGATTGTCGAACACCATCTTTGACAGGCTCTGCTTCAGGTAACTGTCACGGTATTTGAAGCAGCTCCAGTACATTATCAGGAGGCCCAGGCTGTATCCCGGGATTGAACTGTCTATGAGGTAGATGGCGCTGGCGCGGTGGCCCGGAAGCGGCAGGATGAAGAACGCGTTGATGACTACGATTATCATTATGGCTATAACAAACAGCCAGTACTGTATGCGGTAGTTTTTCGGTGTCAGTATGAGCCTGCGGATCAGTATGCCAAGAACCGCGATAACCATCAGATATGTAAAGATCAGGTGCATGGCATAAAGCGGCTTGATGGCGTAATCGTAGAACGCGAGCGGAGTATCTCTATGAATGTATCCTATCGCTATCTCCTTGAACGGGTTGATCGCGAAGACCAGTGTCTCGAACCATGCGTAAGCCTGGATGGCTTTCATTGCGGGGATGGTGACCACTGTTTTGGCGCGGGTGGTGTATACGGTGATGAATCTGATCATCATGATCAGAAGCCAGTCGATACACACAAAGTAAATGCTGGACATGATGGATACGATCAGGTAATTCTCTACTAAGATGCTGATCAGATAAGACAGGGCGATGAGCGCCGCAAGGGAAGAGCACTTTGCAAGGTACAGTCCTTCAAGTGTGTTCTTTCGAAATGATTTAAAAGCAAACCAGCAGTCCACGAATACAAGAATGAACGTGAAGACTGCGTATACTAGTCCGACTCCGTATAACATGGGGTTGCTCCTTTGGTGTTGGATGCTGTAACGGGCAGAACTACGGGCAGATATGTTTCAGATAGTTAATTGTATCAAAATCTGTACAAGATTGGCAACGAAAAAGAACCCCATATGGGGGTTCTTTGGCTTTTAGTACAACAATGTACATTATGTCAGCTTATTTCCCAGTCTACAGGCCCTATCCCGTTGTCTTCAAGGAAGAAGTTGCAGCGGGAGAAGTAGGCGCCGCCAAAGAAGCCCCTGTATGCCGAGAGAGGGCTTGGGTGCGGCGCCGTGATGATCAGGTGGCGCAGGGCCGGGAACCGGCCGTCCGCCGCATCGGCGGACGCGCGGGCGGCGTCCAGTATGAGGTTCTTCTTGGCGCCCGCGCTTGCGCCCCACAGTATGAATACCATTGGCGTTTCGCGCGAAGCCAGAAGTTCTATCACCCTGTCCGTAAACTGCTCCCATCCTTTTCCTCTGTGCGATCCCGCCTGATGCGCACGCACGGTAAGCACGGTATTCAGAAGCAGCACTCCCTGTCTTGCCCACGAATCCAGCACGCCGCCTTCCGCAGGCCTGCGGTACCTTATCCCCAGGTCATCCTCAAGTTCTCTGAAAATGTTGACAAGCGAAGGCGGCTCAGTCACGCCCGCTTTCACGCTGAAAGCGAGCCCGTGCGCCTGCCCGGGTTCGTGATACGGATCCTGCCCCAATATCACTACTTTGACATCGTCATAATCCGTAAGCCTGAGAGCGTTATATATATCTGTTGCAGGCGGATACACCGTCTCTGACTTATATTCATCAATAAGGAATGAGCGCAGCTCCTGATAATACGGCTTTTGCCATTCATCAGCGAGAAGCCCGTCCCACTTGTTGCCTGTTATCTTCTTCATTGTCAAATAGGCAGATGTTATTCCTCTTCCTTTTCAAATTCAAAGCTTCCTACCAGACAGCCGCGTCTTCTTTCGATCGCGGCAAAGACCAGATATACGATAGTCGCGCAAATGATCCCTATCAGGAATCCGCATATGACATCTGACAGATAATGCATTCCCAGATAAAGCCTTGAGATCCCGATAAGGACCGCCAGTATCACGCCTGCGATACCAAGTCTGTGGAACAGGCATGGATCCGCACCGACGCCTTTCCATCCAAGGCAAGGTACCATGTCATAGTCCTTTGCACCTCCGGATCCGTCCTCGTTTCTGTGCCTCACCGGTACTGTCGCCTTGAACATCGCCCATGCGGGAGCGACAGCATTAGACGTATGTCCGCTTGGGAATGACGCGTCTCCCGGGTCTCCCATAAAGTTATGCACTGCTTCGAAAACTACCCAGGGGCGTTCCCTGTCGATCACCGGTTTGATCACCAGGTTCACGCATATAAAGTTGAACAGAAGCGCAAGTGAACAAATGATGCCCAGCCTGCGTGTCTTCCTGAAGAACAAAAGCAGAAGGCATACGCATATCCAGAAGACCCCTCCCTCACCGAAGTAAGTGATCACCTTCATTAACGGAGTAAGCCAATCGGCATTCAGGGCGTCCTGAATGCCGATCAAAAGATTTCCATCAAATTGTGTAAAAGAATCCATCAGCAGATCTCCGGGATCACTTGCACATTCCTTCCGGATAGTTCACGTATACTTTAGGGATCCTCAGGTCGAAGCAGCATGTGATCTCGTAGTTGATCGTTCCATTGATCGCCGCCAGATCGTCCGCGCTGATCTCCTCATTGCCCTGTTTACCCATGATCACGATCTCATCTCCGAGCTTGACATCAGGCACCGCGGATACGTCCACCATGCACTGGTCCATGCAGATGTTTCCTACTACCGGACACTTGATGCCGCCGCAGAGCACGCTGATCTTGCCGCTGTTGAGTCTGCTGTAACCGTCAGCGTATCCGAGACCGATCGTCGCGATCTTTGTCTCCTTCTCGCTCGATGTGAACTTGCGTCCGTAGCTTACCGATGTGCCGGCAGGTACTGTCTTGAGGTTCACGATCTCTGCCTTAACAGTCATGACTGGCTTGAGATCGAGGACCTTGCCTTTGAGGTATCCGCTCGGTGCGAGTCCGTACAGGATGATTCCCGGACGGCAGGCGTCAAAGTGGATCTCCGGATATACCATAATGGAAGCGGAGTTTGCGCATATCATCTTAGGCTTGAAGCCGGCAGCGTTCAGCTTGTCAATGAACGCCTTGTAGTTCTTGATCTGCATGCCCGTGTATTCTCTCTGTTCTTCATCAGCTGTCGAGAAGTGTGTGATGACTCCGGCAATATTGATACCCGGAAGTTCAGAGAACTTCTTGTACTGTTCTACCGCATATTCACGCTCTTCCTCGGTGAATACTCTGAATCCTACTCTGCCCATTCCCGTATCCAGGCCGAAAAGAACTCTTGCCGGCTCTGCTCCCTGAGCCATTACCTCATCGCTCAGAGCCTTTACATAGTCATAGTGCATGACTCCCGGGATCAGGTCATACTCGATGACGGTGTCCACGCACTGGATTGGAGTAAGTCCGAGGATGACGATGTTGCCCTCGATACCGTCCTCACGGAGGTTGATGGCTTCTTCGAGAGTAGCTACAGCAAAGCTGTCCACTCCATTGTACTGGAGCACCTTAGCGCACTCCGTGGCTCCGTGTCCGTAGCCGTTTGCCTTGATTACGCCGATCATTTTAGGGCACTTCATCTGTGCCTTGATCTGCTTTACGTTGTGGTCAAAAGCCGACATGTCGATCTCGGCCCAAACCTGTCTTAAAGTCTCCTTATACATAACACATCTCCTTATATTTACGTCCCATATAAGTTTCTGTCAGGGCTTATTATGTTTGCCTTCACATACATAATAATTTTACTCCTCAGAGATATGCATATCAAGAATGCAAATCTATTCGCCGCCTTCCTCTGAAGCCGCTTCAGGCTCTGTCGCAGGCGCAGGTTCCGGCGCCGGTTCAGGTTCAGGTACCGGCTCCGGTCTGCTGAGGAGCTGGATGTCTCTCAGCAGCATGGCCGTCTTGGTATATGTGATCTTTACCGCGTCGCCCTTCTGCGGGAAGTATCCGCTCGCGATCTTGGTATCCTTGGTTATGTTGAGTGTGATCATTTCACCATCATCTGTCTGTATGGTACATGTCTGTTTTTCTTCATCACCCTCTACTATCGTTCCCAAAGCATCGATCTTCACGTCAGGTTCCTGAACAGGATCCGGTTCAGGTGCCGGTTCAGGCTCAGGCGTTGGCTCCGGTTCAGGCTCAGGCGTTGGCTCCGGTTCAGGTTCAGGCGCCGGCTCAGGTTCACCGCCTCCGCCCTTTTCGATCAGCTCTATCTTGAGCGCCTTCATGTCCTCTTTCATATAGGTGACCTTGACGGTATCCTCCTCAGCCGGGAAGTATCCGCTCGCGATTTCTGTGAAATCACCTGCTTCAAGGATTATCATTCCGCCGTCCTCGAGCAGGACGCTGAAAGTGCTTGTTCCGTCGATGCCCCACTTGGTAATCATTCCTTCCGCAGTGATCGCATCCTCAGGTATAGGCGTTGGTTCCGGTTCCGGCTCAGGTGTCGGCTCCGGCGCAGGTTCCGGCTCAGGTGTCGGCTCCGGCGTAGGTTCCGGTGCCGGAGCAGGGTTCTGCTCCCACAGCGCGTTGACCGTCAGATCCTTGGTGATCTTGCTGAAGTCCTGATCCCAGCCCTTGAACGTATAGCCATCCAGCGAAGGATTTGCCGGCGCCTTTGCGGCATCGCCTTTCTTGACATCCTGCGTGTTGATGACCTTGCCGTTGCCATCAGTGAACGTGACCCTGTAAGTGATCACCGGCTCCGGTGTCGCCTTCACGCAGAAGATGTTTGTAGCCATGGCACCCTTGCTGAGTTTTCCGGTGTATGTGATCTCGGATCTGCAGCCTTTTTCCGGTTTATCGCCGGAGTACTTTGTCTTCTCATTGGTGTGGATGACATATGACTTCTTTCCGGTATCCAGCGTCACACAATCCTTCCCGACGCTCCGGATCGTACCGTTGACAGTCTTCCTGTCCTCCTGTGCCTCCTTGACAATGTTTATCTCTATGGCAAGAGGCGATTCATCCAGCTTTCCGCTGTACGAAACATTGACGCTGTCACCGATGAACACGTATTTTGAGACTCCGGTGACCGCCGTCGTCTTATCTATCGTGAATCTGTATGACGTTGCCGAATCGATGGCGATCAGAATGGTAGTCTCGGTGAACTCCGACACAATACCGCTCAGAGTCTTGACCTCAGGTTTTTTATTCTCCTCTGTCACAGTGACCTTTTTCGCGTAAGGGTACTCACTGATGTCACCTGTGTACACGACCTCGACCGTGTCACCTACGTTCACGTCTCCGGCGGCATCTGTCTTGTTATCGCGTATAAAAGATACGGTCAGGCTTCTGCCCGCTACAACGATCCCGTCTTCCCTGTACTGTACGACTGTCCCTTCAAAGATGAGGTCCTGCTGGATATGCTCAATAATGGTCACCTCATCAGCGCTCTTCTTTCCGAAGCTCTCGTGGTAAGTAACATCGATGGTATCGCCTATGCAGAGCTTGTCGGAATCTCCGAGACGGTAGACTGTCTCCTTGCCTGTTTCGATCTCGACCGGTCCGCCATCACTGCTCACGGTGATGCTCCCTTCCGATGCGTTCAGCAGCCGCCCCGTGATCCTGGCGGTCTCGCTTTTTCCGCACGCTCCCAGCATTATGAGAAGAGCAGCCGAAATCACCAGTATCGCCGCAGCCCTAATTCCTCTTTTCATGCAGTTTCTCCTTTTAATATTCGAATCCATAATGGAATGATTTCGATTTTTTCCTATATTATTATACGACAGCAACGGCAACGGATTGCCTTTCATTTTATTAACCTTAACGCACCTTGATATCTCGCGGGAACTGTGTTATCATACTCGGGCACGCAATATGTCTCCGTAGCTCAGGGGATAGAGCAACGGTTTCCTAAACCGTGTGCCGGAGGTTCGAATCCTCTCGGGGACACCAAAAAACGGCCAACCGGCCGTTTTTTTATACTCTATTTCCGACTCAGAAGCCACGCAATTCAATATCTGTAGCAGATCGCCTTTCTGATCTGAGCTGCTTTGTCCTCGCCAACCAGAATCTTTACAAGTTCAAAAGCAAAGTCGAAAGACGCGCCCAACCCCTGACCTGTGATCAGGTTTCCATCAGCTGCAACGCTTTCGCCTGTGAGTATCACTCCCTCCATCTCGCCTTCAAAGTCAGGATGGCATGTTGCTTTCCTGCCTTCCAGTAAACCCATAGATGCCAAAAGCCAAGGAGCTGCACATATGGCCGCTAAATGCTTGTTTGCCGCAAATTCCCCGCACTGCTCTTTTACGACTGCGCTTTCGCTCAGGTTTTCTACACCAAGACGTCCGCCCGGCAGGACTATCAGATCGACAGGATCAAAATCAACATCTTCCGCAAGAGCATCTGCCATCACCTTGATATGGCGCGATGAATCCACCTGCAGCCTTCCCATGACTGAAGCCATGGTCGTCTCAACACCTGCCCGGCGCAGGATATCGACCACTATCAGTGCTTCACATTCTTCAAATCCATCTCCCAGAAAAACTACTGCTTTCATACCGAAAACTCCCTTACATCTTTGCTTTTTGTTTAATGCAGATCCTATTGAGGACCGTTGTAGCGGAAGCCCATCATGGTTATGTCATCGAACTGCTCGGCTTCTCCAACGAACGCATCCATATCCTCCTTGACGTCTGCCAGCATAGCTATCATCGGAACGCCCCTGTTGACGTTGAGGATAGTGAGCATGCGGTCGGTACCGTACTGCTCTTCAGCGGTATTGATCGATTCAGGCACTCCGTCCGTATAAACGTACAGGACATCACCCGGATCAAGCTGCAGTTCGTACTCTTCGAAAGTGAGCTCTGCCATCGCGCCAAGCGGCGGACGGTGCGTGTCTTTCAACAATTCGAATAAACCATCCCCATGCATTATCGCAGGATATTCATGCCCCGCATTGACGCATCTCATCACGCCCGTCTTCAGGTCTATGATGCCCATCCATACTGTTACGAACATGTTGATGTCGTTTCCCTCACATAATTCCTCGTTGACCTTCTCAAGGACCACAGCCGGCTCTGCGCCGCTCTCCGCAAGACTGCGGATGGCTGTCTTGCTGCGCATCATGAAAAGTGCTGCCGGTATGCCCTTGCCGGACACATCGGCTATGACCAGCGCCATCTTTTCCGCATCAACAAAGAAGAAGTCGTAGAAGTCTCCGCCGACCTCCTTGGCAGGATCCATGGTCGCGAAGATCTCAAAACCTTTATGAGAGAATGTGAAATTCTTTGGCAGAGCCGAGTCCTGAATGGTGTGAGCTAACGTAAGCTCCTGCTCCATTCGTTTCTCAGCTGCATCTATATATCCCTTCAGTACATCCACCGTGAGGTTGATATCATCGGAAAGCGACGCGAACTCTGAAGAGTTGTATACGTTGACCTTTTCTTCCAGATCACCAAGCGTGATCTTGCCGAGTGATTCGGTCACCTTCAGCAGGTTGTCCACCACCATGCTCTGCACCAGCAATGAAATCAGGACATAAATGATGGTAAGAAGCAGGATATCTGCCAGCATCGTCTCTAATGCCTGGATATCGCGCGCTTCGTACACCTCGCTCTCAGGTATCTCAGCAAAAATCGTGAGACCCTCTTTCGATCTGTGCACCATGCACAGCGAGTCCTCTCCGAAAACATTGGCTGAGAAAAGTTGATGATTGTCATGCATATCGATGAGCTGCCTTACCCCATCATTGTAATACTTGCCGCCCTGTGTGCCTGCGACAACATTTCCGGTTTCATCAAGAACGACAAATGTACCGGTCAGACCTACGTGATGGATGTAGTTCTCTGCTTTACCGCCGTGATCATGTATCCAGCTGACGGATTTGTTTATGTCCATCCCCGCTGTCTTCAGGTCAACTTTTGCTGATTGCAGCGCCGCCTGTGTCTGCATGGCATAGGTAAAGCCGAAGTTGATGGCAAGCACAACGACAGTGACTCCGAACAGCCATACCTGGAACTTGTTCGAAACAGAAACCTCCCGCGGTGAGATCGCCCGGAACGGACTGTGCGTTTCGCCCAGGCTCTTCTTGATGGCAGCCGAGATCAACGCCAGTCCCAGACCGCTGAAGATTATCATCGGGCCCGAGCATACCCTTACGACATAGAACGCCATGCTCATGTCATTCCTGTGCGTGATCAGCACCACATACATGTGGAAGACTTCGATAGCCGCGCCCATGAAGAACGCGTATGTGACAGAAGGCTTTTTCCCTTTGAAAATGAAGACATGCATGAAGGCTGCGAAGAATCCCGCAAGACATGTGGATACGCTGCACGCCACGCGTGTATACTCGCCTATACCGAAATACGTTCCCACAATGTAACGCTCAACACCGCCGATCAGGCCGGCAATGATGCCGGACACCGGATCGAAGAACAGGCCTGCGCACATCGGACCCAGGTCACGAACATTGAGCAGCATGTCGGTGTAGTCGATGGCAAAATGGGTCGACATGACCGAGAGGATCCCGTAAAACAGACCTATCGCGACCTTAAGATCGGACGTGACCTCCCTGTCCTTAAGATTTCTCCATACCAAAAATGTCAGTATGACGTATACCAACGTAACTGCTGACATTTTAAGTATCATCATGAATGTGACCATAGAAAACCCGTCCCCTTTTAAACCCTATTGATTTTCCATGACGCGGACTTCACGTATGAAAAAGTCCATGCCCTCAATGATATCCTTGTCGAAACTACCACACTCGGGACATATTCCCTTGTTTGCGACTATCGGGAATTCCGTGCCGCACTGCCGGCAGCGTCCGACTGCAGTGATCCTTTCTATGATGAGCTCCGAGCCGCGCAGAAAGTCATAGTCATCCGAGATGACTTCGTAACCGTCCTGCAGGAACTCAGGGATCACGGACGTAGCCTCTCCGACCTCGATCACAATGGCATCCACGTGATCGAGGCCGTTATCTTTTACTACTTCTCCAACTTTATCGACAACGCCGTAGAGCAGCGTAAGTTCGTGCATTCTTGCTCCTTTAACGCTTGCTTGCGTCGCCTCTGTTGTTGTCTTCCTTTATGAACTTCTTGACTGCGATCTTCATCTCACGGTCCTTGCGGTATTTCTCAACGTAAGGTCCGCGGAAACGGATCGAGTGTACCGGCTCATCAAACTTCCTGATCAGGTGGATAGCGTCGAATTTGCACCTTGTTGTGCAGACTCCGCATCCGATGCATCTGTTCTGGTCTACCTGAGTAGCTCCGCATCCGAGGCAGCGCGCTGTCTCAGCCTTCAGCTGCTCCTCTGTGAACGTGAGGCTCTCATTGCGCTTTGTGCCTACCTTTGCCTTATCGACACCAGGCACCTGACGCTTGATGTTGTCCCAGCTGATGTGATCGAAGTCGAGATCGGATTTGTCGAGCGCCGTGTACTCTCTCTTGTCTCTCGCGAGAGTCAGGCTGTGACCCGGCCATACGAAGCGGTTGATAGAGATCGAAGCCTCCTTGCCTGCAGCGATGGCATCGATGCAGAACTTCTGTCCCGTGTAGATGTCACCACCCGCGAAGATGTCAGGCTCGCTTGTCTGATATGTCAGAGGATCTGCCTTGACGAAGCCTCTTTCCGTGAGTTCGACGTTGACGCCAGTCAGCAGCTTGCCCCAGTCAGGTCTCTGGCCGATGCAGTACAGTACGGTGCTGCACTTTGCCTCTTCCGTGACATTATCATCAAATTTAGGATCGAATTTTCCCTCAGCGTTCTTGACGCTCACGCACTTGCGGAACTTGATGCCGCTTACCTTGCCGGCCTTTGTCGTGACGACTTCGGTCTGGCCCCATCCGTCGTGGATCGTGATGCCGTCCTCTTTGCAGTATGCCTGGTCTTCTTCACCCATAGGCATTTCATCGTAGGACTCGAGGCAGTAAAGGTCGACCTTCTTTGCGCCGTATCTCTTTGCCGTACGCGCAACGTCAGCTCCTATGCTTCCGCCGCCGATGACTACCACATCGCCGCTGAGCTCGACGTCATTGCCGCGGTTGATGTCCTTCAGGAACTCAACACCCGGGATGACTCCCTCTGCATCATCTCCAAGGATGCCCAGCTTGCCGCAGCCCTGCAGGCCGATGCCGAGGTAGAATGCCTCAAAGCCTTCTTCACGCAGCTGCGGGATGGTGACGTCAGTACCGACATCAACGCCGCATCTGAACTCGACTCCGAGAGCTCTCAGCACATCGATCTCAGCCTCAACAACGTCCTTCTCAAGTCTGAACGCAGGGATGCCATTGACCAGCATTCCGCCAGGTCTCTTTTCCTTTTCAAATACAGTTACCTTGTAACCGCCTGCTGCCAGATAATAAGCGCAGGAGATTCCCGCCGGGCCTGAGCCGATGACGGCGATCTTCTTATCGTGATCCCAGAGCTTGCGAGGGATGAATCTCTTCGAAGCCTCGATCTCCCTGTCGGCGATGAATCTCTTGACCTCGTCGATGGCGACAGCCTGGTCGATCTCGCCTCTTGTGCACTCGTTCTCGCAGTTATGCGGGCAGATGCGTCCGCAGACTGCAGGCAGCGGGTTCTCTTTCTTTATGAGCTCCAGGGCTTCCATATACTTGCCCTGAGCCGCAAGTCTTATGTATCCCTGTATCGCGATATGCGCAGGGCATGTGGTCTTGCAAGGCGACGTGCCCGTCTCGACCACGTTCTTTCTGTGATCTCTGTAATCGGCATCGTATCTTTCCGGACCCCACTCCTGCTCATCCGGAAGTTCTGTAGGGATCTGAACGATAGGTGTCTTTGAGCAGATCTTCTGTCCAAGCCTGAGAGCGTTGTTTGCGCAAGTCTCTACACACTGTCCGCAGGCCACGCACTTTTCCTTGTCTATCTCGGCGACATAGTTGCTGCGTACCATGTTAGGCGCTCCGTAGTATGTGGCGCTTCCGATGGCCATGCAGCTCTGCGGCTGGCAGTTGCAGATCGCGAACGAGATGCCGCTCTCGAGCGTGGTGATCTGGTGAATGCAGCCAAGCGCTTCTGTTCTTTCGAGATGCTCATAGACCTGTTCCTTGGTGAGCTTCTCTCCGCGGCCGTGGCGGATCATCGTCTCAGCGAGCAGACCCATGTAGATGCACATTCCGTCTTCGAGGTCGCCTGTGCCCTCGCCCATGATACGGCGGACCCTGCGGCACTGGCACGGCACTCTGCAGAACGCTCCGCCTACCGTCGTCTCGATCAGTGTGCTGAGTCTCTCCATGGTCATGACCTTGGTTCCTGCCGGCAGCGCGCTCTCTACCGGTACTACTCTCATGATGCCGACGCCCATAGGCATCGATGCGGCTACCTGTCCATACGATTCGAAGGCATGCCTCTGGAACAAGTACGAGATCTCAGGATGAGATTCGTTATACTCATTGCTTCTTGCCAGCTGGAACTCAAAGATTCCAGGCGCGAAAGGAACGAGCAGGTAGATCTTGGCGCCGCCCTTGCCAAGCTTCACATCCATGAAGTAGGCATTATCGGCACATTCCTCGAGTATCCTTTTGACTTTCGCGACAGGCATTCCCGTCTTCTTTGCCAGCCCTCTGGCAGTGGATGGCATTACGAGCTTCATCTCGCTCATCACAGCAAGCTGTTCATCTGTCAGCAGATAGTCGAGCAGCTGATACTCTGCGCAATCCGGAGTGATCTTCAGTTCGCCTTTGTTCGCCATCTCGGACGCAAGCCTCAAAAGCTTGTCTTGTCTGGTTTCCATTTATTTTTCTCCCTCTTACAATAATGCGTTGATTAAAAAGTCCGCATACCGTATAAATTGTATCACAGAAGGAATAATAATGGCTCGGGGATTTTGCCTCTCCGAGCCTTTTTATAAACGCTTTTTTCAATAATAGTTTCTGTTTTTTCTCTAGTATCTGTTATGTACCTTCTCGGCGAAGCACAGGACATCTTTGATATTGACTTCCGTACCGTCGTCAAGGACCGCCTTGCCGCTCATCTTTCCGAATACCTGATGCTGATCGGAAACTATCACCTTGTAGTCGAGGCATGCGGCCCTGTCGAGCACAGGCTCGAATTCCATCTCGAAACGCCCGTCAGAAGAGGTGAACGTCCACTTGTCCATATATCCGCTTTCCGGAATGTTGAAAATGATGTCATCCAGCTTGTGGGCCCTGACGTTCCAGAAGAGGATGTTCTCGGACGCGGCGCTCGTGTCACCAAATCCGTAGCCGATGTTCCAGCCAAAGCTGTTGCCGTCAACGTCTGCGTTGCCCGATCCCCAGAACCAGGTGTTGTCGTACGTCCATACGCCGCGTCCCCAGTCGAGCGTTCCGAAGTCGGTCTTAGGATCGAACTCATACTTTTTGCCGTCAAACTTTACCCAGCCGGACGCCCTCATGCAGTTGATCTTCTGGTTGTAATAGAAAGCGTGCTTCTCAGGCCAGGGAGTTGCGATGACCATCGTGTCCATCGGCGGCTGCTCCAGCACTATTTCAGCATCGAGAGGCTTGCCGTCCATGAAGTTCTCAAAATGGCATTTCAGGTGCCTTGTCTGATACTTCACCTCAAAACTCATCTGCAGCCTTTTGTCGCTGTACTTTGTTGTGCCGTACGATGAGTCATTCGGCAGTCTCAGCTTGCCCATAGGGAAGGCGTTCAGAACGGTCTCCGTGTGCTCCCATGGCCCATCGCCGAGCCACAGCAGCGAGACCGACTGCAGGCCGATGTAGCCGTCATCAGATATAGTGAACGCGGCAGCAAAGTCCTTGCCCGTCACAAGATAATAGTCCCATTCCTTTATACGGAATTTAGGCGCCTTGATGTCCGCTCTGTTGTATTTCTGCACCAGTCCGCGCGACCAGCCCGGCTCCCTGAGTTCGCCCTGCGCATCCAGCAGCGGCTGCACAGTTGTTACTTCATGATTTCTCATATGATCATCCCCTTATCCTTTGATCTTCTGCAGTCAGTATACCTTTTTTATGTTTTCCGGAGATATGCTGTTATCCGCGCAAAAGCCTTCCAGCTGATCCGGCGTTCTGATAAGCATCAGTTCGTGCAGCTTTCCGGTCTCAGTGTCTCTGGCGCAGAGTGTCTGTTCTCCGGTGCAGATGCTGCATCTCAGAACAGGCTCGCAGCCTTCCGGCATCTTCGGATATTCGCTTTTCTTCTTATTGAACAGTCCCATGGCCTATCCTCAGTTTTTGCCGCAGCAATTCTTATATTTCTTTCCGCTGCCGCAAGGGCACGGATCGTTGCGTCCGACCTTGACTCGTTTTACAGGGGCAGCATTTGCTGACGCGCGGTTTTTCAGCGACATGAACGCTACCATCTCGTAATAGTCGTGTCCGCGGTTGTCACGGATGCGGCACTCACGGCTCATCTCCATGTAGAGTTCAAAGAACTTCACTTCTATCTCATCAGAAGGAAACCTGAACTGTCCGGACTCATCCGCGGCAAATGCCTCTGCCGCGTCATTCATCCTTACATGACTGTTGACCGCCTCGTAAAGGTCGTGGACCTTGAACGACGCAGTGTCCTTGTCGCAGCCGAATGTTTCGGCAATGAAATCCCTCAGCTTTGCATGCGACTCGCGACTGATCAGGCATCCCTGCTCATACAGCTCTTCCACTTCGGCTTTGGAAGGGATGTAAAAGTCTACGTCGCCCTGTATCTGCTCTTCAAGAAACTTATAGTAATCGTCTTTCTCAAAGCCGTTCAGCACCAGCTTGCCGTCACGCTCGGTGAACCACTGGCTGTTAGCAGGTGTACTATCGAAAAGATCGCAGATCTCTTTCGCGTCCGCGTTCGGATATGCCAGCCGGAAGAGCAGCTCCAGAACGTCCCATGTCATCACGCCGTAGAGATACTGGCCCGCTTCCAGACACTTGTACATCCAGTTGCGCTTCTGCCATTTAAGTTCCAGGTCCGATGTCCAGATACTGTTGTATCCGCGGCGTACCAGGGGCGGTATCACCACCTTGTCGCCGTTCATGTCTGCCAGTTCTTCTGCCGCAAGCAGTCTTGCCAGCATCCTGTCAGTTTCAACGGTCAGGATCACGCCGGCAGGTCTGTCCAGCAGGAACCTGAACATCTGCATTTCGCTCTCTCCAAGAGCGGTCAATTTGTCTTCAAGGATCTCCCAGTTCATCTTTTATCGTTATTTCTCCAGTATCGATTCCAATATGCGCACAAACTCCTCGAGTCCCGCCTTGTCCTCTTCATCGAAACGGGCTAGGATAGGGCTGTCTATGTCCAGCACGCCATAGATTTTTCCGCCGGCATGTACCGGTACGACTATCTCCGAATTGCTGGCAGAGTCACAGGCAATGTGCCCCGGGAATTCATGCACGTTCTTTACAAGCTGTGTGCGGTCTTCAGCCACGGCTGTCCCGCAGACACCTTTTCCGATTTCAATTACAGTGCAGGCAGGTTTGCCCTGAAAAGGTCCAAGTTCCAGTCTGCTGCCGCGGAAAAGATAAAATCCGGCCCAGTTTATGTCCTTAAGAGAATCCCACAGCAAAGCGGCGGCGTTGGAAAGTATGGTAACGTCCCACACCACTCCCTCTGAAAGACTTTTAAGCTGACTGTTCATCAATTTGTAATCCGTCATTCCGCGCAAAACTGTCCTCCAAACAGATCCTCTATAACCTCTATATCCGATGGCAGCCATTTGACCGACCACACGCTGTCTATGTCAAGCCATCGCGCTGCTTCGTGTTCTACAAGTTCTATCTCTTCCGAGATCAGCCTGCACAGGTAGCATCGCATTACCATGTGAAACTTCGGATAGTCGTATTCCACGGTATCAACAAGTCTGCCTACCTCTATCTCAGCATGAAGCTCCTCGCGGATCTCGCGCACGAGCGCTTCCTCAGGCGTCTCGCCCGGCTCTATTTTGCCGCCGGGAAACTCCCACCAGTCCTTGTAGTCGCCGTAGCCGCGCTGAGTGGCGAAGACCTTGCCGTCTTTCATTATTACTGCCGCAACAACATTTATCGTCTTCATGCTTTTACAGTATCTCTTTCTCAATTATATCCGCTGCTGTCCTGCACGCGCCGATGCACGGTCTGCTCCGGTAGTATTCTTCCGTACGCACGGCAGGTTCAGCTGTATCCTCACCCTTTTTCAGACCCAGAAGTTCTCTGCAGATGATAGAGCCCTGACGGTCTTCAAATTCTGCGCACATTTTCCGGATAAGCGCGTATACTTCCTTCTTGCTCTCATAGTCTGCAGGATCCGAATAGCCCTTCAGATATCCCGCGACAAGTGTCATGCCTGATACTGCACCGCACACTTCTCTCAGCTTTCCGAATCCGGCGCCAAACGGACTCGCTATCTTCGCGGCCTCTTCAACAGTCATGCCAAGCACATCTGCAAATGCCGCAAAGACTGACTGGCCACAGTTATAACCTTGTCTGAATAATTCTTCTGCTCTGTCAGCTCTGTTCATTTTATCTCCTGTCACTCGTCAAGATAAGAAACGAGGAAGTACTCTGCCAGACTATTCGGACGGATGTTTGCTCTTGCCTCCTCGCGCGTGAACCATGCATACGAATCTATCTCATAGTTAGGATCAAGTTCGTGCGAATCCTTTACGAACGCAGTAAAGTTGCACATGAGTGTGTCCGACTTCTCAAAAAACTGTGTGCGGTTGAACCTCATATGCGAAACGGTCATGCCGGTCTCCTCGCGGACTTCTCTGGCTACCGCGTCCTCGAGCGACTCGCCTCTGCTGACATATCCGGCGACCAGTATGTACGATGGTCTTCCGTATTGCTGGATCAGCAGTATCTCGTCCTTCTCTTCATTCACGACTATCATGCTGACCGCCACATTATACTGCGGGAACCTGTACTGTTCGCACTTCGGGCAGTACGGCACGACCCCCTCATTCTCAAGTTCTCTCGGCACCAGCCTGGTACCGCATTCTCTGCAATAATTGCTGCTCATGGTCTTTCTCTTTTTCTGAAATGTTTGCTAACTAATAATAGCACATAGGCCGCTGGTTTAGGTCTATATGCTATCGATTTCATGTCAGTGCTGTCTCAGAAAGAGCAGTACTTCCGCTATCAGCCACACGCTGCATAAAGCAGCACATACTTTGTTGGCCATCCGGTCCGCGTAGAACCAGCCAAAGCTGACCCCCTTCTTTGCCGGATAGAATACACGGACGGGCCGCTTGTTTGTCATGTCGAGTATAAGGTGAGAGGCAAAGGCGATCACAAACGGGACGGCTGCAGCGGGGAATACGAGCCACAGAGAAACGGACTCGAGGGCCAGTGCAGCAAGTGAGTGCGAGAAGCCGCGGTGGCTCGAGACGCTCGCGAAAGCGCATGTGAGGGCAAATCCTGCTATACCCGCACACCACACATAAGAGCCACTCTGCGCGAGCGAGCGCCACATTCCCGCGTCTATATGATAGTCCTCAAAAAGAGCGGCGGCTGCGACCGCGAACATCACTATCCTCCAGTGCGAAGAATCCTGCTTCTCCCTTGGATTATCGCAGTCAAGATCACAAATGAGGCATCCTAAGGATGCCCCCGCGATAACCGGCAGTGCTTCCGGGATGGAACCCGGCGCCGCTATTGTCAATGCAGCAGCCATTCCTGCTGTGATATGTGCTTTCGCCAGCATTATGCTTTATATTCCGCCTAAGAAAAACGTGACCGCGAATACGGTCAGAATTATTGCGACATGTCTCATTACTTCCTTTGTGTTGACCATCGTGTTCACCTCCTGCCGCGAAATAGCTTTGAGTGTACCTGATGACCATATATTACAAAGGTATTTGGGTCAAAAAACGCCCCTCAAGCATCAAAAAAGGGCTGTTGCCCTATTTTGATATTTATAGTGAAGGCAGGAACGGGATCACTGCCACGATCGCCCATCCAATCAGAAAAGCTATCAGGTGTTTCGGCTCCCTGTGGATGGCCACATATTCACGTATCAGCGCGCTCGGCCAATAGTATGCCGCTACGCGGCTGCCGATGCCTGTACACTTCAGCCCTATCTTGCGGCAATACCTCAGTGCCCTGTAAACGTGGTAATTACTTGTTACCAGAGCCGTATACTTGCGGCCCTCGCGCGCGTCGATGAGCGCCTTGCAGTTCTCCAGATTCTCAAGTGTCGTAGCCGACTGATCCTCCAGCAGGATATCGCTCTCCGGTATCCCCTTCTCACGCATATACTCTGCCATGGCCTCGGCCTCAGATATGGTCTCGTCTCCGCCCTTGCCGCCTGATGGTATGAGTATCGTAGGCGATGGGTCCGTTGAATAGACCAGGATGGCCTTGTCGATGCGGTCGGATAACAGTCTGGATACCTTATTGCCTTCCAGCAGTCCGGCACCATGGATTATCACGTAGTCAAAGTCCTTTTTTCGCGGAAGGATCATCAGAAACAGTGAATAGAACAGGAACAAAAGGAAGCTCACCGAAACGTAGATCACGGATAATGAAATGAACGCAATGATGTTTGTGAGTATACTGTGTTTCACGGCAAAATCCGTATGCCAGCCGGTGAGCACCAGATAGACTGTGCCTATCTCGCCCAGTCCTATAGCGATACCGAACAGCAACGAAAGCTGATTGGAGATGCTGCGGCCTTCTTTTTTATACATAACGACCCCGTTGTGTATAAGGAAGACAGGCACCAGAAAGATGGCTATGCCCGTAAGTACGGCCACAGTGAGCAGGGTCTCGGCCTCATGCCCGTCCGCGAACATGGTGGCTGCCACGACCGTGGAAATCAGCGCAAAGAAAAGGAAATAGCAGTTGCGATACCTGCTCCTGTCTTTCTCGAATGATATTATCAGCACTACCCACCAGAACAGCGCAAACAATGACGCCAGTATCTCGGCAGCGTCCATTATATATCCTCCCTCCGCAGCCGGCTTAAATGCCGTACTGCTGTGATAATTCTTTTATCGTTTCCTGCATCTGCCGCACCACGCTGTCCGGCGCCACAATGCGAACGTCTCCGTCGATCGCCATGATCCAGCCAAAGAACTGCTTGCTCACCGCGACCGTCACCGTGGTCCTGAAATGTTCATCATCGACCGGCACTATGATTATGTCCTTGCCGAAGCGGTCTATTATAACGCTCACCAGCCGGTTCTCCGCCTCCAGCATTACCTTGGTCTCATCACCTGCATACATGCCAAACAGCGTGTTGGTGTAATGCGCGATGTTGAATTCCTTGAAAGCAGATTTGCCCTCGCGCTTTTCATCAATGACACGTATGTCGGTCATCTTGTCGACGCGATAGTGGATCACCTTGTCGTGTGTGGAGTCATATGCGACCAGATAGTACTTCTCGTCATCCCACATGAGCGCCCACGGACTCAGCTGATACCAGCGGCCGTCATAGCGGGGCTCCATCTCCTTCTTGAGGTTCCAGTCAAAGTACTTGAAACGGATCTGCCTGTCCGCGCCTATCGCCTCGTGCAGCTTGTCTACGTTGTAGTAGATGCTCTCGTTCATGGTCTTGACGCGCCCTGCGATGATCACCTGCCTATGCAGGCGGGAACCCTCGTACTTGCTGACCAGCGACTCCAGCTTTTTGATCAGTTCTTTTGACTTCTTGTCGGTTATGAACTTGGATGACTGCACCGAGTCAACCAGGAGTTTGAGCTCCGGAAGTTCAAAGTCACGGCTGCCGAGGTGGTAGAAACAGTTACGGCCTTCTTTGGACGTTATGATGTCCATCCCGAATCTGCGCAGCTCTTCAAGGTCACGGTATATCGTCTTGCGGTCCGCGTTGACACCATATGCCTCCAGTTTGGAGATGATCTGAGGCATGGTAAGAGCATGCCCGTCGTCAGTCTCCTCATTGAAGATCTTGACGAGGTACAGCATCTTCAGTTTCTGGTTGTCTCCCTTGCGCTCAGCCATGATTACTTGATAAGACCTGCCTTTTTGGCCTCTTTGATGATCTTGTGGAAATCCTTGAGCGACACTTCCACATCATGCTTGTTAACGAAATCCACGAACTCCGTGAAAGTGATCTTATTGTCAGCAAGGATCTCATCTACTTCAGCCTTGAGTTTTTCATCAGTATCATACTGCTTTATGAGTTCATCTACAGTCGCCATATTATCCCTCCATTTATCTGCTAATGCTGTTATTTCGAATTGCAATGTACGGTGATGCCTTTGTCAGGTGTCGGATCCTCACCAATCTCGATGACCGGCAGAGGAGCGCCCGCTTTTTCGCATTCTCTTCTTATCTTATCGAAACCGACGCCCCAGGTCTCTGTCTCGCCTGCCGCAAAGAAAAGGCTTGCTATCTTAGGGTTTGCCGGATACGAGGAATGGTCCTTGTAGACGTCCTCCACACCCAGCCTGGTGACCGGCCAGCGCCCTTCGTTGAACACGCTGACGCTGCCTTCACGCACCTTTATCTGTATCGGATTGCCGCTTTGGTAATCCTTGTTGATGACCGCGTTTATCAGCACTTCGCGGAACGCTTCCTTCGGCCAGAAATACGTCTCTATCCACTGGCTCTCATCATCGATGATTTCAGGCTTCATATACTTTGAGTAGATAAGGTCGACAGCGGTGTCGATCTGTGCAGGGAACGGTCCTCGGACCGTGTCGTAGTGGACGATTTCTCCCAACTCATCGAACGAGCCGATGTTGATGAACGCGCCAGTCACGTACTGCTCCGGATCAGGATGGAAGAAGAGCAATGCCGCTCTGCAGAGATGTCCTTCTCTGTCGACGCATTTGAGATCCTGCAGGATATCCTCCCTGGACCTGTCAGATTTCTTCCTGAATATGTCGAAGGCGCTGTCATCCAGTTCATCTATCTTGGCGGTCGGCATTATCACCTCGTCCCAGGTCTTGCCGCTGCGCTCAAGTATGAACTTCTCAAGTTCTATGCCGTTCAGTTCCTGGAGCGTGCTGCCGGAGCGCTTGTATGCCTTCCCGTCGCACGATACCATGTGCGGATACGGCTCCACCACTATCTCCAGATAGTCGAGAGTCCCGTCCTGATTGACTATGACCGGTTCTTCTGACTTCCATTTCTTGAGTTTGAGCTCCTGCTGCTTGTCCTTCGGTTCAAAGATGCCGGCGGCGTACAGGTTCTTATCCCTGTCTCTTATCTCGGCCGGGATCTTCTTATTGGATTCCTTTGTGCCGTCGGTCCCGTAGCGAATGTTGACGCCGCGCCGCTCAGCGCTGTGATAGCGGACCTCAGCGATGATCCCCATTTTGGTCTTGATCTGGTTAGGCAGTTCCTCCAGCAGTCTGCGGTAATTCTTCAGGCCTACTACGAAGCCGTCGTCGTTCACACCCACAAAGAGATGACCGCCGCCAACATTGGCGTAGCCGCAGAGCCACTTGAAGTACTCGTCATGCCACGAGGCCTTCCACTCATTGTTCTGGGATTCCGGCTGCGCCGGGGTATAGGTCTTTTCCATTTCTGTTATCCTCTTATGCAGTTCTTGCCGGGGTCAGAGGTCCCGGTTTTTCAGCATTTCTTTTATCTGCCTTATGCCGCCCGGTACGACGCACGGGACCTTTCTGAAGAAGACTCTTACATTTCTGAAGAATCCATCATCAAGCTCCAGCTGATGTCCCTTCTCGGTCACCATGATGGCCGATCCGCCTTCATTGAACGTACACGGATATGCCCTGAGGCTTCCGTATTTCTCGCTGTAATACCTGCTTGCCCGGCCTTTATTGCCGTATTCCTTTTCAAAGCGTCCATGCCTCAGCCACTTAAGGAAGGCGTCTTCCTGCGCCACATCATAAGCAACGTCGATCGCCTCATATGAGTATTTCCGGTTGCCCTTGATGATGCCCAGGGACCAGTTTCCACATACCCAGAACCTGACATGACTTTGCTTTGCGGTCTTGAGCATCCTGAACAGATCGTTCCATGTGACGACCTCCTTGCGCTGTATGCTGAACACGGATATACAGAGCATGAAGAACGCAGCAAAGTATATGAATGTGGTTACAACATATGTGTAATTATTATTCAGGAGCCGCACACGCAGGAGTCCGGCAAGATCTGACACGGTAAACACGATGCCGGCGAGACAATAGTAACGGTTCGACAGCGAGAGTGCCATTACGGCTACTATTATTGCTCCGTATATTATCCCGATCACTATCAGAACCGGATCATCCACAAGAATGATCAACGCAACAGCAGGGATGAGCAGGCTTACTAAGAATACGATCTTCTGCCAAAAGCGGATATATGTAGTCTCTACTATCGCCAGCAGCAGGAACACATGACCGATGGCATACAATGCGCCGCAAACCGGCATGGAGAAAAATACTGCGATATCTCCCATGGCATAGAAGATCAGCGTCGGAATCAGCAGGTTATTACGTTTGGTCGGGTAGTACTTGGTGCCCAGCACCGCTGCCGTGATCCAACTGATGTCGGTAACGCTCTTCATGCATATCCTCGGCCATAAATACGCTTCTTTCTCCACGAAGAACATCACCGTATTGTTGATAACGAATACGATGATGCCAAGAGAAAACAGCCCCGCAGCTATGTATGCCAGCTTTCTGTTATCTTCAAAATGATGTGTAAGTTTATCGAGTATCTTATTCATTTCGCAACCCTACCTGTTATTTATAATAATAACATATCTGCAGCAAATTAAATGCCCCGGAGCTCTGTTTGAACTAGTAAGATGAAAGTAGACATGTTAAAAAAGCATGTCTACTTTTCTTATGCTAGGATTTGCTTAAGGAGGTGATTTTATGGCTAGGCCAAAAGGTGGAAAGAATAGAAAGTGGACAAATGAAGAACGCCTGAAAT
>JAFRCS010000015.1 GCA_017404265.1 Mogibacterium sp. | reverse complement strand
TTGAGAAATACATCTATTACTACAATCATCAGAGGATCAAGGGCAAGCTAAAAGGACTGAGCCCTGTTCAGTACAGAATTCAGTCCTTGTTAGTAGCCTAGTGTCCTGCCAAAATGTGTCTAACATTTTGGGGTCAGTTCACTATGCTATGCAAGTGTCTTTTTAAATTATAATTTTTTCAACTTCCGGATGAAGAGTATGTTGAGGATGGAACCTTTCAATATGCTTGAAATGGATATCGCCCACCAGACTCCGTTTATGCCAAAGTACGGCATAAGCAGATAGCATGCGGGGATCCTGGCGACCGTAAGCGCAAGCCCGATTGCGGCCGGCATTTTTGTCTGGCCGATGCCGTTGAACGCACCTGTTGTTGAAAGCTCATAACACATGAAGAGCTGTGACAGTCCCACTATCCTCAGATAATCCGCTCCGCCCGCAATGATATCCGGTTCGCGGATGAAGATGCTGAATATAGGAGCGGCACAAAGCACCAGAAGGGCAGTGACAGCAACGCCGTACGCTGTGATCATGGCCGTTCCTGTTCTGAATCCCTTTCTAACACGCTCGTGGTTTTCCGCGCCGTAATTCTGAGATGTGAAAGCGGTCATCGAGTAAGCGAAGCCATCAGCTGTCATCCATGAGACCGATTCTATCTGCGCGCCTACCCTCTGGACCGCTATCGCCGCATCGCCGAACGTTACGATGATCCTCGAGATGACCATTGAGATGAACGCATAGCCTATGTTGAAAACAGCAGGAGGCGCGCCCAGCTTGATGATACGGACGATTTCCTTGCTTTTGAATCCGCCAAACAGATCGAAACCTTCAAAAAGATAATCATCTTTGTGGATGAACCGCGCAAACATGAAAGCCACCACACATTCCGAGAAGACTGTTGCGACGGCTGCGCCATTGACTCCCATTTCAGGGAAAGGGCCTATGCCGAAGATAAGGAGAGGATCCAGAAGTATGTTAAGGACCGCTCCCGATGCGTTGTACTTGAACGGCGTCTTGCTGTCTCCCGCGGCAGTAAGAAGTCCTGTCATTACGAGATTCAGTCCCATGACAATATCGGCCGCGGAGATGATCGCGAGATACGAAGCCGATGCCACGGCGGTATCCGCGTTATGAAGCCTATAAAAAGATATGAAAGGGTGTCTGAAAATAATACACATCGCTCCGTAGATGAGCATTATGAAGAACATCAGCTGGATGGATTCACGGGCATAGCGGCGGGCTTTATCCATGTCGCCTTCGCCTATGGATTGCCCGGTCATTACCTGACCGCCTATCTGAGGTATCATGGCTATACCGGATCCGATCCACATAAAAATACCCGCGGCGCCGACTGCGGTCACGGCCTGGTTTCCCATACGACCCACCCACAAGGTGTCGAACAGATTGTATGCCATTTCTATGAACTGGGTCCCCATGATAGGCAGTGAGAGCCAGAACAGAGCCTTGGCGATGTTTCCGTTCAGCAGGTCTATTCTCTTTTCGATATTACTTTCTTCCATTAAATACCTCTTTCAGCTAACGCCAATTGTACATCAGAGGGAAGGGCATAACAAGGTCAGTAAGAGTTCGTTAATTAGACAAATCTAACTTCTCAAAAACGCTTTATTCAGCCTCTTTTTAGTGTTATATTAAGAAAAACGGCGAAAAACAGACAAAAGTTAGAAATCCCTAACTAATTGTTAACCATAAATCCTTATAATTAACAGCAGAAAGAGGTGAAAAATGGCAACAGTCCTCAAGGAGCCTTCAAGGACTTTCAATGAATATCTTCTCATACCGGGCTACTCCGGAATGGATGCCCGTCCGGAGAATGTTTCTCTGAAAACACCGGTAGTAAAATTCAAGAAGGGCGAAGAGCCTGCGCTGACGATGAACATACCGCTGACTTCCGCGGTTATGCAGGCCGTTTCAGATAATAACATGGCGGTCGCGCTCGCAAAGGAGGGCGGCATCTCGTTTATCTTCGGATCACAGTCGATCGAGAGCCAGGCTGATATGGTCAGAAAGGCCAAGTCGTATAAAGCCGGATTCGTTCCAAGCGACTCCAATCTGAAACCTGACGCCACCCTGCAGGACGTACTTGATCTTAAGGCTGCAAAAGGACATTCTACCATCGCGATCACTGAGGACGGCACTGCAGCAGGCAAGCTTCTGGGAATCGTTACCAGTAAGGACTACCGTATCTCGCGCATGAGCCTCGACACTCCTGTATCGGAATTCATGACACCGTTCGACAAGATGGTATGGGGACGCGACGGCATCACGCTTTCGGAAGCCAACGACATCATCTGGAACAACAAGGTCAATCAGCTGCCGATAATCGATGACAACCAGAGACTCAAGGCGTTCGTGTTCCGCAAGGACTACGATTCGCATAAAGAGCATCCGGATGAACTTCTCGACAAGGACAAGAGGTTCATAGTAGGGGCGGGAATCAATACCAGAGACTATAAGGAAAGAGTCCCTGCTCTGCTTGCTGCCGGCGTAGATGTCATGACGATAGACTCTTCTGAGGGTTACTCCGAATGGCAGGCCGCGACCCTCAAGTGGATCAGAGACAATTACGGCGATACTGTAAAGGTCGGCGCAGGCAATGTAGTGGATGCTGACGGGTTCAACTTCCTGGCGGAGTGCGGAGCTGATTTCGTAAAAGTCGGTATCGGAGGAGGATCCATCTGCATCACAAGAGAGCAGAAGGGCATCGGACGCGGCCAGGCTTCGGCAGTCATCGAGGTCGCTCAGGCCAGAGATGAATACTATAAGAAGACAGGAGTATACGTGCCGATCTGTTCCGACGGAGGCATCGTATATGACTACCACATGACGCTGGCTCTCGCCATGGGCGCGGACTTCATCATGCTGGGCAGATACTTTGCGAGATTCGATGAATCGCCTTCGGCAAAACTGATGCTGAATGGCAGCTACGTCAAGGAGTACTGGGGCGAAGGCTCGGCAAGGGCCCGCAACTGGCAGAGATATGATCTGGGAGGAGACCCGAGTCTCAAGTTCGAAGAGGGAGTCGACTCCTACGTGCCGTACGCCGGCCCGCTGCATGATAACGTGCAGGTGTCGCTCGGCAAGGTCAAGTCGACCATGTGCAACTGCGGAGCGCTCAATATCGCGGATTTCCACAAGAACGCAAAACTCACACTCGTGTCGGCCGTCAGCATAGTTGAGGGAGGCGCTCACGACGTAATACTGAAAGAGGTATCCGGCCGCACATCAGGCGGCGGACGCTAGACATAAACGATCAAACCAATAACACTCATCTGAGTTTCACGGAGGTATAGAAATGGGTGACAAGAGACCGGAAACAATGGAACGTATCACAACACGTGCACTCGCTGACAAGTTCATCGAGGAGCAGCTCGCTGAGATCAAGGCGCAGGTAGGAGACAAGAAAGTTCTTCTTGCTCTGTCAGGCGGCGTTGACTCGAGTGTAGTAGCTGCACTTCTGATCAGGGCCATAGGCGATAACCTGACATGCGTCCATGTGAATCACGGTCTGCTGCGCAAGGGCGAGCCTGAGATGGTCATCAAGGTGTTTAAGGAGCAGCTCGGCGCAAACCTCATTTATGTTGATGCTGTTGACAGGTTCCTGGACAAGCTGGCAGGCGTTGATGATCCTGAGACAAAGCGCAAGATCATCGGCAAGGAGTTCATCGATGTATTCGCGGAGGAAGCTTCGAAGCTCGAGGGCATCGAATTCCTGGGACAGGGAACCATCTACCCTGACATCCTCGAGTCCGATGGAGTAAAGGCTCACCACAATGTTGGAGGCCTCCCTGAGGACCTGCAGTTTGAGCTCGTTGAGCCTGTGAAACTGCTTTACAAGGACGAGGTCAGAGTCGTAGGTTCTGCTCTCGGACTTCCTGACAGCATGGTCTACAGACAGCCGTTCCCGGGACCGGGACTCGGAGTCAGATGCACAGGCGCAATCACAAGAGACAGACTTGAAGCTCTCAGAGAAGCCGACGCCATCGTAAGAGAAGAAATCGGCAAAATGGAGAACGTACCTTGGCAGTACTTCGCGGTCATTCCGGACATGAAGTCGACCGGCATCAAGGACGGCAAGAGATACATGGGGTGGCCTGTCATCATCAGAGCCATCAATACAGTAGACGCAGTAACAGCTGAGGCCGTTGAGATTCCTTGGGAAATGCTCAGGACCATGCGCGACCGCATCATCGCGACAGTGCCTGGAGTCAACAGAGTAATGTGGGATTTCTCGGATAAGCCGGTTTCAACTATTGAGTGGGAATAGAACATAATTCAAAAGACCGTTGATTATTCAACGGTCTTTTTCCGATAACAGGTCGAAAAACAAGAGAAAGATTAAAATGGCAAAAAGAGAAGATATCAAAAAGGTGCTTATTATAGGAAGCGGCCCTATTGTCATCGGTCAGGCAGCTGAATTTGACTATGCGGGCACTCAGGCCTGCCTTGCGCTGAAGGAGGAAGGCTATGAAGTGATACTCTGCAATTCCAACCCTGCAACGATCATGACTGACACATCCATTGCGGATAAAGTGTATATGGAGCCGCTCACACTTGAATATGTTGCAAAGATCCTCAGATATGAGAGACCTGACGCCATCGTTCCCGGTATCGGCGGCCAGACAGGACTCAACCTTGCAATGCAGCTCGACCGCAAGGGCGTTCTCGCTGAGTGCAGGGTCAAGCTCCTTGGAACTCCTGCAGACTCCATCGAGAGAGCTGAGGACAGAGAACTCTTCAAAGAGATGTGCGAGTCCATAGGCGAACCTGTGATCCCAAGCGAGATCACTTACAGCATCGAGGAGGCAAAGCTTGCGGCAAAAGAGATTGGCTATCCTGTTGTGCTCAGACCAGCTTTCACTCTGGGCGGTACCGGAGGAGGCTTTGCCAATAATGAGGAAGAGCTGGAAGATATCGGTATCAAGGCATTCAATCTTTCCCCTGTACATCAGGTCCTGATCGAAAAATCCGTGAAGGGATTCAAGGAAATAGAATTTGAGGTAATGCGCGACGGCACCGACAGGGCAATCACGATCTGCGGCATGGAGAACGTAGATCCTGTAGGCGTTCATACCGGTGACTCCATAGTTGTTGCCCCTATATTGTCACTGAACGATCATGACCTCAAAATGCTCAATGACTCGGCCATAAAGATCATCAGGGAGCTCAAGATCGAGGGCGGCTGTAACGTCCAGTTTGCTCTGCATCCGGAAACGAGCGAGTACTACCTGATAGAGGTGAATCCGAGAGTATCAAGGTCATCCGCGCTCGCCTCAAAGGCGTCGGGTTATCCTATCGCAAGGGTAACGGCAAAGATAGCCATGGGCATGACACTCGACGAGATAGAAGTAGCCGGAGGCCTTGCCTCAACAGAGCCTTCACTCGATTACATAGTAGCAAAGTTCCCTAGATTCCCGTTCGATAAATTCAGTGACGCAAGTAACGTGCTCGGCACTCAGATGAAAGCCACCGGAGAGGTTATGGGAATAGGAGCTACTCTTACAGAGAGCTTCCTGAAATCGATAAGGTCGCTTGAGACCGGAGTATGCCATCTGCATCTTTCCAAGTTTGACGGAATGAGCCGCAACAGCCTGATGGAATACATTTCCGAATTCCGTGATGACAACATGTACGCCATCGCAGAACTTCTCAGGCGCGGGATAAGCATAGCGGAAATACATGACGCAACTAAGATCACAGAGATATTCCTCGAGGCATTCAAGTCCATAGTCGATATGGAGAAGATCCTCAGGGAGCGCGTGAATGACATCAAAACTCTCAAGGCCGCAAAGATAATGGGATTCTCAGATAAAGAGATCGCATTGCTCTGGAATCTCAGCGAGACTGAGGTTTATCAGAAGAGGAAGAATAACGGCATCGTTCCTGTGTTCAGAATGGTTGACACGCTGCATACAGGCAAATACATAGCATATCTGTACTCCTCTTACACAGGAAAGAACGAGTCCAGGCTCACAGACAAGAAAAAGATTATTGTTCTTGGAGCCGGCCCTATAAGGATAGGCCAGGGCGTTGAATTCGACTACTCGACAGTACACGCCGTGCAGACCATCAGGCGCGCCGGATACGAAGCGATCATTATAAATAACAACCCTGAAACTGTTTCAACAGACTACACCACTGCCGACAAGCTCTACTTTGAGCCGCTCACAACAGAAGATGTCATGGCCATCATCGACTTTGAGCAGCCTGAGGGAGTAATCGCGACGCTCGGAGGCCAGACTGCCATCAACCTGGCTGAGCCTCTCATGGAGAGGGGCGTAAAGCTTATCGGAACAGATTGCGAAGCAATCGACCGGGCGGAGAACAGAGACAGATTCGAAAAGGTGCTGGAGGAACTCGGCATCCCGCAGCCTCCTGGACGTGCTGTCACTAAAATAGAGGACGGAGTCAGGACAGCGGCCGAGATAGGCTATCCTGTCCTGGTAAGACCGTCATTTGTGCTCGGAGGCCGTGCTATGCAGATAGTAGGCGATGAGGCTCAGCTCAGGCAGTATCTGAAGACTGCGGTAGAGATCGACGAGGACAAACCTGTTCTGGTAGACAAGTATATACTTGGCAAGGAAGTCGAGGTCGATGCCATATGCGACGGACGGGACGTCTTTGTTCCGGGTATTATGGAACTTGTTGAAAGGACTGGCATCCATTCAGGAGACTCGATCTCGGTCTACCCGGCGTTTTCTATAAGCAACAAAGTGAAAGGCCTTATACTGCAGTATGCTAAAAAGCTGGGCAAGGGCATAGGCATAATAGGGCTTTACAACATTCAGTTCATAGTTGACGAGAATGATGATGTATTTATAATCGAGGTGAATCCGAGATCATCAAGAACGGTCCCGTTCCTTTCAAAAGCTACCGGATACAGCCTCGCGGATATCGCGACAGAGGCTATTCTGGGAAAATCGCTGAAGGAACAGGGCATATTCGACCTCTATCCTGAAGAGAAGAAGAGATTCTATGTCAAGGTCCCTGTCTTCAGCTTCAACAAGATAAAGGGGCTCGACACGTATCTCTCACCTGAGATGAAGTCCACCGGAGAGGCGATAGGTTACGACAACAAACTGAACCGTGCGCTCTATAAGGCTCTTATTGCATCCGGCACAAAACTGCGCAACTACGGTACCGTGCTGGCGACGCTTGCCGGAGATGACAAGGCTGAGGCGCTTCCTTTGATAAAGAGGTTTTACAACCTCGGGTTCAATATAGAGGCGACCCATGGCACTGCTGTTTTCCTTAGAGAAAACGGCGTAAGAACGCGTGAGATGAAGAAGATAAGCGAAGGTTCTGATGAGATCCTTGATGCGATCCGCAAAGGCCATATCGCATATATTCTCAATACAAGAAAGGCAGGCGACCACGTTACTGCAAATGACGGAGCGCTGATAAGGCAGTGCGCAAGTGAAAACAACGCAACGCTCTTTACCTCGCTCGACACGGTAAGCGTGCTGCTCGATGTACTTGAAGAAACAACACAGACTATTTCAACAATAGACGCATGATCCTATGATGAAACTGATACACGCTGACATAGTTTATTCAGAAGACAGAGAGCAACTGGCAGTGCATCCTGACAGCTACATTGCCGTTGAGAAGGGAAAGGTGAAGGGCATCTGGCCTGTGATCCCGGAAGAATACCGGAATGTCCCGGTGACAGATCACGGAAATGGTGTTCTGATCCCGGCTTTTTCGGATCTTCATGTGCATGCTCCGCAGTATCTCAACAGAGGTCTGGAGATGGACCTGCTGCTTGAGGACTGGCTGAATAAGTGCACTTTCCCGCTGGAGGCAAAGTATGCGGACCCGGGATTCGCGAAGCTCGTGTACGACGCTTTCGTCGACGACATGCTTGCCAACGGGACCATGCATGCCTGCGTATACGGGACCATACACAGCGAAGCTACGTCATATCTGATCGAGAGGATGGACAGCGCAGGCATAAAAGGATTCGTCGGCAAGGTCAACATGGACCGCAGCGCTCCGGCAGATCTCTTGGAGGATGCGGAGGAGTCGGTACGCGAAACTGAGGCCTTACTTGAAAAATACAGCGGCAACAGGAATACAAAGCCGATACTCACGCCGAGATTCGCACCGACATGTACCGGAAAGCTCCTGAATGATCTCGGGAAGCTGGGCAAAAAGTATGGAGTGGGGATGCAGACGCACCTTGTAGAATCGCTCTGGGAAGCTGAGCAGGCAAGGCTGCTGTTCCCTGAATACTCCTGCGATACGGAGATATATGAGAAGTCAGGACTGATGGATAACGGGCCTGTCATCGGCGGGCATTTCATATTCCCGTCAGAAGATGACATCCGCATCATGCAGAAATACGACAGTTATGCTGTGCAGTGTCCGGACGCGACAGTCAGCGTAATCGCGGGTATCATGCAGACAGGCGCGCTGCTTGACAGGGGAATGAAGATAGGACTCGGCAGCGATATATCCGCCGGGCATCACATCGGAGTCTACACACAGGCTGCCCGGGCGGTCCAGCTGTCCAAACTGAAAGAGTTCTATGAGCCTGAAGGCAACCGCAAGATCAGTTTCCCTGAGGCGTTCTGGATGGCTACAAAACAGAGCGGAGATCTATTTGGCGGCACAGGCTCGCTTGAGCCAGGCTCGGTATTTGACGCCCTTGTCATAGACGGTCTTTCCGACGCTGCGAGAGAGCTTTCACCTGCACAGACCGTGGAGAGATTCTGCTACATCGGAACTAAAGAGAACATAAAAGCGAGGTACATCAACGGGAAGCAGATATGATCCTGCTGACCATTTCTTCTATGTTTTCCCGCGATGTCGCAAGATTGATACGAATAAAGGTGCTGCTGTTGTCTCCTCCGAACCACGAACCGTAGTCGAAGGCAAGGCGGCACTTTTTCTGTATAAATTCTTCAAGATCTTCAGCTCTCACATAAGCACCCAGATCGACCCACGCAAGGTAGGTCGCTTCCAGCGGGGTGATACGAGCTTCCGGCAGATGTCCGGCAAACTGCTCTCTTATATAAAGGTAGTTGCCGTAAATAATCTCCTTGACATCTTCAAGCCAGGCCTTGCCGTATCTGTACGCTGCTTCTGCCGCAATGTATCCGGCAGGGCTGCCACTGCCCGTTCTTATGCCGCTTATGAAGCGGTCCCACTCATCCCTGAGCTGAGGATCTCTGATCACAACAAAGGAATTATGGAAAGCGGCAATGTTGAATGTCTTGGATGCAGCGGTAAGCATTATGGCGCGGTCGCTTTCTTCTGCGACACTAAGAGTAGGAGTGTGCCTGCTCCCGCCAAAGACGAGGTCGTGGTGGATCTCATCGGAAATTACAGCCACATTGTGATGTCTGCATATTTCAAGCATATGCTGCAGCTCTTTTTCAGACCACACTCTGCTGACCGGATTGTGAGGAGAGCAGAGCAGAAAAGCCTTAACCGGGTTTTCCTCGATCTTTTTCTCAAAATCTTCAAAATCAACATAGTAGCGGGTATTTTTGTTTATCAGTTCTGAGCATATAAGCTTGCGTCCATTATTATTGACAGCGTGCATGAACGGATAATATACAGGCGTAGTGACGATCACTGCGTCGCCCGGCTGTGTAAGGACCTGCACAGCGATATGGAAGCCGCTCACAACGCCCGGCGAATACCTGATCCAGTCACGCTCTGCAGAAAGACCGTGTTCCGCCTTTTCCCAGTCAATGAAGGCGTCATAATAACTGTCCGGGGCCATGTAATAGCCATAAGCCGCGGTTTCGATATATTCTTTCAGCGCTGCTTCTATGTGGCTGTCCACCTTAAAATCCATGTCGGCGACCCAAAAAGGAAGAAGTCCGTCTTCTCCGAATGTCTGCTCAAGGCCGTCCCACTTAGCGCATGAAGTCCCTTTTCTGTCGATGTATTGAGGCATATCTGTGTACTCCTAAGTTGATTTCTGCTTACTGCTCGTTGTATTGAGTTTATCACAAACCTCATGTGCCCATAACCATAAATGCATTTCATCAATAGTGTGATACAATAATCAATGGATAGAAAAGAAAAGGAGAATACATAAATGATCACAGGAAAGCAGAGAAGCGAGCTCAAGAAACTGGCACAGGAGCTTAAGCCTGCAGTCATGATAGGCAAGGACGAAGTAACACCGGCCATTATTCAATCTATAGATGATTATCTGACAGCTCATGAACTCGTGAAGGTGCAGATCCAGGAAGGTTCGCTTGCCGATCCGAAGGAGACTGCAAACGATATCGCGAAAGAGCTCGGAGCGGAGTTCGTACAGGCGATCGGCAGGAGATTCGTTCTGTACAGACAGGCTTCTGACCCGGACAAAAGAAAGATCCATATATAGGCAATGCATGATATCTGGAATCCGTGGCACGGATGCAAAAAATGCAGTGAAGGCTGTGAGAACTGCTATATGTATTATCTCGATGATATGAGAGATAAAGACGGCGCTGAGGTATACCTTACCTCAAACGCCCGGTATCCTCTGTCCAAAGACAGAAAAGGACGCTACAAGATACAGAGCGGTGAAAAGATCAGCGTCTGCATGACATCTGATTTCTTTTTAGAAGAAGCGGATCAGTGGCGCGGCGAGGCATGGGACATAATGCGTATGAGAAGCGATGTGATCTTCATTCTGGTCACCAAAAGGCCTGAGAGGATCCGGAAGTGCCTGCCTGCGGACTGGGGCGATGGATGGGAAAACATTTTCCTGAATGTGACGGCAGAGAACCAGAAGAGGGCCGATGAGCGGATTCCGCTGCTTCTTGAGCTGCCGTTCAAACATAAGGGCATATATGTCGCTCCTATCCTGGGACCGGTGAGCATCGGAGAGTATCTTGACAGCGGAAAGATAGAGCAGGTCGTATGCGGAGGAGAAAACTACGGAGGCAGAAGACCCTGTGACTTTGACTGGGTGAGATCGCTGAGAAAAGAGTGTGAGGTACGAAACATAACATTCTGCTTCATGGAAACCGGGACGGTATTCATCAAGGACGGAAAGAAATATACCCTGAACGGCAAGCGCCTGCAGACAAGTCAGGCTCTGAGATCCGGGATGAATTATCAGGGCAAGCCTATGGAGTTCGAATTGGTCGACAGCTGGGGACTCCCGGTGCCGGAAGACATGCTGTATGTTAAGCACTATTGCGATAACTGCAGGGAATGCGCGATGAAGCTCATATGCAACGGATGCAGCGACTGCGGAAAATGCGAAAACAATATTTGAGGAAATGAAATGAAGCGGAATATAGTGATTTGCGAGTATATATCGACTGGTTTCAATTACATAGATGATGCCCTGGCGCGCGGATATGAGCCGGTATTGCTTGAGTCTCAGATCGCAGGCACGGAGGAAGATCAGGCTCTTTTCAGGGCGCTGAGGGACCCGCTAAAGGCTAAACTGAAGGGAAGGTTCAGGGTCATCCCGGAAAACCCGGATTATGATGAAGTCCTCAGACAGGTAAAAGAACTGGATCCGGTACTGGTCATAGCAGGCAGTGAATTCGGAGTTTCTCTGGCTACTAGGCTGGCAGAGGATCTTGGCCTTCCGGGCAATCCGGCTTCAAGACTGAGAGCCATGACTGAAAAGGATTCCATGCATCAGGCACTCAAGGACCACGGACTGAGGAGCATACGCGGCAAGGTAGTGACAAGCGAAGACGAGGCTGTAGAGTACTACAAGGAGCTTGGCAAGGAAGATGTAGTAGTCAAGCGTGTCCGCGGAGCAGGAACGCAGGGAGTATATATCTGTCACGGTTACGATGAAATGTTAAGATCCGTACGCGCCAGCTTTTCCAACAGCGCAACGGAGGGAAATGAAACGGTCGCCATCATGCTGCAGGAACGCATAATGGGTACCGAGTACATAGTCAATACAGTATCCAACGATGGCAGACACCGTATCGTAAGCGTCTGGAAATATGACAAGCTGAAGATGCCTAACGGGACCAATGCGTATAACTACGCTGTCGCGGTGCCGAGCCTTGAGATAGGTCATTCGCAGCTTATGCGTTACGCATGCAAGGTCGCTGACGCCATAGGCATCAAATACGGTCCTATACATGGAGAATATATGGTGGATGAAGACGGACCGGTGCTGATAGAAGTCAACTGCCGCCCTATGGGCGGAAACATGCAGCGCAAGTACGTTGAAAGCATATTTGGACAGCATGAGACAGACAGCGCGCTTGATTCATACCTTGATCCCGGGAAGTTCGAAGAGGAATCACGAAAACCGTATAAGATCAGAAAGAACGGAGCAATGAAATTCTTCATTATCCCGGAGGATACCGATGTGGCATCGGCTCCGGTACTTCAGATCGCCACCCATCTCAGAAGTTTTTATTCAGCTTCTTTTGATCAGATAGGCAGAACGATGACTCTCCCTGAAACAAAGAACCTTGAGACAGCAGGCGGAACGGTGTATCTCCTTCATGAGGATGAAAAGATTCTCCGTGAAGATCTGGAGCTTCTGCATCTTCTGGAGATGAAGTACCCGCGAATCCTGTTCCAGGGGCTGAAAGGCGCGGGTGATAACGCAAAGACCGATCCTGATATCACATCGGTGATCGAAGCTGCCGGCTACCGCGGAGCAACACTGGTGTTCAGCGATACCATCTCAGACATTGATGGAGCATCGGTGGCCGACAGCTCAAAACTTGCGGATGCGTATGACAGCTACGAACAGGGGATACTCGACCTTTCAAGACCGGAATCCTTTGCGGACCTGGAGAGCGTTATACAGCAGATCTATACTTTCGCAGGCAAGATAAGACGCGGCGGAAGGGTCCTGATCCCGGAGAGCACTTACTGCAACCTGCCTTATGGCATGGAAGGAATGGAGATATTGCTGAAAGTGGCCGGCCTTAATATCGAACTCCCTGCTGACAGCATGGAGTCGCTTCTGATCGCTTCCGTGCTTTGATTGAATAGGAGAGTAACAGATGGCATGGTATGATGAAGCCGTTTTTTATCACATATATCCCTTGGGACTGCTGGGGACACCGGAATATAATGATCACAGTCATCAGGAACACAGACTTCGCGAATTAAAATCATGGATAGGCCACATGAAAGACAGCGGCTTTACAGCGCTGTATCTGGGACCTTGTTTCTCCTCCGGATCTCACGGCTATGATACCGCGGATTACCGCAGGGTCGACGAGAGATTGGGAGACAACGAAGATCTTAAGGAACTGGTCCGCTGCTGTCATGAGGAGGGTATACACGTAATACTGGATGCCGTGTTAAACCACACCGGGAGGGAATTCTTCGCCTTCCGCGACCTTAAAGAGAACCGTGAAAACAGCCGCTATCGCGACTGGTATCTGGATGTGAACTTCTGGGGCAACAACAGCTACAATGACGGCTTTTCTTACGCAAACTGGGGAGGCCACGACCTGCTGCCGAAGCTCAACCTGTATAATCCTGAGGTGAAAGAATATCACAAGGAGACTATACGGTTCTGGGTTCAGGAATTCGATATCGACGGTCTGCGCCTTGATGCCGCGGACGTGCTGGACTTCGGTTTCATGCACGAACTCCGCGAATTATCCTACGGGCTGAAAGAAGATTTCTGGCTGCTGGGAGAAGTGATCCACGGTGAGTATTCACGCTGGGTCAATAATGACATGCTGGATTCCGTGACGGATTACGCATTGCATAAAGCCCTGTACAGCGGTCACAACGATCACAATTACTTTGAGATAGCGCATACATTCAAACGCCAGCGCGACATGGGGCTTGGCGACACGCGCCTGTATCATTTTGTCGATAACCATGATGTGGAGCGCATAATAACAAAGCTAAGAGACAAAAGGCACTATTTGCCTGTACATATACTTTTATATACTCTGCCGGGGATACCTTCCGTTTACTACGGTTCGGAATTCGGTATCGAGGGCAGAAAGGAGCAGGGTTCGGACGCATCACTGCGGCCGGCGCTGGCTATAGAGGATCTTCCGTATGATAACGAGTATTACCAGATAATAAAGAAGCTGAATTATATACATAATACAGAAGCCGATCTGTGGTATGGGGACTACCGCGAATTGCAGCTGACTACAACCAAGTATGCGTTCAGCCGCGGCGATGTGTTGATCACGGTGACCAACGGTGACTCTGAGGAATTCTTTGATATAATAGTCTCAGGTTCATATGTCGGAGCTCTGTCCGGCAGAGAGCTGGTATCTGATCAGGGAAGGCTGCAATTTGCCATGGAAGGATGCAGCGGAGAGATATGGATCCCTTCCGCGCGCAACGGGCAATATGAGTAAGGAGAAACAATAATGAGAGAGACAGAAACAACGCCAAGAAGGAGTATCGCTTTCATAGGGTCGGAATGCTATCCGTTCGTCAAGACAGGAGGGCTGGGAGATGTCATGTACGCTTTGCCTAAGGCACTGGCAGAACAGAACTGCGATGTAAAGGTGATAGTCCCGCTTTACCGCTGCATACCGCAGGAGTATAAGGAGAAAATGGTCTACCGCGGATCGTTCGGCATGGATCTCTGCTCGGACGGCAGGTCCTTCCATGTGGGCATCATGGAATACGTGTGGGACGGCGTGGTGTATGACTTTATAGATAACGAGGAATTCTTTTCCGCCGGAAATCCGTACATCAGCCTTGTCGATGACATACCAAAATACTGCTACTTCAGTAAGGCTGCTCTGGCTGCGCTGTTATACATGGACTGGATCCCTGATATCATCCACTGCCATGACTGGCAGGCCGGACTTGTCCCTATATTCCTGCGTACACTGTTTGCTGATACGCCGCTAAGGGATGCCAAATCGGTCCTGACGATCCACAACCTCCGCTTCCAGGGGATCTACAATATCCCTACGATAAAATACTGGACAAATCTTCCGGATGAGGTCTTCAGCATAGATGTCCTCAAGACGGGAGTCGAAGACGCAAATATGCTTAAGGGCGGCCTGGCTTACGCTGACGTCATCACAACAGTCAGTGAGACTTATGCCGAAGAGATAAAGACACCATTCTACGGAGACGGACTGGACGCGCATCTGCGCCACCATGCGTACAAACTGCGCGGCATAGTCAACGGCATCGATGTAGTACAGTGGGATCCTGAAACGGATAACAGGCTGGCTGAGAATTACGATGAGAAGACCGTGCTCAAAAACAAGAAGGCAAACAAGAAAGCTCTCCAGGAGGAACTTGGACTTGAAGTCGATGATGGGAAGTTCGTTATAGGACTCATTTCCAGACTGACGAATCAGAAGGGGCTCGATCTTGTGAACATGATCCTTCCGGGTCTGATCGATGGAAACACGCAGGTAGCGCTGCTTGGAACCGGAGACGGATACTATGAGGATTCGTTCCGTGGTTTCGAGAATGAGTTCAAAGGCAGCGTATGCTCGTGCATAATGTATGATGAAGGAAGAGCTCACAGGATATACGCCGGTTCCGACGCGCTTCTGGTGCCGTCACTGTTTGAGCCATGCGGACTTACGCAGCTGATCGCCATGCGCTACGGCACAGTTCCGATCGTGCGCGAAACCGGAGGACTGAAGGACACTGTTGAGCCATATAACGAGTTTGAAAATACAGGCAACGGATTCACATTCGACGGGTATGACGCCGGGCTTCTGTATGACGCGATAAACCGCGCAAAGACCGTATATTTCACTGACCGCGAGCGTTGGGACGATATGGTCAAACGTGATCTCGCAAAGGATGTTTCCTGGGAAGCATCTGCGGAAAAATACAAGAACCTTTATCTTGAACTGAAACCAGAGTATTGATAAAACCGCTCCCGGATCATGACAGATGACAAAGGACGAACTGACTTTAGCTAAAATTGAGGACAAGATCACGCAAAGCCGGGATGGTTGGTATGTAACCGCGACCGGCTTTCTTGACTCGCACGAGCAGGCGCTGGCAAAGAAGGAGGCAATGCACGCGGCGGGTGTAAGGACACTCATGTACGGCGGCTATGATGACGCCGAACGCAGGATGCTGGTATGCATCCCCGCGGACCTGCCAATCAGTGATGAAGAGGCGACAGAAGGCCTTGTCATGGTGCTGAGAGTCACGAAGCCTGCCATGTCGCGCGTTCTCAGTCACAGAGACTATCTGGGCTCGATACTCGGGCTCGGTATAGAACGCAGACTGACGGGAGACATCCTGGTCAGAGACGACGGGGCGGACATATTCATAGTACCTGAGATCGCGGACTTTCTTTTGAGAGAGTATCATCAGGCGGGACGCGCTGCGGTAAAGACCGGTCTCGTGGCTGCGGGAGATGTGATAATACCGGAGACGCGCTGTGAGATAATAAAAGACACTGTCAGTTCGGTCAGGCTCGACAGCGTAGTTTCATCGGCGTTCAGGATATCCAGAAACACGGCAGCGGATGCGGTACGGAGCGGACTGGTGTCCGTCGATCACGCGGAGTGTTTAAAGGTCGACGCTAAAGTCGAAGAGGGATCGGTCCTTGTTCTGAAAGGCAAGGGCAAAGCCATGCTGGAGGAGATAGGGAATGAATCGAAAAAGAACCGCACATGGATCAGAATAAAGCGGTTCGTTTGAGACGATCACCGGAAAAGGGAGGTTGGATATGATCTGCAGGCATTGTGGAAAGATAATAGAGGATGACGCGAGGTTCTGTCCTTTCTGCGGAAAGAAAATCGAGTCTCATTTGCGCATAGAAGACACAGAGACCCCAGACGACGAAGATGAAAAGGAATATGAGCAGCCTAAAGGGAAAAGACTGGGAAAGGCTCTCATATCCATTGTTGCCGCTGTCGTGTTTGTAGGTATAGCTGTCATCGCCGTCATGGTGTTTGCGAAACCTTTTTTAGGAGAAGAGCCATGGAATCAGGATGAAGCTGTAAACACAGAAGAGATCAAACTTGAAGAGGTCAAGACGATGTATGTCACAGCAGAGGATGGGCTGGTCATGCGCAGCGAGCCCGGAGTGGATAAAGAAGAGATCCATATTCTCAGATATGGCCAGGAAGTGAAGGTCATCAAAACCGAAAACGGCTGGGCGCAGGTAAAAGCGGACGATCTTACAGGCTGGTGCACCGCAGAGCAGCTGACAGAAGATCAGACCCAGATCAAGCCAAAGGAAGTCAAGGAAGTGTCTGACGATGACAAGGGCCAGCTTGTTGAACCGTCGACTCGTATCAAGAACGGCTTCCATGGTGTCATAAATACAGAGGACGGCCTCAACCTGCGCTGCGGCCCGGGACAGGAATACGATATTCTTATGGTAGTTCCTTACGAAACAGAAGTTGTAGAAGAGGGCAGAGAAGGTGACTGGCTGTTCATCAAATATGACGGACAGTACGGATGGGTCAGTTCCGAATACGTCTCGCCTATGAAGACTGACTAAAATGTAATAATAATCGGAGGTAAAAAATGGAATCAACTCTTATACTGATAATAGGAATAATCGCAGCACTATTAGTGTTAGTACTGGTTTTCAAGGTCCTTGGATTCGGCCTCAAGATAATAACCAATCCTAAATTCCTTTTGGCAGCGCTTCTGATCTGTGTAGCAGCCTTCGTGATCATGAAGTTGAGGTAGTTTTAGCGTTGTGATAATATTAATTGATACTTGTATAGGCACAAGAAATTGAAATAAAACAGGCATTAATTGCCAAACTCTCCCGGGGGAATAAGGAGGGGCTTATGACCAGCGTGACCGTTGTGATTCTGTCAACTGCATTGCTTCTTGCGATGGTTCTTAACCTTGCCCTGAAACCTTCTTTCTCTGCCAGGCTGACGACCGTATGCATGATCATCGCCTTTATCGGAGGAGTAATTATATATGGCGTCGGATTTGCCGAGAGTACCGGAGATATCGGTCTCAGCATGATCCGGACGCCTTTTTGCGTTATCAAAATGTTTGTTGGCATCAACGACTATGCTTCCATTGAAGGCACTTCACCCGTGGCGACGCCATTCAGGCTGGTAGTATTCTGGATCATCCATCTACTGGCATTTTATTCCATGGCAAGCGCTGCCATGTTCACCCTCGGAGAAGAAGCACTTAGATATCTGCGCATGCTGCTTGCCGCAAAGGGAGATCTGACGCTTATATACAGCATCAATGACCGCAGTATAGATCTGGGCAAGGAATGTCTGGAAGCGGGTGCAGGCTCTGTGGTTTTCATTGCTGATGACGCAGATCATTCCACAGTAACAGACCTCAATAACATGGGAATGTCCGTGATCTGCGGTCCGTCTGCGGTATCTTCCGATAAGTCCGTGATGAGAAGACTCAGAGCCGGTCATCGCAAGATCAACGTATTTGCTATGGATGATGAAGAAGACCGGGACCTTTTCTATGCTCTGGGTCTGAAGGATGCTTTGGAAGAAGCAGGAGTTGCTCCGGAGAATACGAGTATCACGCTTCCGGGGGCTGAGGATATCATAACTTCGATGCTCCAGGTGTCCGAAGATCAGTATGGGTTTGGATATGTCAACGTCTATGACAACGCTACGCTTGCGGCAAGAGCGCTGATCCGCACATGCCCTCCGTGGCAGCTTGTGAGATTCGGAAGCGACGGACGCGCTCAGGAGGACTTTGACTCAGCGATCGTAGGGTTTGGCCGGCATGGCCAGGCGGTGCTGAAACAGCTGATAATGAATGGACAATTTGCGGGCAGTACGTTTCACGCAGCTGTATTCTCACCTAATTTTGAAAATGAATCGGGATACATGAGAGCCGAATGCAGTTCTCTCTTTGATAATTACGATATAAAGAGCTTCAAGGCTGACGGCAGGAGTGTTGAATTTTATAACTATATCGATGAACATATAGGAACTCTCAAGCTTATTGCGGTATGCACCGGGAATGAAGAGATCGATCGCGAGATCTCTGACAATCTCATGATGTATCTGAAACGCCGCAAGGCGCAGCATATCTGCGTGGTAAGGTGCGGAAAAGAAGGAGTCAGGTATCAGGAGACAGTCGGAAGTCCGATAATCACTGCGAATATCTACTCCCTGGATTATCTCTCGGCACAGAAGGCTGACCATGATGCTATCATGATCAACAGCAGTTATGACGGCTCTGACAGGACAGACTGGGAGAAGTGGGTCGCATGTGATCCGTTCAGCAAGATGTCATCACGTGCTTCGGCTGATTTTCTCCCGGCGTTCATCAAAGCTTCGGGCATACCTGCTGACGAGGTCGCTGCAGGCAAGTGGCCGCCTGCACGGGATATCCTTGAGGTGTTGGGTGAGACAGAGCACCTCAGGTGGAATGCATTCCACTATGTAATGGGATACTCACCAATGAGCAGCGAAGACTTCGACGAGAGAACGAAGACCTATAAAAAGCTCAGGGAAAAAGGTCTGACTGGCATGAAGCTGACCAAGGATAGCGAAAAACGCACTCATGCCTGCCTGATACCTTGGGAAGAACTTGATAGTTTATCAAAAAAAGAAAGTTCTGTGACAGGCCGTGAAGTGGATTATAAACAATATGACATCAACAACGTTATTATCATTTCAGAGATCTTAAAGCATAGAGAAACAAGGGCTATATGAGCAGCAGAAAAAAGACCATAAGGATAGTAACAGCGATACTGGCTGCATACGCAGCTGTGCTTGTCTTGCTCCTTGTTTCGGAATCAAAAGCTGAAGGATCATCCATCCACAGCATAGGAGATGCGATCTGGTATTCCATCATCACGCTGACAACCGTGGGATACGGAGACATTTCACCGGTCACACCTGCAGGTAAAGCGCTGGGAGTCATCCTCGCTCTTTGCAGTCTTGGCGTGTTCACCGCGCTTATAGGCATACTGATAAGTTTTATCAGCGGACAAGCAGGGCCTCGCATGAAACTCCGGTCAGCAAAGGACCGCAAATGGTATGTAATAAACGAGGAGAACGAACAATCCGAAGCATTAGCCGAATCTGCCCTTCATGATGATCCGGATTCAATGATAATTTTCCGCCATTCGGCAGAAAAGCGCATGAACGGAAGGAATATCGTTCGACTTGACTGCAGCCCGAAAGAACTGATCGATATAAAAGGAGACATGCAGGGAATCAAATACTTCTGTATGGGAGATGATTTGTGGGACAACTACTGTCAGGCAGAGGATGCTGCCGGATTGGGGATAGAAACGTATTGTCTGACTGATTTCGGCGCAGATGAGATATCAGGGAATCTGCATACCTTCAGCAAAAAAGAGATCATCAGCAGATGCTACTGGAAAGAGCATCCTATACGTAAAGATGAGAAAACCGTTGTATTGATCGGCAGCGGAAGCATTGCTGCTGAGCTGCTTGAAAGAGGCCTTATTACAAACGTCTTCGAACCGGGAAGGTACATCTGCTACCATGTTTTTGGCGATTCCTCCGTCTTTAGGAAATCACATCGTGAGGCTGTCCGGACACTATGCGGAGGAGATCCGGAAGATGATACTCTTTTCCTGCATAAGGAATGTTGGGAGTATCACCCTGAAATAATCCGCAGCGCCGACAGGATCATTATCTGCGAGGATACTGACAGAAGCGATCTGGCAACATATAAGGAACTCAGAAGGATGTTCCCGACTGCTGCGGAGATACATGTCAGGCTCAATAATGATACCGAAAAGATATGCGGGTTTGGCAGCAGCAAAAGCATATTTACAATGAAGTCCTTTACCAGGGACGATATAAATAAACTTGCAGTCACACTGCACGACATATACAGCGAAGGATCGGAATGCCCGGTCGGATGGGATGATCTCAGCGATCATAAAAAATGGTCCAATATAGCAGCCGCGGATCATATGATAGTCAAGGTAAGATATCTTCTAGATGACGACAGCATTACGGAGCTCACAGAAGAGAATTGCCGCAAAGCATACGGGGTGTTCCGTGATGCAGATGCTGAAAAGAGAGATGTATTCAGAGAGATGGAACACAGGCGCTGGGTCAGGTTCCACCTGATGTATAACTGGACATACTCACCGGAAAGAAATGATCTGATGCGCAGGCATCCTTTGATGATCCCATACTCGGAGTTAAGTGAAGAAGACAAAGAAAAAGACGCTTACGCGTGGGAGATTCTTGCAGAAGTGGCAGACAGATCGGTTGTCTGATGAAGGGGGACTGTCATGAGAACGATCATGAATAAAACCATCAGTATAACAATGGCATTGCTAATGATCATGCCTTTAACGTGGCATGTCTTTGCCGATGATGCTTTGCCTGAGGGTCATGAAGGGGCAAATGCTGCTGAGATATTGCAGTCTGAGCCTGAGGCATCTGAAGCACCCGCAGCACCGGAAACAGCCGTACCGGAGGAAAACACTCCTGCAGTGCCGGAAACAGAAGGACCGGAGGCTGAGGAAACGCCTTTGGAAGCTGATGAGACGACTCAGGAAGAATTAAAAGAAGCACCTGCAGCGTTGATAAAGGACGCAAAAGAAAACGCGTCTGTACCTGCTGAAAAGAATATTACGATATCCGGTACCAGTCTCGACTGTACCGGGGACGGCAGCGGAGAAGGCTGGACTTATGAAAAAGAAAGCGGCCGGATCGTTCTCAGGGATTATTCCAGCGGAGCTGACATCACATCAGACGGTACCGGAGTAAACATCGTTTCTACCGGCTTCAACAGGATCGGAACTCTTTCGTGCGATGGTGACATCAATTTGATCGGAACAGGCATCCTCCTGATAGACAAAGTTGAGCTTACAAACGGATGCACTTTTAATCTGCTTCCTCTCAAAGAGTATTACGGAGAGGATGGCGGCAGTGTCGCAGTGTTCCTCAAAAATGAGGATGGTTCGTATATGCTCGCAAACGGTTCATCAGTTAAGGGTATTGTGGATGAAGTAATAGAGATACCGGAGGATGTTAAACTTGTCATCCCTGCAACATCGATGCTTGAACTCCAGGCTTATAAAGTTATTGTTGAGAGAGATGAGGGCGGCAACGAGACGATAGTACGTGACTTTTCAGGCTATAGCAAAGAGCAGTTAGAAGCAGCTGAATTCAGATACTACAGAGGTCATCTGCTGACAAACGATCTGATTGTTGAGGAAGGAGCAACGATCCGGAATAATGAATTGAAAAATGAGATCGCCGCAAGCATCATCATTGGCGGAAATCTGATAAATAACGGGATCATCAGCGGCGGTTCCGCAACTGTTTGCGGTAATTATTCCGGAACAGGCAGCGTTGAAGATTCTCTTATCACGTTCAGACAGGGACAGACGGCAAGCATAAAAATGAAGGATGCCGTACTGTCTCTGGAGTGGGGAGATTATTCGATCGAAACGCTGGATGTTACCGGCAGCTGCGAGGTGCAATATGACGGCGATCTGACAATAAAGGATATAAAGTCTTCTGGCGGAGGCTCGGTCGCTGTATACAACATGCAGACAATAGAAAACAGCAGTACATGCAGGCTGACAGGCAAGGTCGACGGAGCTGCTGTTTCGATAAGATCCGGCATCACGGAGCTTGTGAGTGGTCTGAAATTATTGAACGGAGGCTCAGTAAACAACGATACATACGGAGGCCCTGTGTTCAATTATGGCGGGATAGATAAAGTTTCATACGGGACAAAAGGATCCGTATTTCTTGCTCCAAACAATGTTACTGTTCCTCTAACGACTGCGATCCCTGTAGTGTCATTCACTCTCCGGCAGACCCTTGAGACCAGAGGCAATATCATACTTCAGGAAAACCCGGTTACAGGAGACGATTACATTGAGCTGAATGATTTTGATGCATCTCAAGGCATAACCTATAATGAATTGCTAAAGACCTATTGCCCGGATGGGTCGCCGCCTGATCCGTATAAGAACGGATCGCCGGGCATAGTATTTGAAGTATTTAGCTATAACGGCAGCAGTCTGTCCATGACTGTCTTATTAAAAGAAGGCGCGCAGGCGGATACCGCAGGAGTTTTCCTGATCAGGATGGCATATTACAACTATTGGAAAAACGGTACCGCAGGGTCCACTTTGACCACTACGCGCGCGGACCAGACGGGCTCGGGAAGCATTGGCGGCAATTCAACCCCTATCATTACAGGAACGGGTATCACAAGGTATTCATCAGTAGTTCCCGATCCTGATCCGATAAAACCAGACGACCCTGATCCGGTAAAACCTGACGATCCTGATCCGGTCAAGCCGGACCCTGTTAAACCGAAAAAAGAATACTCTGTCGCCGCAGCTGCTGCAGCCGGTGATACTCTTGTTCTCCAGATCAATGAGTTCGATCTGAACGAAGGTAAAGAGAATGCCGAAAAAGAGCCTTACTACAATCTCACAGCATATGTCAACGGCGCTCAGATCAGCAGGCTGAGCGGACCTGTCAGAGCAGAAATGGAGTATGCGCTTCCGGAAGATCTCAGGGACAAACCGCTCTATGCTGTATTTGCCAATGAGGATGCGACCTCAGATGAGACCCTTGCGGCAATAAGGGCTGAGTATGACGAAGAGACCGGAACACTGACATTTGAGACCTCTCAGCTTGGGGAGTTCATTATCACTGCCCTTGATTTCGACGGAGAGGAATTTTCACCGGAGTTCTACGACGAACTTGAAAAGACAGAAATCGTAAAGCTGTTTTCTGAACATCTGAAAGAAAAGAAGGATAATGCAGGACTATGATATCTGTGTCCTCGCAGTAGCCGGGGACGCATCAGTCGCAAATAAGCTTGCGGAGAGCATCCGCAGGTACAGGCTCCCGTCGGGAACGAGCCTTCCGGACAGAGGCCTCGATTACAGACGTGTATATGTTGAGGCTTCCGGCAAGGACTTTGATGAAGAAGCCCGTGTCTTATTGGATCACAGCCGCTTTCTGGCGGTGCTCTGTTCACCTGAAACAAGGACCAGCCCATTTGTCCTTGACCGTCTCGCTTATTTTCGTGAGACAGGAAAGGAAGAAAATATAATCGCAGTTATCGTCCGGGGAGAGCCGGCTGACTCCTTCCCGGAGTCTTTTATTGAGAAGAAGGTCGTTCAGAAGATACTGCCTGACATGTCTATCGTTGAGCGTGTTGAAACGATAGAACCCGTAGCGTCAGATCTCAGAGCTGAGACCCGTTCGCGCTGGAAGGATGCACTGAGCTACGAGACTGTCAGGATCATAGCTTCAGTGCTGGGCCTGCATCCTGATGACCTTGAGCAGCGCCACCGCACGCGCCGCAGAAAAGCGATCATTACATTGGTGTCAGTCATAGCAGCTGTTTGTATCGGGGCAGCAGGGTTATTTGCGTATCTGGGACACGTAGCCCGTATCGAAGGGGAAATAGCCGAGCAGCAGGCAGAATTATGTATAGACATAGCTGAAAGGACGATGAGCGAACTGCCGGAGGCATTCAAAGACGATCCGCAGGCGCTTATATATATACAACAGGCAGTCGAAAACGCGAGAAGATCCCTCGAGGAGCTCGGTCTTGACGTATTGACTGATAACAGCGTGGCTGTAAACGGAGGCTAGACATGTTCGATTATGATGTGTTCTTCAGCTACCGTCACAGGCCGCTGGACAGTGAAATCACTCAGAAGCTCTTCAATCTGGCGGAGAATTACCGTCTGCCTGCGCCTTTGCGTGAAGAAGGGATGCATGGAGTAAGGCGTGCTTTCAGAGATACTGAAGAGTTGCCTGTAAGCAGGATACTTACTGACACCATAGACAAGGCCCTCCATTCAACAGATTGCCTGGTAGTGGTATGCTCGGTTGACACGCCTTCGTCCGAATGGGTAGACAGGGAAGTGGCAACATTCATAGAACTCGGAAGAGCGGACAGGGTATTCCCGATACTCATAAGCGGCGATCCTGATACTTCCTTCCCGGCATCCATGAAGCTTATACCCGATGTTATGGACAGGCTCATGGACATACGTGCCGAAGGGAATGATACTAAAAAGATGATGTCCCTTGCAGAGACCGAAATGCTCAAGGTGATATCGGCCATAGCAGGCTGCAGCGAGGACGAGCTGCTAAGGGAGCACCGGATAGCTCAGAACAGGCAGACATTAAAGCGCGGGGCTTCTGCAGCTGCAGCTTTTGTATTGATACTTGCAGTTTCTTTGAGCCTTATGATCCGCGCACAAAACTATAGAAATGATGCCGAAAAGAGAGAAGCGGCCTCCATGCGGATCCTGAATGAATTGACATATGGACTTCCTGACAGGCTGTCAGATGTTCCCGGAGCATACAGCCGCATAAGAGATATACTCCACAATAATACCGAAGACATCAATAAGATACTGCGGCTGACACGCAACAAGGAAGCAGGAGAGTATGAAGCGGCCGTAAACTATGAGAAACTTGCTACTGCGGAGAATGTGCTCGGAATGCAGAGCGAGGCGCTTGATTCAGAGAATACCGCAATATCGCTGTTAGAAGCTCTGGCGGGGTCCGGATATAAAAAGGCGGAAGCAGGAGCGGCTTCCGGGTACAACAACAGGGCTATAATATTGAATTCCGCAGGCCGCTATGAGGAAGCAGGCGCTGATTACGATAAGGCCATCAGCATGCAGAAGGCCCTGGAGAATGGAGACGATCTCATTCTTGCGAGGATGCTGTTCAATGCCGGGGGTAATGCGATCGACCTTGGAAATGGCGATCTGGCGGCAGAGTGTTTTGAGCAGAGCCTTGGATCACTGAGCCGGATGGAAAGGTCAGCCGATGTGCTGGATGCGCTTGGTACAGTAAAGTACAATTACGGAGTACTTCTTTACAGGTCTGGACTGTACGATGATGCAGAAGACATGCTTTCCGATGCATGCAGCGACCTGAACGATCTTATCAAATTAAATGATTCGCTCCAGAATAGGAGCATATATATCCAGACAGTTTCCATGTTGGCCGCATGCCTTACGGATGCAGGCAAATATGAAGAGGCAGACAGGTATTACGAAGATGCCATCAATGCTGCAGAGATACTGGCACAGGATGAAGAGAACATCTCTTATCAGCAAATGCTGGCAGAGCTTTATAATAACAGAGGCCTCGGTTATAACATCCAGGGAGACTATGCTGCTGCAGACGGATATTATGCTGATGCTTCAAAAGTGTACGGTAAGATTTACGAAAAAACCGGCACGGATCCTGATCGTGCGGCATACGCGGTAAGCCTTCTCAATACCGGTGAAAATGCGTTCAAGGCACATGAATATGAACGTTCGGAACAGTTCTTCATAAAAGGGCTCAATGAATACCGAAGCGCAGCAGAATCCCTCGGAACTTATCACATGGCTCAATATCTGACATGGCGATCCTATTATGAATTGATACACCTAAGGGATTTCGATACTGCTCTTGAATCCGCCTCTGCCGCATATGAGTTGCTTCCTGACAACACTCTCGTAAAGATGAACTATGCATATGCGTGCCTTTATTCAGGTGACGGGGAAACAGCAGAAAAAATGCTCGATGATATCGCATCATCAGGAGCAGGAGAAGAAGAGACTATAAGGCGTGATCTGCAGGCACAAAAAGAGGCCGGCCTGACCATCAGGAGCAAATAGGAGGATGATGTATGGCAGCTGAGGCGATCCGGAGCGGAATACGACTCAAAATCAAAGGATTCAAATGAGAAAAGAGTATTCAAGATCAGACCGGTTGCTTCGAAAGAAGTTTTTTCAATATCTGCTGCCGACGATGGTCACATACGCGGCGCTTTCTCTCAACGAATTCGTGGACAGCATGCTGGTATCCAACCTGCTGGACAGCGACGCGATGGCCATCATAAGTCTTGGTATGCCTCTCATGCTTGTAATGGCTGCGGTCTACTCGCTGCTGGGAAACGGAGGCGCAGCCATATACGCGCTTTCTCTTGGCAGGCGTGATCATGACACGGCAGGGAAGAGCCTTACCGCGGCGATCGCAGGAGGCCTGGCCTCCGGACTGGCCCTGCTGGTGATCGGAAACGTGTTTTTCAACCCATTATCAAGGATGCTTTGTCATGACGCAGAATTGATGCCGGAGTTTCAGATATATTTCAGGGTGCTGCTTCTTTCATCGCCGGTCCTCATAACGATGCTCACATTTGCTTCGTTCCTGCCGGCGGCAGGTTATCCGAAACACAGCACTTTCATAAACGTAGTAGCCAATATCGTCAATATAGCGATGGACTATGTATATATCCGCGTGTTTGGCATGGGAGTAGAGGGCGCCGCATGGGCCACACTCACCGGATACACTGTGGGAGCGGTCATAGTCGTAGTTCTGCTTGCAGGGAAGAAGATCAGGGTAAGGGCCACACGCGATATAGTCCGCTCGATGGATCTGATGGGTGAAATAATCAAGCGGGGCGGCCCGGACGCTCTGACGCAGATCGGTTTTTCCCTGCAGTTCGCGTTCATCAACGCAGTAGCGGGGAACCTTGCCGGGACCGCCGGGATACTCGCTTTTTCTCTCTGCATACAGATGAATTCCATAGTATCCATATTTGTCGGATCGCTGATAGGTTCATCGGTACCGTTCCTTTCGGTGCTTCACGGGCAGAGGGATTTCCGCGGTGAAGAGGGAGTCCTGAAGACCGCACTCAAAGGGCAGTTTATCATCGTCATTCTGTCAATTGCCGTCCTGGGACTGCTTGCGCCTCAGGTAGCTGCTCTGTACAACATCACCGGAGCAGCAGAAGCCGCTCTTGCTGCGTGGGCCATGAGGATATATCTGCTCACATTCATAGTGCGCGGAGGCGTGATCATCTATTTTAGATACCTGATGGTCATAGGCTTCAGCGGTTATGCTTCGCTGGTGAGCGCTCTGGACGGATTCGCGGCCATAATACCTGTCGCGTGGATACTGAGTAAGACATTAGGCACAGACGGTCTGTGGTTTGCCTTCCCGATCACAGCTGTTCTGATCATGATCTTCATCATAATCAGGAACCGCATGATAGAAAAGAAGTCGGACGGCAGACTGAAAGGCATACTGCTGCTCGAACACGATGAGGCCGAGCCTGTTCTGGATGTGACCATCACAAATGATGCTTCCTTCATATCCGGCATAAGCGAAGTGCTGCAGGATGTGTGCGAGAAGAGCGGGATCGACAGTCACGAGGCAATGAAGGCAGCGCTGGCTGTAGAGGAGATGGCAGTATACGCAGCCAATAAAAAAGACCAGAATGCCTACATGGACATTCTGGCAAGGATATACAAAGGCAATGTGGAGATAGACTTCCGCAGTCTAGGGCCGTTCTTTGATCCGTTTGAAGAGGCGGATGAGGACATAAAGGAAAACATCCTGCTGCTCAGAGGAATAGCTTCGAAGATAGAAAACGAATATGTTCTCGGAATGAATTCAACACGTATCACCATTGAAGCGGCGTAGCTGCCGGAATGGCTTCTACTGATCTTCAGGATCAGGTTCCTCTTCTTCCTCCATCCCCTTAAAAAGATGAACACCCGCTTCCTCGAAGAACGGGGTCAGCGGTTTGACCATCAGCTTGGCGCAGAAGTATGCTGTGCCGCCCCAGAAGAGCACAGGCCACAGCACAATTATGCGGCTCAGCACGTAAGGGTTGAACGCCAGAAGCGCGACCGGGACAAGCCATAGCGCGCACATTATGACAGTACGCGGCAGCTTGGAAATGCCTATGTAAAAGGCATTTTTTATTGTCTGAAAAATTCCCGCGTCGAACTGCGCTGTAAGAGCAAAAGCCCAGACAGCAGTGATCATCCATATGATGAGACCGATAACCGCGATAAAACGCTGTACACGCATGACGGATCCGGCCGGATCCGCAAGAACGACAAGATCAAAGATAAACACGGCTGCGGTCAGCAGGAATATCAGCCAGAGAAGTGTGGCATTCCTGAAGTTGTCACGGAAATAGCGGAAGAAGTTGCGGCTTCTCCAGTTGCCTTCCAGCGTATTCATGTTGAGAGCACACCTCATCAGAGCAGCCGAAGCGGCTCCCATCGTAATGATTGGTACAGAACATATAGTCCAAAGCACGCTCAGCACGCCGATGTCGGCCATCTTTCCGATTGCGCTCCAGATAGGAGCCTCGGAATCGAAGAATCTGTTAATGACTATACCTCCGTTATTACTATATCAGACGGGACTGAGATCCAGAGCGGCTCGCCGCTGCAGTGTACAAGTCCGTCTTTTACATCTATCTTACCGCCGCTTATCAGTTCATCATAAGAGCCATCCGGGACATCGACAGAAACGTCTCCTTCAAGACCCTTTGGTGAAAACACTGCTATCTTGCAGCTGTTCCGGTCATCCCTCATGAGAACAGCGATGTCTTTTTCCTCATCGGTCCTGGCGAAGAAGATATCATCAGGCGATAGCGTCTCTTTTTTTAGTTCCGCAAGCTTGCGGATATAAGGCGAGAGATCTTTGCCCGTATCCCATTCTATCTTGTCTGCATCAAACAGACTTGGTCTGTGTCCGACAGCAAACTCCTGACCGCCGTAGAGAAGGGTAGTGCCCTTCAGGAAAAAGATAAGCGCGGTGTAGTTCCTAAGGCAGATATCATCCTTTACTCTCGGAGCTATGCGCTCAGTATCGTGGTTCTCAAGATATCGCAGTTTGTTGTAGTTTTTAGGATATGCGAAATCCTGGAAATTCAGCAGATCCATCCAGTGCGAAAGGCTTCCTTTGCCGTCAAGATAGGCATCGAAAGCATCGCGCAGATCATATTCGTACTCGATATCAAAGGCTTCGTACGCTTCCACATCCGTGGCTGCCTTCATTCCGTGACGGCGGCACATGACGTTGAACGAGCGGTGTATGCTCTCGGCAAGCCATACGAAGTCAGGCTTGATCTCAGCGACTTCTTTCCTGGCGCGGACCCAGAAATCAACAGGGACCAGAGACGCCACGTCGCAGCGGAAACCGTCGACCAGATACGCCCAGCCTTTGAGCGATTCCACCTGATAGTCCCATAGTTCAGGTACGTTATAGTCAAGATCGATGACATCGGTCCATTCGCCTACGTGGTTGCCCGGCTTGCCGTCCGGCTTCTTATAGAAATACTCAGGATGTTCGTTCCAGAGCACTGAATCCGGTGATGTGTGGTTATACACTACATCGATCATGCAGCGCATGCCTCTCTCATGGATGGCATCAACCAGGGCCTTGAAATCCTCAAGCGTCCCATATTCAGGATTGACGCTGCGGTAGTCCTTGTTGGCGTAAGGACATCCGAGTGATCCTTTGCGGTTTACCTCACCGATCGGATGGATAGGGAGGAACCAGATGATGTCTGTTCCCAGGTCCTTTATGCGGTCAAGGTCAGGGATCATAGCCCTGAAGGTACCTTCTTTTGTATGGTTGCGAACAAAAACAGAATAGATGACCTGCTTCTGAAGTTCGGGGTTTGTATCATGTGCCATTTCTCTGTCCTCCTTATCATCTACTATAAACATGAAAAGTAAAAAAAACAAGCGGAGAGGGTTTGGAAGGAAGCAGCGGCAAATTGTTAACGATTTTTTTTGGTGTAAGCAATTGAATTGGATAACGTAAGATTTTATAATTATTGGGTAAGCTATCGAAAAGGCTTATTCTAAGTATTGGTTTTTTCTAAGGAGGAAATTATGAAGAAGAAACTATTCGTTCTTTTCCTTGCCTTCGTTATGGTATTCGCTTTCGCTGCCTGCGGCGGCGGTGGTGATTCCGGTAGCGATGAGGGCACCGGTTCGGTATATTGGCTGAACATGAAGCCTGAAGCTGATGAAGCTCTTCAGGGTCTTGCGGCTGCTTATACAGAGGAGACAGGTGTTCCTTGCAAGGTCGTAACTGCTGCGTCCGGATCCTACAGTGATACACAGACTGCAGAGATGGCTAAGTCCGAGCCTCCGACACTCTTCAATGTTGGTAACATGAGCGCGTTGAATGACTGGGACGATTACTGCCTGCCACTGGACGGCACTGATTTCATGAATGAGCTGACCACAAACGACTTTAACCTGGTCAACGCCAATGGCGAGACCAAGGCTGTCGGCTGGATCTATGAGTCCTATGGTATCATCACCAACAAGGCACTCCTGGAGCAGGCCGGTCACTCGCTCGACGAGATCAAGGACTTCGATTCGCTGAAAGCTGTTGCAGACGACATCCACGCCCGCGCAGGTGAACTCGGCTTTGACGCGTTCACATCCGCCGGACTCGACGATTCGTCCTCCTGGAGATTCTCCGGCCACCTGGCTAACATGCCTCTCTTCTATGAGTTCCGCGATGACGGAATCACAGATAAGCCGGCTACGATCAAGGGAACCTACATGGACAACTTCCGCAAGATCTGGGATCTGTACATTACTGACTCCGCTCAGGATGCTACATCCCTGACAACAGCTACAGGCGACCAGGCTGAAGCTGAATTCGGCGAAGGCAAAGCAGTATTCTATCAGAATGGTACATGGGAATGGGCAAATCTGACAGCAGATAAGTTCCAGATGAATCCTGATGATATCACGATGATCCCTATCTACTGCGGCGTTGAAGGCGAAGAGAAAGCAGGACTGTGCTCCGGTACAGAGAACTGCCTCGCAGTAAACAGCCAGGCTTCGGAAGCTAATCAGCAGGCTACACTCGACTTCCTGAAATGGTGTGTAACATCCGAGAAGGGACTCGAGGTACTCAGCTCGATCGGCGACATTCCATTCAAGCAGGCTCCTGAGTCGGCAAATGGATTCTCCAAGGCAGGTGCTGAGCTCCTTGCCAACGGCAACTATGCTTGCACATGGGCATTCAACTACACACCAAACGTAGACAGCTTCCGTGCAACACTTGTTACAGCTCTTGCTGCATACTCCTCGGCTCCGTCTGATGACACTTGGGCAGAGGTCGTTAAGGCATTTGTTGACGGCTGGGCTTACGAGTACAGTGTAGAAGGAAACTAATACTCACTCCTTTTCGCTGATAGCGAAAAATCAGGGGCGGGCAGACTCGCCTGCCCCTGTTTTTTTTACACAGCTGTAAGCTGAAAGAAAAACTAAGGAAGGAGATGAGCAATTTGCCTGAAAAGAAAAAGAAAAAGAAGAAAAAACACGATCACTCGACCGTGAACAGCGTGCTGATCCGCAGACCTATACAGAAATGCTTCCCGCTGTTCATCGTGCCGACTCTGGCATGCTTTGTAATCGGTTTTGTCTGGCCTTTTCTGCAGGGTATCTATCTGAGCTTCTGCACCTTCAACACTCCTAGAGACGCGAAGTGGACCGGATTCCAGAACTATATCAAAGCATTCACAGATGCCGGATTCCGCCATGCTTTCTGGAACACAGCGGCATTTGCGGTAGTATCGATCATCCTTATCAATGTTCTGGCTTTCTTCATTGCCTACGCTCTGACACAGAACATTCGCGGAGCCAATCTGTTCCGTACGGTATTCTTCATGCCTAACCTCATCGGAGGCGTCGTACTCGGATACATCTGGTCGATGATCTTCGACGCGATACTGAAAGGCTACAACACATACCTGACAGCGAACGCTACATACGGCTTCTGGGGACTGGTCATACTGGTCGCATGGCAGCAGATAGGATACATGATGATCATCTACATCGCGGGACTCCAGGCTGTCCCTGGCGACATGCTCGAGGCCGCGAAGATAGACGGCGCTACAGGATGGCAGACACTTACAAAGGTCATCATCCCTAACGTGATGCCGTCGATCACGATCTGCACGTTCCTGACGCTGACCAATTCATTCAAGCTGTTCGACCAGAACCTGGCTTTAACAGGAGGTCTTCCTTCTGTCATGCTTGAGAACACAAAGGTCAATATGACAGAACTGCTTGCGCTGAATATCTTCTCGACATACAACATCAATAAGAATTTCCATGGAGTTGCGCAGGCGAAAGCTGTCGTATTCTTCATTCTTGTTGCCGTACTGGCTCTCGCACAGCAGAAAGCCACAAGGAGTAAGGAGGTGCAGCAATGAAAAAGAAGCATGTACAGAAATTTACTCCGCTCGGCAATGCGGTATCAGTCGTGTTTGTGTTACTGAGCATCGTATGGATCATGCCGATCTTCGAGGTCGTCATCAACTCATTCAAATCGAATGCATCGATCAACACGAACGCGTTCTCGCTGCCTACTGCCGAAACCTTTGTAGGATGGGCAAACTATATCAAGGGCATGACTTTCGGTAACTATCCGTTCATGAAGTCCGTCGGATACTCATTCTGGATCACGATCGCTTCGGTATTCCTGATCCTGCTGTTTACTTCGATGACCGCATGGTACATAGCCCGTGTAAATTCAAAGTTTGCGAATGCGTTCTACTATCTCTGCCTGTTCAGCATGATCGTACCGTTCCAGATGGTAATGTTCACGCTGACATTCACGGCAGATAACCTCAAGCTGAATACACCTTGGACCATCCCGATCGTTTATCTGGGATTCGGAGCCGGACTTGCCATATTCATGTTTGTCGGCTTCGTAAAGGGCTTGCCGCTTGAGATAGAGGAAGCTGCCTCAATTGACGGCTGTGGCCCGATACGTACATATTTCAACGTAGTTCTTCCGATGCTCAAGCCGACACTTATTTCCGTCGGTATCCTTGAGACCATGTGGGTGTGGAACGACTACCTGCTCCCGTACCTTGTACTCGACAGGACCAAATACATGACGATCCCTATCCACGTACAGTATCTCAAGGGCAGCTACGGCTCGGTAGACCTGGGTGCAACGATGGCTGTAATCATGCTTTCGATGCTGCCGATCATCATCTTCTATATGGCGCTGCAGAAGCACATCATCAAGGGTGTGGCTGCCGGCGCGGTAAAGGGTTAGTCTATGGAAAAAGCAGCGCGCTCAGCAGGTATATTGATGCCTTTGTTCTCGCTTCCGTCACCGTACGGAATAGGAACGATGGGGCCTGCGGCAAGGGAGTTTGTCGACTTTCTTTGCTCCGCGGGGCAGAAGTACTGGCAGATGCTGCCGGTATGTCCTATCAGTTACGGAGACTCGCCGTATCAGAGCTTTTCGTCATTTGCCGGAAATCCGTATTACGTGGATCTTGAGATCCTCATAGAGGACGGACTTCTTACAAAAGATGAAGCTGATGCCGCCGATTTCGGAGATGATCCGGATAAGGTGGACTACGGCAAGCTGTACGAGAACAGAATTGGATTGCTGAGAAAAGCTGCCGCAAGGGGTATCCCGAGGGACAGGAACGCGTTCAGCGCTTTCATCATGGAAAAAGAGTGGCTCCCTGACTACGCGCTTTTCATGGCGCTCAAGCAGCACTATGACATGCGCCCGTGGACGGAGTGGCCTGATGAAGACATAAGACTCCATCAGCCTGAAGCCTGCGCCAGATGGAACAAAGAACTCTTCGAAGACGTGGAAGTGTTTGAGTATATTCAGTTCCTGTTCTATAAGCAGTGGAATGATCTCAAGACTTACGCGAATGAAGCGGGCATAAGCATAATAGGAGACATCCCTATATACATAGCTCTGGATTCCGCGGAAGTCTGGGCTGAACCTCACTGGTTCCAGCTCGATGAGAAGAAATTGCCTAAGGAAGTCGCGGGCGTACCGCCTGATTTGTTCACTGAGGACGGACAACTCTGGGGCAATCCGCTGTACGACTGGGATGTGATGAAAGAGGACGGCTTTGGCTGGTGGATCCGCAGGATAGCGGGACTGGGAGAGCTGTTCGATGTGATCCGCATAGATCATTTCAGAGGATTTGAGAGCTATTTCGCCATCCCATACGGTGATACAACGGCCCGCCGCGGCCGCTGGGTCAAAGGCCCGGGCATCGCTCTTGTAGATACTCTGAAAGACCGTTTTCCGGACCTCGACTTCATCGCAGAAGACCTCGGCTATTCGACGCCGGAGGTGAGACAGCTCCTTAAAGACTCAGGCTTCCCGGGAATGAAGCTGCTGCAATGCGCTTTCGACGTGCAGAAGATCGCGGCTTTCCTGCCTCACAACTACAACATAAACTGCATCTGCTATACAGGCACGCATGACAACCACACGCTTGAAGGCTGGCTCGCCATAGCAGATGAAGAGGAACTCGCCGAAGCAAAGAGCTACTTCGGACTCAATAAGGAAGAAGGCTACGCAAGGGGAGTGATACGTGCGGGCATGAGCTCTGTCGCGGGACTCTTTGTCGCACAGATGCAGGACTGGCTTGGACTTGGCGATGAGGCCAGGATAAACGCTCCGGGAATACCGTCAGGCAACTGGACCTGGCGAATGAGGTCGGGAGCTGCCACAGAAGAACTCGCAGAAGAAATATTAAGTATTACCCGGCGCTATGGCCGGACAACTAAGTGATAACTACCCACCAAAGGACCCATGATCACTCCACGATCTGATCCATGTGTCCTAAAGAAAGGAGGAATCATCCGTTAAACTCACGGTGCGGCAGTGTGGAGACCTGTCGTAATGCGGCGCGTCCCTCGCGGGCGGTCGCGAGGTATCCGGGAGGAGTCCCGTATACTAGAGTTGAATAATATGGCAGAAGTAATCATCAAAGGTTTAAAGAAGGTGTATGACAACGAGGTGACCGCGGTACACGACGTCAACATCGACATCAAGGACAAGGAATTCATCGTTCTGGTAGGACCGTCCGGCTGTGGAAAGTCCACGACACTCAGAATGGTGGCAGGCCTTGAAGACATCAGCGGCGGCGAGCTCTACATCGACGGAAAGCTTATGAACGACGTATCGCCTAAGGACAGAGATATCGCGATGGTATTCCAAAGCTATGCTCTGTATCCGCACATGACAGTGCGTGAGAACATGGCATTTGCCCTTAAGCTTAAGAAAGCTCCGCAGGCTGAGATCGACGCTAAGGTAAATGAAGTCGCTGAGATCCTCGACATCACACAGTACCTCGACAGAAGGCCAAAGGCTCTGTCCGGCGGACAGCGTCAGCGTGTAGCCATCGGCCGTGCCATGGTACGTGACCCTAAGGTATTCCTCATGGACGAGCCTCTCTCAAACCTCGACGCTAAGCTGAGGAACCAGATGAGAGCGGAGATCATAAAGCTCCGTAAGAGGATCAACACCACATTCATGTACGTAACGCATGACCAGACAGAAGCTATGACTCTTGGTGACCGTATCGTCATCATGAAGGACGGTTATGTAAACCAGATCGGTACACCGGTTGAAGTTTACAACAAGCCGGTCAACCTCTTCGTAGCAGGATTCATCGGCATGCCTGTCATGAACTTCTTTGACGGCTGCAAGCTGCTTCTTGAAGGCGGCAAGTACTATGCTGAGATCCGCGGAGCAAAGTTTGAACTCTCTGAGTTCCAGCAGAAAGCGCTCAAGCAGAACGGCGCGAAGCCGTGCGATATCATCGCGGGCATCCGTCCTCAGCACATCAATGTCGGAGAAGGCGAACTGACAGCAGTCATCGAGGTATCCGAGATGCTCGGTTCCGAGTACAACCTGCACGCCAGAAGCGGTGAGGATGAAGTAGTCATGGTTATCCCGACTGTCGGACTGGCAGAGGATGTATCGATGGGCAGCAAGGTACACTTCAACGCGGCTCCTGAGCTGATCCAGCTCTTCGATAAGGAGACGGGAAGAAACCTGATCTGGTTCGATGAGGAGTCAGCTGCAATCGACGCGCCTGTCTGCAAGTCATACGACTTCGAATAAAAGCTGACGAAAAGTCATATAATACAAAAAACTGTTGGGTGGCCAACAGTTTTTTGTTATTATGAGCTTTAGGGACTGTGGGATAATACAGCACAACAAAAGGAGTAAAACGTTATGCAGAAAAAACCCATCACCAATAAGCTGCTATGGATCTTCGCGATAGGTCAGTTTGGCTGGAGCCTGCTTGCCGGAATAGTATCCAATTGGATGGTCTATTACTACACAGGCACGCCTAATGAGCAGAACCCGATGACCGGTATCTTTGCTTCGGGAATCACACAGGATCACATCTTCCTGAAACTGACTCTCTTCGGACTGGTACTCGCAGTCGGCCGTATATTTGACGCCATAACAGATCCGCTGATCGCAGGCTGGTCGGACAGAGCCAAATTCAAGGGAGGACGCCGCATACCGTTCATGAAGGCAATCGCTATCCCGTTCGCGCTTCTGACGATTGGACTGTTCACCCTGCCTCAGACTGCAAGCATCGCCGTAAACGATACAGTCGTCTTTGTGCTGATGATCTCGTTCTATCTGTTCATGACCATCTACTGCACACCGTACAACGCTCTGATAGCGGAGCTTGGCGATACGCAGGAGCACCGCATAAACGTTTCCACATACATTTCATTCACATACATCGCCGGCCTTTCCATCTCCTATATGCTGCCTAACGTGGCAGGCATTATCCAAGGAGCGGTAGGACCGGAGAACTCCATCCGCTTTGCTGTCGCCATAATGTCGACAATAGCGTGCATCGCGATGCTGATACCGTCGTTCTATATCAAGGAGCGCGACTATCTTGATGCCAAGCCGAGCGAGACAAAGGCGTTCGCTTCGCTGCTCAAGACATTCCAGAACGGGATGTTCCGCCGATTCGTATACAGCGACGTGATCTACTTCTTTGCGCTGACGCTCTTCCAGACAGGCCTTGCGTTCTATGAGACCAAGCTGATGAAGATAGAGGACACCTGGACGTTCGTACTGACGGCGACCATGACATTCCTCAGCGTATGCCAGTACCCTATAGTCAACAAGCTTGCTCCGAAGATCGGCAAAAAGAAGATGATCATCACGGGATTCTTCGCGTACTCGGCAGTATTCCTCATCACTTTCCTGTGCGGAGAGGGACTCATCTGGGGATTCATTGTCGCGGTATGCGCGTCCGTACCTATGGCCATTCTGGGCATCCTGCCGCAGGCCTGTGTTGCTGACGTAGCTGAGCTGAGCCGTCTGGAGACAGGCGAGGACAGGAGCGGAATGTTCTTCGCGGCGCGTACGTTCGCGTTCAAGATGGGGCAGGCTATCGCTCTCGCGGTATTTACCTCGATGACCGCCATCGCAAATGTTCCGGGTACGACGGAAGCAGCGGCAGCCGCCGCTTACCGCAGGACCGCGCTTGTCGCGTTCATCTGCTGCGTCATAGGAGCGTGCCTGTTCTTCCTGTTTAAGGAAAAAGAGATCCTTGCTAAGATCGAAAAACTCAAGGGAGAAGAAAAATAAATAAACAAGTCGCAGACAATCCGCTTGGCAGCGCACCTTTGCTGCCGTTGATCGCAAGGTTTGCCATACCTTCGATCATCAGCATGCTGGTAGGCGCCATCTACAATATCACTGACCAGATTTTTATCGGCCATGTGGTTGGTATGCTCGGAAATGCCGCGACAAACATTGTGTTCCCGACAGTGACGCTCACAACTGGCATCAGCATGCTGTTCGGGATAGGGACTGCTTCCAACTTCAGCATAAATCAGGGAGCAGGCAGAATAGAAGAAGCAAAAAAATATGTCCACACCGGTATCACCGGTGCGGCTGCAGCAGGTATCATCACGGGCCTGCTGCTTTTTGTGTTCAAGAGCCATATTGTGGCGCTCTGCGGGGCGGATCCTGATGGGACCGTATACCCGCTGGCGATCACATATCTGTCCGTGACCATGTTCGGACTGCCGTTCCATTTGTTCACTCAGGCATCCGCGCCTCTCATAAGAGCGGACGGAAGTCCTGCATATTCGATGCTGTGCATGGTGGAAGGAGCGGTGCTGAACGTTTTTCTCGACTGGCTGTTTATGTTCCCTCTGGGCATGGGCCTGAGGGGAGCGGCCATGGCTACCGCCATATCCCAGTTCTCCAGCTGCATCCTGGCCATCCTTTATTATCCGCGTTTCAAGGCTTTCAGGATATGCTTCAGGGATCTGGGCATCAGCACTAAGCATCTTACCGGAAGCATGAGGGCGGGCATACCTAACTTCATCAACCACATGCTGATGATGTCCACCAATATAGTGCTCAACAACATGCTCGCGACATACGGAGCTCTTTCGGTATACGGACCGGAGATACCTCTGGCAGTTTCGGGAATCGCTCAGAAATGCAACATGATAATGATATCTTTCGCGGTCGGCATATCTCAAGGCTGCCAGCCTATATGGGGATTCAACCTCGGCGCCAAAAACTATGACAGGGTCAAGGCTACATACTGGAGGGCTTTCGGCGCTGCCTTCACTGTAGGAGTGCTGTTCTTCTTCGCGCTGCAGACATTCCCGAGGGAAATCATATCCTTCTTCGGGACAGGAACAGAAATGTACTATGATTTCGCGGAGAAATATCTCAAGATCTACATGATGTTCGTGTTCTTCCAGAACATACAGCCGGTCACCATAATGTATTTCTCAGCCACCGGCAACAACAGGCAGGGACTTCTGGTATCGCTGTCGAGGCAGGGCCTTTTCCTGATACCGCTGCTGGTGATCCTTCCCAGGTTCTTCGGCATCAACGGCATACTTGCCGCAAGCCCTATATCCGACACTATGGCGTTCATCATGTCAGTGTCAATGGTGCTTCTGAGCTTCCGGAGGCTGTCGACCCTGGGACCCCGGGCAGCAGAAGAGTAAAACAAAAACCGCAGCGCTTGCTGCGGTTCTTTAATTGCATTTTTATAACCTATTTGACTCTTGCGAGTTCTATAAGCACTTCCGCCATCTTTTCCATTGACTGCACAGGCATGTACTCCGTGTTGGAGTGGAAATTCATGCCGCCCGTCGAAAGGTTAGGGCAAGGAAGGCCCTTGAAGGTGAGATCCGCTCCGTCTGTGCCGCCTCTGATAGGCTGTATTATCGGCTCGACACCGCATGCCCTGAAAGCAGCCTTGGCATTGTCGATAAGAAACATGTGCGGCTCTATCAGCTCTTTCATGTTCCGGTACTGCTCGCGTATTTCAAGGGTGATCACGTCGCCGTATTTGCCATTGAGAAAATCGACGCATTTCTGCATGACCATCTTCTTTTCTTCGAAAGCCATCAGGTCGTGGTCCCTTATAATATAGCGGGATTCAGCCTCCGCGCTTGTGCCTTCCATCCAGGTCATGTGGAAGAACCCCTCATAATCGGAAGTATATTCAGGACGCTGACTGTGCGGCAGCATTCCGTCCAGTTCTGCGGCTATCCTTACCGCGTTTACCATTATGTTGAAGGCATATCCCGGGTGGATGTCGCGCCCCTTGAAATAGATGCGCGCCTCAGCGGCGTTGAAGCATTCATACTCCAGTTCGCCGATAGGACCGCCGTCTACAGTATATGCATAGTCCATTCCAAAGCCTTCCACATCGAAGAATTCCGTGCCCTTGCCGATCTCCTCATCGCGTGTGAAGGCGATACCTATCTTTCCGTGCGGGATGGAAGGGTCGTTGATCAGGGTCTCTGCCAGCGTCATGATCTCAGCGATGCCGCCCTTGTCATCTCCGCCAAGAAGCGATACGCCGTCAGTAACTATCAGGTCGCAGCCCAAGTACTTTTTAAGCTCAGGGTATATAGCCGGATCGAGTTCAACGGTATCGTTCAGCTTTATCACGCCGCCGTCGTAATTCTTATGGATCCTGGCGTTACTGGCATCGCCCGGTGTTCTGGGTGCGGTATCCATGTGGGCAATGAATCCAAGAGAAGGGACGTCCTTATCTGTGTTTGCCGGGATCTCTCCGTATACGTAGCAGTTGCGGTCGTCGAGACGTACATTGGATACTCCCATCTCCGTCATTTCTTCCGCCAGGAGTCTTGCCAGCCTGAACTGCTTATAAGTGCTGGGCGAAGTTGTGCTGTCCTCATCAGACTGCGTATCTATGGAAATATACCTCATGAACCTGTCAACGATATTGCTCATTTTAAAACCTCTTGAATAAATTTGCGGGCCGGACCCGCAGCACAACCATTATACTTCATGGTAAAATGATAAACAACAAAAGCATGTGTGCAAAATGATGGCGGGACATAAGGGGAAGATATGAACGAAGTTATAAAGCAGTTGACAGAAAGAAAGTCCGTGCGCGTTTTTGCGGACAGGGAGATCGATGAGAGCATAGTACGGGAGATCCTGCTGGCCGCGGTGAATGCTCCGACAGCCGGCAATCAGCAGCTGTATACGATACTGAGGATAAGCGATCCGGGGATACTGGCTCAGCTTGCGGAATCATGCGATCATCAGCCTTTCATAGCGAAGGGGAAGCTGGTGCTGTTGTTCTGCGCGGACTGTCTCAAGTGGTATGAGGCCTTCAGGTATGCGGGATGCGAACCGAGGGAGCCGGGCGCGGGAGACCTTCTTCTGGCGGTGGATGATGCTCTTATAGCCGCACAGAACGCTGTGGTCGCCGCTCAGTCGTACGGCATAGGCTCATGCTACATAGGGGATATCATGGAGAACATGGAGACTCAGAGAGAGATACTTGGGCTTCCTGAATATGTATTCCCGGCAGCGCTTCTTGTTTTCGGATATCCGACAGAGCAGCAGAAAAACAGAAAAAAACCGGAGCGGGCCGATCTGAAACATATCGTTCACATCGACCGCTACCGGCATATGGACGAGGCCGAACTCAGGGAGATGCTCCGGAAGAGCATGCCCGATGAAGAATTCGATGCCTGGATAAAAGCGTTTTTCAAAAGAAAGTACGATTCTGACTTTTCAAGGGAAATGACCCGGTCGGTAGAAAAGTACCTGGAGCAATTCAGACAATGATGACCGCTTAATTATTTACGATCACTTTTCCTGCGAGGACCTGTTTATAGTCCTCGTAGTTCTTTTTGAGAAGGTTAGGGGTGTCGAGCTCGTACGGGCAGTGAGCTGAACATTGACCGCATTCTATGCAGTCCTCTAACTTTTTCATCTCTTCCTGCCAATGATCTGTCAGCCACGCGTCGGAAGGAGCGCGCCTCAGCATGAGCGACATCCTCGCGCAGTTGTTGATGGCTATTCCGACAGGGCAGGTAGCGAGGCAATAACCGCAGCCTCTGCAGAAATCTCCTGCCAGCTCAGATTTTTCCTTCTCTATGTATGCGCGCATATCATCTGTAAGGGCAGGAGCGTCATCCATATATGACAGCCATTCATCCAGCTCGTGCTCTCTCTGGACGCCCCAGATAGGCAGTACGTTCGGAAAATCCTCAAGGTAGGCCATGGCGACATCGGATCTTGAGATAAGTCCGCCCGCTAGTCCCTTCATTGCTATGAATCCCATGTTCTTTTCTGCGCAAAGCTTTGCGAGACGTATCTCCTGATCGCCGGACAGATAGCTGAACGGGAACTGCATGGTCTCATAGAGGCCTGATTCTACGAGATCGAAGGCTACACCGATCTTGTGCGCGGTCACTCCTATGTGGCGGATCTTTCCGGCTTCTTTGGCTTCCAGAAGAGCTTCATAGACTCCCGTCCCGTCACCCGGCTGATAGACTCTGTCCACCATGTGCAGCTGATAGACATCGATATAGTCAGTGCGCAGTTCGCGGAGAGATGTTGCAAGGTCTTCTCTGACCTTGTCACCTGTCGTGCCTGTCGTTTTGGTGGCTATAAAGACTTTGTCGCGCATGCCTTCAAAGGCAATGCCTAGTTTGGTCTCGCTGTCTGTATATGCTCTTGCAGTATCGAAATAACGCATGCCGCCTTCATATGCCTTGTGAAGCAGGGCGACTGCGTCTTCAGTTGAACGTCTCTGTATCGGAAGAGCTCCGAACGCGTTCTGCGGTACTGTGATACCGGTGCTGCCGAGTGTAAGTTCTCTCATTTAAGAGCCTCCTTTCTTTTTCGAGTCAATTCTATCAATCAGAACCTCGCGGTGTCTACATTTTGTTCTCGTAAGGGCAGAATTATGATAGTATTGACACATAGATGCAAACAATTGAAGCGGAAAGGAGACTGGGAGATGTTTCAATTCTGGGGAGACGGTTCACAGCTGTCGATGGATCTGGTAAATGCGATACAGGTCCGCAGCACAGAGAACTTCAACTGGACATTCATATTCATTCTTGCTGTCGTGTTCTACATATACTGGACCGAGTTCCACAACAAGAAATACGACATGATATTTGCCGGACTGGCGCTTTACGGAGTGCATTGGCTGTATGAGATCTGCAACGCGATAATAGCGCACTTCGCTGGCTATCCGCTATGGTCTGTCAGTAATGAATCTACGACTTTCATTCTGCTGATAGGCGTGTGCTGGGAGCTCTCGATGATGTTCTCTATCGCCGGCATGATATCCCTCAAGATGTTGCCTGAAGACCGCAGCACACGGTATTTCGCCAAAAACGGAAAGAAGGGCATAGACTGCAGACTGGCGGGGGCCATCAGCATGGCACTGCTCTTTGCCCTGGTAGAGTCGTTCCTGGCAGGCACCTCAAACCACTCGTTCATCTGGGTTTATAAATGGTGGGGCGTGCTGCCGGTATTCATCACCACATACATTCCGTTTTTCCTGGCATCAAACTATGTGCCTGACATGGAGCCTGCAAAGAGAAAGAGTTTTCTCATAATCATATGGAGCCTTGTCGCTGTTCTGCTTGTGACGCTGATACCGCTCGGCATCATATAGGAGCGATACCTTTACAAAGAAAAGATCGCGCGGTCCTTCATCCTGCTGCTGACGAAGAACCGCGTGATCTTATGTATTGAGAATCTTATGAAGAAAAACTAGCCGATATTTATGCGGACATCTATGACCGAAGGTGTTTCCGGTACCGGTATAAGGCTGCTTCCGCAAGGGGCGCCGTTGACCGTTATCGAGGAGACGCCTTTTTCTGTGTCTTTGCCGTTCACAACACTGATGTTGTATGTGGAACCGCGGAACCTGCGTACGCAGCTGAATGAACCTATTTCCGGCGGCAGGCATGGATCGATGCGCAGCCCGTCAAGCTCAGGCCTGATGCCCAGTATGTATTGGCTGATGCATACGAACGACCATGCGGCTGTGCCTGTAAGCCAGCTGTTCTTGCCTTCGCCATGAGTCGCCGCGTCTTTGCCGGCGATCGTCTGGCAATATGCGTAAGGCTCAGTGCGGTGTATCTCGCTTATGTCTTCAAGGAACACCGGATTTGTCTTGCGGTAAACCTCGAACGCGCGGTCTCCATGCCCGAGCATGGCCTCGGAAATGGCTATCCATGGATTGCAGTGGCAGAATATGCTGGCGTTTTCCTTGTAACCCGGCGGGTATGATGAGATTTCTCCGAGCTCAAGACGGTATCTTGTATAGGCAGGCTGATGTAGCATTATGCCGTACTCTGTGTCGAGATGCTTCTCTACACTTCTGAGCGCTGCTTCAGCTTCGCCTGTATCTTTGCCTATGCCGGCCATGACGCACATGCCCTGAGGTTCTATATATATACGGCCCTCATCACAGACCTTACTTCCTACAGGAGCTCCGAACGCGTCATACGCTCTTACGAACCATTCGCCGTCCCATCCCGCGTCAAGCACAGCATCACACATCTTTTCTACCTTAGCCAGTACGTCCGCTGCTTCAGCTTCATTTCCTGCATGCGTCAGGATGTCGGCGAATTCCTTTCCGTACTTCACGTACATTCCCGCTATGAACACGCTCTCGGCGACAGGACCTTCGCTTGGCCCGGTGATCTGGAAGCTCTCGCCCGGATGCTTCGAGAAGCAGTTGAGGTTGAGACAGTCGTTCCAGTCCGCGCGTCCTATGAGCGGCAGGGAGTGAGGCCCAAGGTTTGTAGTCGTATAGTCAAAGCTCTTTCTGAGATGATCCAGAAGGGATGCTTTATCATCTTCATTGCTGTCAAAGGTGCACTGCTCATCAAGGATACTGAAATCACCGGTCTCCTTTAGATATGCCGAGACACACGCGATCAGCCAGAGAGGATCATCGTTGAAGCCGCTGCCAACGGCCATGTTTCCGCGTTTGGTCAGTGGCTGATACTGGTGATAAGTGCTTCCGTCAGGGAATTGAGTGTTCGCTATGTCGATTATTCTCTCGCGGGCTCTTTCAGGTATCAGGTGGACGAATCCAAGAAGATCCTGGCAGGAGTCACGGAATCCCATGCCGCGGCCGAGACCGCTTTCAAAGTAGCTGGCGGACCTGCTCATGTTGAAGGTGACCATGCACTGGTACTGGTTCCAGATATTGACAGCTCGGTCAAGCTTTTCGTTTGCGGAAGTGATCCTGTAACTTGAAAGCAGATCCTTCCAGTATGTCCTGAGAGCATGCAGAGCAACATCGAACTGATCATCGGTACCGAAGAGCGAGATCAGCCTGTCCGCAGGCTCTTTATTGATGACTCCCGGAGCCGAGAATTTGTGCTCGTACGGATTTTCACAGTAACCGAGAATAAAAATGCATGAGTACAGCTTGCCCGGCGCGAGAGTGATTTTCAGATGGTGGCTTCCGACAGGTGCCCATCCGTGTGCAATGCTGTTATAGCTTGTGCCTGCCATTACTGCGCGAGGGCTGTCCGCTCCGCTGTATATGCCTGCGAACTCATCACGGCTCGTATCGAAACCGCAGATTTCCTTGTTTACGTGGAACACGGCATAGTGATTTCTGCGTTCGCGGTATTCAGTCTTGTGGTATATCGTGCTTCCTTCGACCTCAACTTCACCAATCGAGAAGTTTCTCTGGAAGTTGGAGGCGTCATCCTGTGCATCCCACAGACAGAATTCCACATAACTGTACAGATCTATCTCTTTGGTCTCTGAAGATTTGTTCATCATTGTGACTCTTGTAAGCTCGCAGTTCTCGTGAAGAGGTACGAATACCTCCTGAACTGCATCGAGACCATTTTTGGAACTTTCAAATACTGTGTATCCGAGGCCGTGTCTGCATATATAAGAATCAAGAGGAGTCTTTACCGGCTGCCAGCCGGGGTTCCAGATATTGCTCCCGTCCTTTATATAGAAGTAATGCCCGCCGCAGTCCATAGGGCTGTTGTTGTAGCGGTAGCGGGTGAGACGCATAAGCTTAGCGTCCTTATAGAAGCAGTAACCACCCGATGTATTTGAGATCAGCCTGAAGAAGTCCTGCGTCCCCAGATAATTGATCCACGGAAGGGGAGTTTCAGGCGTCGTTATTACATATTCGCTGTTGATGTCATCGAAATATCCAAATCTCATTGAATAAACCTCTTAACGAACACGATTTCGTAAACTTAAGATCATTATACGGGTGAGAGGCGTAATTTGTAAAGAAAAAAGTAAAAAAAAGGTAAAAAAGCAGAAAACCACAAACTGCAGGAGGGTTTCCTGCCCAAAAAAACGCAAAAAAACAAAATCCATATTGACTAAAACGATTTCGCTAATTAGAATGAAGTTGCGAAATCGTATTCGTAATTTGGGACTAAAACCGCAAAAAAGGAGGGAAAATGGTCACAATCAAAGACATTTCCAAAAAATGCGGCGTGTCTCCGGCAACCGTTTCAAAGGCTTTGAACGGATATGAAGACATAAGTCCCGAAACAATTGAACTGGTGCTTCAGACGGCAAAAGAGCTCAATTACACACCAAATGCCGCAGCCAGACTGCTCAAGACAAACAGATCTCACAACATAGGAGTCCTGTTCATTGACGACAGCATGAGCGGTCTGACACACGAATACTTCTCCCACATCCTTAACAGCGTGAAGGAGGAGGCTGAGGCGAACGGATACGACATAACGTTTATCAGCAACAACATCGGCAAGCAGAAGACATCTTTTCTTCAGCACTGCAGGTACCGCAACTGCGACGGCGTGGTGATAGCCAACGTGGACTTTCAGAACGAGGAGGTCCTTGAGCTCGTAAAGAGCGAAGTTCCGGTTGTGACAATAGACTATTCATTTAATAATGCTAGTTCGGTGAACTCAGACAACCTTGAGGGATCTTATGCGCTAACATCCTACATGCTCGATCATGGACATACCAAGATAGCGTTCATTCACGGCGAGCACACCCTGGTAACACAAAAGCGTATAAGCGGTTATAAGGCCGCTATGAGAGACCGCGGATTAGAAGTTCCGCCGGAGTACATTGCTGAAGCAATTTATCATGACGTTGCATCGGTGAGGAAGGAGACAGCAGCCATGCTGGACCTCCCGGATCCGCCGACGGCGATCCTGTACCCTGATGACTACGCGTTCATGGGAGGCCAGGCAGAGATACTCGAAAGAGGACTCAGCATACCGGGTGACATAAGTGTTTGCGGATATGACGGCGTCAACCTCGCGAAGATACTTGATCCTAAGCTCACCACATGGGAGCAGGACACGGATGCTCTCGGCAGGATCGCGGTAAACAAGTTGCTCGACCGGATCGAGAATCCGCAGACGGCGATACCTGAATACGTGACTATTAAAGGCAAACTGTTTGAAGGAGAGACGGTCAAACAGCTTTGATAATAAAGAAAGACAGAAAGAAGCACATCAATGACGCGTGAACAGGCAAGAAAAGCAGCAGAGGAACTGGTTAGCCGCATGACGGTCGAGGAAATGGCCGGACAGCTTCTTTTCGAGGCGGATGCGGTCGAAAGACTCGGTGTCCCGGCATACAACTGGTGGAACGAAGCTCTTCACGGTGTAGCGCGCGGAGGCACGGCAACTGTTTTCCCGCAGGCCATCGGAATGGCCGCTATGTTCGATGATGAGTTCCTTGAAGAGATAGCCGATGCCATCTCAACGGAAGCAAGGGCAAGATACAACGTTCTTTCCGCAGAAGGCGACAGGGACATCTACCACGGACTGACGATGTGGTCTCCAAACATAAACATATTCCGTGACCCTAGATGGGGCCGCGGTCATGAGACATACGGGGAAGACCCTTATCTGACATCCTGCATGGGCAAGGCATTTGTACATGGCCTGCAGGGTGATGGAGAGACGATGAAGACCTCTGCCTGCGCCAAGCACTTCGCGGTACACAGCGGTCCGGAAGCCATCAGACATGAGTTCAACGCGATTGCTTCCCCAAAAGACCTGACCGAGACTTATCTGCCGGCATTCAAGGCGCTTGTATGTGAGGCCGGTGTCGAGTCAGTCATGGGAGCTTACAATCGTACAAACGGGGAGCCGTGCTGCGCAAGCCCAGCTCTTATGAAGCTACTCAGAGAGGACTGGGGATTTGAAGGGCATTTCGTTTCGGATTGCTGGGCTATCAGGGACTTTCATGAAAACCATAAAGTGACGTCAACGCCGGTTGAATCCGTCAAAATGGCCCTCAAAGCCGGCTGCGATCTCAACTGCGGATGCACTTATCAGCATATCATAGCAGCCTATAAAGAGGGCATGATAACTGAAGAGGACATCAGACGCAGCGCTGTCAGAGTACTTACGACACGTTTCCTGCTCGGGATACTGGGAGACGAAGGCAGCGAATACGACACGATCCCTTATGAGGTCGTCGAATGTGAAGAGCATCTAAGGATGGCATACCTTGCCGCACTCAAGTCCTGCGTACTTCTGAAGAACAACGAAATACTGCCGCTGGATACCGATAAATGCGGAACGATAGGAGTCATAGGACCTAACGCGAACAACCGCTCATCACTGATCGGAAACTACCATGGAGTACCTTCAAGATATGTGACGGTACTCGAAGGCATACAGGACATAACGAAAGGAACGAACCGGGTGCTTTATTCCCAGGGCTGTGATCTTTTCAGAGACGCAGTGGAAGAGCTCGCAAAGCCTGACGACAGGATCGCTGAAGCTGTCACGGTCGCAAAAAGAAGCGATACGGTCATCCTCGTTCTGGGACTGGATGAGACTCTTGAAGGAGAAGAGGGTGATACCGGAAACAGTTACAACTCCGGAGACAAAGAAGATCTGCTTCTTCCGGCACCTCAAAGAAGACTTCTGAAAAAAGTGCTGGAAGTCGGCAAGCCTACGGTGGTCATACTGATGGCCGGAAGCTCTATCGACCTGACAGAGGCAGAAGAGAATGCTGACGCTGTCCTCCTTTCCTGGTATCCGGGAGCGCATGGCGGCAAAGCAGTAGCAGATATCCTTTTTGGAAAAGAATCACCTTCCGGAAAACTGCCACTGACCTTCTACCGCAATGAAGCACTTAAAGAAATGCCGGAGTTCACGGACTATACGATGTCCGGCCGCACTTACAGATACTATCAGGGAGTTCCGCTCTATCCGTTCGGTTACGGACTGACCTATGGGAAGTGCAGCATCCTGGATCTGAATGTAAAGGACAGCACCGCGTATGTGCGGGTAAAGAACGAAGGTGAAGCCGAGACTGACGAGGTCATAGAACTTTACCTCCATGATGAAGACTCACAGTACGCTCCGCCAAATCCGGTCCTTTGCGGATTCAGAAGGATACGCCTGAGGGCGAAAGAAGAAGGGGCGTTCACCCTTACGATCGATCCGGACGCGTTCACCGTCGTCGACGAGATGGGAGCAAGGATCCCGGGAAGCGGCAAATGGAAGCTGTTTGCCGGATTCGGAGCTCCGGATAAAAGAACCGAAGAACTGACAGGCCGCAAACCGGTCAGCGCAATGATAACCCGATAAAACCGTAAGCAACACCACAAAGTTATTAATTTTAGGAAAGAGATTTCGCCGCCCGTCTGGATAGGGAAGGCTGAAGGCTCATCCTGAATCTTAATAAAAGACGATAAAAGCAGTAAGAGTTTATGTTTTATTAAGTAAGGAGGTTACCAAATGAAAAAGATTCTTGCTCTTATCCTTTGCCTGTGCATGGTTCCATTTATGGCTGCATGCGGAGGCGGCGGAGACCAGGGAAGCAGCGATGGTGATACAGTCACACTGAAGCTCTGGTGCATCGCAACAGAGAGTGACGCCAACCGTCCTGCATATCTGCAGGCTATCGAGGACTATGAAGCCGCGAACCCTGGCGTCAAGATCGAAATGGAAGCTTTCGAGAACGAGTCTTACAAGACAAAGATCAAAGCTGCTATGACAGGCGGCTCCTCGGACGATCTTCCGGACATTTTCTTCACATGGGGCGGCGCGTTCCTCGGTGACTTCGTAGATGCCGGCAAAGTTGTATGCCTTGACGATGTCTACGCAAACAACTACACAGAGGAGCAGATCCCTTCAGTCATGCTCAACAACTCAACCTATGACGGCAAGCACTACGGCGTTCCTACAACATTCAACATCGTAGCTATGTATGCCAACATGGATCTGCTTGCTCAGGCAGGTTGGGACAAAGTTCCTGAAACCTATGATGAGCTGATCAAGTGCTGCGACGATCTCGTTGCTGCAGGAATCATCCCGTTCGGATGCGCAGGAAGCGAGACATGGTGCGTAACTGAGTACCTCGAGCCAATCATCCTCAAGTCGATCGGATATGAAGATCTCAACAAGATCTTTGCCGGTGAGGCTACATGGAATGATCCTGACATCGCCAAGTCTGTTGACACAATGCAGGAAATGATCGACAAGGGTTACTTCGATCCATCCGGCGTTGCGCTCGGCAATGACGAAGTAAAAGCAAACTTCCTTGCCGGAAAGACTGCTTTCTATCAGAATGGTTCGTGGAACACAGGCGAAGTAGCCGCTGCTGATTTCAAGTCCGCTGTTGCTATGTTCCCTGTAATCAATGCTGATCGTTCCACAGCTAACTGCGCTATCGGCGGTCCGTCCGACCACCTCGCAGTATGCTCTGAGAGCGCAAATGCTGACCTCGCAGCTGAGGTTGCTGTTGCACTCGGCAAAGAGATCTGCCACTACAACTATCTCAACGCTGTCGGACTCCCGGCTTGGACACCTGATTATGACACAAGCTCACTGACACCGCTGATGGTTGACATCGGTGACATCGTCAATAAGTGCGAGGGCATGGTCCTCTTCGGCGATACAGCAATGAGCGCAGATCCTGCCCAGATCTACCTTGACTATGTTGCTAAGGTATACGGCAAGGAAATCGACGGACAGGGCTTCATCGATGGCCTGACAAAGGATCTTCAGTAATTACGTCTAAGCATTACTGAGAAAAAACTGTTGATTAGTTGAAACGTGCAGTCTCCCCGGTCTGTCCAGGGATTCGGGGAGGCTGCTTTTTCTTAAGAGAGGGCTGCTGAATATGAATAAAATGTACAGCAATAAATGGTATATTATCATTTTCCTGTTGCCGGCGCTGATCCTCTTCTGCGGCGTTCTTATCGCGCCGATCGGAGCCTCGGGCTATTTCAGCTTCTTTGACTGGAACGGCTTTACCGAGAAAACATATATCGGGCTTTCGAACTACAAAGAGTTATTTACCAGTGATTCCATAGGATTCATGAAAGCGCTGGGCAATTCGCTGCTGCTTGCAGTGCTATCCGTCTTTTTGCAGCTGCCGCTGGCTCTCGCACTGGCGCTGGTGCTTGGCAAAAAGATAAAAGGCGAAAGAGCCTTCCTTTCGGTATATTTTATGCCGGTCCTTATTTCCACAGTAGTTATAGGCCAGCTCTGGCTGAAGATATACAATCCGGACTACGGTGTCCTGAATGTCGCTCTTCGCGCTGTCGGCCTTGACAATCTGGCACACATCTGGCTGGGCGACAAGGCAACTGCCCTGGGCGCTGTGTTTGTGCCGATTCTATGGCAGTATGTAGGATATCACATGCTGCTCCTTTACGCAGGAGTCAAGAGCGTTCCGCCTGAACTGAGGGAAGCCGCCATGCTGGACGGCGCAACCGACGGTCAGGTCAACCGCTACATAGTCCTGCCTTACATCAAACCTATTATAAAAATCAGCGTAATATTCGCTGTTACCGGATCATTGAAATCATTTGACCTCATCTACGTACTGACCAACGGCGGGCCGCTTCATGCCACTGAAGTGCCTAGTACGCTGATGATAAGCATGCTGTTCCTCCGTAACCGATACGGCATGGGAAGCACGATCGCTGTCCTGCTGATCGTTCTCTGCTTCGCCTTCGCGCTGCTGATCAACTTTGTATTCAAGGAGGAGGACTGAAGCCATGAGAAATACTAGCAAAACAAAAGAGGTCTTGATATATATAGGACTCATCATCTGGATGATAGTCAACCTTTTCCCTGTATACTGGATGTTCACATTCTCTCTGAAGAGCAATCCTGAGATCTTCGGAGAAAACGTCATAGGGCTGCCTAAGGAATGGCTGTGGTCCAACTACACCACCGCGCTCAGCACCGGAAACATGGGGCTCTACTTCATGAACAGTGCCATCGTAGCGATCTCGACGATCCTTATCACACTGATCGTTGCCCTGATGGCCACATTCGCGCTGACACGCCTTATATGGAAGAAGCGCAAGACCCTGAACAAGTTCTTCATGCTGGGACTTACGATCCCGATCCACGCGTCGATCGTACCGGTTTATGTAACACTTTCGAAACTGAACATGCTCAATACATACTGGGCTCTGATCATTCCGTACTCCGCGTTCTCCCTGGCAATGGCCATACTGGTCTGCACGGGATTCATGAACGAGATACCGCGTGAACTCGACGAGTCCGCATGTATCGACGGATGCGGCGTATTCGGGATATTCTTCCGCATAATCGTTCCGTTGATGAGACCGGCAGTCGCGACGGTAGGAATATATACATTCCTGCAGTGCTGGAACGAGCTGATGTTCGCGAACGTCTTTATCAGCAAGAACGCGTACAGGACGCTGCCTGTTGGTGTCCAGGCCCTTTCGGGACAGTATACGACTGAATGGGGACCTATAGGAGCGGCGCTGGTACTGGCGACATTCCCGACATTGTTCGTCTATATCTTCTTAAGCAAGAGGATACAGGAAAGCTTTATCGCCGGTGCAGTCAAAGGTTAATCAAAGGAGAAAAGCGGTATGGCAACATTATCACTTCGAAATATAAAAAAGGTATATGACAATAAAGTCACTGCGGTCGACAACTTCAATCTTGAGATCGCAGACAATGAATTCGTCGTATTTGTCGGACCGTCAGGCTGCGGCAAATCAACGACACTTCGCATGGTAGCAGGTCTGGAAGACATCTCAAGCGGAGAGCTTTACATAGATGACGTACTGATGAACGATGTCGCGCCAAAGGACAGAGATATCGCGATGGTATTCCAGAACTACGCGCTTTATCCTCACATGACGGTTTATCAGAACATGGCGTTCGCTCTCAAGCTCCGCAAGACTTCAAAGGAAGAGATCGACCGCAAGGTCCGTCAGGCTGCTGAGATCCTGGATATCACTGAATATCTGGAGAGAAAGCCAAAAGCTCTTTCCGGCGGACAGAGGCAGAGAGTCGCTATCGGCCGCGCTATCGTACGTGAGCCTAAGGTCATGCTGATGGACGAGCCGCTCTCAAATCTCGACGCCAAGCTGAGAAACGAGATGCGTGCCGAGATCATCAAGCTCCGTAAGAGGATCAACACTACGTTCATCTACGTAACACACGACCAGACAGAAGCCATGACACTGGGCGACCGCATCGTCATCATGAAGGGCGGTTTCATACAGCAGATCGGTACTCCGCAGGAAGTCTTCGATCATCCTGCGAACCTGTTCGTAGCGGGCTTCATTGGCACACCGCATATGAACATCTTCGATGCGGAACTCAAAAAGGACAACGGACAGTACAGCGTAGTGGTCAACGGAGCTGAACTCAAGTGCTCGCCGGAAAAACAGGCGGAGTACGAGGCAAAGGGTCTTGAGCCACAGAAAGTGAAGCTAGGCATCCGTCCTGAGCACCTGAATGTCAGTAAGGAAGGCCCTGCGGCGATCAAGGCACGTGTAGATGTTTCGGAAATGATGGGTTCATTCATCCATCTTCACGCGAATGCCGACGGCAAGGATGTCGTTCTGGTCCTCGCAGCTGCTGATCTGCCGACTGAGCATCGTACCGGATACGAATACGGCTCGGACATCAACTTCACATTTGATACCAACCTGATGCATCTGTTCGACGCGAAAACAGGGGAGAATTTAGTATGACAGGTACAAAAAAGTACATCGGGATCGATCTGGGGACTTCATCAGTAAAGATCCTGCTTGTCGATGAGACAGGCGCCATCCTGAAGGCTGTTACAAAGGACTATCCGCTCGCGTTTCCGCATCCGGGCTGGAGCGAGCAGGAGCCTGCCGACTGGTGGGAAGCCTGCTGCACGGGCATCAAAGAGCTGCTGGACGGGCAGGATGCTGCCGGCGTAAAAGGCATAGGCTGCGGCGGTCAGATGCATGGACTTGTAGCGCTCGACGCTGATGACCATGTCATCAGACCCGCAATACTGTGGAATGACGGCAGGACCGCGGAAGAGACCGCATGGCTCAATGAAGAGATCGGCAAGGAGAAGCTGTCGAAACTGACAGCGAATATCGCTTTTGCGGGATTCACCGCTCCTAAAATACTCTGGATGAAGAACAAGGAGCCTGATAACTTCAAGCGCATAGCGAAGATAATGCTCCCAAAGGACTATATCAATTACAAGCTGACAGGAGTACATTCGTGCGACTATTCAGACGCCAGCGGCATGCTGCTTCTGGATGTTGAGCATAAGCGCTGGTCGGACGAGATGCTGGATATCTGCGGCATAGATCTTTCCGTAATGCCGGGGCTGTATGAGAGCTACGAGTGTACCGGAACGGTAAAGCCTGAGATCGCGGAGATGCTGGGTCTGCCTTCAGATGTGAAGGTGGCGGCCGGAGCAGGCGACAACGCCGCGGCTGCGGTAGGCACAGGTACTGTCGGAGACGGAGACTGCAATATATCGCTCGGAACATCCGGCACCATATTCATATCGTCTGACAAGTTCGGAGTCGATCCTAACAACGCGCTGCACTCGTTCGCGCATGCTGACGGAAAGTATCACCTGATGGGCTGCATGCTCTCAGCCGCAAGCTGCAACAAGTGGCTGTGCGATGAGATCCTCAAGACTCAGGATTATGCTGCCGAGCAGAAGGACATCACCGATGCCAAAATGGGAAACAACCGCGTGTTCTTCCTGCCTTATCTGATGGGCGAGAGAAGTCCTATCAACGATACGGACGCAAGAGGAACTTTCATGGGATTATCCATGGACACCACCAGATCGGATATGGTGCAGGCCGTGCTTGAGGGAGTGGCGTTTGCGATCAGAGATTCGTTTGAAGTCGCGAAGTCGCTCGGGCTCAACATCACAAGATCCAAGATCTGCGGAGGCGGAGCCAAGTCACCGCTCTGGCGCAAGATGATAGCCAACGTTCTGGGAATCTCTCTGGACATCCCTAAGACCGAAGAAGGTCCGGGATACGGCGGAGCCATGCTGGCCATGGTATGCTGCGGAGAATACGACAGCGTAGACGCCTGCGCTGAAGCGTTGCTCTCAGTCACAGAGACTATAGAACCGGATCCTGAGATCGCTGCACGTTATGAGGAGCAGTATCAGAAATTCCGCAGGATATATCCTGCACTCAAGGGCGTATTTCCTGAACTGCGTTAGGAGGCCATATGAAGATCTATTCTGTATATGACAAGGAGTTCAAACCATACGGCAAAGTACTGGGCGGATATGACACGGCAGAGCTGATCGAAGCAATGAAGAAGATCGATCTGCCTGAGTCAGGTACGGCATATAAGCCGGCGATCCAAAGTCTTGAGGACTGTTCCATATTCGGAGAACTGTCAGACCGTGCGTACGGCGGCATGCCTGTAGAGCTCGGGATGTGCTGGGGAAGGAACACCAAACTCAACTGCCTTGAATACCACAAGGACAGTGAGATAAACATCGGAGCAGGGGACTTTGTGCTGCTGCTCGCACTCATGAGCGATATTGAAGACGGCAAACTGGACACAGCTAAGGTAAAGGCTTTCAGAGCGCCTGCAGGCGTTGCGGTGGAAGTGTATGAGACAGCTCTTCACTACGCGCCTTGCCACGTCGACGCGGAAGAAGGATTCCGTGTCGCGGTAGTTCTGCCTCGCGGCACTAATACAGATGCACCTTCAATAAAAGCCGCAAATGAAGAGGATATAATGCTGTGGGCGCGCAACAAGTGGCTGCTTGCTCATCCGGAATCGGCTGAAGCGGCTGACGGCGCGTACATAGGACTCACCGGTGAAAACATAGATATTGCAAAATAGAACAGAAGCACTTAAGGAGGCGCATCCATGAAAAACATTCCTGAAGTCAAACTGGGAATAATCGCAGTTTCAAGAGACTGCTTTATCATTTCCTTATCTGAGAGCAGAAGGGCCGCGATAAAGGCAGCATATAAGGGCGACCTTTATGAGTGCCCTGTTACGATCGAGAACGAGAAAGACATGCTGGCGGCAGTCGCAGACGTAAAGGCTGCAGGCTGCAACGCGCTTGTCGTTTTCCTGGGCAACTTCGGCCCTGAGACACCTGAAACACTTATTGCCAAGTACTTTGACGGACCATGCATGTTCGTGGCCGCGGCGGAGGGCGACGGCAACCTGATCGACGGCAGAGGAGACGCTTACTGCGGAATGCTCAACTGCTCATATAACCTGGGCATGAGACATCTCAATGGTTACATTCCTGAATATCCTGTAGGCACAGCTGAGGATATCGCGTGCATGATCGGCGATTTCGTTCCTGTAGCGAGAGCGGTCATCGGCGTGAAGAATCTGAAGATCATCACTTTCGGACCTCGCCCGCAGGACTTCTTCGCCTGCAACGCTCCGATCAAGGGACTTTACGAACTCGGCGTTGAGGTGGAAGAGAACTCAGAGCTCGACCTCTTCGTAAGCTATAAGAAGCACGCCGGAGACAAGAGGATCCCTGAGGTCTGCGAAGATATGAAAGCTGAGATGGGAGAAGGCAAGTACTATCCTGACATGCTGGAGAGAATGGCGCAGTTCGAACTGACACTTCTCGACTGGGCTGAGGAGCACAAGGGCGCGCGTGAATACGTGGCGTTTGCCGACAAGTGCTGGCCTGCATTCCCTGAGACGTTCGGATTCGAGCCTTGCTACGTAAATTCGAGACTCGCCAGCCGCGGCATTCCTGTATCCTGCGAAGTAGACATCTACGGAGCTCTTTCGGAGTACATCGGAGCCTGCGTATCCGAGGACGCCATAACGCTGCTCGACATCAACAACTCTGTTCCTAAGAGCATGTTTGAAGAGAGCATCAAGGGCAAGTTCGATTACGAACTGACTGACACCTTCATGGGGTTCCACTGCGGCAATACACCTTCGTGCAAGATGTGCGCGGACCGTGCTGTCAAATATCAGCTGATCCAGCACAGACTGCTTGAGCCGGAAGGGAGCGATCCTGATTTCACAAGAGGTACGCTCGAGGGCGATATCGCACCGGGAGAGATCACATTCTACAGACTCCAGTGCGACAGCGAAGGCAATCTCAGATCGTACATCGCAGAGGGCGAGGTGCTGCCTGTGGCGACACAGTCCTTCGGAGGCATCGGTATCTTTGCCATCCCGGAGATGGGCAGATTCTACCGCTACGTATTGCTTGAGAAGAGATATCCGCACCACGGAGCCGTAGCGTTCGGCCACTTTGGCAAGGCACTTTTCGAGGTGTTCAGATTCCTCGGCGTAAAGGACATAGCATACAATCGGCCTAAGTCACTGCCGTATCCAACAGAGAATCCATTCAAGTAAAACATAAACGAAAAAGGGTATTAATAATGACGCGGCCGGAGAGTCTCTCCGGCCGTGTTTTTATTGTGCAGCATTGTACTTCAATGGTAAAATAAACGTGGATTTTTCATGGATAAGCGACAGATGGGTCAAGAAAAAAAGTGGGACTTTTGATACACGATCTCAGCCCTGAAGAGTGGGCTAAGGTCAGCCGCGAGTACGACGGCTGGGACATTGTTACAGATGATGGAAGCATCCGGCCTTGTGTCGGCTGTTTTTCATGCTGGAACCGCGACCCGGGCCGCTGCGCCATCAAGGACGGCTATGACAACATGGGAGCACGCATCCACCATGCTGATGAAGTGGTGGTCATAAGCAGGTACACCTATGGCGGTTTTTCAGGATTCGTAAAGAACGTCTTTGACCGCTGCCTTGGATATGTACTGCCTCAGTTTGAAGTTACAGGCGGCGAGACCCACCATCAGAAGCGTTATGACGAGGATAAGCCGTTCACCTTCATATTCTATGGCCATGATTTGAGTGATGATGAAAAGAACAGCGCAAGAAGGTATGTGACCGCAGTCTGCGCCAATATACGCGGACATGTGAAGGATGTCATCTTCAGGGAACGTGAAGGCCTGTCTTCGCCGGAAAGGGCGGGAGGCATGGCATCCGGAAAGACAGTTCTGCTGAACGGCAGCATGAGAAACAAGGACGGAAATTCAGCCAAGCTCGCAAAACAGCTTGCCGCAAGGCTCGAAAAAGAAGTCGAATTCGTCGACCTCAAGGACTGGATGAAAGATATGCCGGGTCTTGTAAAGAAACTTGAAGCCGCGCCTGCCATCGTGTTCTGTATTCCTCTCTATGTTGACGGACTGCCATCGCAGGTCATAAGGCTGATGGAGAAGTTTGAGCAGGAATACATGGGCGTCAGAAAGAAGATCTATGTGCTCGCAAACATGGGGCTTTACGAGAGCAGCCAGCTGGTGAATCTCTTCAGCGCGGTCACTCAGTGGAGCAGAAAGATGGGATTCGAGTACTGCGGAGGCCTCGGCGTCAGCGCAGGTGAACTCATAGGAGGCCTCATGGAAATGATCCCGTTCGGCAAGGGGCCTATCAGGAAGTCTTCAGAGGGCATGGATCTGCTGGCCCGTGCCATAAACAGCGAAAGCAAAACATACGATATCTATGCCGAGCCAAAAGGCTTTCCTAAATGGCTTTTCATTCAGATCGCAAACGTAAACTGGGACAGGACGGCGAAGAAGAACGGCATAGATCCGAAAGAACTGTACAGACAACTGTAAAAAAGGCCGCGAGGCCATGACAATAAAAGGGGTTATTGGGAAAGGAGATCTTGAAATGCACAAAAAGTATATTTTTGTCACGGGCGGAGTGGTATCCGGACTGGGCAAGGGTATCACGGCTGCTTCTCTCGGCAGACTTCTAAAGGCAAGGGGACTCAAAGTCGCCGCGCAGAAGCTGGATCCGTATATCAACGTTGATCCGGGCACGATGAGTCCATTCCAGCACGGAGAAGTTTACGTGACTGATGACGGAGCGGAGACCGATCTCGACCTCGGCCACTATGAGAGGTTCATCGATGAGAACTTAAACAGATTCTCTAACCTGACTACGGGCAAGGTGTACTGGAACGTACTCAATAAAGAGCGCAAGGGCGAATACCTCGGAAGCACAGTGCAGGTGATACCGCATATCACTGACGAGATAAAGCATTTCATCTACAACGTAGGCAAGGAGGGAGACAGCGACGTCATCATCACCGAGATAGGCGGAACTGTCGGAGATATCGAAGGTCAGCCGTTCCTTGAAGCGGCCAGGCAGGTCCGCCTAGAGCAGGGCAGGGAGAACGTTCTGTTTATCCACGTGACGCTCGTCCCGTACATCTCGGGATCCGGCGAACACAAATCCAAACCTACCCAGCACTCCGTAAAGGAACTCCTCAACATGGGTATATCGCCGGACATCATAATCATGAGGTCCGACGAACATATAGATAAGAGCATCTATGATAAGATCGCGCTCTTCTGCAACGTCAAAAGCGACTGCGTCATAGAGAACATCACGCTTCCGGTGCTGTACGAGGCGCCGCTGATGCTGGAGCAGGCTCATTTTTCCTGGATAGTCTGCCGCGAACTTGGCGTCGACGCCGGTCCGTGCGACATGGAAGAGTGGAAGGATATGGTGAAGCGTATCAAGGCGGGCGGCAAGACCGTCAGGATAGCCCTGGTAGGCAAGTATATCAAGCTACATGATGCGTATCTTTCCGTAGCCGAGGCGCTGAAACACGCCGGATACGAGAACGGCCTGTCAGTTGATATCGACTGGATAGAAGCAGAAGACATTACCGAAGATACTGAAGAGAGCATCCTTGGCAAAGCTGACGGCATACTGGTGCCGGGTGGCTTCGGTGACCGTGGCATCGAGGGCATGATAAGAGCCGCCGGATACGCCAGAAGAAAGAACATTCCATATCTGGGGATCTGCCTCGGCATGCAGATCGCGGTGATCGAATTCGCCAGGAACGTTCTGGGCTATGCGGACGCAAACTCAGGAGAATTCGATGAAAGCAGCGATCACAAGGTGATCGACTTCATGCCCGATCAGTACGGCGACATCCCTAAGGGAGGCACTATGAGGCTTGGAGCTTACCCTTGCATCGCGCCTGAAAGCTCGCCGCTCAGAGAGATCTACGGATCGGCCGAGATCAGCGAAAGACACAGACATCGCTATGAGTTCAACAATACATACAGAGAGGAAGCCGAGGCTGCCGGCCTAGTGATAGCAGGCACATCGCCTGACGGCAGACTTGTGGAATCAGTAGCATTGCCGGATAATGATTTCTTTGTGGGAGTGCAGTATCACCCTGAGTTCAAGAGCAGGCCAAACAGGGCGCATCCGCTCTTCAGGGAATTCGTTAAAGCAGCAGGAAAGTAGAGGTAATTTATGTGCGGAATAGTAGGATTTACAGGCAGACAGCAGGCCGCTCCGGTGTTGCTTGACGGACTGTCAAAACTCGAATACAGAGGATACGACTCAGCGGGACTCGCCGTAAGAGACGGAGAATCTCTCGCTGAGGTAGTCAAGGCGACCGGCAAGCTGAAAAATCTTGCTGAGAAGATCGACAACGGAGCCGCTCTTCCGGGCAGCTGCGGCATAGGACATACCAGATGGGCGACTCACGGAGAGCCGACTCAGATCAACGCTCATCCTCATGTCAGCGGCAACGCAAAGGTGTCAGCTTCCGGACCTGTAGAATCGGAGGTCGTCGGAGTCCACAACGGGATCATTGAGAATTACGAAGAACTAAAGGCCAAACTGGTCGGCAACGGCTACGTTTTCTATAGCACGACCGATACCGAGGTGGTCATCAAACTGGTCGACTATTATTACAAGAAATATAAAATAGGGCCTATCGACGCCATCAACAGGATGATGGTGCGTGTACGCGGCTCATACGCTCTGGCTCTGATGTTCAAGGACTACCCGGGCGAGATATACGCTGCGAGAAAGGACAGCCCTATGGTCATAGGAGTGGCCGATGGGGAGACTTTCCTTGCTTCTGATGTTCCGGCTGTACTCAAATACACAAGGGATATCTACTATATTGACAACCTTCAGTCGGTAAGACTGTTACCGGGCGAGGCGCATTTCTACGATCTGAACGGTGATGAGGTCCAGGTTGAATGCACACATATCGACTGGGATGCCGAGGCAGCTGAGAAGGGCGGATATGAACACTTTATGATCAAGGAGATCCATGAGCAGCCAAGGGCTGTACAGGATACTCTTGCAAGCGTCATAAAGGATGGAAAGATAGACCTTTCAGGAGCAGGGCTTTCCGACGATATCCTTAAAGGCATCAGCGAGATACGTATAGTAGCGTGCGGCTCCGCATGGCATGCCGGAATGGCAGGCATGTACGTCATGGAAGACCTGGCCGAGGTGCCGGTAAGGACAGAGATAGCATCTGAGTTCAGATATAAGAAGATGCTGATCGACAAGAACGCTCTCGTGGTCATCATCTCTCAGTCCGGTGAGACGGCAGATACTCTGGCGGCTCTCAGAGCGGCTAAAGCCAACGGCATCAGGACTCTCGCGATCGTCAACGTGGTGGGGTCCACCATAGCCAGAGAAGCTAACAACGTGCTCTACACTCTGGCAGGACCTGAGATCGCGGTAGCGACTACAAAGGCCTACAGCGCCCAGCTGGCTGCTTTGTATGCTCTGGCTGTGCAGCTGGCGTATGTCAGGGGCAAGATCAAAAAGAACGATTACAAGTATTACATAGAGGAACTGCTGGCTCTTCCTGAAAAGATAGAACAGGCGATCCGGAATAAGGAGCGCATACAGTGGTTCGCTTCAAAGCACTCCAACGCGAGCGATATGTTCTATCTGGGCAGGGGGCTTGATTATGCCATAAGCCTTGAAGGCAGCCTCAAGATGAAGGAGATAAGCTATATACATAGCGAAGCTTACGCGGCAGGCGAATTAAAGCACGGAACTATCAGCCTTGTAGAAGACGGAGTGCTGGTGATAGGTATACTGACCCAGGGCGAACTCATGGAGAAGACCATCAGCAACATGGCCGAGTGCAAGGCCCGCGGAGCTTATCTCATGGGTGTGACCGCTGACGGCAACTATGGAGTCGAGGATTCCGTTAATTTTGCTATATATGTGCCGCGGGCAGATGAGCACTTCATCGGAAGTATCGCGGTGATACCGCTCCAGCTCCTGGGCTATTATACAAGTGTGGCAAAGGGTCTTGACGTAGACAAGCCGCGTAATCTGGCAAAATCAGTTACAGTTGAGTGATGGAGGGAGAGATGAAAACACTTTTCAAAGGCGGGACCATCTATGACGGAAGCGGCAGAAGGCCTTATGTGGGCGATGTGCTCATCGAGGACGACAGGATAGTCAAAGTCGCTGAAAATATTAAAGCCAAGGCAGACAAGACTATAGATATCAGCGGAAAACAGATATGCCCGGGCTTCATAGATGCGCACTCACATAACGACTTCTTCTATGACAGAGAAGACGCGGAGAAGTTCTACAAGCCTTTCATTGAGCAGGGCATCACGACACAGATCACGGGAAACTGCAGCTTTTCACCGTTCGGAGTCGATCCGAATACACCTTACAAAGATAAGATAGGCGGAGGCCTCTTTGATACCATGCACCCATGCAGCTTCGCGGAGTTCAAGAAGCGCGCGGAGGGTAAGCTTTACGTGAACATAGCTCCTCTTATCGGTCAGGGCTCTGTAAGAGCAGGCATGACAGGATATGATCCGACGCCTCTTACTCCGGATCAGATAGAGAAAGAGCTTGAACATGTGCGCGAGGCCATGGAGGGCGGAGCGTTTGGCGGTTCATTCGGATTCATGTACGAGCCTGACCGCTATGCTCAGGAAGACGAGATAATCGCCTTTGCGAAGGAGATAGCCAAATACGACGGAATAGTCACCATACATCCGAGAGCGTGTTCCATAGTCAGCGCGGACTACCCGCTGATCACAAAGAAGTCACACCTTGAGATGGGACTCGATGAGGCAGTGGACATCATGCACAAGTCCGGCTGCAGGCTCGAGTACAGTCATCTCATATTCACAGGGCAGAGAAGCTGGAAATTGCTCGATAAGATGCTCTCGACCTTCCACCGCGAGTCCTGCAAGGGCAAGCCTATCGCTTTCGACAACTACGCGTTCCACTACGGAGCATCGGTCATAACCGTCGTATTTCCTGAGTGGTACGCGCAGCTCAGCAAGGAAGAAGCCGTAAAGCCGGCAAACCGCCGCAAGCTTGAGCTGACGATACTCATGTACCGCAAGGTGCTTGGCATCGACTGGGATGACATGGTCGTCGCGTATATTTCAGATGATCATCCGGAGTATGAGGGCAAGACCATCCCGCAGTGCGCGGATGAAGAGGGACTGTCGTATCTCGATATGTACCTGAAACTGGTCGATCTTTCGAACAGAGCAGGCAGCATCTATCTGGGCAAGTACTACAATGATGAGATAGTGCAGCGCCTTATGAACGATGAACTTTCAGTATTCATGACCGACGCCTGGGTAGAAGAGAAAGGACTGCAGAATATAGCGGCATTCCAGACATTCCCGCAGTTCTTCCTGCTTGCGAAGAAGAACTGCATCCCTGTCGAGAAGGTAGTCTGCAAGATGACCGGAAAAACGGCAGATCGTTATAAGATACCGGAAAGAGGGTATCTCCGCGAGGGATACAAGGCGGATATCACGGTCATCGATCTCGACAACATAAAGGTCGATGAGTCGAAGCCTGACTTCCGTCCGGAGGGAATAGTTCATGTGTATGTGAACGGACATCCTGTTATGCAGGACGGAGCATATCTCGGCGGACAGGCCGGCAAGGTATTGCTCAAAAAACAATGATCAATAGAGAGCGGGAAAGCCGATAACAAGATGCAGCACCCGCTCTTTTCTTGTATAATTCAATTGTAAACTTTTTTAATATTCATCAGGAGGAAATGCTATGTACGACATGCTGTTTTCACCGATGAGTATTGGGAATGTAGAGATAAAAAACAGGATAGTCATGACAGCCGCGGAGTTCAGTTTAGGGGAGCCGAGCGGCAAGGTAACACCGAGACTCTCGGATTACTACGAGGAGAGGGCCAAAGGGGGTGTTGGCCTCATTATTCCGGGTATCTGCAGGGTCAATGACATGACAGGCGCGGCGACTTACACGCAGCTTTCGATGAGCCATGATTATCACATCGAGCCTATGCGCGAGATGGTCAGAAAGCTCCACAGTCATGGAGCCAAGCTCGCTATCCAGCTGCATCACGCGGGCAGGCAGGGCTACGGAAGCACCCTCAATTCGCTCCCTGTAGTGATCCCTATCTCCGAGCGGGTGCCTAAGTTCATGGACCTCATGTACAAGTGCACACCACTGCTTCTCGGGCTGGAGGCTAAAGGGATCAGTTTTCCTGTGCAGGCTCCGTCCAGGGGACCGAAAGCCCCTCACGGAGCGGCTATCATGCACGCGATGAGCAGGAGGGAGATCCACAAGCTCCAGCAGGATTTCATCGACGCGGCTGAGAGATGCAAGAAGGCCGGAGTAGACATTGTTGAGCTCCACGGAGCTCACGGGTATCTGATCCAGCAGTTCCTGTCTCCTTATACAAATCACAGAAAAGATGAGTACGGAGGCAGCTTCGAGAACCGCATGAGGTTTCTGGAGGAGATCGTCACCGGTATCAAGGAGCGCTGCGGAAAGGACTACCCTCTGATGGTCCGTCTGACTGTAGACGAGATGATGGACAGAATAGGAAAGCCGGGCGAGGGCTATGGCCTTGAGGAAGGAAAGAAGATCGCCAAAAGGCTTGAAGAACTTGGCGTGGATGCCATCAATGTATCCAGCGCAAACTATGATACATATAACTGCTGGCTCGAGCCGACTACATATGAACCGGGCTGGCGTAAATATCTGGCAAAGGCCATAAAGGAGACCGTGAGCATACCGGTCGTTGCGGCCAATGTCATCAGAACTCCTGAGCAGGCGGAGAAGCAGCTTGAAGAAGGTTGTCAGGACTTTATCGCTTCTGCCAGGACTTTTATATGTGATCCTCACTGGCCTGAGAAAGCGCAGTCGGGTCATCCTGAAGACATACAGAGGTGCATAGGCTGTCTTAACTGCATAAGGTCGTTCATGACCAACGCCGGAGAGGGAAAGACGGGCGAGTGTGCCCTCAACATGAGCATCGGAAACGAGCGCTTCTACTATGATATGCCAAAGGACGGCAAAGACCGTAAGATCATAGTCATAGGCGCGGGCCCTTCGGGACTGACTGCAGCCAAGACTCTGGCGATGAGGGGCTTCGATGTAGAACTCTATGAAAAAGCAGAGAAGGCCGGCGGACAGGTGATAGCCGCGTCATCCGGCAACCTCAAGGAGCGTCTTTACTGGGCTATAGAAGATCTCATGACAGCTGCAAAGAAGGAAGGCGCAAAGATCTTCCTCGGCAAAGAACTGTCGGCAGCTGAAATAATGGACAGGAAACCGTACGCTGTCGTTTGCGCTACGGGCGGCACGCCGCTCAGACCGCGTTCGATACCGGGCATCGACAGGGAAGATGTCATAGCGGCGCCGGACCTTCTGCTCGGAAACGCAGCCATCGATAACAGCAATGTAGTGGTGATTGGATCGGGCATGACAGGTCTTGAGGTGACGCAGTATCTCAACGAACACGGCAACAATGTCACCATAGTTGAGATGGCGGATGAGATCGCTCCGGGCGCGTGGTTCCAGCTTGTCGATGACGAGATGGAGAGGATCAGACCGTACGGAACAAGGATACTGACAGGCACAAAGCTCTGCAGTATAGAGAACGGCGGAGTCATAGTAGAGGACAAGACTACAGGCGAACAGACCAAGATACCGGCTGACCGTGTCGTGCTGGCGATGGGAGTCAGACCACAGACGAAGCTGGCTGAAGAGCTGAAGGAAGTCGGAGTCAGTAATGTATTCTGCGTAGGAGACGCAGAGAAAAGCGGAACCATAGCGCACGCCTGCCACAGCGCGTACGATACGGTGATGCAGATAGAAATGGGTAACGAAGGGACCGGAGTCGAAGCTGAAAAAATTAAAGCTGTTAGAGTTAAGGAGGCTGCGGCAATGGGTGTAATAAGCGACATCACTGAGAAGATATTCAGGAAAGAGATCAATGATATCAAGGGAAAGACGATCGTCATAACCGGAGCGTCGAGCGGCATCGGCAAGGAACTGCTTGACAAACTTGCGGACCCTGCGAAGGGCAACAAGGTGCTGGCCACGAGCAGGACGATCGAGAAGCTGAAAGGCTATGGTGATAACGTCACGCTCTTCAACTGCGACGTAAGCAGGCAAGAGGGAGTAGATAAACTCTTCGAGAAGGCTGAATCGCTCTTTGACAAGATCGATCTCATCATCGCGAATGCGGGCGCACCGTATTATGAGAAGCTAGACTATGTCAACTGGGACCGCATCCAGAACATCTTCAGTCTCAATACGATCTCACCTATCTACACATACACTAAGTATATTGAGCATCTGAACGGCAGAGAAGGACACCTTGCCTGGACTATATCTGCTATGGGAGAGATGGCCATCCCGGGATACTCTCTTTACACAGCGACTAAGTTTGCCATGAAAGGTTTTCAGGAGGCCGTAAGATATGAGGCGCCAAAGAACCTCAAGCTGACCGCTGTGTATCCGGTATCTACAGCCACAAACTTCTTCAATGTGGGCGGAAACGGCATCGACGTGGGGCGTCCGTTCCCTGTGCAGAAGGCCGAGCTCGTAGCTGACCGCATGATAGATGGCATAGAGAGGGCAAAGAAGCATATCTATCCGTGCAAGGTATGGAGACCTTCCAAACTCCTCATGGGCATAGTGCCGCCTGTGAAGAGCTTCTACTGCGGTATTGAGAAGAACAGACTTAAGAGATTCCTGAAGATAAAAGAAGAACTCGAGAAGAAATAAGCGCAGATGTGAAACTTTAAGTGAAAGGAGATCATTATGGCTAACATTCATGATATTACCAGAGACCGCTGGATGCTCTACGGTCCGCTCGCAAAAAAAGGCTATGACTGGTGGTGGCATTCGATGACGGCTGAGAACGCCGAGACGGGAGAACTAAAGCCTTTCTACGTGGAGTTCTTCACATGCAACCCTGCGCTTGCAGAAGACGAGCCTGTGATCGTTTGGAATGATCCTGAGGCTCAGAAGGCAGGCAGGCGTCCGTCTTACCTGATGGTCAACGCCGGATTCTGGGGAGAGGACCACGGACAGCTTCACAGATTCTTCTCGCTCAAGGATGCTCAGATCCACGCCACGGCTCCGTACAGCATAGTCGCTGATGACTGCAGATGCAGCGAGGTGCACTCGGAAGGATCGATAAAGGTTACTCCTGAAGAGGCGGCGGCCCATCCGGAATGGATGAGCGATGCAGGAGAGATGAGCTGGAAATTCGATATCAGAAAGGAGATCGCTTTCCATGTTGGGTACGGCGCAAGCAAGTTCTTCAGAGCCATCAACGCCTTCGAGATGTTCTGGCACGCAGAGGGCATGAAGACCGCATTCACCGGAGAGATAGTTCTGAACGGTGTGAAGTATATTCTCAGACCAGAGACCTGTAACGGCTATTCAGACAAAAACTGGGGCGGCGATTTCACCAGCCCTTGGGTATGGCTCTCATCCAACAATCTCAAAAGCTTTATCACAGGCAAAAAACTCGAGAACAGCGTATTCAACATCGGAGGCGGCAGACCAAAGGTGTTCGGTGTCGCGCTCAACAGGAAGCTCCTGGGTGAGTTCTACTATGAAGGAAAGGATTACGAGTTCAACTTCTCCAAGTTCTGGACTTTGTCGCGCACCAAGTTCGACTGCTGGGAGACCGACGATGAGATCCACTGGCACGTTCTTCAGACCACAAGGACCGCGAAGCTCGACACTCAGATCAGGTGCTATAAGAAAGACATGCTTAACATCAAGTACGAGGCTCCGACCGGATACAAGAAGCACAACAGACTGTGGAACGGCGGCAACGGAACAGGCACGCTCAAGCTTTACAAACGCTCGAATTTCGGCCGCAATGAGAAGCTCATAGACGAGGTATACGCTGAAGGCATAGGGTGCGAATACGGCGAATATTGCGATCCGGAATAGATCCCAAAACTCAAAGGACGGGGGAGACCCCGTCCTTTCTCTTTTGCCGCAAAAACTGTTATAATAATTGGGATAATATGCAATTACTGGTGAACGGAGGGACAGAGTATGTATGGATTGTATAGGGACGCATATCAGGGCGTAATGAAGATATCCAACTACTTCCTCGGATATCATATGCCTGAGTACATTTTCGGCAGGGGATCCGTGAAGGAACTGCCGCGTGTGCTGAAGGAAAAAGACGCGGGAAAGGTGCTGCTTGTCACAGATAAAGGACTGGTGGAAGCTGGTATAGCCGGAAGGGTGACTGCTCTTCTCGACGGAGCCGGTATTGATCATGTGCTTTACGCGGATGTAGTGGCAAATCCAACCGATGACAACGTCGAGGCAGGATTCAGTATGTTCAGGGAGAGCGGATGTGATTCCGTGGTCGCGCTGGGCGGCGGATCGCCTATGGACTGCGCCAAGGGCATCTGCGCAAAAGCTGCTCACCCAAGGAAGAGCGTAAAGCAGCTGTTCGGACTTCTGAGCGTTCATTGGTTCGTTCCTAAACTGTTTGCGATACCGACAACATCCGGCACCGGTTCGGAGACGACGATAGCTGCCGTCCTCACAGAGGCTGAAACGCATCACAAGCAAACGATAATGGATGTAGTCCTTATACCGGCATTTGCAATACTTGATCCTGAACTGACACTGACGCTCACCCCTGAACTTACCGCGACCACCGGCATGGACGCTCTGTGCCACGCTGTTGAAGCGTACACCAACAAAAGATACAACACCAAAGTCGAGGACAGATTGGCGCTTAAGGCGGTGAAACTGATTTATGACAATCTGTACGAGGCTTATGAAGATGGCTCGGATATTGCTGCCAGAGAAAACATGCAGCTGGCGTCGTTCTATGCGGGAAGGGCCTTTACTAGGGGATGCGTCGGATATGTGCATGCGGTCGGACATACTCTGGGAGGCCTCTACGGAGTCCCTCACGGTAAAGCAATGGCTATACTGCTTCCTCATGTGATGAGGGCATTCGGCCCGGCAGTCCACGGCAGACTTGCAAAACTCGCTGATGCCTGCGGTATTGAGGGCAGTTCTGAAGCTGAAAAGGCGGATAAGTTCATCTCCTGGATGGAGGAACTGAAGAAAAAGACGGGTATTCCTGAAAAGGTTGATATGATTAAAGACGAGGATGTGGATCAGATAATCAGATGGGCTATGAAGGAATCAAACCCTCTGTATCCGACACCAGTCCTCTGGAAATATAATGATTTCAGGGCATTCATCGAATCGGTGCGCGCATAGACAGAAACGAAAGGAATAATCATGAAATCCTGCACGGGGAAAGTCCTCAGAGTCGACCTGACTGCCGGGACTTCAATAGTTGAAAAGATACCGGATGAAGTCTACGAAGCCGTGCTTTCGGGCAAAGGCCTCGGAGCCTGGTATCTGTATAAGAACATACCTGCCGGGGCGGATCCTCTCGGACCGGAAAACATCCTCGGATTCACCTCGGGAGCCCTTACGGGCACCGGCACCTTCATGGCAGGCAGGTGGACGGTCGTATGCAAAAGCCCTCTGACAGGGGGCTGGGGCGACGCCAACTGCGGCGGAGTCTTTTCGCCTGCGATCAAGCAATGCGGCTATGATGCCATATTCATCAGCGGCATTTCAGAAAAACCGGTATACCTGTACTGCGACAACAAAGGAGCTCAGATAAGAGATGCCTCAGAGTACTGGGGACTTGACGCGGTCGAAGCTGAAAACAAACTTATCGCGGACAATTCAGGCGGCAAGATACCGCGTGTCGCTGTGATAGGACAAGCCGGAGAGAACGTATCTCTCATATCCGGTATCTGTAATGAAGGCGGAAGGATAGCCGCCAGGAGCGGCGTCGGCGCTGTCATGGGCAGCAAGAAGCTGAAGGCTGTAGTGCTTGCAGGCAGCAAACCGATGCCATGTGCGGACCCTGAAGAGGTAAAAGCGCTGTCCAAAGAACTTGGCCGCAAGATCAATAAGATGTGGATACCTAAGGGCCTCGGCGGAGGAATAGGATTCATGGGGATCGGCATGGGCAAGATGCCGTCTCTCCCGCTTGACGGTTCGATGACTTCATATCTTTTCCGCGAGTGGGGCACGCCATCCAACACACCGCTTGCGATCACGAGCGGAGACGGTCCGCTTAAAAACTGGAGCGCCGGCCCGGGTGAAGTGGGCGGGCTCAGAATGGCCTTTGACTACAATCCGGAGAAGATAAACAAGATAGAAGAGTCCAAGTATCACTGCTACTCCTGCCCGCTCGGATGCGGCGGCAGACTGGATATAAGCGGAGTTCCGTACAGTGAGTATTACGAGACACACAAGCCTGAGTATGAGACGCTTCAGGCATTCGGACCTCTGTGCGTGAACCGCGACATGAACTCAGTGCTCTATCTGAATGAGCTGCTGAACAGGGCCGGCATGGATACCATTTCTGCCGGAAACACGGTCGCATGGGCCATCGAATGCTATGAGAACGGCATAATCACAAAAGAGCAGACCGACGGTCTCGAACTCACATGGGGCAACTGGGATGCTGAGATAGCGCTTATCAAAAAGATGATAAGCCGCGATGGTTTCGGAAACGATCTTGCCGATGGCGTAAAGAGGGCTTCCGAGAAGTACGGCGGCAAGGAATATGCTATACACGTGGGCGGCCAGGAGCCGGGCATGCATGATACAAGAAACGATCCGCAGCTGGGCATACATATGGTGGCGGAGCCTGCACCGGGCAAGCATACCATCGGCATGGCGATCCAGTACGGCGCGATGTCGCTTTGCGACATCTGCAGCTGGGCTCCTCCGGCAACGATACACTCCAAGAAGAACGACCTTGAAGCGACAGAAGAGATGGCGCTCACATCCAAGGCCAATACCTGCTATTCGATGCTGATGGACGGACTCGGCTGCTGCTACTATGCGGAGATGATGGGTGTACATATGTATAAGGCCATCGAGTATGCGAATGCGGCTGCGGGCTGGGAATATGACGGTGATCACTACATGAAGATCGGCGCCAGGATCCAGACTATAAGGCAGATGTTCAACGTAAAGCATGGATACGAGCCGTCGAAGGTGAAGCTGCCTAAGCGCATGCAGGGCATGCCGCCTTTGAAGAACGGACCTCTCAAGGGCGTTACTCTCAAAAATGAAGAACAGGTGGCCATGCACTGGAAGGCCTTCGGATGGGATGAGAAGACAGGGCATCCGCTGCCTGAGACGATAGAAGCGCTTGGAATAAACAGACTGATGGAGATGTGACATGGCATTCAAAAGACAACCCGAGTTTAAATATGAAAACTGTGTCAGCTGCAGCATCTGCGTGCAGGCGTGTCCTGTCGGTGCTCTTGATCTGACGCGTCCGGGAAAGAGCGGAAGATACAGAAATCTGTTTCCGGAACTCGTAAACGAAAGATGTATCGGCTGCGGTCTTTGTGCAAAGGGCTGCCCTATGGAATGCATACTGATGGTGATACCATATGAGGGTTAAAGTCTTTCCGCCGCATGGCTGTGACAGAAGCGCTCTTGACGCAAAGTCATGGATAGAGCTTCCTGAAGGCAGTACGGTGGGCGATGTTCTGAGGCTAATAAAATGCAGCCCGCTTAAAGCGAAGCTGCTTCTGGTAAGCGTGAACGGGGAACGCGCTAAGTTTAAGCACGTTCTTCAGGACGGTGATGTGGTGGGATTCTTCTCACTCGTCACCGGAGGTTAAGTCGATAGACCAGAAATGCGGGTCTCTTAGCGAACCTGCGTAAAGCGTTCCGTCAGACGGAACATCATGACCGCACAGATACCTGACAGCCAGCGAGACTTCAAGAGCCGCGCATGCGGCAGGGGTGAATGACAGCGATGTCTTCGTGTCATCTTCATGCATGTCCGCATAAAGAGCGCTGAGAATTCCCGATCCCGGAGGAATAAGCATTGCCTGGAGATCCCAGCCGCTTATGGCTCCGTGTACCATATGGATACCGGCGTCAGCCGCGGCGCCCTCAAGCATGAGCCTCGACTCTATGCTGTCAAGACAATCAATGACGATGTCAGCGCCGCCAAGAAGGGCGTGAGCGTTGGCTTCCGTAAGGTATTCACAGACAGGGGTAACATTGATCGAAGGGTCGATGATCTTTACGCGTTCTGCCGCGGCAAGAGCCTTGGACATTCCAAGGTTCCCGGAAGTACAGAGCAGCTGACGGTTGAGATTGGATTCAGTGAACACATCGCCATCGACAACTGTAAGCGAACCGGTGCCGATCCTCGCGAGGTACTCGATGACATAGCCGCCGAGACCTCCACATCCTGCAACAAGAACGCGGCTATTAATAAGTTTGTCCATGTCCTCAGAGGATAGGGCTGGTAAGTTTCTGCTATATCTATTATTCATGGATAGCTCTCCATACAGGCGTTGCTTACAAAATCAATGCTATCATTTTATGGGGCTGTCTGCAAACAAGGAGCAAAAGGAATGAGCGATTTTACACATTTTGATGAACTGGGCAACGCGCGTATGGTAGATGTCTCGGATAAGCCGGTCACAAGAAGAACGGCGAAAGCCAAGGGGACCATGAAGGTCAGCCGCGAGCTGCTGGATGCCATCATGTCCAAATCCGTGAAGAAAGGCGATGTACTCACAGTCGCACAGGTAGCGGGCATTATGAGCACCAGAAAAACAGCGGATCTTATCCCTATGTGCCATCCGCTGGGACTCTCTTACTCTACGGTGACATTCGAGGTCGATGAGGATGCATGTACCATTACGGCGATCTGTGATGCGACTACCGAAGGCAAGACAGGAGTTGAGATGGAAGCCCTCACAGGCGTTTCAGTTGCGTTGCTCACCATATACGATATGTGCAAGAGCATAGACAGACGAATGGTAATGAGTGATATCCACCTGGTAGAGAAGACAGGCGGAAAGAGCGGAGACTTCGTTTTCTAGATAAGATAATGAAAGACAATTACGGCAGGGAAATAAACTATATGCGCGTATCGATCACCGACAGATGCGATCTGCGGTGTATTTATTGCATGCCAAAAGGCTGCGAGAAGGTATCGATGTCGCAGATACTGACATATGAGGAGATAGAGCGTATATGCAGAGTCGCTGCCGGACTTGGCATAAGCAGGATAAAGATAACCGGAGGCGAGCCTTTCGTAAGGCTCGGTTGTACGGATCTTATACGCAGCATCAAGGCTGTCGAGGGCATAGAAGAGGTCACGGTGACGACAAACGGACAGATCCTCGACAGATACATCGATGAGCTTAAGGATATAGGGATAGACGGTGTCAATATAAGCCTCGATTCCCTGGATCCTGATAATTACACATACATAACCGGCGGAGGAGATCTTGCGAAGACCCTGAATTCCATTGAACTTTCGGCAAAGTCAGGAATAAAAACAAAGGTAAACTGCATACTCCAGAAGGGATCCAATGAAAATGAGCTGTTCGATCTTGCCGGGCTGGCTTTCAGGTACGGCATAGACGTGCGCTTCATTGAGGAGATGCCTGTGGGAGAGGGAAAGCTGAAAGCGGGCATTTCAAATAACGATGTGCTGAAAAGGCTGAAAGAAAGATGGCCTGATCTTGAGGCGGATGAAAGCGTTCACGGAAACGGTCCCGCGGTCTATTACAAGCGCAGCGGTATTCCCGGAGCGATAGGCCTGATCAGTCCGATACACGGTGTTTTCTGTGCGGACTGCAACAGGATAAGACTGACTTCTCAGGGAAAGATCAGACCGTGCCTTTGCTATGACACGGAGATCGATATAGTACCTGCGCTGGCCGGATCGGATGAGGATATCGCCGAGACTCTGCGCAGAGCGGTACTGGCGAAGCCAGAGTCGCATTGCTTCAATGACGCGGGCTTTGAGGATGACATGCGTGAGGAAAAACGCCTGATGTCACAGATAGGAGGATAGGGACATGAGCAGCAAGGGCAAGGTAGTTGCCGTATGCATAAGTGAAAAGAAGGGAACGCAGAAGACTGAAGTGCCCTCGATAACCCTCGTTCCGGACTGGGGAATTGAGGGCGATGCTCACGCGGGAAAGTGGCACAGACAGGTCAGCCTGCTTTCCGTTGAAAAGATAGATGCTTTCCGGGCAAGGGGAGCTGAAGTGGACAACGGAGCCTTCGGCGAGAATATCATAGTGGAAGGATTCGATCTCAGAACGCTGCCGGTAGGTACAAAGTTCAGGATAGGCGACGCCCTTCTGGAACTCACACAGATAGGAAAGGAATGCCATGAACACTGTGCAATATACCATCAGGTAGGTGACTGCATAATGCCGAGAGAAGGCGTATTTACCGTAGTTATTGAAGGCGGAGCCGTAAAGGCGGGAGATATGATAGAAATGATAGAGGCAGATCCGAAAAGGGCTTTCACAGCAGCATGGATAACGCTTTCAGATAAAGGCGCGGCGGGCGAACGTGAAGACAAGAGCGGTCCGCTGATAGGAGAGATACTGACAGAGGCAGGCTATGATGTGATAGAGGGACTGCTCATTCCTGATGATCCTGCAACTCTGAAACTTGAACTGATGAGGCTCGCTGACCAGAGACAGGTGAACGTCATATTCACCACAGGCGGAACAGGCTTCTCAAAGAGAGACATGACGCCTGAAGCAACGGCTCAGGTATGCGAACGCATGACTCCGGGCATATCCGAAGCGATAAGAGCATACTCCATGACAAAGACACCGACTGCCATGCTCTCAAGAGCGACATCCGGCATCAGAAACGAGACTTTGATAATCAATCTGCCGGGAAGCCCCAAGGCAGTGAAGGAATGCCTTGAATTCCTGTTGGGACCGCTTGAGCACGGTCTTGAGATAATGCTGGGCCGCGCAGGCGAGTGCGCAAGGCGATAAAACCGTTATCCGTTATTTCAATCCAGATATAAAGAGGTATTTTTATGAATCTTAAAAAGTTGATCGTTTTGCTTTTGAGCGCAGTGATGGTGTTTGCATTCACAGCCTGCGGTGGAAGCGGAGACAGCGGGGATGAAGCCGCGGAAGAAAACAATGTTCTGCTGATGGCGACTACCACCAGTACAGAGGATACGGGCCTGCTCGATTATCTGCAGCCTATTTTCAAAGAGGATACAGGCATCGACCTTCGGTGGACTGCTGTAGGAACAGGAGAAGCCCTTAAGCTGGGTGAGGAAGGACAGGTAGATGTCGTTTTTGTGCATGCCAAGGCCAGTGAAGAGGAATTCGTTGCCAATGGATGGGGTGTAGAGAGATTCCCTGTGATGTACAATGACTTCGTAGTTGTAGGGCCTGCAGAGCCGCTTGAGAAGACAAATGATGTTGCTGCGTTCTTCGGAGCCATCAATGATCAGCAGTTGCTTTTCGCATCCCGCGGCGATGATTCCGGCACGGACAAGAAGGAGAAGAAGATCTGGGAAGGACTCGGCATCGATCCTATGGGGAATCCAAATTATGTCGAGACCGGACAGGGCATGGGTGCAACTCTGACAATGGCTAACGAAAAGGGAGCTTACTGTCTGACTGACAGAGGCACATGGCTCAAGCAGTCGATGGATTCAGAGAATAATTACACTCTTGATATTGTTTGCGAGGGCGGCAATGAGCTGCTCAACCAGTATGGAGTCATTGCTGTCAATCCTGAGAAGTATCCGCAGGTCAACAATGAAGCAGCCAACACTTTCATCGCATGGATCACATCGGATGAAATTCAGGAGCTGATAGGTCAGTATGGTGTTGACACATACGGGCAGGCTCTGTTCACACCTAACGCAGGAACGGACAACTAAACTATAATGCTTGAATGGCTCAGAGGAGTATTTACTGATCCTGCTGTGCTGAGCGCGATAAAGGTCACCTTTGAGATGGCCTTCGCGTCAACTTTGATCTCTGCAGTACTGGGAGTCATCATAGGACTATGGCTGCAGAACCACGAATTTGCCGGTAAAAGAGTAGTCGTCAGGGTCAACAGGACACTCATGGGCGTCCCACCGGTCGTGATAGGACTGCTGGTTTACATGCTGACGATGCGCGGAGGGCCGCTTGGCCCTCTGGCGCTTCTGTTCACCGTCAAGGGGATGATACTCGCGCAGGTACTGATAATCACGCCGATAATAAGCGGCATGGTCTTTTCGTATGCGGAAAGCGCGGTGCCTGCCATAAGGGCATTTGCAAAGACGATGGGCGCTGACAAGAGACAGACTGACAGGCTGATACTCAGCGAACTCAGAAACGAGATCTATTTCTGCATAATCACCGGGTTCGGCAGGGCTATAAGCGAAGTCGGATCGGTAATGCTTGTCGGCGGCAATATAAAAGGGCATACGAGGACAATGACCACCATGATCTCCCTCCTGAAAAGTCAGGGAATATATTCGGAGGGTATCGGGCTGGGCCTGCTGCTGCTTGTCATGGCATTCATACTGCAGACGCTCAGCGATTCGGTCAGAAAGGAGCAGATCCGCGATGAGAATTACTGAGCTTCGAAAAAAGATAGGGAAAACGGATCTGTACATAAAAGACCTGAAGATAGAGAGCGGACTCATCCACGGGCTTGTCGGACCAAACGGCTGTGGCAAGACAACGCTGCTCAAGCTTATTATGGGCATCACCGGACCTGACTCTGGACATATCGATTATGAGGGGCTGAAGCCTTCGGATATCACGATGATGAGCCAGAGGCCGTATCTGATGCATGCGAACGTCTATGACAACATAGTCTATCCGCTGAAGATAAGGGGCATGAAGATCGATCAAAGTGAGATCGACTGTCTCATGGAGCGCACCGGACTCCTGCAGATAAAGGATCAGTACGCGGGCAGCCTCTCGAGCGGCGAGAGACAGAAGCTGTCGTTCCTAAGAGCGGTAGTGTTCCGCCCGAAGATGATACTCATGGACGAGACGATGTCAAATCTTGATCAGGACAGCGAAGAACTTTTTAAAGAGATCATACGCGAACGGCATGATGAGGACGGATCCACATGGCTTATAGTCAGCCATCAATGGGATGCTATGAACGAGCTGTTCGACAAAGTACATCACATGGATAAAGGGAGGATCGTCTGATGGATCTTCTCAAAGTAGATACGATAAAAGAAGCAAGGAGCAAGCTGGCGGCATGCTGCGAAGGCATAATGCCCGGAACGGAAACGGTGGGATTGTCCGAAGCGGCCGGGCGCGTCCTTGCTTTTGACATATTTTCAAAAGAAAACATCCCTCCGTACAGAAGGTCGATAATGGACGGCTATGCCGTCAGAAGCAAAGACCTGGGAGCGGCGGGAGACATGATCCCGACTACGCTGAAAGTGACGGGAGAGGTGCAGCTCGGCACAGATTCCTCAATGCTTTCGGTGGGATCCGGCTGCTGCGTCTATGTACCTACGGGAGGTGAAGTGCCTGAAGGAGCGGACGCGGTAGTCATGGTGGAGTACTGTGAGCCGTTCGGAGATGACATGCTTGCGGTTTCAAAATCCGCATCGCCGGGAGAGAATGTGGTGCAGGTAGGTGAAGATGTCTCAGAAGGCGGAATTTTGCTCTCCAAGGGCAGGAAACTGCGCCCGCAGGACATTGGAGTGCTTGCGGCCGCAGGCATCACTACAGTGCCTGTATTCGTGCCGTGGCGTGTCACAATTATCTCAACAGGCGATGAGCTGGTAAGTCCTGAAGATCTTCCGGGCCCGGGGCAGATAAGAGATGTCAACTCATTCACGATATCCGCGAGGAGCGCGGCAGAAGGGTTCACCGTGATGAGAACTCTTTCCGTAAAGGATGACATCGAAGCTATATCGGAATCTCTTGAGACCGCTAAGAATGACAGCGATCTGGTAGTCATATCCGGCGGAAGCTCTCAGGGCAAGAAGGATATGACAGCCGTACTGATCGCTAAAGCCGCTGACTGCGGAGTGCTTACACACGGCATAGCGGCCAAACCCGGCAAGCCGACCATCACGGGATATGACATGGCAAGTAAGACACTGTTCATAGGACTTCCGGGACATCCGGCAGCGGCTCTGATGGTTTATGAGCAATTGTTCATAAGTTTCTGGCGCTGCATGACCGGACGCGAGCCTATGCGCACCGTAAAAGCAAGAATCACCTCAAACACACCTTCAGCTCCGGGCAGAAAGACCTTTCAGCTTGTAAAACTTAGAGGTGATAAAGCAGAACCTGTTTTTGCAAGATCAGGCATGATATCACCTATGAGCGCAGCTGACGGATATTTTATAATGAGCGAGAACCAGGAAGGTATCAGAGCAGGAGAAACGGTCGATGTCTTCCTGTGGGAATAAAGGAGCAGTAATTGAAAAGAAACCTTTATCTGAAAACGACACCCGTTGAAGAGGCGAGGGAGAAATATATGGAGGTATTGGGCGATGTCCTTGAACCCCGCGCTGAGACGGTCAGGGTGATCGACGCGCTTGGGCGCGTGACAGCCGAAGCGGTCTTTGCGCGCTATTCTTCTCCGCTGTATAACTCCGCTGCCATGGACGGCATAGCGGTAATTTCTTCGCGTACTGCGCAAGCATCCGAGGCCCGTCCTTTGACGCTGAAAGCCGCTGAGGATTATGTGATAGTAGATACGGGAGATCCTGTAAGAAAGCCGTACGACTCGGTCATCATGGCAGAGGACATACAGGAAACGGATGGAGGAGTCATTATACGTTCATCCGTTCCCGCATGGCAGCATGTGAGACCTGTGGGAGAAGATATAGTCGCGGGAGAGATGATACTCACCAGATGCCATGTCATAAGGCCTATAGACATAGGCGTGCTTCTCTCCGGGGGCGTGACGGAGATATCCGTATTCGCTCAGCCTAAGGTCGGAATCATACCGACAGGCACGGAGATAGTAGAGCCTTACGAGGATCCTGAAGAAGGGGACATAATAGAATCCAACTCCAGAATGTTTGAGGCAATGATAAGAGAGAACGGAGGCATCCCGGAGAGATACGGCATAGTCCCCGACGATTATGAAGCCATCAAGGCAAAGATCCTTGAGGCGCTTGGGGATAATGATATCGTCATAGTGAATGCCGGCTCAAGCGCAGGCACCGAGGACTATACGGTGCATATACTCCGTGATATAGGCGAGGTGTTCATACACGGAGTCGCCATGAAGCCGGGCAAGCCGGTCATACTCGGCAGGGCTTGCGGCAAGCCTGTGGTAGGCATACCGGGATATCCGGTTTCCGCTTACCTTGCGGTAGAGAACTTTGTTTATCCGCTGCTCAGAAAGCTCACCGGAATGAAAGAACCCGCGGGCAGCAGTATAAAAGCCGTACTTTCCAGAAGACTGGTATCGTCTCTCAAGCACAGAGAGTACGTGAGAGTCAGGGTGGGCAAGGTAGGAGGAAGATATGTATGCGCTCCGCTCGCGAGGGGAGCCGGAGCTGCCATGAGCCTTGTGAGAGCCGATGGTTTCTGCATAATACCTCAGGAGAACGAAGGATATGAAGCGGGCCAGACCGTAGACGTAACTCTCTTCAGATCCGCTGAAGACATAGACAGTACCATCGTATGCACCGGAAGCCATGATCTTCTTCTCGATGTCATATCCGATATGATGTCTGGAGAAAGCGAGGGCATAAGGCTCTCAAGCACGCATATTGGAAGCCTTGGAGGCCTCATGGCACTTCAGAGAGGCGAAGCTCATATAACCCCGACACATCTTCTGAATGAGGAAACGGGAGTATACAACGAGTCATACATAAAGTCGCTGTTTCCTAACCAAGAAATGTTATTGGTAAAGGGAGTGAGGAGAATACAAGGACTGATGGTCGCGCCGGGGAATCCGCTTGGCATCCATGGAGTCGAGGACCTGACAAGGGTAAGGTTCGTCAACAGACAGCGGGGAGCAGGTACCAGAGTGCTTCTGGACTATAAGCTGAAGCTGGCCGGCATATCTCCGGAAGATGTGGTCGGCTATGATGCTGAAGCGTCGACACATATGGCGGTCGCCGCTCAGGTTGCGAGCGGCGATGCTGACTGCGGCATGGGTGTATACTCGGCTGCTCATGCGATGGGACTCGATTTCATACCGGTAGGTGATGAAGAATATGACTTTGCCATGAGACCGGAGACCATCAGGATGCCTGAGATGCAGTGCTTTCTGAGACTGCTGGAGAGCGACGGATTCAAAGACAAACTGAACGAACTGGGAGGTTATTCATTCGAAGGTTTAGGGGACATAATAAAGATAGGAGGCTGAAAAAATGAAATGCGCAATCTACGGAGCGGGTTCCTTAGGCACGATACTCGGAGCTTATCTCACACAGAACGGTTTTCCGATAGAGCTGGTGAACCGAAATGTAAAGCATGTTGAAGCCTTGCAGAAGAACGGAGCTCATATAGGCGGAACGGTGGATTTTACGACACCGGTAAACGCCATCCTTCCGGATCAGATGCAGGGACCGTATGACATCATTTTCCTGATGACAAAGCAGCTGCATAATCCTGAGGTCGTATCGATGCTGAAGCCTAAGCTGGCTGATGACGGAGTCATAGTCACGCTGCAGAACGGCATACCTGAACCGGGAATAGCCGAGATAGTGGGCGCGGACAGGACCATAGGATGTACGGTCGAGTGGGGAGCCACGATGACAGAGCCTGGCAACTGTGAACTTACCAGCGATCCTGACAGCCTGTCGTTCCATATGGGCGGCATGGAAGGAATATCCGATGAGAGCCTGAGCAAGGTTAAGGGCGTGCTTGAGCATATGTGCCCTGTGGACATCGAGGACAACCTCCTGGGCGCGCGCTGGTCCAAACTTCTGATCAACGCGACATATTCAGGACTCGGAACTGTCATAGGCGGAACATTCGGTGATGTAGCCGGCTGGAAGCCTGCGCGCAAAGTGGCCGTTAAGTGCATGAAGGAATGCATCGATGTCGCTCATGCCGGCGGAGTGGAGTTCGCCCCGGTGCAGGGCAAGGACATCACCAAACTCTTCTATTACACAAATAAAGCTAAACAGAAGGTCGCGGAACTGCTGGTGCCTATCGCCATGAAGAAGCACTTCGGCATTGTTCCTTCGATGCTTCAGGATCTCCAGAAGGGAAAGCCTTGCGAGGTCGACGCCATCAACGGAGTCGTCTGCGAGTGGGGCAAAAAGTACGGAGTTCCTACTCCTGTGAACGACAAGATCGTTGAGGTGATAAAAAAAGAGCAGGCCGGAGAAATCAAGCCGATGCTCGCCAACATACAGTATTTCAAAGAGTTTTATGAATAAAGGAGGTGTATTGCTTGGATAAACGTTATGACATCGTCGTTGTCGGCGCCGGTAATGCAGGCCTTTCGGCAGCTCTGCACTGCGCGTGCGAGGGTAAAAAGGTCCTGCTCATAGAACAGCACAATCTGCCGGGCGGCTGCGCGACGAGTTTCAGAAGGGGCAGATTCGAATTCGAACCTTCGCTGCACGAGCTCTGTGATATTGGCAGCGCGGACGATCCGGGAGAGATACGTCAGATGATGAATGATTACGGCGTCAAGGTGGACTGGAGCGAGGTCCCTGACTGCTTCCGTATCATCAGCAAGTATTCAGACGGAAGCCCTATGGACGTCAGCATGCCTTTCGGTAACGAGGCCTTCATCGACAAGATGGAGTACTACGTACCGGGCTCGCGCGAAAAGATGGAAGAGTACTTCGAACTGCTTAACGAGATCATGGCCGGCACAGCTTATATAAGCGGTTCGAACGGTCATGCGGACTCGAAAGTGCTGAAAGAAAAGTATCCTAACCTGCTGAGAACGGGCGCATACCCTGTCAGCAAGGTGTGGAAGGCGATAGGGCTGCCGCAGAAGTGCCGCGACATCCTGTCGACATATTGGGGCTATCTGGGGATAGACATGGACCGCATGGCCTTCATCCATTACTGCAACATGTCGATGAAGTACATCTCAAGGTCAGCCTACATCCCTGCGCATACATCTCACGAGATAAGCACCGCGATGGTGGAGAGACTGCGTGAGCTGGGCGGGGAAATCTGGTTCAACTGCAGGGCAGAGGAGTTCCTCTTTGACGGAGACAGGCTTTGCGGAGTTCGCACTACGAACGGCGACGTCGCCTGCGACTATGCTCTGGCAAACATCAACCCGGATATCATCTACGCGAAGATGATGCCTAAAGAGCTGATCCCTGAGCGTGAGAAGAAGCTCTCGGCAGCCAGGAACCACAACTACAGCGCAAGGATGTACACCGTATACGTTGGACTCAATAAGTCAGCCGAGGAGCTCGGCATCAAAGACTACTGCATATTCTTCGCTGACACTGCGGATTCCGTGAAGGAATACAAAAACATCCTGGGCGGATATGATAGCAACAACTTCACCATCTTCCTCTGCCAGAACATCGTGAATCCTGACGCTTCACCTGAGGGTACGTCGGTGGGATTCTTCACATCGATGGGCAACGCGGACGAGTGGGGCGATCTCGCGGCTGAGGACTATGTGGCATACAAGAACAAATACGCGAAGAAGTTCATCAAAACTCTGAAGGACCGTGCGGGCATCGACATCGAGCCTTACATCGAGGAGATCTGCGTGGCCTCGCCTTGGACATTCGCGAGATATCTCGGAACGCCGGAAGGCTCCGTCTATGGCTATGAGACAGCCGGATGGGACGCCATGATGGCAAGGATGATGATGCTCGGATCCGACTATCCGATCAAGGGTCTCAGACCTATCGGAGCAGCAGGCCCGAGGGGCGACGGCTACAGCTCCGCGTATGTATGCGGCAGACTGATGGCGCGCCTTGCACTCAAGGATCTGAAGGATGAAGGGAGGTAGAGCCATGGCAGTGAATGTAAAGATCGGACTTATAGGCGCTCTCGACATGCTCAAGTTCAAGAACATGGCCAAGGTGCGTGAGAAAGCCATCCAGGCGGCACCTGCCCTCGAGATCACGGCAGATTACGCTATCAATAACAATGCAAAGGCTCTGCATCCGGACTATCAGGAGCTTGTCATCGACAAGGTGATAGAGCACAAGGGAGCCGGATCGAAGACTTTCCTGATGCGGTCAAAGGACGGAGGCCCTGTGGCATTTTTCCGCGCAGGTCAGTATCTGTCCCTGAAGCTGAAGATAGGTGAAAGTGCTGTATCAAGACCGTATTCTATCAGTTCATCACCAAAGGACGCGCTCAATGGAGTCGTATCCGTAACAGTCCGCAGCAATCCGGACGGATTCGCGGCAGGATACATGCTGGACGAATTCAAGGAAGGCGACGAAGTCCTTTCGTCAGGACCTCAGGGCAACTTCTACTATGAAGAGCTCCGCGATCCTAAGCACATAGTTGCTCTGGCCGGCGGCAGCGGTATCACGCCGTTCCTTTCGATGGCTCAGGCTATTGCTGAAGGTACAGAAGATTTCGATCTTACGATACTCTTCGGAAGCAGGACCAGAGAGCAGATTCTGTTCAGGAATGAGCTCGATTGGATTGCCTTGAAATGTGATAAAGTGCATGTGGTGCATGTGCTTTCCGATGAAGAGGCAGAGGGATTCGAACATGGTTTCATTACGGCAGACCTGATAAAGAAATATGCCAAGGAGCCTTACAGCGTGTTCGTATGCGGCCCGGAAGCGATGTACCGTTTCCTGAAGGGTGAACTCGACAAGCTCGGCCTTCCAAAGAAGAACATCCGCTGCGAGATGCTCGGCGTCACAAAGAAGATAGCCGATGCGGAGGGTTTCCCTGCGGAAGCAAAGGGCAAGGAGTTCAATATCACCGTGAAGCAGGGCGCCGAGGAGTATAAGATCAAGGCGGCCGCTGAGGAGCCTATCCTGGTAGCGATAGAGAGAGCGGGAATAACCGCGCCTTCGCGCTGCAGGAGCGGCGAGTGCGGATGGTGCCGTTCCAAGGTGCTCTCGGGCACATACTTTGCCGCGCCTGAGAACGAGAACAGGAGATGGGCGGATGTCAAATGGGATTACATACACCCGTGTGCATCATTCCCTACATCCGATATGGTGATAGAAGTGCCTGCGGAGTACACACCAAAGTAGGAATACCCCTGAAAAGAGAACACAGCATAATAAAGAGTTCGCAACCAAAAGGAGCCGGTCGCCATAAGCAGGCCGGCTCCTTTTTCTTGTCATGTGCAGATCCCTTTTTTAGTCCAGCTGTGGCATAGGCTTGTAGTCAGGATCCTTTGTTGCCTCGAACTCTTTTGTGATGGCCGTGGCTCTGTCCGGTTTAGTAAGCAGATCATAGGCCGTGCATGCCAACACCTTTGCAGCGTACAGTGCGCCTTTTTCGGCAAGAGTCGTACCATTCGCCGCGGCTGCCTGCCATGTATGCGGAGCAACTCCGACCGGCCAGCAGGCTACGGCAAACATATGCATCGGCACTACGAAGCTGACATCTCCGCCGTCAGTCGACGCTGTCAGAGGAGCAGCCAGATGAAGGTCGCGTCTGCCTACTTTCTGCATCATCGGGGAATCGTACGCTTCAAAGAGTGCAGTGTCTCTGGCAACGACCGCCGGGTTGCACTCCTTTTGCAGGGCCCGTGCAAATTCAAGCTCCTCAGCAGTGTATTCAGGCAGAGGGCAGGCTTCCAGGTTCTCCTGAACGAGATCTGAGAGCGCGTGGTTCGCGCGGATCTCGCAGCAGCCGCCTTCGATCACCGACTCGACCTGAGTCTCCGTCATAAGCGCGGCTCCCTCGGCGATTTTCTTGATCCTTTCGATGATCTCCCTTATGTCGCTCATGTGAGGCGCGCGGACAAAGTACCAGCTGTCCGCCTTAGGCGGGACAATGTTCGGAGGGAGTCCGCCGCTGTTGGTGGTGTAGTGTATGCGCGCTTTGTCTATCACGTGTTCGCGCAGGTAATTGACTCCAACGTTCATCAGCTCCACCGCGTCCAGAGCGCTGCGGCCTTTTTCAGGCGCCGCACCGGCATGCGACGAAATGCCCGTGAAATAGAACCTGGCAGACATGTTCGCGAGAGCTGCGCCGTCCCATACCAGCGTGTGGCACATAGGATGCCAGGTGAGCGCGAAATCGACGTCATCGAAGAGATGATAGTAGACCATCTTGACCTTGCCCTTTATCAGGAGCTCCTCTTCAGGACAGCCATAGAACCTTATGGTCCCTGTGAGCCCGTCTTTATCAAGGACTTCTTTAAGAGCGACAGCCGCTGTCGCAGCACCCGATCCCAGAAGATTGTGACCGCAGCCGTGTCCCGGAGCGCCCTCCGTGACAGCGCATTTGGCCGCTTCCGCCTTCTGTGACAGGCCCGGCAGAGCATCGTACTCGCCGAGTATGGCTATCACCGGCTTGCCGCTGCCATATTCAGCATAGAACGCGTTAGGCATGCCGTCGATCTCGTGGATCTCAAACCCGGCTTTGCCGAGCATATCGCGGAAGTAAGCGCTTGCTTTTTCTTCGCTTCCGCCAAGCTCCGGATTCTGCCAGATATACCTGCAGGCTTCTTCAAGACCCGGGTTCAGGCTGTCGACTATATCATATATTTTCTTTTTATCCATGACAGACCTCTGGTTATAGATCATGAGCTGCCCGCGGAAGTCCCCGGGCAGCCCGAAAGATACATTGAATTCGTCAGGATCTATTCATCCTTTTTTTCTGCCGCTGCGGCAGCTTTGTCCTTTTTGCTATCTACGATCAGCTTGAAGGCGATACCGCCGAATACAGCTGTGATGATCGGCAGCCAGTTTGCAGCCGATGGCAGCCAGCTGAACACTCCGAGGTAGATCAGCACGTAGAGCACGCAGCAGTAGAGGAGCATGCCGATGGCGTACTTGATGTCCTTGATGCCGAACTGCATCAGCAGAGCTCCGAAGAGAGCAGGCAGCAGGTAGTTGAGCGCGCCGACTACTCCGGCAGGCAGCTTGGACAGCACTACCGTTCCTAAAATGACGCCTATCGTCAGGATCGTTACGTTGATAAGTACGGATACAGCCATTCCGATGGTCGCGATGAGCGATCCTTCTTCTGTTCCCGGCTCTACACCTGCGGATACCTGAGCCATCGAAGAGCACGGTACACGCATGTTGGAGATGTTGCCGGAAAGGAAGGCCATGTATGTTCCTACAGGGCCGAGGATGTTGAAGTATCCAATCGGCTCCATGATCCAGAGGAAGCCGAATGCGGCTGCGCCTGTCAGGAATGCTGCAGGCAGTTTGCCCCAGTCAGGGATCGCCTTGAATACGACCGCGAGCACGATAGGCGGTATGAACGACACGAGTACGCCGATGACGCCGATCAGCTTACCGTAGCGGTGCATCTTAGGCATGTATGTATTTTCAAAGTATTCCGTTTTCTGTTCCTTATTCATGATGTACCTCCTTATGCACCGATAGGCAGGATAGCCGTGAGTATCATGGCCGCGACCATGGCGATCGTCAGATTCCACTCAGAGAGCTTTTTGTGCTTGGCGGAGATCTTCATCATGATGAACATGAAGAGGGCTCCGAGGATAGCAGCTACTGCGTTCTTGCTGAAATAGAAGCCTACGTCAGCATTGGCTTTTATGAGGTGGCTGGCAACGAATGAGGAGAAGCAGGCAACGATGGCTGCACCGCTGATGATCCCCATGCGCTTTGTGCTTCCGCCGGTGATCTTGTGCTGGATCTTTTCCATACGGCTTGCAGAGAATGTAGCGAAGATTACCCAACCGATCGAGCAGAGCACCATGGTCCATACTGCCATCGCGAGAGCTGTCGGTGTCATAGGGTCAGCGCCGAGTGTGACACCTACCTGCTGTGTTCCGATACCGGCGGCGATACCTTCAAACATTACCGAACCGATGAGCGAGAGCCTCATCCAGCCTACAGGTCCGCCGACTGTTACGAGCAGCGAGAGCATTCCGCTCAGGATGACCAGTGAAGGCCCGATCGATGTGATTGCAGAAGCTCTGATGGCCTTCTTGACTGTGTCATCAGAGAGCCCAATGTCCTTGCTGGCCTGGCGTGCCTTGCTCATGAAGAGCAGCGACTGGAAAATGATCAGACATACAGGGATACCACATGCGACCCACATTGGTATACTGTTGGCGATTTGCATTGCATCCATAATATTTTTCCCCTTTCTTGTTAACACCTAAAAGACTTGTATATATCTCAGAGCAGTACAGCTCTGTCAGATAACATTGTTATGCGCGCTTGCTGAGCCACTCGTCTGCGATGGTAGCGTATGTTGCTGAACCTACCACCAGAGCGTCTTCGTTGAAACGCACCTTAGGATTGTGCTCGGAATATACCGGATAGCCGTTCCCGTACAAAGCTCCGATGCCTATATAGCAGCAAGGGACCTTGTCTGTGAAGAACGCGAAATCTTCCGAGCCCATGGCGTGATAGACATCGAGCACCTGGAAGTCACTATTGACAGACTTGCAGATCTCTACGACTTCGTCAGTCAGGGCTTTATCGTTGATGGTGGCAGGACAGTCGCTCACTACAGTGACAGCTGCTTCAGCACGGTATGCCTTAGCTACAGCTTCAGCGACTTCTGTGATACGGGCAACCAGGAAATCGCGGGTCTCAGGACTGAAAGTCCTCAGAGTGCCTTCAAGGACGGCTGACGCAGGGATCACGTTGTTTGCCTTGCCGGATTCGAAGCGTCCGATAGTGAGGGCGGCTTCAGTCGAAGCCGTGATCTCGCGCGCGATAAGTTCCTGAAGCGCAAGATAGATGTGCACCGCCGCATTCATGGCGCTCACTCCTTTTTCAGGCGTAGAGCCGTGGGTACCTTTGCCGGCTACGTCGATCCTGAATCCATAAACAGCAGACATCGGGAAGTATCCCCAGCCTATGCCTCCTACAGGGAATGCCGATGCCATATGTGCGGAAATGGCAGCGTCCACTTTCGGATCCTCGAGCACACCCTCGTCGATAGCGCTCTGCGCGCCTTTGAAAACTTCCTCACCGGACTGGAACAGCAGCTTGACCTGACCTTTGAGCTCATCCTCATGGGCCTTCAGCAGTCTGGCCGCTCCAAGAAGCACCGTCGCGTGCATGTCATGCCCGCAGGCGTGCATGCAGCCGTTGGTCGACGCGAATTCCTCGCCGGATTCCTCTGCCATTGGAAGGGCGTCCATATCGCTCCTCAACATGATGCATTTATCTCCCTTGCCGAGCAGTGCCACTACGTGACTGTTCTTCTCGCTTACCTTGCATGGGATGCCCATCTTTTCAAGCTCGGCTTTGATGAAAGCCGATGTCTCCGGAAGATCGAGACCCAGCTCGGGATTCTGATGTATATGTCTGCGCCAGCTGACGAGATCTCCTTTGATCGACGCGGCTTCTCCGAAATACTTGTTGACCATGAGGTGCCTCCTTTCAGACTTCTTTTACAATTAGAATTATAGAAACAAAAAAAGAGGCTGCCAAATCCCCAAAATAGTTAATTCTGTTATAACAATTTGGTTATAAGTAGGGTATACTATATCCATTATAGGAGGGACCGGTTATGACATTCAGACATCTGGAATGCGCACTGGCCATCGCACAGGCCGGCTCTATAAACACCGCAGCAAAAAAGATGCTGGTATCCCAGCCGTATCTGAGCGGAATGATCAATTCACTCGAGAAGGAACTGGGATGCACTCTTTTCATAAGGAGCAATCAGGGCATAGAGCTCACGCAGCAGGGCAAGACCTTCATAAAGCATGCAGAAAAGATAATGTCGGAGATGGCTGCCATTGAGTCACTATCGGACAACAGGGAGTATCCTCTAAGGGTAGCGACCTATTATTCCAGATTCGTTACGGAACACTTCCTTGAGTTCCATAACGGCCTGAACAGCACACTCGACGACCGCATGCGCGAGATGGGGAACATGGATATAATCGAAGCTGTGGCGAAAAGGGAATATTCGCTCGGCATCATCTATCACGCAACAAGCAAGGCCCGGAAGTTCCGGAACCTGGCAGAAAAGAACAATCTCAGATACAATGTCCTCTTTGAAAAGATGGGCACTTATCTGATAATGTCTGACCGGCATCCGCTTGCCGGAAAGGAACGCATAGATCATGATGATCTGCTCTCGAGCGCGGTGGTGTTCTTTGATGACGAAAGCACGATATTGTATATGCTGGATCATCTCAAGATGTCGCGGTCGATGGACCGCCTTTCAGTGTCCGACCGGGGAGCTTTCATGGACGCGCTTCTAAGCGGCAGATACCTTTCTATCATAAACATGCCGTTCCCGGACAATGAGAAGATGTTCGTACTGAAAGACATCTCATATTGTCTTGATGAGGACGCGGACATCGAGGTGGGAAGCGCTTACCTCACGCGCAGCGATCATAAGCTGACGAAAAGGGAAGAGGAATTCATCCGCGCACTGCAGTACAAATAAAGATCCGGTATTTTGAGATATGGAGAAAAAACAGAAATATGGCAGGCATGATGGGACAATCGGATAACAGAACGATAAAGGCAGGTGACAACAGTCTGGACATCATACGCAAGATGATGTTCAGAATGCTGCCTATACAGGTGCTGTTCGCAGCGGTAGGTTCGGTCAACGGCCTGGTCTCCAGTTACTTTGCGACGAATTACGTAGGCATAGACGCTATGACCGCCGTAGGTCTGTACAACCCGTTCACGCTTCTGATTGCCGCGATCTGCACCGTTCTGGCGGGAGGATGCGCCATAATATGCGGCAAATACCTGGGACAGAACCGCTTCGATAAGATACAGGACATCTTTTCGATGGATCTGCTGATCACCGCAGGTCTGGCGCTGGTCATCACGCTCATAGTCGCGTTGATGGGAGCATTTGACCTGACGGGCATGCTTACGGAGGATCAGGAAGCGAGGCAGGTCCTCAACATTTACATAATGGGACAGGCGATCGGTATATTGCCATACATGCTGAGCACGCAGCTCGCTCCGTTCCTGTCCATAGAAAGCATGGGCAAAAGGTCGATGCAGGCCGGTCTTGTTTACATAGCTGTAAACCTGGTATTATGTTTCATCTTTGTGCAGGTGATGGCACTCGGGGCTTTCGGTCTTGCGCTTTCATCATCGCTTGGCATGTGGGTGATGTTCGGCGTCGAACTGCAGTATTTCCTGTCAAAAAGGTCGAAGATAAAGGTGTTAGGCGGAAGCGCGAACCTGAGCGAGATGGCAGGTATCATTGCAGTCGGATTCCCGGGCGGCGCAAGCGCTCTGTATTTGACTATCAGGGGACTCATAGTAAACGGTCTTCTCGACAGACACACCGGGGTGGCGGGTATATCCGCATTTGCCACAGCCAACAATCTGCTGGGCATTTTCTGGGCCATACAGGGAGGAATGCTTGTAGTGGCGAGGCTTCTGATCAGCGTCAGCGTCGGAGAAGAGGACAGGAGCACTCTGGTCAACATCATGAGAGTGGTGACACGGTATTTCATTCCGCTCATGATAGCGGTCGACGCGGTCATATTTGCCTTTGCCGTACCGCTCACATACATTTTTTACAAGGATACTTCGCAGAGCGTATTCTCGATGACTGTGTGGGGCATCCGCATACTCTGCTTCTGCATGCCGTTTGAGGTGTTCGCTTCGATCTTCTCATGCTTTGAGCAGATAAACGGAAATCAGCTTTATGTCAACCTGCTGGCCCTGCTCGACGGCGTGCTCTGCGTGGCGGGTTTCTCGGCCATACTGATAGTACCTATGGGGACCAACGGAGTTTACGCGGCAAACCTTTTGAACGGTGTGGTATGCGTCCTGTTTGTCATCGTTTTCGCGTGGGTATTCTGCAGACGGATGCCACGCAGACTGGAAGACCTCATGATGATACCCGACGGTTTCGGAGTATCCGAGGATGAGCGCATAGACATAACTGTCCGCACCTCTGAAGAAGCCGTGGAAGTCGCGGAAAAGATACAGGAGTTCTGTCTCAGTAAAGGCATAGATCAGAAACGCGCCTATTTCGCGGCTCTCGCCATGGAAGAAATGGCGGTCAACATAGTGGAGCACGGATTTACCAAGGACAATAAGGACCATTCCATCGACGTGCGCGTGACGCACAAAGACGATAAAGTAATACTCCGCATCAAAGATGACTGCATACCATTCGATCCGAAGGAGAGGAGCCGGGTATTCAGCCCGGATGACCCTGCAAAGAACATGGGCATCAGAATGATCTACAAGATCATGGAGGACATAGAATACCGCAATACACTCGGACTGAACATTCTGACGGTCAGAATCTGAAGGAGGCTGTATGAGCAATAATTATATTGGCATATTCGATGTCATAGGACCGGTCATGGTGGGCCCTTCGAGTTCACATACATCAGGTGCTGCTACCATAGCCTGGATGGCGCGACAGATCTTTTCAGGCATACCTGTCAAAGCAACTTTTACCTTGTATGGGTCGTTTGCTGACACATACAAAGGACATGGCACGGACCGGGCTCTCATAGGCGGGATGCTTGGATACAAGTCAGATGATATACGGATAAGAGACGCATACGAGCAAGCTAAAGAGAACGGCCTTGAAGTATCGTTTATTATCGATACGGACACGGAGGTGGAACATCCCAACACCGTGGACGTCGTTATGGAAGATACCGGAGGTCATACATTGCTCATAAGAGGTGAGTCGATAGGCGGCGGCCGCGTGAGAATAAAACGCATAAATGACATACGGGTGGATTTCACCGGCGAGTACAGCACGCTGATCGTGGGACATCAGGATGTGACGGGAACAGTAGCGTTCATAACGAGCCGTCTTGCTGCATATAAGATCAATATCGCCTATATGAAGATGTTTCGTGACGGAAAAGGTATGAAAGCTTTCACCGTTATAGAGTCAGACGATTTCATCCCTGATGAACTCAAGGAAGAGATCCTGGAATATGAGACTGTCACAAGCGTGGACCTGATAGAGGGAATGTAGGAGGTATGTCATGGACTGGGATTTCAGGAATGCAGAAGAACTGCTGAGACTTTGCGCTGACAATGACATGCCGATCTCAGAAGTCATGATCAACAGGGAGATGCAGCTTGGAGAAACACGCAGAGAGGCCATAATTAAGCAGATCGACGGATGCCTGCGAGTCATGAATGTGGCGGCTAACAGAGCCATATCGGATCCGCAGACTTCTATGGGAGGTTTTCTGGGAGGAGAGGCATTTAAACTGTCAAAACTTGATGATGACAAGACCGCCTGCGGGACCGCGCTGCACAATGCTCTTGTTTACGCGCTTGCAATTGCGGAGACCAATGCCAGCATGGGAGTTATAGTGGCTGCGCCGACTGCCGGTTCTGCAGGTGTTGTGCCTGCGGTGCTGCTATCCATATATGAGTACAGAAACATCGATATCGAAACACTCAGGCACGGCCTTATAAACGCGAGCGCGATAGGATACCTGATGACCAGAAACGCTTCTGTTGCGGGAGCTGAAGCCGGGTGTCAGGCGGAAGTAGGATCTGCGGCGGCGATGGCAGCCAGCGCGCTGGCTGAGATGCTCGGCGGGACGCCGGAGCAATGCTGCGATGCAGCATCCATCGCCATTTCCAATCTGCTCGGATTGGTCTGCGATCCGGTACGCGGTCTGGTGGAAGTGCCTTGCCAGACACGTAACGCCATGGGTGCGGCTGCTGCATATACCGCAGCCGAACTGGCTCTTGCAGATGTAGGAGTGCATGTGCCTCTTGACGAGATGATCCAGATAATGCTCGATGTAGGACGATCACTGCCTGAAAGTCTTCGTGAGACCGCGAAAGGCGGCTGCGCATCGGCTCCATGCTTCTGCAAGGCTTCTTCACGTCGCAGTCTGTTCTGATAAACTGAAAAAACACAAAAAAAGACTGCAGCCTTTCCGGCTGCGGTCTTTTGTTATGCAGGTGTTATGCAGGTTTTATGTTAAAGCCCGTATACATACGAGAACTTCTTTGTGAGGTAATTGATGTAGTACTGAGGATCGAAAGGCTCGCCGAATACGCGCTCAAGCAGTTCGGATGGCTTGAATCTGCAGCCGTGCTGCCATATGTGCTCACGGTTCCACTCGTTGACCGGGCCGAAATCTCCGGCAGCAATGCAGGCGTCCACATCTACGGTCTCTTTCATTTTCGCAAGGAACTGAGCACCATAGGCGTTACCCAGTGCGTATGATGGGAAGTATCCGATGGAGCCGTTGCCCCAGTGGCAGTCCTGAAGGACGCCGTGCTTATCATCCGGAACGTCGACACCGAGGTATTCCTTATACAAGCGATTCCATTCAGCAGGCAGATCCTTGACCTCAAGCTCGTCGTGCATCACGCGCTTTTCCAGTTCATAACGGATCATGATATGCAGGGAGTATGTAAGTTCGTCAGCTTCCGTCCTTATGAGCGACGGTTCCACCTTGTTCATGCCGCAGTAAAGATCGTCAGCTGTATAGCCTGCCATCTGCTCTGGCAGAATGCGCTTCAGCTCCGGGAATATCATGCTACAGAAGGCCTTGCTTCTGCCAATGATATTCTCATAGAACCTGCTCTGGCTCTCGTGGATACCCATTGAGACGCCGCAGTCCAGGACCGTAAAGGCAAGTTCAGGCGCCGAGCCGGTGTCATAGAGAGCGTGGCCGCCTTCATGGATGACGCTGAACATGGAGCAGGCAAAATCGTCATCGTAATAATGAGTGGTGATACGCTCATCAAGGTGCGATCCGAAATTGGTCGTGAAAGGGTGCTCCGTCGTGGCCAGACCGACATGTCCGAGGTCGAGCCCGATCTTGTTCATCAGAATGTAAGCGAGTTCTTCCTGCTTTTCAGGGGAAAAATAACCATGCCTGATGCTGTCATCGATCTGAGGCTTTTCATTGATACGCTTCAGAAGAGGCACTATGCCGGAACGAAGCTTACCGAAGAACTCGTCACAGGTCTTCATGTCAAGACCTTCTTCGTATACGTTGAGCCAGTGATCGAACGGATCCTTGTCAGGCTCAATATATCTGGCAAACTTCTTGTGAGTATCGAAGATCTTTTCAAGATACGGACGGAAAAGTTCAAAATCCGAAGTCTCTTTTGCTTTGTGCCATACATCGTCCGACATTATGAGGAGTTCCTGATAGGCGATGTATTCATCCGGCGGGATCTTCTTCATGTCGCGGATGTCCTTGAGAAGCAAATATACCATGCGCTGCTCATCAGAACTGAGTTCATCCTTGTGCGTGTCGAGGAACTCAAGGAGTTCCACGGTCTCTTCGGATGTACTCTGTCTGTATATTTCTTCTGTAAGGATAGCCATGGTAGTGGCTCTGTTTTCCGCAGTATCCTTTGGAGCATATGTGCATCCGTCAAAATAAATGAGTCCCACCGCATGGTCATATGCAGCCATTTTACGCTGCAGATCCATCAATGCCTGGCGGGCCTCAGCAAGTGTCATTTTAGTCATAAAAAAATACCTCCGGAGTGCTGTTTTTAATATAATAATACTAACTCAAATCGAAAGAATTTGCCACAACCGAAAGAACATGGATTTTGATACCAAACAGGTAAACAGAAAACTGGCCAGGATAGCCACACCGATAGCCATACAGGGCGTGGTGTCGGCAACGCTCATGATGATCGACAATATCATGGTGGGATTCCTCGGAGAGACTGAGCTCGCCGCCGTCGGCGTGGGATCTCAGTTATTTACCGTGCACTATCTTGTGCTTTTCGGCATCCTGTCAGGATCGGCAACCTTCATGGCTCAGTTCTATGGCACCAGGGACATGGCCAATATCCGGAAGGTGATAGGCTTCGACTTTACGCTGCTTGCGGGGCTCGGCGCCTTTTTCTTCATACTGACCGTAGGCATAACGGGAACGATTTTATCCATTTATACTGAGGATCAGGCAGTCAAGGCGCTCGCGGCGCAGTACGTGAGGATCAATGCTGTCTCATTCTTGCTGCTGGCCTTCTCAGCTCCTCTTGAGATGGCATTCAAGGCAACGCAGCAGGTGAGGATACCTATGATAGTCAGCGCCGCGGTATTCATCACGAATATCACGGTCAACTATATGTTCATTTTCGGCAAGTTCGGAGCTCCGGCGCTGGGCGTAGCGGGAGCAGCCATAGGAACTCTCTCAGCCAGGATAGTAGAGGTCGCCCTGAACGGCTACTTTGGATTCCGGAGCGGCAATGAGTTCCGCGGAAGCATACGCAGTTTCTTCGGGTGGGATCCTGAACTTATACGCCGTGTCATAAAGAACGCGACACCGACTACCATAAACGAATTCTTCTGGGGCTTTGGCCAGTCCATGTATGTAGCGGCGTTCAGCCGTATCAGCACGACAGCGTACGCGGCATACCAGGCAGCCAACGCCATATTCAACATATTCAACTTCGCGGCCTTCAGCATAGGAGACGCGGCGCTGATACTCGTAGGAGAAAAGCTGGGCGAGGGCGACATGGAATACACATGGAAGCTCTCAAAGCATTTGATCAAGGCGATCCTTGTAGTGGGCATAGTGATTGGATCGTTTGCCATCATCATATCCGGACCACTTTCAGGAGTCTTCAGGCTCACAGAAGCAGGACAGATGTATACGAAATACATAATCATCGTCCTGGGCGCCACAATGGCTGCCGACCTTTACAATGGACTGCAGATAGCTGGAATACTAAGAGCCGGAGGAGATACCAGATTCGCGATGATAGCCGAGATGAGCTGTGTGTGGCTGATAGCCATTCCGCTCGCGTTCATTGCCGCGCTGGTATGGCATCTGCCGGTGCATCTGGCGCTGCTGGTCACAAGAATAGAGATATTCATCAGGGCGGCCATAGTCACCAAGAGATACGTCTCTAAGAAATGGATGAAAACGGTGATAGAAGATCTGTGACGCTTAGCTGCGTTTCCAGGTAGATGGATAGAACAGCAGCAGGACAGGGAAGAGCTCGAGCCTGCCCGCGAGCATGTCGAATGAGAGCACCAGTTTAGACAGTGCTGAGAATTCGGCATAATTGCCCGCAGGACCTACCATTCCGAGTCCCGGGCCTATGTTGTTTATACACGCGATCACGCCGGTAACATTAGTCTCGAAAGAGAAGTTATTCAAAGAAACGATGATCACGCTGGCAACTGAAATCATGCAGTAGACAGCCAGATATACAAGACAGGCATTTATGGTATCCTCTTCCATCATGCGTCCTTCAAAGCGGACGCTTCCGACAGCTCTGGAGTGGATAAGCCTGCGCATGCCTCTTTTTACGGTACGCTGTAAAAGAATCACTCTGGATACCTTAAGACCTCCGCCTGTGCTTCCCGCGCAGGCTCCGACGAACATCAGGAACACGAGCAGGGTGCGTGAATACTGAGGCCATGTGTCAAAGTCCATGGTACCAAAGCCTGTGGTAGTGATGATAGATGATACAGCAAAGAATGAATGACGGACAGCCTGATGGATACTGCCATACAGGCTGTTTATATTTGCCGCGATCGTGATGACGGAAAAGGCGACAAAACCAAGATACCAGTGAAGTTCCTCACTGCTGAGAGCGATCCTGAAGCGTCTCAGCAGCATAAGGAAGTACAGGTTGAAGTTTACTCCGAAGAGCAGCATAAACACTCCTATGACCACTTCATAGTACTCGCTGTCATAGAAGCCGATGCTTGCGCTGTGATTTGAGAAGCCGCCTGTACCGGCTGTTCCGAACACATTGATCAGGCCGTCATAGAGCGGCATTCCGCCGGCCATCAAAAGGACCAGCATGAGCGCGGACATTGCGATATATATCCCGTAAAGGATGCCGGCTGTGTCGCGCATATGCGGTACCAGCTTACCGGAAGAAGGTCCAGGGGATTCAGCCCTCAGGAGGTGCATGCTTCGTTTGCCTCCCAACGGTATGATGATCATTCCGAACACGAGTATTCCCATGCCGCCTATCCAGTGAGTGAAGCTGCGCCAGAACAGCATGGACTTGTCGAGAGCCTCTATATCCGTCAGGATGCTTGCGCCGGTAGTAGTGAAACCAGACACGGTCTCAAAGAAAGCATCGACAGGATTCGGGATCTGACCGCTGATGACAAAAGGCAGGCAGCCGAAAAGACTCAGCATGATCCAGGACAGGCCGGTTATGGCAAATCCCTCGCGCGCGTAGATCGTGTTCGCCGCAGGTTTCACAAGAAGAAGCAGCACTCCGGCTGCTGTAGCGGCACAGATCGCGATGAGAAACGCGACAACAGAAGCCTCCTCATGATAGATCAACCCGACGATGACGGGGATGAGAAGCAGGCCTGCTTCGATCAGCAATATCAGTCCGACTGTATGTAGTACTACCTTTGTTTTCATGTGTTATTGAAGGATCATTGAAAGATCCGTCAGCTGTTTTATCGTTGTTGCTATGACCACGTGGTCACCTTGTTCTATGGTATCGCTGCCGCCCGGGATGATGACCTTGCCCCTGCGCAGTATCGCGCACAGGATAATGCCTTCTCTTGTCTTAAGATCCCTGAGAGGCACGCCCGTAAGTGTGCCATGATCTTCATGGACCGTGAATTCCAGCGCCTCGGCAGTGCCCTCGGCTATGCGGTAGAGAGTCTCAACGTTGCTGCCGCCGGCGTTTTCCTTTGCGCGGACATAGCTGATTATACGGCCTGCCACTATGTCACGTGGACAGACTACGCTGCCCACGCGTTCTATATCTACGAGATCCAGCATGCTGCTTTTTGAGATCTTTGTAACGACTTTAGGGACCCCTTCGCGATGAGCGTACATGCCCATGAGCATGTTGACCTCATCAGTACCGGTAAGGGCGACGAAGGCGTCCGTACTGCTAAGACCTTCCTCATCCAGAATATCGCGGTCTGTGCCGTCTGCATTTATGATGAGCTGTCCCGATACCGCCTGATTGAGCGTCTCCGCATTTGCTGCATTGCTTTCTATTACAACGGACTTCATGCCCACTTCACGCATCATTCGTAGCAGGTAGTAGGCGATCATGCCAGCGCCGATTATCATTACATGCTTAGGCATGCGGCTCCTGATGCCGCACAGTTTAAGGAAGAGCTCGGTCTCCTTCGGATCAGCGGCAAAACTTATAAGATCGCCGACCCTGAGGGTGGCATTGCCGTCAGGAATGACAGTGTTTCCGTCACGCCTTATGGCGCATACCAGAGCTTTTGACCTGTATTTCCTTGACAGCTCCTGAAGAGTCATCGATGTGGCTGGGCCTTCTTCAGTCAGACGGAATTCAACCATCTGGAACATACCGTGACCGAAGGATTCCACGGACATCAGCCCCGGGAAACGAAGCACGGAGAAGATTTCCTGAGCTGCGTACAGCTCAGGGTTTATCGTCATGGAAAGTCCCATGTCCTCGGCAAATACTTCTATCTCATCAGCGAGCTCATGCTTGCGCACGCGGGCGATCGTATGTGAAGTGCCAAGCTTCTTGGCGAGCAGGCAGCAAAGCATATTGACCTCATCGCTGTTTGTGGCGGCGATGACCAGATCAGCGGTGCCTACACCGGCTTCAAGCAGCACCTTGCGGTCTGCCGCGTTACCTGCAAGGCACAGCACATCAAAACTGTTCTGCAGGTCCATGAGCTTTTTTTCGTTACGGTCTATGGCGACTATCTGGTGGCCTTCCGCCGTCAGCTGCTCTACGAGCAGGCTTCCCACCTTGCCGGTACCGATCACGACTATCTTCATATTATTGCCTCACAATCCGTGGATATCCGTTATAATGTGTATATGATATTACTTTCTGAATGATTAAACCATAAAAGAAGTGTAAAAGATATCATTAAAATGATGCCCGATAAAAGGTTGACATTTGGAATACTCGCTCACGTCGATGCCGGCAAGACCACTTTGTCGGAAGCTTTGCTGTACACGACAGGAGAAATAAGGAAACCGGGAAGGGTGGACCACGGAGATTCCTATCTTGATGATGACTCGATAGAAAGGAACCGCGGCATCACTATCTTCTCCAGGCAGGCCCGTTTCATGGTGGGCTGCACTGAGGTGACGCTTATAGACACACCGGGTCACGTGGACTTTGCGGCCGAGATGGAGAGGTCTCTGTCCGTCCTTGACTACGCACTCCTTGTGGTGAGCGGATCCGAAGGGGTGCAGGCGCATACAAAGACGCTATTCAGGCTTCTGAAAGAGAGGGGTATACCTGTCTTTGTATTTGTCAACAAGATGGACATTGCTGTGAGACTTAAAGAGGACATAGTGGCTGAGATGGCTTCGGAGCTTAACGCCGGCATGGTCGATTTCAGCGGGGCTGCGGAGAGGACAGAGGCGTTCACGGACGCGGTGACTTTGTTTTCTCCTGAACTGGCTGAGACTGTTATTGAGGGAGGCATGCTTTCCGATGATCAGATAGCCGATGCCGTGCTGAAAGGAGAGATCGTTCCTTGTGTGTTTGGATCGGCCCTGAAGATAGAAGGCATAGACAGGCTCATAGAGGTGATAGGAAGATACACAAAAACGCCGGGATATGGCAGTGAATTTGGCGCTAGAGTATTCAAGATAGCCGACGCGGAGGACGGAGAGAGGCTTTGCTTCATCAAGGTGACCGGAGGGGAACTGAAGGTAAGGGATAAGGTGAAGGTGAACTGCGCTTCCGGCGAGAAGCGGGAGGAGAAAGTCAATCAGATAAGGCTTTACTCCGGCAGCCGCTGCACAAACGCAGACGCCGCAGCGGCCGGCACAGTCTGCGCCGTGACGGGGCTCGGACGAGCCCTGCCGGGAGACGGACTCGGGTGCGAAGAACCGCTCAGCGGCAGCAGTATCAAGCCTTTCATGGTCTATACGGTCAACGGCCCGGAGGGCATGGATCCGTATCTTCTGTTGAAAGATCTCAGGATACTGACTGAAGAAGACCCTATGCTAAATGCGGCTCGCAGGGCAGATGGCACTTTAGAAATAAGGATTATGGGTCAAGTCCAGCTCGAAGTCCTTCAGACCATGATCAGGGACAGATTCGGCTATGATGTCAGCTTCGGATCGGGCAGCGTGCTCTATCTGGAGACCATAGAGGATACATTTGAGGGTATGGGACACTTCGAACCTCTGAGACACTATGCCGAGGTTCACCTAATAGTCGAGCCTGCTGAGCGCGGCAGCGGCATTATAATCACCAGCATGGTCCCTGAGGATGAGCTGGCGCTCAACTGGCAGCGCCTCATAATGACACACCTTGAAGAAAAAGAACATGCCGGCGTTCTGACCGGAGCGCCTGTAACGGATATAAAGATAAGCCTTGCCGCGGGCAGGGCGCATGACAAGCACACCACGGGAGGAGACTTCCGCGAGGCGACATACAGGGCGGTAAGGCATGCTCTGATGCAGGCCAGGGCTGCCGGCAAAGCGTGCCTGCTCGAGCCTTGGTGTGAATATGATATGGAAGTGCCTGCCAGGACTGTCGGACGCGCAATGACGGATATAAGGCAGATGGGCGGCAGCCAGGACTCCCTTGAGCAGACTGGTGACACAGCGAAGATAAAAGGGCGCGTCCCGGCAAAGGAGATATCCGGATATCAGCAGACTCTGGCCGGATATACTGCCGGTGAAGGAAGGTTGTCGGTCGCGCCGGCCGGCTACGATGTCTGCCATGATGCCGCAAAGGTCATAGAACAAAAGGCATATGAGCCTGAAAGGGATGTCGATAACCCTGCGGATTCGGTCTTTGTGAACCACAGCGGCAGCGACATAGTAAGGTGGGATAAGGCTGCTGAGTACATGCATATTGGCAGTGTGCTGAAAAGAAGGACTGAAGCGGTCTCAGCATATGCGGGATATGTCCCTCAAAGGCAGATTGGCGATGATGAAAACATAGATGTAAAAGAGGCAGCGCGCAGGAGGGCAAAGGCGGAAAAGGAACTCCGCAGTATATTTGAACGCACGTATGGCGTTTCGAAGGAGACCAGGCGAAGGGAAGCGACGGAAGCGGATTACAGGAAAAAACCAAAACTTTCCGAAGAGGAAGCTGCCCGCAATGAGGCGCGCAACATGGAGATCAGGGCACGCCACGAAAGAAAGACAGAAAAACCGGATGACAGACCGCCGCTCGTTCTGATCGACGGCTATAATCTCATATTCGCGGATCCTTATCTCAAAGAGCTCTCAGCCATAGACATGGGATCGGCCAGAGACCAGATCATTGACAGGATAAGCAATTACGCGGGATACACAGGATGTGAAACGATAATGCTGTTTGACGCGTACAATGTGCCGTTCGGCACAGGTCATGAAGAAGTGATAAATGGCGTCAGAGTCGTTTTCACTGCGGAGGATGAACCCGCTGACATACGCATGGGAGTGATGGCCGCGGGCAGCAGAGACAGGCAGGTCTACGCAGTCACTTCCGACAACCTTGTACAGACAGACGCGTGGGCTCACGGAGCTCTGAGGATATCCTCGCGGGAGTTTCTGGACATGCTTGGACGCACAGAGGAGGAGATACGCTCTCATCTGTGACAATCGATTGATTTAAACCCCGTAGGGTGCTATCTTTTTGACATAGGCCTTACGGCGGAAACGATCCAGACAAAAATTAATGAAAGGACATATACATCGATGAAAAGAGATCTCAGAACTATCCTCGTGATCCTGATGTCAGTATCGCTGATGATACTTGCGGGATGCGGAGGTGGCAGTACGGAGCCCGAGCCGGAAGTGCCGGAGACACCTAAGGTGGAAGGAATCGGAATTCATCACGCGGAGATAGATATCGCTGATTACGGTACGGTCAGCCTCGAGCTCGACGGAGACACGGCTCCTATAACCGTGCAGAACTTCATGGATCTCGCAAGCAGCGGTTTCTATGATGGACTCACGTTCCATCGTATCATCGACGGCTTCATGATCCAGGGAGGCGACCCTAACGGCGACGGCACGGGAGGATCCGGCAACAATATCGTTGGGGAATTCGCGGCAAACGGATACGAAAACAACATAGAACATGTCAAGGGCGTCATATCCATGGCAAGGGCGCAGGACCCGAACAGCGCCAGCTCACAGTTTTTCATCATGGTAGCGGATGCTCCGCACCTGGATGGCCAGTACGCCGCTTTCGGACATGTTACATCCGGTCAGGAAGTAGTTGACAAGATCGCCGCGGATGCACAGCCGCTTGACAGCAACGGCACTATCGCTACGGAGGATCAGCCTGTCATAACAGCAGTCAGGATCATAGACTGATAAAAAGATAAAAAATAATTTCTTAAAGCGAAAGGGGAAAGAAAATGATAAAGGAGTTTAAGGAATTCATAAGCAAAGGCAACGTAATGGACATGGCAGTAGGCATCATAATCGGCGGAGCTTTCACAGCTATCGTGACAGCTCTTGTTGATTCCATCCTGATGCCTATCATTGGAGCCATAAGCGGCGGAAAGAGCGTAGCGGACATGTCGATCATGGTCGGCAACGCTGCCATCGGATACGGCGCGTTCATCCAGGCCATCATAGACTTCCTGCTGATCGCATGGGTGCTCTTCATGATCATCAAGGCGCTCAACAAGGCAAAGGCTAAACTCGAAGCAGAGAAGGCAGAAGCTCCTGCAGAGCCTGAACCTACACCTGCTGACATCGAACTGCTGACAGAGATCCGCGACCTGCTCAAGGAGAAGAAATAATCAGCACCCGCTAAAAGAAAAGAGGGCGTTATGGACAAGGAAAGACAGGAAAGATACATAGAAAACTTCCGCAAACTCATCAGATGCGAGACTGTATCAGATCCGGAATGCGGCAGTCCCCCGGAGAACTTCGAGAAGTTCCGTGAACTGCTGTGGGAAATGTTCCCTAATATCCGCAAGGCATGTGAACTCGAGATGGTCGACGGCGCCATGTTGCTGAAGTGGAAGGGCAGCGGTGTAACAAAAATGCCGGTGCTGTTCATGAACCATCACGATGTCGTACCGGCAAAGGCGGAGGACTGGAAGCACCCTCCTTTCGGCGCGGAGATCGCGGATGGAAAGATATGGGGACGAGGCACACTCGATGACAAGGGCGGTACATGGGCGATGTTTCAGGCGGCCGATGAGCTTGCCGCGGAAGGATTCGTTCCTGAACGCGATATTTATTTTGAAAGCAACTGCAACGAGGAGACTTTCGGCGCCGGCGCACGAGCCGTAGCGGAAAAACTGTACGACCGCGGCATCAGATTCGAGATGGTCTTTGATGAAGGCGGAGATATAGTACGCGAACCGATCAACGGAGCCAAAGGAACCTTCGCGATGATAGGCGTGGGAGAAAAGAGCGTTGTCAACATGAAGTTCACGGCTAAGTCCACGGGAGGCCATGCTTCAACGCCAGAGAAGAATACTCCTATCGTAAGGCTCGCCAAATTCATGGCATATGTCGACAAACATCAGGTGTTCGATGTCGAGCTGTCACCGGCTCTGGCTGAGATGCTCAAGATCATAGCGCCATACATGGGCAGGACAGGAAAGCTCATGGATAAGGCCGACAAGTACAGAAAACAGCTCGGAAGGCTCATGCCGATGCTCGGAGCGACTACCGGAGCGATGGTCTCTACCACCATCGCCTTCACGATGACAGGCGGCGGAGAGGCCGTGAACGTGATACCGTCCGAAGCCTGGGTGATAGGCGACATGAGATGCTCGCACCATCAGGGCCAGGAAGCGTCGATCAAAGCCATCAGCAAGATCGCCAAAAAGTTCGGCGTTGAGGCCGAGATCGTTCAGCAGGAGCCTGAATCGAGGCTCGCTGACTTCAGAGGAGAGGCTTTCAGACTGGTAAAACAGGCTGTCGCTAATACAGTGCCGGGTGTCGACGCCTGTGCGCCGTATATCATGACCGGAGGTTCGGACTCGAGGTTCTTCGATATAGTCTGCAATCAGTGTATAAGGTTCCTGCCGTTTACCATCGACAGAGAACAGATGGATTCGATACACGGCGTCAACGAGTGCGTAAGCATCGATACTCTGGTGCCTGCAGTCGATTACTACAGATACATGTATCAGCACGTCTGATCTGAGAGGAGCTGACAGATGGCAGGCAAGGGCAGGAGAGACAACAGCGACGGCATCAACATAGGCGCGAGGTCGTTTCTCATAGCCATCGGGATAATCTTCATCCTGATGGTGGCTACCTACGTGCTTACGCTTGTGATACCGGGCGGCGAATACGCCAGGATAGTAGATGAGTCGGGACATACGGTCATAGATACCGATGCCGGATTCCATTATGTGGAAGGAGGCATCCCGTTCTGGAAGTGGCTGCTTTCACCGTTTCTGGTGCTTGGGGCGGAGGGCTCCGGCACCATCATTGCCGTACTCATATTCCTGCTGGTCATAGGAGGAGTGTTCAACTCTCTTACTGCATGCGGCATGATGAACTACATGCTGGGCAAGATAGTCGACAGGTTCGGTGACGTCAAGTACAGGCTGATGGCTGTCCTGATATTCTTCTTCATGGCTCTGGGTTCACTGGTCGGATCATTTGAAGAAGTTATTCCTATGGCGCCTATAGTAGTGGCGCTTGCGGTGGCTCTCGGATGGGACTCCGTAACGGGCATAGGCATGTCGCTTCTGGCGACGGGCTGCGGATTTGCCGCGGGTATCGCCAACCCGTTCACCATAGGAGTCGCTCAGAGTCTCGCAGGCCTTCCTATGTTCAGCGGCATGTGGCTGAGGGCGCTTTCATTCATCCTGATCTACGCCTTGCTTCTGTGGTTCGTAAGACGTCACGCTCTCAAAATAGAGAAGCCAGCCGGAGAAGTCGAAGCAGGCATAGAGTATAAGCAGGACGGGCGCATGGACAAAGGCCTCAAGGTCTTTGCGGTCATACTCGGTATTGGTATAGCCATAGTGCTGAGCTCGGGCTTTATCAGGGCGCTTCAGGATTACACCATGATAATCGTGGCGCTGATGTTCCTGTCGGCAGGGATAGCGTCGGTACTCATATCCGGCACCAGTCTCAAGGAACTCGGCAGGACTTTCCTGAACGGGATAATAGCAATAGCGCCGTCCATACTCATGATTCTTATGGCGTCTTCGATCAAGTACACCATGGTTGAGGGCAGGATACTCGATACGATATTGTTCAGAGCAGCGGGCATGGCGGGGAGCATGTCCAAGGCCGGAGTCGTGCTCTTCATTTACGCGATATGCCTGGTGATGAACTTCTTCATTTCTTCAGGCTCGGCCAAGGCATTCCTGCTTATACCGATAATCGCGCCGCTTGCTCAGCTTTTCGGCATCAACATGCAGCTGGCCATAGTCGCCTTCGCTTTCGGCGACGGCTTCAGCAATGTCATATATCCAACGAACGCGGGGCTGCTCATTACTCTCGGACTGTCCGATGTGAGCTACGGCGAATGGTTCAGATATTCCTGGAAGTTCCAGACGCTGAATCTCATTCTTACATCTGCGATACTGATGTTTGGTCTCGCGGTCGGATACTAGAGGTTTTCATATGAACAAATACGAAAAGGACAATATAGAAAGGCTCAGACCTTATCTTGGAGAATGCACCGTATTGCTGAAAAGGAACGGTGCTTTTCCGCTTGACGGGCCTTGCAGGATCGCCGCCTGCGGAAGCGGTGTAAGAGACACTGTAAAGGGAGGCACCGGATCGGGCGAGGTCAACTCCCGTTATTTCGTGAGCGTTGAACAGGGACTGAAAGACGCCGGCTTTACCATAACCAATCCGTTCTGGCCTGACATGTTCAGACCGTTCAACGAGAGGGAAAAGGAGAAGAGACGCTCTGAGATATTCAAAAGATCCCGCAAGGAAAGGATCAACATAATAGCGGCATCGATGGGAGCCGTAGTGAAGCAGCCGGATTATCTGATCCCGCTGGACTATTCAGCTGACGCGGCCGTGTATGTAGTGTCGAGGATATCCGGAGAGGGCAACGACAGGCTGGCGGAGAAGGGCGATCTGCTTCTGACCGACAGCGAAGTGCGTGACATCATCATGCTCAACGCGCGTTATGAGAAATTCATGCTTGTGATCAATGCCGGAGGTCCGGTCGATCTTTCGCCTGTGATGGGAGTAGGCAACATCCTGGTGCTCTCCCAGCTTGGTGTAGAGACAGGCGCGGCTCTTGCCGACATACTTCTCGGAAAGGCGTACCCGTCCGGCAAGCTCACCACCACATGGGCTGCGACAGAAGATCTCAGCACTGCCGGTGACTTCGGAAGAAGAGATGACTGCCGCTACAGAGAGGGCATATTCGTCGGATACAGATATTATGACGCCTTCGGATTCGAGCCGCTGTTCCCGTTCGGATACGGACTCGGCTATACCGAATTTGAGATATGCAAGGCAGATGTAAAAACAGACGGATCTGTCGTTGAGGTATCCGCGAAGATCACAAACACAGGCAGATTTGCCGGCAAGGAAACGCTTCAGATATATGTCTCATGTCCTCAGGGAAGGCTGGGCAGAGAAACGAAGAGCCTTGCGGGCTTTGCAAAGACAGAAGAACTGGCGCCGGGAAATAGCGCCACGGTAACTGTCAGTTTTGACATAAGAGAACTAGCCGCTTTTGATACCAAAGCGGCATCATACATACTTGAAAAGGGCGAGTACATCGTTCTGGCAGGCCCGGACAGCAGGGCTGCGGAACCGGCGGCGATCCTCACCCTTAATGATGACTTCATCGTAAGACGTTCAGCAAGGCTGTTTGAGGGCGCTGATTTCGATGACCTGAGAAGCCCCGGCATAAGGGACTTTGATACAGCAGGGCTTCCGGTCATTGCGCTTGACCTCTTGGGATGCGAGACAAAGCTTCCGGGAAAGTGGAGAGCAGGCGTGACGGACGACAGCATACTGGACGGCTTTACGGCAGAAGAACTGGCTTTCCTGAATGTGGGAAATTTCGATCCCGATAAGTTCAGCATAAGCAGCGTGATAGGCGACTCTGCCCAGAGTGTAGCCGGAGCGGCGGGCGAATCGACCGTACTGTTCAGGAACAGGGGGCTTGGCAGCATTATCATGTCCGACGGGCCTGCGGGCGTAAGGATAGCGCGCAAGTACTATGAGGACGCAAAGGGCAAACACATAATCGGAACGGCTATCCCTGAATCCATGACGGACATGCTGCCTAACGCTCTCAGGGCAGTGCTTATGAGAGAGGCAAAACCGGGCAAGGGAGCGCAGCTGATAGAACAGTACTGCACTGCCATTCCTATCGCGACAGCCATTGCACAGAGCTGGAACACGGACTTCGCTGAGATCTGCGGCGACATAGTGGCAGGCGAAATGGACATATTTGGCATCGACCTCTGGCTGGCGCCGGCTCTGAACATACACAGAAACATCCTCTGCGGACGCAACTTCGAGTATTTCTCGGAAGATCCGCTTATCAGCGGCAGGTTTGCCGCGGCACTCACAAAGGGTGTACAGAAGCACCCGGGCCGCGGAGTGACCATAAAGCACTATGCCGCAAACAATCAGGAGACCAACCGCTACGCAAGCAACAGCATCGTCAGCGAGAGGGCGCTCCGCGAGATTTACCTCAAGGGCTTCGGCATATGCGTGCGTGAAGCTGATCCGGTATCGGTAATGACTTCATACAACCTTCTCAACGGAGTACACACTTCGGAAAGCAAGGCTCTGACCGAGGTCCTCAGAAATGAATACGGATTCGACGGCCTTATCATGACCGACTGGGTTATCGGAGGCGATATGCTGCTGGCAAAGGGCTCAAAATACGGTACTCCTGACGCCGCCAAGGTGGCGGCCGCGGGCTGCAGCTTGTTCATGCCGGGCGGTAAAAAGGATTACAGACAGATAATAGCAGGGTTAAAAGACGGTACCGTAACGGAACTTCAGCTCAGAGAGAACGCCGGTTGGCTGCTCCGCGTGATGGAGAGACTCGGAAAGGATATCAAACGCAAATGAAAGACACTGTAATAAAGGCATTCAGGGATATATACGGAAAGACGGACGATATCCGCGCGTATTTTGCGCCGGGCAGAGTGAATCTCATAGGCGAGCATACTGACTACAATGGAGGCCATGTGTTTCCTTGCGCTCTGTCTTACGGTACATATGCCGCGGCAGCGAAGAGGAATGATGACAAACTGCGTTTCTATTCCGTGAACTTCAGCGAAAGCGATGTTGTAGAGACCAGCATCGATGAATTCTGGCCGCTGGAAGACAAGGGCTGGACTGCGTATCCAAAGGGTGTCATGTGGGCTTTCGACAAGCACGGCTTTGAGATGGACTGCGGACTTGACATCATCATAGGAGGAGACATTCCTGCAGGAGCGGGGCTTTCTTCTTCCGCGTCGCTCGAGGTGCTGACAGGCGTCATGCTTAGAGATATGTTTGGCTTCGACGTAAGCAATCAGCAGATAGCGCTGTTTGGGCAGGAAGCGGAGAACCACTACTGCGGTCTCAACTGCGGCATCATGGATCAGTTCGCTTCTGCCATGGGAAAGAAGGATCATGCCATCTTCCTTGATACAGCCGATCTCAGTTTCAAGTACGTGCCGTTCGTTCTTAAAGATGAGGTGCTTATCATCACCAACACAAACAAAAAGCATTCCCTTAAGGACAGCGCTTACAACGACAGAAGGAGAGAGTGCGGCGAGGCGCTCGAGGCCCTTCAGAAGGTCACAGGCGCAGAGGCTCTCTGCAAGCTGAGTCCTGAGGAGTTCGAAAAGCAAAAGCATGTCATCGGAGATCCTGTGTGCCTCAGAAGAGCAAAACACGCTGTATATGAGGACAGGAGAGCCGTGGACGGCGTAAAGGCGCTGGAAGCGGGGGATCTTGAGGAATTCGGGAGACTGATGAACGCCTCGCATGTGTCGCTTAGAGACGATTACGAGGTATCGTGCAGAGAACTCGACGTCCTCGCTGAAACCGCCTGGGAGATCCCGGGGGTCCTCGGATCGAGGATGACGGGAGGCGGATTCGGAGGCTGCACCGTTTCCATCGTAAAAAAAGAAGCGGCAGATGAATTCTGCCGTATCATTGGTGAGACATATCGTGACAAAGTGGGATACGACTGCACGTTCTACATCGTGTCTCCGGGCGGCGGTCCCGAAGTGTTCTAGAGGAACAGCTCAAGCACCAGCACTGTAACGCAGCCGAGGATGGCCACGGTGAAAAGTCCCTGACCGAACCAGGCGGCGGCTATGCAGACTATCAAAGCGGCGGCTCCCGCGAGAGGCGACTGAGTTGCCTCCACTATGGCAGGGAAGGTCATGACCGCGAGAGTCACATACGGAACATAATAAAGGAACGACTGAAAGAACCGATTTTGTATCGGTTTTTTCATTATGAGGGAAGCGGCGACACGCATCAGCCAGGTAGCGAAGGCCATCACGAAGATGTACAGATACACATTAATCTGCATCCACGGCACCTCCTTCCGCTTCCTCAGTCTTCCTTGGGAAGAGCATGGCAAAGACAGCAGAGATGACCACTGTCAGGAGTATCGTGCGGTTGCCCTGCGAAAGGTTCGAGACAACAGGAAGCTTAACTGCCGCGTATGAGCAGGCAAAACTTATCATTACCGCGCCCAGGACTGCCTTGTCCTTGCGGGCAGGCGGTATGATGACTGCGATAAACATGCCGAAGAGTGCGACGCTGAGCGCACTGACTATCCTTGCCGGCAATATGTTTCCCATGGAGATGCCGCACGCGGTCCCCAGCGCCCAGAGCGGCACCGCGGCGATCAGAGCGCCGAATGTGTAGTAAGGCGTAGGCACGCCCGGCCTTGCTATGGTGATCCCGAAGATCTCATCGGTGATGCAGCTTCCAACCAGAAGTCTCGTTCTGAGAGGTGTGCCTTCAGGCATGCGCTGGTTCAGAGCAAAGCCCATCAGGATATATCGGGCGTTGATGATGAATGTCAGCAGTATCAGTTCAGCAAGAGTAGTGTTTGTAGCATACAACGCAAAACCCATGTACTGGCCGGCCGAAGCATATGTGAAAAGGCTGGATATGAAACCCTGCGCTGCGCTGAAGCCGTAGTCGCGCGCGGCTATTCCCAAAGAAAAAGCCACGGCAAAGTATCCGAGTCCGATCGGAATGCCGTGTCTGTATCCCTGAATGAAAATATCGCGTCCTTTTTCCATCCCTTGCCCTTCAGTAGTTATTATCGCTTCCAACTTTAGCACTTTGGAGTCCGGCATGCAATGACAGGCTCAATTGATTATCGATAATAAGACCTTATTGTGATAATATTACTGTGTATGATTATGTAATGAAGGGAGATCACTATGTGGGATCGAAAAGAACTTAAAGCAAAAGGCAAAGCGGCTTACAGAGCCAACCGTGTCACTTGCATAATTGCAGCTCTTCTGCTGATGATAGCGACCGGCGCGGGCGGTGTGGGTTCTGCGGGCTCGAGCTATAACAATGTCCAGAAGAACATGAACAATGACAGCAACTATACTCAGGACATTGGCGATTACAATGACTCATTTGATGATTCCATAGAATACAGCCCGGATGGGTCTTCGAGAAGCAGCGTCCTGATCAGTGCGGCATTGATTGCAGTGATCATTGTTGCAGTTGTTATTGCACTGGCGTTCGGCATGGCACTTGGCGCGTTCCTCCTGAATCCGCTGCAGGTGGGTGTTCAGAAGTTCTTTATAGACAACGCGGATGACCAGAAAACAGGTCTCAACCGCGACAACATAGGTATAGCGTTCAATGAAAACTACATGAAGGTAGTCGGCTCCATGTTTACTACGGGCTTATTCACTGCTCTCTGGTGCCTGCTGCTGATTTTCCCGGGCATATATAAAGCATATTGCTGGAGGCTTGTGCCGTATATCATCAGCGAAAATCCTGCAATAACAGGCGCCGATGCCAGAGAGCAGTCGGCCATGATGATGAACGGAAACAAATGGGACTCTTTCGTTCTCGACCTTTCATTCCTGGGCTGGAAAATACTCGGAGCATTCACTCTGGGCATACTCAATATAATATTTACGAATCCGTATCAAGCTGCTACAAATGCTGAGCTTTACCTGACTCTCAGCGGCAGACCGTCAGAGATCGCCGCACCTGCAGAGACAGTGAAAGAGGAAGCTCCTGAAGTGGAGTTCGAATTCGATCAGGAGGGCATGAATGAATAACAAGAGATGGCTATACCTTGGAATGGGTACACTGACGCTGCTGTTTCTTGGACTCATTTACGCGTGGTCCATCTTCAGAACGCCTTTTGGGGAGATGTATCCTGACTGGAGCATCTCACAACTGTCACTGACATTTACTATTTCAATGATATTCTTCTGCCTTGGCGGATTCGCGGGCGGACTCCTGAGCAAGAAGCTCAGCATAGGAGTCAGGATGCTCATATCTGCGGCGATGCTGCTGGTTGGCTTTTTCGTGGTATCCATGATGAAAGCTGATTCACCGGCTGCGAGCCTTACGATGCTCTATATATTCTACGGAGTATTCGGCGGCGGCGGAGTAGGTGTTGCCTACAACGGAGTCATAGGAACCATCAACAAGTGGTTCCCTGACAAGGTGGGACTTGCTTCAGGCATAATGCTGATGGGCTTTGGCCTTGGCGGGCTTGTCCTGGGGTCAGTCGTGAACTCCATGATAGGCTCGATGGGACTGCTGAAGGTATTCAGAGTGCTGGGCATAGCGATCTGCGTAGTCTGCGTCCTGGCAGCGGTCATAATCAAGTCTCCGACTGCTGAAGACAGCGCCGCGCTTGCGGGCCTTACGGTAAAGAAAGATGCTGACAGCGAAACAGAAGTCCGCAACTATACTGCCGGCGAGATGATGAAGACAGCGAAATTCTGGTTCTTTGTCATCTGGGCTATATTGCTGAACGCGGCAGGCCTGCTGGTCATAAACAGCGCGGCCAACATTTCGGTCGCCTTCGGAGGCGCAGCGATACTGGGCATGATAGTCTCGCTCTTCAACGGGGCAGGACGCATCATAGCTGGCAACAACTTTGACAGGCGCGGACGATTTTTCTCGACGCTTGTCAACAATGCGTTCATGCTGGCTGCGGGTATACTGCTGACATTGGGCGGCATGAGCGGCAAGTATATATTTATTCTTTGCGGTCTGGTATTCGTGGGACTGGCTTACGGAGGCTGCCCGACAATAACGTCGGCGTATATCAACAAGGCCTTCGGCCCTGTAAATTTCCCGACCAACTTCAGCATCGCGAATTTCAGCCTGATACCTGCCGCGACCATAGGCCCGATGATATCATCGGCTCTCCTTGAGTCGGCGGGAGGCAGTTACCAGACAAATTTTTACGCAATAATAGCTTTCTCTTTGGCAGCAGCGGCATTCTGGCTTCTTCTCAACAGAGCGAGCAGGGACGAAAGATAGAAAGGGGAAAATATGGATTATGATGTAATTATTATCGGAGCCGGTCCGGGCGGCATCTATGCTGCGTATGAACTCACCAAAGAAAACAGAGGGATCAAGACTGCGGTCTTTGAAGCCGGCAAGAAGCTGGAACAGAGAAAATGCCCGATAGACGGAGATAAGATCAAGACCTGCATCAACTGCGACAGCTGCTCCATCATGAGCGGCTTTGGCGGCGCGGGAGCTTTTTCGGACGGCAAATACAATATCACGAACGACTTTGGCGGCACTCTCCACGAGTACATCGGCAAGGAAGAGGCGATACGCCTGATGGAATATGTCGACTCTATCAACGTATCACACGGCGGAGCGGGTACAAAGCTCTATTCGACAGCGAATTCTTCGTTCAAGAAGCTGTGCCGTCAGAACGATCTTATTCTCCTTGACGCGTCCGTAAGACACCTTGGCACCGACATCAATTACATAGTGCTCGGAAAGCTCTATGATGAGCTTAAGGACAAGGTCGAATTCAAGTTCCGTACACCGGTCACCGGCATCGAAGTGATCGACGACGGATATCTGGTGACCGCAGGAGATGAGTGCTTCACCTGCAGCAGATGCATAGTGTCCGTAGGCCGCAGCGGCAGCAAGTGGATAGAAGAGATTTGCCAAAGCCTGGACATCCCGACAGAGTCCAACAGAGTGGATCTCGGTGTCAGAGTGGAGCTGCCGGCAGAACTGTTCTCACACATCACCGATGAGCTTTACGAGAGCAAGATCGTTTACAAGACCGAAAAATTCGAGGATAAGGTCAGGACTTTCTGTATGAATCCGCGCGGAAGCGTCGTTACTGAGAACACCAACGGCATCGTCACGGTGAACGGCCACAGCTATGAAGATCCTGCCAAACAGACAAACATGACCAATTTCGCTCTGCTGGTATCCAAGCACTTCTCGTATCCGTTCAAAGACAGCAACGGATACGGCGAGAGCATAGCAAGGCTTTCCAACATGCTGGGAGGCGGAGTCATAGTGCAGAGATTCGGCGACCTCATCCGCGGCAGGCGCACAACGTACAAGCGTCTTGCGGACAGCTTTGTAGTACCGACACTCAAGGCTGAACCGGGCGATCTCAGCCTGGTCCTTCCTAAGAGGATACTCGATGGCATAATCGAGATGATCTACGCGCTCGACAAAATAGCGCCGGGCACGGCAAACGACGATACACTTCTCTACGGCGTTGAAGTCAAGTTCTACAACATGGAAGTCAAAGTGAACGAGCGCCTGGAGACGAAATACAGCGGCCTCTATATGATAGGAGACGGCAGCGGAGTCACGCATTCACTGTCGCACGCGTCAGCGAGCGGAGTGTTCGTGGCCAGAGATATCTTAAAGTCGATGCAGGCATAAACGAAAGGAGCAGGAGCATCCATGAAAAACGTAAAATGTCTTAAATGCATTAAGTGCGGCAAGGAGTACGAAGCGCTCCCTGACGCCACCACATGCGAGTGCGGAGGCATTCTGGATGTAGTCTATGATTACGATTACATCAAAAAGAACTTCAGCCCGGCGGACATCGAGGCGAGCGACAACTACACTATGTGGCGCTATCGCCCGTTCCTCCCGGTCGAGGAAGACACAGTACAACCGCCTCTCAGAGTAGGCTGGTCGCCGCTCTATGAGGAACCCCGCATGGCAGAGAAACTGGGTATCCGCAAGTTCTGGCTCAAGGACGACGGACTCAACCCGACAGCATCCCTCAAGGACAGAGCCAGCTCTATGGGAGTAGCCAAGGCGATAGAAGCGGGCTACGACACCATCGCCTGCTCGTCAACAGGCAACGCCGCAAGCTCACTTGCCGGCAATGCAGCGGCAGCGGGACTCAAGACTTACATCTTCGTTCCTGAAAGAGCACCGATCGGAAAGGTAGCTCAGCTGCTGATCTTCGGCGCCACGGTCATCTCTGTCAAGGGCAACTACGAGGAGACATTTGAACTTTCAAAAGACGCCATCAATGAATACGGATGGTACAACAGGAACGCAGCGATCAACTGCTACCTTATGGAAGGCAAGAAGACAGTTGCTCTTGAGATAGCCGAGCAGCTCGGATGGAAGATCCCTGATTATGTGGCGCTTTCCGTAGGGGACGGATGCACCATCGCAGGAGTCTGGAAAGGCTTCAAGGACCTCTACGAAGCCGGATTCACCGACAAGCTTCCTAAGCTGATCTCGGTTCAGTCCGTCAACACATGCCCTATCAACAGGGCGGTACGTACAGGCGAGCCTTGGGAGCCTATGGAAGAGAACACTCTGGCCGATTCGATCTCTGTCGGAGTGCCGCGCAACGCAGACAAGGCAATAGCTGCGATCATCGAGTCGGGCGGCATCCCTGTGGAAGTCACCGATGACGAGATACTCGAGGCCATGAGAGTGACAGGACGCGAGTGCGGAGTATTCGGAGAGCCTGCGGGCGTGACCGGAATGGCGGGCCTTTCAAAGCTTTGCAGAGAAGGGAAGATACCTGCTGACGCGACAGTGGTAGCCATAGTCACCGGCAACGGTCTGAAGGACACCGCAAACGGCATCAAAGCGGCAGGAGAGCCGATCAAACTTGAACCGGATATCGACAAGTTCCGCAAGGTCTACGAAGAGCTCAACAAATAGATTTCTTTGTTGACATATAAAAATGTTTTTGGCATCATAAAAATATACTAGATATCAAAAAACACTTTAGAAATACACAGTTATTACTATATTTTCACGGAGGTACAAAATGCTTGATCTCACTATCTATGAAAAGGGCTTGAAGAACAACATCGAGCGTGCTAAGGCCCAGAACATCATCCTGCCGACCATCGATCAGCAGATGCATCCGGAGAAGGTCCCTGAAAAGATCCTTGAAAAGCTGAAAGGCGTTGGTCTTTGGGACATCGATCCTGTAAACCTTTTCCGTATCACATGGAAGAACGAGCAGAAGGATTCCGGCGGACTCTTCCACGGTCCTAACTACATCGTTATCCCTCCAGAACTCTCAGGCGTGAAATGCCGCATCATCTGCATGATCGGCAAGTGGTTCCCGACAGGCTGCCACAAGGTAGGAGCTTCCTACGGCTGCCTCGTGCCTGAACTCGTAACAGGCCAGTTCGACACAGGCTATCACAAGGCTGTATGGCCTTCGACGGGCAACTACTGCAGAGGCGGCGCATTCGACAGCGCTCTCCTTGGAGTTTATTCCGTAGCCATCCTGCCTGAGGGCATGAGCCGCGAGAGATTCGACTGGCTCAAGAACGTTGCCAGCGAAGTCATCGCGACACCTGGTACAGAGTCCAACGTTAAGGAGATCTTCGACAAGACTCACGAACTGAGAGCTACAAGAGAAGACGTATGGATCCTCAACCAGTTCGAGCAGATGGGCAACTACATGTGGCACTACAATGTAACAGGTAATGCCATAGCAGAGGCATTCGAAGAGATGAAGAGACCTGGCGACAGATTTGCAGGCGCTGCCTTCACATCCGGCTCGGCAGGCACAATGGCTTCCGGCGACAGACTGAAAGAACTCTACCCGACAGCCAAGCTCGCAGTAGGCGAAGCTCTCCAGTGCCCGACACTCCTCGACAACGGATTCGGCGCACACCGCATTGAAGGTATCGGCGACAAGCACGTTCCTTGGATCCACAACATCAAGAACACTGATATGGTCATCGCCATCGATGATGAGGATTCCCAGAACCTCCTCAGACTCTTCAACGAGAAAGTCGGCCGCGATTACCTCAAGGAGCAGGGAGTCGATCCTGAACTCGTCGATCTTCTCGGATACTTCGGCATCAGCGGCATAGCAAACCTGCTCTGCTGCATCAAGATGGCTAAGTACTATGAACTTACAGAGAATGATGTACTGGCAACGGTAATGACAGACTCTGCGGTAATGTATCAGTCCAGGATCAAGGAGCTCCAGGATGAGCAGGGTGAGTACACTCACGAGAAGGCTGCTCTCCACTACAACAAGCACATCCTTGACGAGAAGGATGACAACCTTATGGAGCTGACCTACAAGGATCGCAAGAGGATCCACAACCTCAAGTACTATACATGGGTCGAGCAGCAGGGCAAGACTGTTGATGAGATCAACGCACTGTGGTACGACGAAGCGAATACCTGGGGCGCGCTCAGAAAAGAGAGAGAGAAAGTCGATGAACTCATCAACGAGTTCAACGAGGCTACAGGCCTGCTCAAGAAACTGTAAAACTGTGTTAAATAACAAAGGAGACTGCATTCCCGCAGCCTCCTTTGTTCGTTTCAGACAGGTATTTGCTTAATTCAAAACGTAAAACAGTTTTAACAATTTTTATTGTCTTTACGGATTTTAAGAATTATAATTAGGTCATCATAAACTAATCTGCTGATACGTTCGGGAAATGTTCTTTGAACGGGGCAGATCACTATCCATATGTGTGTGAAAACAGGAGGATATTTTTATGAAGAAGAAACTTATTGCTTTTATCGTTTGCTTAGTAATGGTTATGATGCCAATGCTGGCAGCCTGCGGCGGCGGTGGCGGCGGTGAAGAAAGCGGCGATGCCGGTGACTTCAAGGTCGCTCTGATCTGCCTCCACGATGAGAACTCCACTTATGACCTCAACTTCATCAACGGATTCAAAGAGGCCATGGGAGAACTGGGACTCAGTGAAGATCAGTACATGATCAAGACGGGCGTTCCTGAAGGTCAGGAGTGCTACGACGCAGCTGCAGAGCTTGCTGATTCCGGCTGCAAACTGATCTTCTCCGACTCGTACGGTCATCAGGACTATATGCTCCAGGCCGCAACAGAGTTCCCTGATGTTCAGTTCGTAAGCTGCACAGGCGACAAGGCTCTCGTAGCCGGACAGGACAACTATCACAATGCTTTCGCTGCTATCTATGAGGGACGTTACCTCGCAGGTGTTGCTGCAGGAATGAAGCTCAACGAGATCAAGGAAGCAGGTAAGCTCAAAGGCGCTACACCTAAGATGGGATATGTCGGAGCATTCACCTATGCTGAGGTAATCTCCGGATACACATCGTTCTATCTCGGCGCAAAGAGCGTATGCCCGGATGTCACGATGGACGTTACATTCACAGGTTCATGGTATGATGAGACCGCTGAAAAGGAAGCTGCCAACAAGCTGATCCAGGGCGGATGCGATCTGATCTCACAGCACGCTGACTCTTTCGGAGCTCCTACTGCATGCGAGAACGCAGGGATCCCTAACGTATCCTACAACGGAAGCACAAAGGAAGCAGGTCCTACTACTTACATCATCTCATCCAGGATCAACTGGGCACCGTACTTCAAGTATGCTGCTGAGGCAGTTCAGAACGGCCAGGCATTTGATACCAACTGGACAGGAACGATCGATACAGGTTCTGTTGAGCTTACAGAGCTGAACGAGGACGTTGCTGCTGAGGGCACAGCTGCCAAGCTCGAAGAGGTTAAGGCAGGACTCAAGGACGGCTCGATCCACGTATTCGATACCAGCACATTCACAGTTGAGGGCGCTAACCTTGATTCGTATATGGCTGACGTTGAATCCGATGCTGACTTTGCACCGGATACAGAGGCTATCTCTGACGGATACTTCCATGAATCCGAGTACAGATCGGCTCCGTACTTCAACATCTCTATCGATGGTATCAACATGCTCGACACTAAGTTCTAGTTGATCGCTTGCTTAGATACCGTACAACAGCATAACTGTTAATAGCATCGGCCGGTCTCGTGAAGGCGGGACCGGCCAAGTTTTAAAAGAAAGCAGATTATCAGATCTTCGAAAGGGGGTATTATTTTGCAAGACAGCAGAACACCCGCAGTTTCGATGAGAAACATTACCAAGACATTCGGCACTATCACTGCCAACAAGAATGTCGATCTCGATATCTACCGCGGAGAGATATTGTCGCTCCTCGGAGAGAACGGTTCCGGCAAGACGACGCTGATGAACATGCTCTCGGGAATCTATTTTCCGGATGAAGGCGAGATTTATATCGACGGCGAGCCAGTCGTTATATCTTCTCCTAAAGTCGCATCCGACCTGGGCATCGGAATGATCCATCAGCACTTCAAACTCGTCAATGTCTTTACCGCTGCGCAGAACATCATACTCGGCATAGACCAGGATTCCGAAAACGGAAAAAAGATCAAGGGATTCAGCAAACTCGATGTCGAGAAAGCGTCAAAGAAGATACGCGAGATATGCGATCTTTACGGATTCGATGTAGATCCGGATCAGAAGGTCTATGACATGTCCGTGTCTCAGAAGCAGACAGTAGAGATCGTAAAGGTCCTTTATAAAGGTGCGGACATACTTATACTTGATGAGCCTACCGCTGTACTGACTCCGCAGGAGACCGAAAAACTCTTTGCGGTACTCCGCAACATGAGAGAAGACGGAAAGACGGTAGTCATCATCACACACAAGCTGCACGAGGTAGAGGCTATTTCAGACAAGGTAGCCATACTTCGCAAGGGCGAATATATCGGAACACTGATTACAAAGGAGACCAACGCTCAGGAAATGACCAACATGATGGTCGGGCGTGAGGTCAAACTCAATATAGACAGACCTGAGCCACATGACGTGAAGCCTAGGATCAAGGTCAAGGGTCTGACGGTAAGATCTGAAGACGGATTGCTGAAGCTTGATGATGTATCCTTCACCGCGAACACAGGCGAAGTCCTGGGCATAGCCGGTATCTCCGGCTGCGGCCAGAAGGAACTGCTTGAGGCGATAGCCGGTCTTCAGCCAATAGAAAAAGGCGAGATCATTTACGTTGAGGACGACGGCACGGAAACGAATCTTGCCGAGCTGAGCGATCTGGAGATAGATGCCAAAGGAGTCTCGCTCGCGTTCGTCCCTGAAGACAGACTGGGCATGGGACTCGTTGCCAGCATGGACCTTGTTGACAACATGATGCTCAGATCATTCAGGAGAAAGGGCAAGATCGCCGGTTTCACCGACCGCAAGACTCCTAGAGACCTTGCTGAGAAAGTCGTAGAAGAACTTGAGGTCGTGACTCCGAGCCTTGAAACACCGGTACGCAGACTCTCCGGAGGTAACGTACAGAAGGTGCTGGTTGGCCGTGAGATCGCAATGAATCCTACTGTGCTCATGTCGGCTTACGCGGTAAGAGGACTCGACATCAACGCGTCGTATATCATATACGACCTGGTAAACCAGCAGAAGGAACGCGGAGTAGCCGTCATATTTGTAGGCGAGGACCTCGACGTACTGCTTGAGCTGTCAGATCGCATACTGGTCCTTTGCGGCGGCAAGGTAAGCGGAATAGTGGACGGCAGAACGGCGGATAAGAACGGAGTAGGTCTCCTCATGACAAAGCTTGGAGGTGAAGCAGTTGGATAAGAAAACCAAGGAACCATTGATCCACATAACCAAGCGTAAAATGATCCCTAAGAAACAGGAATGGGCGATCAGGCTGGGAGGCATACTTGCAGCGCTTATCTTCTGCGCTATCATCACAACGATCACTACGCATCTGAATCCTCTCGCTGTTTATGCAAAGATGTTTGAAGGATCATTCGGGAGTCCGCGTAAGATGTGGGCTCTTCTGAAAGAACTTGCTTCGCTGCTGCTTATCGCTGTCGCGCTGGCTCCGACATTCAAGATGAAGTTCTGGAACCTCGGAGGCGGCGGCCAGGTAATGGCCGGAGTGCTTGCCACTACCGCGGTGATGATCACGATGACGGGCAAACTGCCGAGTGCAGCAATAATATGTCTCTCATTCATCGCAGCGCTTGCTGCCGGCGCGCTTTGGGCGTTTATCCCGGCTTTCTGCAGAGCTAAATGGAACACCAACGAGACTCTGTTCACACTTATGATGAACTACGTGGCGACCCAAATAGTCGCATACTTCATCATCATATGGGAGAATCCGAAAGGCGCGGGTAAGATCGGTGTAATCAACCAGACTACCCACATAGGATGGCTGCCTACGCTGGCAAATAATCCGTACATGCTGATCGTTATCGTATCCGTGATCGTGACCATCTTCATGTACATCTATCTGAAATACACCAAACACGGCTATGAGCTTTCTGTAGTAGGCGAGAGCGAGAACACGGCCAGATACGTCGGGATCAATGTCAGCAAGGTCATAATACGTACTCTGGTCCTTTGCGGACTCATCTGCGGCCTGACAGGCTGGCTGCTGGTTGCGGGTACCGACCATACCATGACAACGACTATAGAAGGCGGCAAAGGCTTCCTTGGCGTCATGGTCGCATGGCTGGCGCATTTCAATCCTATCGGAATGATACTGTCAGGACTTCTGATGGTGTTCATGGCCAAGGGCGGAAGCGAGATATCGATGGCATTCGGACTCAACAGATCATACGGAGACATACTCACGGGCATAATCCTGTTCTTCGTTATAGGAAGCGAATTCTTCATCAACTATCAGATACACTTCCGCAAGTCGCACAGAAAGGAGGCTGCAGATGTTTAGTTTAGTAACATTTCTGCCGAGAGCCATCGTGCAGAGCATACCTCTGCTTCTCGGCTGCGTCGGAGAGACGCTCAACGAGAAATCCGGCAGCCTTAACCTCGGTATTCCGGGCGTAATGTACGTCGGAGCCATAAGCGGTGTAATCGGATCGTTCATGTATGAGAATTCAGGCGGTACGTTCAATCCTGTGATAGGCGTGATAATACCGATCATCACATGTATGCTGGGAGCGCTGATGATGGGACTCATATTCTGTTTCCTGACGGTAACTCTCAGAGCCAATCAGAACGTAACAGGACTGGCGATGACGACCTTCGGAGTAGGTTTCGGCAACTTCTTCGGCGGTTCCATCATCAAGCTGACAGGAGCAGAAGTTCCTTCGATCACACTGTCCGCAACAAGCAAGGCCTTCAAGACTACGCTGCCGTTTGCCGGCAAGGCCGGAGCCATAGGCGAGCTGCTGTTCTCTTACAGCTTCATGACATATGTGGCGATCATCATAGCAATTTTCACCGCATACATGCTGAACAAGACCCGTACGGGACTCGAGCTGAGAGCTGTCGGAGAGAACCCTGCCACGGCTGACGCCGCAGGTATCAATATCAACAGATATAAGTACTTCTCGATCTGCATAGGCTGTATGATCGCGGGAATCGGCGGACTGTTCTACGTTTTGGACTACGCCAACGGCGTATGGTCGAACGACGCATTCGGAGACCGCGGATGGCTCGCTATCGCACTCGTAATATTCTCGATATGGCGTCCGAACTGGGCTATCTGGGAATCAATCCTCTTTGGCGGACTGTACATCCTGTATCTGTACATACCTACAGGAACCAACTTCGCTATGAAAGAGATCTACAAGATGCTTCCGTACCTTGTTACGATCATCATGCTCATAGCTATCAGCCTGAGGAACAAGCACGAGAACCAGCCTCCTGAAGCACTCGGACTTCCGTACTTCAGAGAAGACCGGTAGATATTTAATGGTGATAAAAAACGAAAGGCGCGCAAGCGCCTTTCATTTCATACGCTGAAAGGAGAATACCTTGAAATACGAAACATATAAGAAACTGGCACCGGCTGCGCTGGGAAAGGTCAAGGCCGACCTCATTTTCAAAAACTGCAGTATTGTCGACGTATTCACCGGCGAAGTTGTAGAAGGCAATATCGGCGTTAAGGACGGCATCATCATAGGTGTTTCAAGATCTATTCAAGGAAAAAAAGAGGTAGATCTCAACGGCGCGTGCATTGCTCCGGGATTCATAGATGCCCACCTGCACCTTGAATCGACTATGGTCGCTCCGGCAGAACTTGTCGCGACAGCAGCGTCATTCGGCACCACTACATTCATTGTGGACCCTCATGAGGCATGCAATGTATCCGGAGCAGACGGCATCAGGTACATTCTCGATCAGACTGAAAAGTCAAACGCGAATGTATTTGTCATGATGCCTTCATGCGTGCCTGCCACCAACATCGATGATAACGGCTGCATGTTTGCTGCAAACGACATGTACCCGTTCGTAGGCAACGAGCGCATACTGGGCCTTGGAGAGGTAATGGACGACGATGCTGTCATCGACGGTGATCCGAGGATGTTCGCAAAGTTTGCGCTTTTTGATCACCAGACGATAGACGGACACGCGCCTTTCCTGCCTAACAGAAAGCTCTCAGCTTACAAGCTGGCCGGCGTTGATACAGACCACGAGGCTTCATCATTTGAGTATGCTCTGGAAGAAGCCAGAAGAGGCATACATGTACATGTCCGTGAAGGCTCAGCAGCCCATAATGTGGATGACATCATCAGCGGTATCGTAAGGACCGGAATCGACACGGAACACTTCAGTTTCTGCACAGATGATAAGCACATTGAAGATATCCTCAGAGAAGGCCATATCGTCTACAACGTCAGAAGAGCAGTACAGCTGGGACTCGATCCGTTCAAGGCCATCAAGATGGCTACCATCAATACCGCTAAATGCTATGGTCTCAAGACGGTTGGAGCCATCGCTCCGGGATATCAGGCGGACTTTGTCATATTCGACAACATGAAGGACTTCAACGTTCTTGACGTATACTTCAAGGGCAAACGCATCGACAGGGATGCTCCTGTTAAAGTGAAAAAGTGCCCTCCGCATCTCAAACATACGGTGAATATCAGCAAGGTTAGCGCTTCCGACTTTACGCTCGCAATCAGATCGAAGACTACACATGTCATCGGGATGGAGCCTAAGCAGATCGTTACCAGCGATATAACAGAGCACTTCCAAAAGACCGACAATTTCGTTCCACATGACGGATATCTCAAGATCGCTGCTGTTGAGAGACATCAGAACAGCGGTAAGATCGGAATAGCCGTTGCCAAGGGATACGGCATAAAGGGGGGAGCCATTGCTTCATCCGTTTCGCACGACTCGCACAACATCATAGTAATAGGCGACAACGATGAAGATATCGCTATAGCCGTAAACGAGATAGCGCGCGTACAGGGTGGATACACTGTTGTGGAAAACGGCAAGGTCTTTGATACGCTGCCTCTGCCTATCATGGGACTGATGACAGACGTTCACTTCGAGGAGGTCAACGATAAGCTCAAGGTCATGAAGGACAAGGCATATGAGATGGGAGTCTCACAGGACTTCGACCCGTTCATAACACTGTCATTCATGGCTCTTACGGTAATTCCTGAGCTTCGCGTGACACCGAGGGGGCTTTACAGAGTATCGGCGAAAGGATCCGGATTCATAAAGTAAAATGTTTGATAAAGAGTTAATAAAACAATCAGTGGACCTTGCGGAAAAACACCGCAAGGTCCTTCACGAGATGCCTGAAAAAGCGCTCTCGGAATTCAAAACAACAGAGTACATCAAAAATGCCTGCTCGGACTATCCGGTCGAGCTGATAGATATCGGCATGGAAACAGGCGCGGTATACTGGCTTGATGCCGGAAGGGCAGAGACAGTAGCTCTTAGAGCAGACATCGACGCACTCCCGACGGAGGACGGCCCAAGGCATCTGTGCGGTCATGACGCGCATACGGCATCATTGCTTGGGGCCATGCATTATCTGTGCGGAGCAAAGGCCAACCTGCCATATAACGTTCTCTTTGTGTTCCAGCCGGCAGAGGAGGGGACACGCGGAGCGGAGGCAATGCTGAAACATGGCCTTTTTGATAAAGCCCCGCAGAAGCCTGTCCGCATGTTTGGCATACACAACAGGCCTGAGGTAGACTGCGGCGACGTGGTAGTACACAAGGGACCTCTGATGTCAGAGAAGAGCATCTATACCATAACTTATACTGGTGTAACAGGGCATGGCTCTACGCCTCACAAGTGCATAGATCCTATAGTGGCTGCCGCAACATTTGTTATGAGCCTGCAGACAGTCATGAGCAAAAACGTCGATCCGTTTGAGCCCGTCATATGCACTGTCAACAGCCTGGTCGCCGGCGGCCCGGACATACCGGTTCCGCGTGACGCAGTCATAACCGGATATTTCAGATCTTTTGATCATGACACCCATGTGCGTATGGACAAGAGACTGAGAGGGTTGGCGGAGAACATCGCCGCTGCATATGAGTGTAAATGCGGCATAGAGGTGATCGATGTCGTACCGGCAGTGGACAATCCTGAGGAGCTCTGCGATATAGCGCACCGTGCTGCTGAAATGGCAGCCGGATCAGAACATGTCGTGGATGTCGATCCATGCCTGGCGTCAGAGGATTTCGCGCTGTACGGAGAAGTCGTACCGTCGTTCTTCTATTGGGTAGGAAGCGGTACACCGGGCAAAAAGTGCGCGCCTTGGCATGACCATGAATTCTGCGTCGATCCTCACTACACAGAGACAGCAGTACCTGTACTTTGCGCATCAGTTTTGACCGAGTAAAACTAAAATAGTTTTAGTTTTAAAACGCAAAAAACAGCCCTTAATAGGGCTGTTTTTGTTGTATTTGGTATAAAAAGCACGTTATAATAATTACAACGGTTTTAAGTATTAGGCCGTATAAAGCACTAAATCACATCAAGGGACTAAATCATGAGACTGATGAAAACTGAAGATGCCGTAGGTCAGGTCATCTGCCACGACATTACACAGATTATTAAAGGCGTCACTAAAGACGCTGTATTCCGCAAGGGCCACATCATCACTGAAGAGGATATACCCGTGCTTCTTTCTGTAGGCAAAGACAATATCTATGTCTGGGAAAATGATGAGAGCATGATGCATGAAAACGAAGCTGCCGAAGTGCTATGCGCTATCTGCAAGGGCGATAACATCAGACGCGGCTCGGTGAAGGAAGGCAAGATAGAACTCTGCTCGGAGATCGACGGCGTTCTCCGCATAAACAGGGAGAAGCTTCTTGCCGTAAACTCATTCGGACAGATGATGATAGCGACACGCCATGGGGATTTTCCTGTAAAGAAGGGTGATAAGCTCGCGGGCACCCGTATCATCCCGCTCGTCATCGAAAAGGAAAAGATGGAGCGGGTGAAGGCAGCTGCCGGCGCTGAGCCGATCATGAAAGTCGAGCCCTACATCAACCGCAAAGCCGGCATAGTCGCGACAGGCAATGAGGTCTTCTACGGACGCATAAAAGATGAGTTTACACCTGTTGTAATACAGAAACTCGAAGAATCCGGCGCTGAAGTGGCCGGCGTGAAGGTGACTGATGACAACAATGAGCATATAGAGAAATGCATCAGGGAATTCCTGGATGAGGGATGTGACCTGATAGTATGCACGGGCGGCATGAGTGTAGATCCGGATGACAGGACGCCGCTTGCCATCCGCAATGTATGCGGAAGCGCGGTAACTTACGGAGCTCCGGTGCTGCCGGGCGCTATGTTCATGCTTGCATACTATGGAGACACAAAGATCCCGGTCATGGGTCTTCCGGGCTGCGTCATGTATGCCCGCAGAACAATTTTCGATATCGTCCTGCCGAGAATCATGACAGGAGAGATCCTTGAGAAATGTGACTTCGACAAGCTTGGAGAAGGCGGACTTTGCCTTAACTGTGAAGTCTGCACATTCCCGAACTGCGGATTTGGTAAATAGGTCCGGGACAATATCATGGTGTTACTGATCCTAAGCGCGCGGGATCACGGTATATACAACTTATTTCAAATGATCACCACTTGACGTGGTGATACCGGAAGGAAGGAAACCATGAAGAAGAAACTGTTTACACTACTAGTTGCTTTCACAATGATTTTTGCCCTCGCGGCGTGCGGCGGAAGAGGAGAAAGAGAAGATGCGGCGCCTGCAGAAAAGACTACGGTCAATGTATTTGCGGCTGCCTCGCTTGGCGCAGTAATGGGTGAACTTGAAGCAAACTATGAAGCGGCAAATCCGGACGTTGACATCGTCGTCAACGCTGACAGCTCGGGCGCTCTGCTGACACAGATCCAGGAAGGCGCTCCTTGTGATGTATTCTTCAGCGCCGCTCAGAAGCAGATGGATACGCTCGAAGAAGGCGGTCAGGTAGTAGAGGGCACAAGGACCAACGTTGTGAACAACCAGCTCGTGGTCGTCACACAGCCTGACAGCGCGACAGAGGTAACGGGCCTCGCGGATATCGCCAAGGCCAGGAGCATCGCTCTCGCTGACGGAAGCGTTCCTGTAGGCAAGTATACAAGACAGGCTATGATCAAGCTCGGTCTTCTTGCTGAAGCTGAGGATCCTGCAGCCATAACTACAGCTGAGGTATCTGAGCAGCTCGGCGGAGTCGAGATCAGCGAGCAGGGTAACGTGAGCAAGGTGCTAGCGGCTGTTGAAGAGGCATCATGTGAAGTCGGAACAACATACCTCTCAGATACAGTAGGACATGAGGATGGCGTAAAGATCCTTGAGGTCGTGCCTTACGATGTTACAGGCAACATCATATATCCGGTAGCGCAGATCACAAATCCGGATGCTGATGACGCAGAGTCAGCTGCTGCAGCAGACTTCATCGCATTCATCACAAATGAAGATGCCAAAGCGCTTTATCAGAAGTATGGTTTTGATACCGACGTAGAATAACAAGGAAATGAGCGGATTCGTTGAATTAGCAAAAACACTGGACTGGAGTCCGCTATGGATATCCCTGAAGACCGGGGTCGTGGCGACGATCATATCGTTCTTCCTCGGTCTTTGGGCTGCCCGCAAGGTCATAAAGAAGGATTACAGAGCAAAGTCGATACTTGATGGTATTCTGACTCTGCCGATGGTCCTTCCGCCGACTGTTGCGGGTTTCTTTTTGCTGTTGATCTTCAGCCGCAGAAGGACGTTCGGCATCTTCCTGAATGACACATTCAGTATCCAGGTAGTGCATACATGGCTTGGCTGCATACTAGCTGCGACAGTCATAGCGTTCCCGCTCATGTACAGGAACGCGAGAGCGGCTTTTGAACAGATAGACGCCAATCTTGTATATGCCGGCCGTACGCTTGGGATGTCGGAGGTCGCCATATTCTGGCGCATAGTGGTTCCGACTGCGGGCCCGGGCATAGCCAGCGGCACGATACTTACATTTGCCCGTGCGATGGGTGAGTACGGAGCGACTTCTATGCTGGCCGGCAACATCCCGGGCAAGACGGGGACTGTCTCTCAAAGAATAGCCATGGTCATCCAGGACGGCGACTATGTTACCGCAGGCTTCTGGGTGGTCATAGTGCTTGTGATAGCTTTTATCATGATCTTTCTGATCAACCTCATCACCGGGAAGCGCATGAAGAACGTCAGAAAGTGGTAGGCGCGAGATGAAGAGACTGTACGCGGACATCCACAAAAGAATAGATGAGTTCGACCTTGACGTGCTGATCGAAAGCGATGCCGCCCGTATAGGCATCCTGGGAGAATCCGGAAGCGGAAAGAGCATGACTCTACGGAGCATCGCCGGCATAGAAACAGTTGATTCGGGGCATGTCGAGGCAGGCGGAAGGGTACTTTTTGACTCTGCCTCAAAGACAGACCTGAAACCGCAGAAGCGGAACGTCGGTTATATGTTTCAGAACTACGCGCTCTTCCCGACCATGAGCGTTCTGAAAAATGTCATGGCGGGGCTCGGAAGAGCGACTGAAGAGAACCGGATCAAGGCCTCAGACATGCTGAAGCGCTTCCGCATGGACGGCTTTGAGGACAAACTCCCGGGAGAGCTCTCCGGAGGACAGCAGCAGAGAGTGGCTCTTGCCAGAATAATGGTGACAGAACCTGAACTTATACTTCTGGATGAACCGTTCTCAGCCCTCGACAGCTATCTGAGGGACCGCATGCAGGTAGAGATGCTTGAAATGCTGGATGAGTATGACGGACAGGTGGTGATGGTCTCACACAGCAGGGACGAGCTGTACAGATTCAGCGAAGAACTATTCATACTGAGCGACGGACACATCATAAGGCACGGTGAAATAAAGGATGTTTTCAGGGAACCGGGGAACGCCATGGCTGCCAGGCTTACCGGATGCAAAAACTTCTCAAAGATCAGACAGATAGACGGGCACACGGTAGAAGCGGCGGATTGGGGTGTCACGCTGAAGCTCAAAAGAAAAGTGCCGGACACGGTCCATTGCATAGGTTACAGGGCGCATCGCTTTGAGCCTGTCTGGGGCGGGATGCAGGATAACTGCGTAAAATGCGATGTGGTCAGAGTAGATGATCTGCCATTCGAAAAGAATTATTATATCCGCACTCTACGGGAAGACGAGCCGCTGTGCTGGTCCGTGCAGGGTGAAGAGCAAAGGATAATAGATTATAGAGGACTTCCGGACTATCTGAAACTTGCGGAAGATGATATACTCCTTTTGGAATGAACTTTTATGATGTCATAAGCGAACTGAATATAAACCTCGAGAACCGCATGTTCACTGTCTGCGATGGAGCCCATGCCGGCGAGAAGATGATAGTCTCTGCCGGAAATCCTGTATGGATGAGCGATGATGCAGGCTTCTTTTCTGTGCACGCAGCGGAAGCGATATCAGCTGAAGACGGACGCCTGACTGAGATAGACGGCGAGCGGGTGTTTTCCGAGCTCCTCGGAAACGAGAAGAAGATGGTCATCTGCGGAGCAGGCCATGTTTCGATGCCTGTGATACGGATCGCAAAGATGATGGGCTTTCGCGTGACTGCCATAGACGACAGGATGCAGTTCGTTCAGAACGCTCTGGATAACGGAGCGGATGAAGGCATATGCAGTGGCTTCGAAGAAGCCCTGGCAGATATACAGGGCGATCCTGACACCTTCTTCATCATCGTAACCAGAGGCCACATGTCGGATTCCGAATGCCTGCTGAGCATAGTGAACAAACCCCACGCATATATCGGTATGATAGGCAGCCACAGAAAAGTGGGCCTGGTGAAGCAGATGCTTGCGGATAATGGAGTTACACAGGATATGATCGATTCAGTGCATACTCCTATAGGCCTCGATATTGGCGCCGAGACGCCTGAGGAAATCGCTGTTGCGATAATGGCTGAGATTATCGAGGTCAAGAACAGAACAAGAAAAAGCGCGGGCATCACGGCTGAGATAGTGGAAGCTCTTCAGTCCGGCAAAAGGGAGAAAGCTGTTCTTGCAACAATCGTATCCAAGAAGGGATCTTCACCGAGATCCGCAGGTTCAAGGATGCTTATAGCAGAGGACGGAAGCATCACAGAGACCATAGGCGGAGGGCTTGCCGAGGCGCGAGTCATTGAGAAGGCAAAGGATATGCTGGCTGCAAACAAAAACGAGCCGCTGAGGCCCGTGATGATGTATGTGGATATGACCGGCAAGGACGTTGCCGAATCCGGCATGATATGCGGAGGAGCCATAGAGGTGCTCCTTGAAACAGTATAGACCGTTACGGTCAGAGACGGTCTATATCTTTTATTTCATCTTCGCTTTCTGCTTCGACAAGAAGCAGATCTTTTTTATGTGCGTCTATTATCTGACGTCCGCCCGTATCGCCTTTAAGCTTCATGAGTTCTTCTTTGTAACGGGATGAAAAAATCTTGGGATTGCGCATTTCTCCCTGCCAGGCGAGGGAAACGATGCCGGCAGTTCCTTTTTTATACTCTTGAATAAGCTTTTCAAGGGTCTCTGTCGTAAGACCGGGCTGGTCGCAGACGCAGAACATATACGCATCCGCATCGCCCGCGGCAGCGAGTCCGAGCTGCATGCTGCGGGATATGCCGAGGTCAGGTCTGTCATTCATGACGATATCAAAGTCTGATGCCAGTTTCGCTGCCTCATCGTACTGTGTGACCAGTATCTTCTTGTAAACATCAAGAGGGCGCACAGCGTCAAGGATGGACGCTATCATAGGGCGTCCGTCATCCATGATGTGAAGCAACTTGTTGCTGCCAAACCTTTTGCTGTCGCCGGCTGCCTCGAGTATGACGGCGATCTTTCTGTCTTCTGGCTCAATAAGCGAGCCCCATGCGGTCTGTATGCCGAAAACTCCCAGTATCTGCTGAAGCCTGTAGGCTGCCGCGAGCCTGTCTAAGTCATCATCTACCTGATTCAGAAAGATGCGGAATTCTCCGCGGACACCTTTCTGACCGCCTTCGCGCGACGCGAGCATCTTATGGATGAGATTCACATCCACTGTTTCACTCTTTATCGCTTCAGGAAGTTTGTCCGCGCGGAAAACAGCTTCTTCCGTCTGCTTTCCCACAGCTGAAAGACCGGCAACGCATACGGTAATATCCGTATAGTCAGGTATGACAGGTTCCCGTTCGCCCGGCCACTTGAGAGGCTTGCGGCGCGAACCGTCCGCTTCTATAAATACCACATCAGCGGTCTTACGAAGGCCCTCCAGAACGCCTTCAGGAGGAGCCGTGACCTTGTCAGGCCTTTTCGGATCGTCGGAAACCACTATCCGGATGCCGCCATCTTCCATGCGTTCAGGCCTGTACATATGTGTCGTTGTGGTTATGACTACACTTTTGCCGGCTGCGGCAAGTTCATGTGCCCATGCAAAAATGAGAGAGGTCTTGCCCCCCGCGCCGACAACGCTTATCACTGCATGGTCAGGCAAACTGAGCTGCAGCGCGTCCGTGATACTGTTTTGCTCTCCTCTGAAGTTCCACAATTTCATATTTGTATTTTACAATTATGGCAATCGGCGGTCAACGCGGCTATAATGATACCAATAAAGGATACATAAGCGTCACCCTAAAGGGTGGGCAAGGAGGTATTCATGAAACTCGGAAAGAACAAAGACAAAGACACAAGTGTCAGCATCAAAAACGTGTATCAGCTGGAAGGCAGGGTGCCTGTCAGCAGGGCTATCCCGTTCGGACTCCAGCACGTGCTGGCCATGTTCGTGGCAAACGTCACTCCTCTGATCATCATAGCTTCGGTGGCGGTATATGACGGACAGCCGTTCAGCGCGGTAGAGACTGCAAGACTGATCCAGAACTGCATGCTGATAGCAGGTATCGGCACTCTGGTGCAGCTGTACCCGGTATGGAAGGTAGGTTCAGGGCTGCCTATCGTAATGGGCCTGTCATTCACATTCCTTGCTGCGAGCATGTCTGCAGCATCGAAGGATTACGGCGTGATGGTGGGCGCCATAATAGTTGGAGGCATTTTTGAAGGCTGCCTGGGTCTTCTGGCTAAGTACTGGAGAAAGATCATATCGCCGCTGCTTTCGTCCTGCGTTGTAGTAGCCATCGGACTCAGCATTCTTAACGTCGGTGTATCATCGTTTGCATCGTCAGGCAGGTATCCGGTAGGCGCGTGGCAGAATCTTCTGGTCGCAACACTTACACTTATTGCGGCTCTGGTGTTCCACATCAGGATGAAGGGCGTCGCGAAGCAGATGTACGTACTCTTCGGCCTCCTGTTCGGATACGCCATATCGATGATCTTCGGAATGGTCGATTTCGCCGCGATGGGAGACACCATCAAGGAGATGGGAGTATTCTCGGTTCCGGAACTCTTTGCATTCAAGCCTAAATTCCAGGCCGGCGCCATCATATCGTTCTGTCTGGTATTCATGGTATCAGCGGTAGAGACTATAGGTGATACAACTGCGGCATGTACGGGCGGACTCGGTAGAGACATCACTGAAAAGGAGATCTCCGGATCCCTTTGCTGCGACGGATTCATGTCAGCTATCTCCGGCGGAGTGTTCGGATGTTCGCCGATAACATCATTCAGCCAGAACGTAGGACTGATCGCCATGACACGCGTAGTCAACAGGTTCTGCATCATGTTCGGCGCTTTGGCCATGATCCTGGGCGGACTTTTCCCGCCGATAGGCGCGTTCTTCACAACGCTGCCTGACTGCGTGCTCGGAGGCTGCACCGTAATCATGTTCGGTTCCATCATGATGGCGGGTGTCAAGATGATGATAGAAGCCGGCCTCGACAACAGAAATACGCTGATCGCCGCTACAGCTCTCTGCCTTGGCGTAGGAGTGACTCAGGTAGAGGGATTCTTCGATCATCTGCCTGCTATTATCGGCGAGATATTCGCGGGTAACATGGTAGCCGGAGTATTCGTTGTGGGACTCATAATGGAGATACTGCTGCCGAAGGATCCTGCAAAATATGAGGCGTTCATGGAGCACATGGACGAGGCTCTCGACATCGTCGACATAGATCCGAATCTCATGTTCGAACACGTGCAGGAAGACCACGAAAAGACAGAATAAACGGGCAGAAAACAAGTCCAAAAATCGGCCGCGGGGCACGTCCCCGTGGCTTTTTTTAGTACAACCCAAAATTATTTTAGGTTTTTGCGTATATGTTCTTGTTTTGATACATTTGAGCATTTATAATTTTCATGGGAGAGTATATCCAGACTCAGAAAATGCAAGGCAAATACCATGAAAAACTACTACGATAAGACATGGAAAATAGGCGAACTTGCAAAGATGTTCGACATCAATGTCCAGCTGCTGCGACATTATGACAAAGAGGGTCTGCTGGTACCGGAAATAAGAAATCCGGAGAACAACTGGAGGTCCTACAAATATGACCAGATCTACCCGCTCGGCATGATCCGCTTTCTGCGGCAGCTCGACTGTTCGCTGGACGAGATCGGCTCATTCATGCCTGAACGCGATCCGGATAATACAGAGAAATACCTGAGAAAACGCATGAAGATGATCCGCGCGAATTACGAGAAGCTGCTCAAAATGGAGTCGGTGATGAACGACAGATTCGCGATGGTGAACCGTGAGATGAAATATGCCGCGTTTGATCAGGTTTTTGTTTGTTCTGAAGAGGATATCTACTACATCGAGATCGGAGGCATAGAGGAGATTTTTGTCAACGAGCTCTTCTACCTGTATCCGACCATCGTGTTCTACACGGGCGACAAAACAACCTTTGCTGTCATGATACCGGGAGAGGAAACAGCCAGCCTTGACAAGTACAGTGACAGGATACGAGTCCTGAAACCTGAGGAGTACCTTGTGGGCTATCACAAGGGACCTCATGAAAAGATCAGAGAGACATTCAGCAGGATGCGGGAGGCAGCGGAAGGTATACTGGATGAAGGCTGCAGCCTGAGCGGAACGGAGATCTGCATCGACATAATCGATCAGTTCATAGAAGCGGATAAAAACAATTTCGTAACGAAGGTAATGATAAAGATCAACAGAGACTAAGCACTAATCTCAGAAAGGAGGGCAGAGCATGTCAAACAAATACATAGGACAGGCGGTGACCAGGCTCGACGCGCATGACAAAGCGATGGGACGCATCAAATACACTGATGATATGTGTCCAAAGGGCGCGCTCGTGATCAGAGTGCTGCATTCCACGGTGGCCAACGGCATCGTCAAATCCATAGACACGAGTGAGGCCGAGAAAATACCGGGCGTGGTCCGTGTCTTCACATGCTTCGACCTGAAAGAAAAACACTATTTCCCGACTGCAGGCCATCCGTGGTCGACAGACCCGAGCCATCAGGACATCGCGGACCGTCTCGTAATGACGGATCATCCGCTGTTCTACGGTGACGACATCGGTGCGGTCGTGGCAGAGGACGAGGTCGCGGCATCACAGGCGCTCGCGATCCTCGAAAAGTCCGTCGAATACGAGGAACTCCCATTCGTGCTCGACGCTCAGGAGGCGATGGAGGAGGGCGCTCCGCTTCTTCACGATAATTTCCCGAATAACGTACTCAATCATACTGAGATACACATGGGAAACGTAGAGGAGGCCATCAAGGAGCCGGGACTCACCAAGTGCGAGGGCTGGTACGAGACTCAGCCTGTACAGCACTGCCACATCGAGAATTTCATCTGCTACGCGTATGGTGAGGGCGAAAGGACGGTTGTGGTAACTTCCACTCAGATCCCGCACATCGTAAGGCGTGTAATAGGACAGGCTCTCGGAATGGACTGGGGCAAGTTCAGGGTCATCAAGCCTTATGTAGGCGGAGGATTCGGAAACAAGCAGGACGTCCTTTACGAGCCGCTTTGCGCCTGGATCAGCATACAGCTGGGCGGACGTCTGGTGAAACTCGATGTTCCGCGTGAAGAGACCTTCATCAGCAACCGTATAAGACACGCGATCAGGTATCACATCACATCGTGGATGCGGCCTGACGGAAGTTTCGCTGCCCGCACCATAAAGGCATGGTGCAACAACGGAGCTTACAGCTCTCACGGGCACGCGATCGCGGCCAAGGGACTCAACGCTTTCCCTCAGCTGTATCCTTGCGACAACATCGACGGTGAGACATGGACAGTCTACACGAACCGCTCAGTAGCGGGAGCCATGAGAGGTTACGGAATGCCTCAGGCGAGCTACGCGTTTGAATGCCACGCTGAGGACTGCGCGAGAGCGATAGGAATGGATCCGCTCGAGTTCAGACGCAAAAACCTGATGCCTGTCGGATACTACCACGCGTTCTCAAAGAACGAACTTTATTCGGATACATTCAATCAGTGCTTCGACAAGGGCGCCGAAATCATCGGCTACTATGACAAAGTCAAGAAGTACGCGAAACAGAAAGGCGACATCAGACGCGGGATCGCAGTGTCCACGTTCTGGTATAACACCGCTGTATACCCGATCGCTCTTGAGACTTCATCCTGCCGAATAGTCATGAACCAGGACGGTTCGGTGCAATTCCAGCTTGGAGAGACCGAGATTGGTCAGGGCGCTGACACGGCGGCCGCTCAGATGATCGCGGATACATTGGGGATCCCTCTCAGCATGGTACATCCGGTGTCCTGCCAGGATACTGATATCACGCCGTTCGGCACGGGCGTATATGCTTCAAGAGGCACATACACGCTGGGATTCTCGGTAAGGCAGACAGCAATGCTTCTGAAAGAGAAGGTGCTGGAGGCAGCGCATCAGTTCACGCGCATGCCGGTCTACAACCTTGATCTTGTTGACGGCAAGATCATAAGGACGACAGACGGACGCGAGCTCATGACCATAGGCGAGCTTGCGCTGTCGAAGCTTTACACCACTGACGGATCGCAGCATCTTACAGCCGAGTCGACATATCAGATCAAATCTAATGCGTACTCGTTCGGCTGCTGCTTCGCGGAGGTCGAGGTAGACATACCGATGTGCCGTGTCAGACTGCTCAACATAGTTAACGTCCATGACTGCGGACAGGTCATCAACCCTCAGCTTGCCGCAGGGCAGGTGCACGGAGGCCAGAGCATGGCTATAGGCTACGCTCTCTCTGAGAAACTCATGTGGGATGAAAAGACGGGCAGGCCTCTCAACAATAACCTGCTCGACTATAAGATGTCGTCGTTTATGGATCATCCGAGACTGAATGCGGCCTTTGTTGAGAACTACGAGCCTACCAGTGCGTACGGGACCAAGGGACTCGGCGAGCCGCCTGCATGCCCGGTAGCACCTGCTATAAGAAATGCGATAGGCCAGGCAACGGGACTGTATATCAATGAGCTTCCGCTGTCGCCGCACACGCTATTCCGCGAGTTCACGGACGCAGGGCTCATAAACGATCCATGGAGAAAAGAAGAGGGAAAGGAGGGCAAGTAGCATGTATGACATAAAAGCTCTGTATGAAGCTGAAAGCGTACAGGATGCCGTCAGACTTCTGCAGGAACACCCTGAAGCACAGATACTGGCGGGCGGCTCCGACGTGCTTGTGCAGATCCGCGAGGGCAGAAGGGCCGGCAAGGAATTCGTCAGCATCTACATGCTCGACGAGCTCCGCGGAGTAACGATCGATGAAGAGGAGAATATCCGCATCGGTTCGCTGACAAGCTTCTCACACATAACCAAAGACCCGATAATACAGAAATACATAAATGTTCTGGGTGAAGCCGTTGACATGGTAGGCGGTCCTCAGATCAGAGCGATAGGCACCATCGGCGGCAACACATGCAACGGGGTCACCTCTGCTGATTCAGCATCGACTCTGATGGCATGGGACGCGGTCATGGAGATGACAGGTCCTGACGGAGTAAGACGCGTGCCTATAAAGGACTTCTACATCAAGGCCAAGGTAGTGGACATAAAGCCGGCCGAGATACAGACGGCGATACTGATCCCGAAGGAATCCTACGACAAGTGCTTTGGCCACTACATCAAGTACTCGATGAGAAACGCCCTGGATATCGCGACCACAGGCTGCTCGGTCAACGTGAGACTGAGCGAAGACAAGAAGTCGTTTGAGAGAGTCCGCATCGGCTACGGCGTAGCATCGCCTATCCCTGTACGCGCGCCAAGCGCAGAGGCGTTTATCAACGGAAAGAAGATAACGGACAAGAACATCAAAAAGTTCGCGGAGACTGTCCTCGAGGACATCAATCCGCGTGACAGCTGGCGTGCCGGCAAGGCTCTGCGTCAGCATATATCCGTCGTAATGGCGGAGCGCGCTCTGCGTGAGTGCGTGGAGATGGCAGGAGGTGAGATATAAATGGCTAAACAGTATAAGGTGGTCCACTGCACTGTCAACGGCAAGGAGATAGAGCAGGTCGTGGACGTACGTGAGTCGCTCACCGATATGCTCAGAAACGACCTCCATCTGACTTCCGTCAAGAAGGGCTGCGAAGTGGGAGAGTGCGGCGCCTGCACCGTCATCATCAACGGTGAGGGCTTCAACTCATGCATTTATCTCGCGGTCTGGGCGGAAGGCAAGGAGATATGGACGCTCGAAGGCCTCACCGGCCCGGGTGGAGAACTTTCGGACATACAGCAGGCATTCGTCGATGAGGGAGCCATACAGTGCGGATTCTGCACTCCGGGCTTCATAATGACAAGCTGGGAGATAGTAAACTCCGGTAAAGAGTACACAGACGATGAGCTCAGAAAGGCTCTGTCCGGGCATCTCTGCAGATGCACGGGCTATGAGAATATCTTCAGAGCTGTAAAGAAGACGATGCTGAGACATCTCGGCAAATTTGAAGAGGCAGAACTGGTCAATTCACAGGGCATCACCGAATATCCGGATCCGATGCCGTTCAAGTAAGGAGAACCATCATGGCAACTAAACTGTTAATGGCAAAAAGCCCGGAAGAGGCTGCAGTCTCCAAAACAGCATCGGCTGCCTTCGTTGCGGGAGGGACAGAGGTAAACCGTCTTGGTTCGGATATCGCTGAAAAAGCGGAGACACTGATCTCGCTCAAGAAATGCAGCGGGCTCGACGGGATCGAAGCAGACGCCGGATATGTCACCATCGGCGCCATGTGCACCTTTCAGGATCTGGTCGAATCAGACAAGGTGCCGGGCTGGCTCAAGGAAGCGGCTCTTTTCATGGCGTCGCGCACCAAGCGCAACATGGCAACGATAGGCGGCAACATAGCAGCCAGGAGATCCGACTCATATCTGATCCCTGCGCTTTCCGCAGCAGGAGCCGTCCTTGAACTTCTGGGAAGCGACACTAAGGCGGAAAGGATAGGGATAGTTGAATATTTCGACGGAGCATACGATGACAAGCTGATCACTTCGGTGACTGTAGAGAAAGATATCAGGCTGGTATCAAAGCGCTATGCTAATACCGCGCAAAGCCACGCAGTGCTCACCATGAGCGCGGCAATGGATGAAATGGGAGTATACATGAACGGCGCTGTCAAGAATGTCGGTCTGCTCCATTTCTGCGATCTTGAAAAAGCGTTCAACGATGATCCGGAGATCAGCGAAGACAAGATCATTGAAATGGTCAGGACCTGTACGGGTCTTGAAACGGCCGATGACATGTTCGGAAGCGACGCGTACAAACGCTATCTCATAGCGGTGACCGCCTTCGACTTGTTTAAGCAGCTCAAGGGGAAGGAGGTATAGACATGATCAGTTGCATAATAAACGGCAAGAAAAGGTCATTCGATATCGACCCTACAAAGAGGCTCCGCGAGATGCTGCTCATGAACGGCAACTTTGCCGTCCGCGACAGTGATGACGCGGAAGGCTTCTGCGGAAGCGACACCGTGCTGCTTAACGGCACACCGGTGTTCTCCAACCTGGTGCTCGCGGGAGAAGCGGAAGGCTGCGAGATAGTGACTCCTGACAGCCTCGGAGACTCCATGCACCTTTCGATAGTGCAGCAGGCGCTCGTGGACGCTGGAGTCGTACAGAGCGCGTACAACGCTCCGGCGGCCGCGCTTCTGATGACATGGCTCTTTGAGCAGAACCCTATGCCGTCAAGAGAAGAAGTGAAAGACGTGCTTTCCGGTATCTTCATCCGTGACGCGGGTTATGAGCACTACTATCTGGCTGCCGACCTCATCAAGGAAAAACTAGCGACAGGAAAATATAAAAGTGAAATAGCTCCGGAATTCAGGCCGAATCTCAAAGCAGTGGGCAAGGTGATGCCTAAGATCGACGCGCCTCAGCTGGTATCCGGCGAGAGGGCGTTCGTAGAGGATTACGTGGACGAGGACACATGCTACATGGTAGTTCTCCGCTCGCCTTACGCTCACGCTTACGTAAACAAGATAGATACATCAAAGGCGGAGGCTCTTCCGGGAGTCATAAAGGTCATCACGGCTTATAACTGCTCTGACGCGACATACATGTCCGCCGGACAGGGCAATCCTGAGCCGTCGCCTCACGACAGGAGACTGATCAACAAGAAGGTGAGACACGTGGGCGACCGTGTGGCCGCTATCGTCGCTGAGACGCTTGAAGAAGCGATAAAGGCACGTGATCTCATCGAGGTCGAATACGAGCCTCTGGAAGCCGTTTATACGGTCGAGGAGGCCATGGCTGAAGGCGCTCCGCTGGTACACAACGGAAAGGTGCAATACAACTCGGGTGCTCCTGATGATCTTGACGAATATAACGCGAAACTGTCAGGCGACGAGAGAGAGGGCAAGGTGGTATATCAGTTCCCTCTGCACGGCGACATCCTGCATAACGTTGCGGCTGCCAACCACGGCGGCATAGGCGATGTCGACAAGGCGTTCGCAGAGGCAGATGCTGTAGTCGAAGCCACATACCAGACGAGCCAGATACAGCACACGCCTCTTGAGACACACATCTGCTTCTCAAAGCTTGAGAACGGAAGACTCATAATCTATGCGAGCACGCAGGTGCCATACCACGTGCGCCGTATCGTCAGCTGGGTCACCGGTCTTTCGGAAAACAAGATACACGTGATAAAGACGAGAGTCGGAGGCGGATACGGCTCCAAGCAGGACATCCTGGTAGAGGATCTGACCGCTTACGCCACATTTGTGACAGGCAGACCTGTGCTTTATCACAATACGCGTGAAGAGGAGTTCATCGCAAACTCCACCAGGCACCCGATGCGTGTCCACGTCAAGATGGGCGGCAAGAAGGACGGCAGCATTACGGGCATCTACCTCAAGGTAGACGCCAATACCGGACCTTACGGAAACCACGCGCTGACAGTGCCTATGAACAGCTGCTCAAAGACACTTCCGCTGTTCAAATGCGACAACATGAAATACGATCTGACGATCTACTATACCAACACACCTCCTGCGGGTGCGTATCAGGGCTACGGCACGCCTAAGGGCACATACGGTCTCATGATGGCCATGTGCGAGCTTGCTGACAAACTGGGCGTAGACTACAAGGAGATGGTGCTGAAGAACCACGTTGAAGAAGGTTACATGCTGGAGATCCTGAAGGGTCTTGGCGAAGGCCGTGAAGGAAACGTAGTGCCTGTAGGATCGTGCGGACTAAGAGAAGCAGTCGAGAAGGGCTGTGAGATGATAGAGTGGGGCAAGCATGAGGAAAGCGGCGACCCTGACTGGAAGATAGGCAAGGGCTTCGCGATGATCATGCAGGGATCCGGACTTCCGGGACTCGACCACGCTAACGCGATAGCCAAGCTCGAGATGGACGGCTCCATAATCGTCCTCTCAGGAGCGGCAGATATCGGAACAGGCCTCGACACCATCATAGCCAAGGTAGCGAGCGACATACTCTGCGTACCGATGGACAGGATAACGGTGCTTTCCGGTGATACAGACTCCGGAGCCTTCGATACAGGTTCATATGCTTCGTCAGGAACCTTCTTCAGCGGCAATGCCGCGGTAGTGGCATCCACCAATCTGAAGGATAAGATCCTTGATGAGGCCGCGTATCAGCTTGGAGAAGAGCTCGATGACATGGAGATCGACTGGCCGGGAGTTGTCAGATCTAAGAAGACCGGTAAAGAGTTATCGTATTACGACATCATCCACACAGCCACATCAGGCACGGGGCGCGGACATCTTATAGCGCCGGGAAGCTTCACTACAGCGGCGTCCTCGGTACCGTACGGAGCTCACTTCGCTCAGGTAGCGGTCAACGTGAGAACAGGCGAAGTCAAGGTCCAGAAGTTCTATGCCGTGCAGGATGCCGGTACTCCTATCAATCCTGAAGCAGCGCTTTGCCAGATGTACGGAGCCTCGCTCAAGTCCATCGGCCATACCCTGTATGAGGACATGATACTCGACAAGGACGGACGCTGCGTGAACGCCACAATGACGGATTACGGAGTCCCGATGATAAGCGAGCAGCCTGATGATTTCAAGGCTGTGCTCATAGACGTCAACGACGCGCACGGACCATTCGGCGCGAAGTCAATATCGGAGATCGCGTGCAACGGCGCGGCTCCGGCCATAGGAAATGCCATCCACGACGCCTGCGGCGTATGGATGCGCAGCTGGCCTATGACACCTGAAAAGATACTGAGAGAACTTGGAAAGATATAGTGAAGGGAGGATGAAACATGCTTTTAGTAGGTAACGGTCAACTTATCACTAGAGATCCGGAATTCCCTTATCTGAAGGACGGCGCTGTCGTTATCGACGGCGAAGTCATCAAGGATGTGGGAAGCCTGGCGGATATGAAGAAGGCTTATCCTGATGCCGAATTCGTGGACGCAAAGGGCGGTGTTATCATGCCGGGTCTTATCAACGCACATACTCATATCTATTCAGGCCTTGCGAGAGGCCTGGCGATCGAAGGCCATAACCCTACCAACTTCTTCGAGATACTCGACGGAATGTGGTGGAACATCGACCGCCATCTGACGATAGACGGCACAAAAGCCAGCGCGTACGCGACCATTCTCGACTGCATCAGGGACGGCGTGACGACCATCTTTGACCATCACGCAAGCTTCTGCGAGATACCGGGATCGCTGTTCGCAATCAAGGACGTTGCCAAGGAACTTGGCATGAGATCCTGCCTCTGCTACGAAGTATCCGAGAGAGACGGCGAGCAAAAGACTATGGAGGCCATCAAGGAGAATGCTGACTTCGCCAAGTGGGCCATCAAGGAAGACGATGACATGATCAAGGCCATGTTCGGCGGCCACGCGCTCTTCACCATCTCCGACAAGACATTCGAGAAGATGGTAGAGGCTAACGACGGTATGACCGGCTTCCATATCCACGTTTCAGAGGGCATGAACGACGTTTATGACAGCATCAGAAATTATGGATGCAAGCCTATCAACAGACTGCTCTACAACGGCATCCTCGGAGAAAAGACACTCCTGGGACACTGCATCCATGTTAGCCCGGCCGAGATGGACATCATCAAGGAAACAGGCACGATGGTAGTCAATAACCCTGAGTCCAACATGGGCAATGCGGTAGGCTGCGCACCTGTGCTGAAGTTCTTCGAAAAGGGCATCACCGTAGGAATGGGTACCGACGCGTACACCCATGACATGCTGGAGAGCCTTAAGGTATTCCTGATCATCCAGAGACACAACGCCCAGATGCCTAATGTCGCCTGGATGGAGGGAACCAGCATGCTCTTTGACAACAACCGCAAGATCGCGGCCAAGTATTTCAAGAAGCCTCTTGGCATACTGAAGGCCGGCGCCGCCGCGGACGTGATCGTAATGGATTACAAGCCGTTCACACCGTTCTCAGATGCAAACATCGACGGTCACATGATCTTCGGCTTCATGGGTAAGAACTGCAGAACGACCATCATCAACGGAAAGGTTCTGTACAAAGACAGAGAATTCGTAGATATAGATGAAGAGGCAATCAACGCCTGGACTCTGGAGCAGAGCAAGAAGCTCTGGGGCGAACTCAATCACAGAGTTTATTAGTCAGTGCTGAGGAGGGATGACTATGAGTGACATTATGAGACCTATGCCGTATAAGCACCTTCTTGACTGGGTACTTGAGGAGTACGGCAAAAGCAAAAGCATTTTCGGTGTTTCCAAGATGGTGAAACACACAAACGGTCAGGCGCTCCCGATCTTCGATGAAAAGATCGAGTCGCCTTACGGACCTGCGGCCGGCCCTAACACACAGCTGGCCCAGAATATCATCGCGTCATATGTAGCGGGTTCAAGATTCTTCGAACTCAAGACCGTACAGGACATGGATGGTCCGGACCTCGCGGCGTGTGTCGCAAAGCCTTGCATAACTGCACACGATGAGTGTTACAACTGCGAGTGGTCGACGGAGCTCTATGTACATCAGGCGTTTGATGAATACGTAAAGGCATGGTTCATCTGCAAGATCCTCGCAAAGGAGCTGGGACTTGGTGATCCTGACGGCTTTGTGTTCAACATGTCCGTAGGCTACGACCTTGAGGGCATCAAGAAGAACAAAGTGGATACATACATCGACGGCATGAAGGACGCTTCGGAGACAGAGGTGTTCAAGGACGCTATGGCTGTATCCCTTCAGGCTGTAAAGGACGGCAAATTCAAAGTCGTTGATGAGGAATTCGTAAAGTCGATTCCGGCAAGGATATCCGGATCGATCACTGAATCGACGCTGCATGGATGCCCGCCTGATGAGATCGAGAGGATAGCCTCCTATCTGATCAAGGAGAAGGGCCTTAACACATTCATCAAGTGCAATCCGACGCTGCTGGGCTATGAGTTTGCCAGAGAACGCCTCGATTCACTCGGATTCAGTTATATCGCGTTTGACGACCACCACTTCCTTGAGGACCTGCAGTGGGCAGACGCAGTCCCTATGTTTGAGAGACTGCAGGCGCTCTGCGATGAGAAGGGACTCGAGTTCGGAGTCAAGCTTACCAACACCTTCCCTGTGGACGTCAAGGCAGGAGAGCTTCCTTCCGAGGAGATGTACATGTCCGGACGCAGCCTCTTCCCGCTGACCATAGAACTCGCGAGAAGGATCACGAAGCAGTTCAACGGAAAGCTGAGGATAAGCTTCAGCGGAGGCGCTGACTTCTTCAACATCGCTGAGATATTCGACGCGGGCATCTGGCCTATCACGATGGCTACTACCGTTCTGAAGCCGGGCGGCTATCAGAGGATGAGCCAGATAGGCGAGAAACTCATGGACTGCGGAAACGAAAGATTCGCGGGAGTCGACCTGGCAAAGGTAGAGGCTCTTGTAGATTTCTCACAGAACGGAGGACGCAACCGCAAGCCTATCAAGCCGCTTCCGAACAGAAAGAACGGTGAAGAACTGCCTATGCTGGACTGCTTCACAGCTCCTTGCAGCGGCGGATGCCCTATAGAGCAGGATATCCCTGCGTACCTCGAAGCCATGGAGGAAGGCAGGGCGGAGGATGCTCTGAATATCATACTTGAGAAGAACGCTCTGCCGTTCACGACAGGAACTATCTGTCCGCATACCTGCGCTGACAGGTGCATGAGAAACCACTACGAGTCGGCCCTGCGCATACGCGAGGTCAAGCTTATGGCTGCTGAGGCTGCATTCAACAAGGTACTGCCTGGCCTCAAGGCTGCGGGAGCTGCCGGCAAGAAGGTAGCTGTCATAGGCGGAGGCCCTGCGGGACTTGCATCAGCTTCGTTCCTCTCAAGAGCGGGAGCTGACGTAACGGTATTCGAAAAGAACGACAAGATGGGCGGCGTTCCTCGCTACGTGATCCCGGCATTCAGGATCGGCGATGACGCCATCGATAAGGACGTCGCTCTTTGCTCGGCATACGGCGCAAAGATGGTAACGGGCAGAGAAATCACTTCAGTCAGCGAACTCAAAGCTGAGGGCTTCACGGACATCATCGTGGCTATCGGCGCATGGGCTCCGGGCCGCAAGACTCTAAAGTACGGCGATGAGCTCGACGCGCTTGAGTTCCTCGAGGCAGTAAAAGCTGCCCCTGGCTCTGTCGATCTCGGCACAGACGTTGTGGTCATCGGAGGCGGTAACACCGCGATGGACGTTGCCAGAGCCGCTAAGATCCAGCCGGGCGTCAAGAATGTACGTCTCGTGTACAGAAGAGACAGAAGAAACATGCCGGCCGATGAAGAGGAATTGGTAATGGCTATCGATGACGGAGTGGAGTTCATGGAACTTCTGGCACCGGTCGGAGCCGAGGGCGGAAAGCTGAAGTGCGAGATCTGCAAGCTCGGAGAACCTGACGCAAGCGGAAGACGTTCACCTGTCGGCACAGGCGAATTCAAAGAAGTACCTGCTACAGCGGTTATATGCGCTGTCGGAGAGCGCGTCAAGGCAGACCTCTATGAAGGCGCCGGAGCGAAGCTTGATGAGAAGGGCAGAGTCATCGTAGATGAAAACCTCATGACTACGGTAGAGGGTCTCTACGCTGCCGGTGACTGCCGCAGAGGGCCTGCGACTGTCGTCAAGGCGATAGCGGATGCTCAGACGATCGCTTCGGCGATACTCGGAGCCAAGTTCGACAAGTACGCTGAAGTCAACGCCAAGGGTAAAATGGATGAACTGCTTGAGAAGAAGGGAATACTCGCTGATCCTCCTGCAGGCAAGTCTGATCCTAGATGTCTCGGATGCTCCACTGTATGCGAGGTCTGCGCGGATGTATGTCCAAACAGAGCCAACGTTGTCATCGATGTTCCGTACTTCGAAAAGCCGCAGATCCTTCATGTGGACGGAATGTGCAACGAATGCGGCAACTGCGCTGTCTTCTGTCCGTACAGCGGACGCCCGTTCAAGGACAAATTCACTCTGTTCTGGAGCGAAGAGGACTTTGCGGACAGCGAGAACAACGGATTCCTGCTGCTTGACGGCGGCAAGGTCCGCGTAAGACTGTTTGGCAATGCCGGCGACTATGATCTTGCCGATCCGAAGCTGCCTGAGGGCATAGCGGCATTCATCAAAGCTGTAAAAGACAATTATTCATACCTGATAGGATAAAAGATAAATGCTAGTAGTAATAAAAGGCGCCGGCGATCTCGCCAGCGGGATCGCGCTGAGGCTGCATCATTCAAAATTCGATGTGGTCATGACGGATCTGCCGGTGCCTCTGGCGGTACGCAGGACGGTGGCTTTTTCGGAAGCTGTCCGTCTTGGCAGTACTGTGGTTGAAGATGTAAAAGCAGAAAGGGCTGCAAACGCGGAAGAAGCGCGTGACTGCCTTTCAAGGGGAGTCATACCGGTCCTTGTGGATCCGGAGGCTAAGATCGTAAGTGAACTCAAGCCTGAGATCGTAGTCGACGCGATCCTTGCAAAAAGAAATACGGGAACGACTCCTGATGACGCTGATCTTGTCATCGGAGTCGGCCCGGGATTTACTGCGGGCAAAGACTGCCACGCAGTAATCGAGACAAAGCGCGGCCATACGCTGGGAAGGGTCATACGTGACGGCTCGGCGATACCAAACACCGGAGTTCCAGGTAATGTTGGCGGAGAGACCATAAGACGTCTCATCAAAGCGCCGCGCGCGGGCATATTCCATCCTGAGAAAAACATAGGCGACATCGTCAAAGAGGGCGAACGCGTCGGTAATGTAGATGGAGAGCCCGTATATGCACAGACAGGCGGAAAGATAAGGGGACTGCTTCAGGACGGAGTCCCTGTGACCAAAGGACTGAAATCAGGAGATGTCGATCCGAGGGGTACATCCGCTGATCATCTGACGGTTTCCGAAAAGGCTCTCGCCATCGGAGGCGGAGTGCTTGAAGCCATACTTTCATATGCCGGCGACCGGCTGTAGAAAAGAGAGATCATGATAAAGAGGGTAAGAAAAAAGGCATATGTACGCTGCAGAGGCGGAAGCATCAGCTGCACATACGGCTGCATAGGATGCGGCCTGTGTGTTTCTGCGTGCCATCTTGCAGCTATAAAGCTTGAGGACGGCGGTCCTCCGGTGATAGACAGGGACAAATGTGTAGGCTGCGGACTCTGCGCCGGCGCATGCCCGCAGCACCTTATAGAGGTCATATTGCCTGATTACAACATACAGGTCAAATGCAGCAACTGCGATGCCGGAAAGGCGGCTCGAGAAGCCTGCGTCAATTCGTGCATAGCCTGCGGGCTGTGTGAGAGAAACTGCCCGGCGGATGCCATACATGTGATCGGCAACAAAGCCGTGATCGATCCGGGAAAGTGCATCTGCTGCGGAATGTGCGCGGTCAAATGTCCGCGTGGAGTCATCAGGGACTCCAACGGCGTGATGACCGCCGACTGACCAGGCAGAGGAGGTGAGATCCATTTCTTATACATTCACGGTAAACGGAATAGAAAGAACTACCGAAGAAAAGAAGCCTCTGCTCAGATATCTCAGGGATGATCTCAAGCTCTATTCGGTAAAGGACGGCTGCTCGGAAGGAGCCTGCGGTACGTGCACGATAGTAGTGGACGGACATGCTGTGAAGTCATGCGTCCTTACCACCGACAGGGCAGTGGGCAAAAACATCATTACGGTAGAAGGCCTGAGCCTGCGCGAGAAAGAAGCGTTCGTCTACGCTTTCGGGACAGCAGGATCAGTTCAGTGCGGCTTCTGTATCCCGGGCATGGTCATGGCAGCCAAGGCTCTCATCGACCGTGAGCCGGATCCTACAGATGATGAGATAAAGAGAGCCATAAAGGGCAATATCTGCCGCTGCACCGGATACAAAAAAATAATACTCGGCATCAGAAGAGCTGCCGCCATACTGCGCGGAGAAGAGGAGATAAGGGACATCAGCCAGTTCACCGGCAAGATGCTGCCTGAAGAGAACGAGTTCATCTCAGTCGTCGGATCGAATTACGACCCTGAGCTTGCTTCGGGTATCGCCAACTACGAAAACAGGGGCGAAAGCTCTCAGTACGGAGTAGGCAAAAACGTGTTCCGTATCGACGTCAGAAAAAAGGTCCTGGGCTATGGAAAGTATCCTGATGATATAGGCCCTGAGTACTTTGTGCCTTCGGACAGGCCTGACATAGTCAGGGAACTCGCCGGATGGACGGAAGATGAATATAAGGAAGCCGAGGCAAAGGGCATGCTGAAAGTCGGAACGACAGTCAGTAAAAAAGACGAGCCGCTCGTAAACATCTGCACAATAGTAGATCCTGACATGCCGCCTATGGCGTACTGCTCAGCGGTCCGTTCGGACTATCCAAGAGCGATAGTAAAAAAGATAAACAAGGAAAAAGCCGAGTCTCTGCCGGGCGTGCTTGGAGTGCTTACCGCGGAGGATGTGCCGCATAACAAGGTGGGGCATATCCAGCAGGACTGGGATGTAATGATAGCTGAAGGCGACACCACCAGAATGGTCGGTGATGCCATCTGCCTTGTGGTTGCCGAGTCTCCGTACATTCTGGAGCAGGCAAAGAAGGCAGTAAAGATAGAATACGAGCCGCTTGAGCCGGTAAAAAGCATAGCAGAAGCAAGGGCTGAAGGCGCGCCTAAGATCCATGAGAACGGCAATCTCTGTCAGCAGAGGCATGTAGTAAGAGGAGACGCGGCAAAAGCTCTCGCAGAATCCGCGTACATTGCAACGGCCTCATTCACCACGCCGTTCACAGAGCACGCCTTCCTTGAACCGGAATGCGCTGTTTCGTTCCCGTATGGAGACGGAGTCAAGATACTCTCGACCGACCAGGGAGCGTATGACACGAGGCACGAGGTAGCCATCATGCTCGGCTGGGAAGATGCTCAGGAACGCATAGTGGTGGAGAACCAGCTCATCGGAGGAGGATTCGGCGGCAAGGAAGACGTGACTACACAGCACATCTCCGCCCTTGCGGCGCTTAAGTTCGGACGGCCGGTAAAGGCGAAGTTCAGCCGCGCCGAATCACTGAGAGTGCATCCTAAGCGTCATGCGATGGAAGGCACTTTCACCATAGGCTGTGATGAGAACGGTATACTTCAGGGACTGGACTGCGACATCAACTTCGATACGGGAGCTTACGCCAGCCTGTGCGGACCTGTCCTTGAGAGAGCCTGCACTCACAGCGTGGGGCCGTACAATTATCACAATACGGATATACGGGGACACGGCTACTACACCAATAATCCGCCTGCCGGCGCTTTCAGAGGATTCGGCGTATGCCAGAGCCAGTTCGCTCTGGAGTCTCTCCTGAATGTGCTTGCAAAGAAGGTAGGCATCAGTCCGTGGGAGATAAGATACAGAAACGCCATAGAGCCGGGCCTTGAGCTTCCTAACGGACAGATCGCCGATGTTTCGACGGCTCTAAAGGAGACTCTGGTCGCTGTCAAACCTTACTTTGACGACGCGCCGGAAGACAGGGTAGGCATAGCCTGCGCCATGAAGAATGCCGGTGTAGGAGTCGGCCTTCCGGACAAGGGCAGGGCTAAGCTTGAAGTAAAGGACGGTCTGGTATGGATATTCACTGCAGCTTCAGACATAGGCCAGGGCTGCCAGACGGTATTCATCCAGGACGTGGCTCAGGCAACTGATCTTCCTATAACCAAGATCTGGATAGGGATATATAACACAGATAACGCGCCTAATTCAGGCACGACATCAGGTTCCAGGCAGACTCTGGTAACAGGAGAGGCCGTGAAGGGCGCCGCCAAGCTCCTGAAGGCTGCCATGGATAAAGAAGGAGTCACTGAGGACAGCCTTGATAAACTCAACGGCAGGGTATTTGAATATGAATACTTTGAGCCGACCGATAAGCTCGGTTCAGACAAGCCACACCCAAAGAGCCATATCGCGTACGGCTTTGCTACGAATGTCGCGGTACTCGACGCTGAAGGAAAGGTCACGGATATATACGCGGCATTTGACGCCGGCAAGGTGGTGAATCCGCTGTCCATGTCCGGCCAGATAGAGGGCGGTGTACTGATGAGCATGGGATATGCTCTGACGGAGACCTGGCCTCTGGATAACTGCGTACCGACGGCAAAATACGGAACTCTCGGACTGTTCCGTGCTCCGGACATCCCGGACATACATGCGATCCATGTAGAAAAGGACGAACTTCTGGAGGTCGCTTACGGCGCTAAGGGAGTCGGAGAGATCACATCCATCCCTGCGGCACCTGCTATAGCCGGAGCGTATTACGCCAGAGACGGAGTGCTGAGGACGAGCCTTCCGATCGAAGATACATTCTACAGCAAGAAAAAGTGAGTGATAACATGAAAAAGCTCATCAAAAACGGAAACATAGCGACTGACTCCCGGCTCTTCAAGGGAGACATCCTGATCGAGGATGAGAGGATAGTTGAAGTCGGAGAGGATCTCAGCGCAGAAGGAGCTGAAGTCATAGACGCTGCAGGCAAGTATGTGATACCGGGAGCTGTCGATGTGCATACGCACATGGACCTGGACGTAGGTATCGCCCGCGCGATCGATGACTTCTACGACGGCACTGTCGCGGCCGCCTGCGGAGGTACGACTACAATAGTCGACCACATGGCTTTTGGCCCTAAGGACTGCAGCCTCTGGCACCAGGTCAATGAGTACCACAAACTGGCTGATGGCAAAGCTGTGATCGATTACGGCTTCCACGGAGTCATGCAGCACCCTATCACGGAAGACAGATTGAAAGAGCTTGCGGAGATCAAGGAAAAAGAGGGCATAAGCAGCGTCAAGATATATATGACGTATGACTACATGCTTCTCGATGATGAGATATTCAACGTCCTGCGTGCTGCGAAGGAAGCCGGAGTAGTCATAACCGTACACTGCGAAAACCACGGCGTTATTCAGCAGCTCCGCAAGGAATTTGTGGAGACCGGACGCACTGAAGCGAAATACCATCCGCTCAGCAGACCTGCGAGATGCGAGGCAGAGGCAGTCAACAGGATGATACATCTTGCCGCGATGGCGGGAGACGCTCCGCTCTACATAGTGCACCTGTCGAGCGCTGAAGGTCTTCACGAGGTCATTAGAGCGAGGTCAGAGAAAAGGCCTAACCTCGGAGTAGAGACCTGCGTACAGTATCTGGTACTAACAGATGACGAGTACGAAGATCCAAAGGAGGGTCTTAAGGCGATAATGTCGCCGCCGCTCCGCAAGGATCAGGACAGGGAAGAGCTCTGGGCCGCGCTGAAGGAAGGCGGGATCATAGATACGGTAGCGACCGATCATTGCCCATTCCACTTTAAGGAGGGCAAGGCCGAGAAACAATACGGAAAAGATGATTTCACCAGGTGCCCTAACGGAGCCCCGGGAGTACAGGAGAGACTTATGCTGCTATTCTCCGAAGGCTTTATGAAGGGACGCATAAGCTTGCCTCAGGTCGTAAAATACAGCTCTTCGGAGCCGTGCCGCATGTTTGGCATGTATCCTCAGAAGGGAAGCCTGGAGGCCGGCACAGACGCGGACATCGTCATCATCGATCCTTCAAAAACAACAAGGATCGATAAGGATTTCATCCGTGGCGCTTCCGATTATTCGTGCTATGAGGGCATGGAGCTTCAGGGATGCATAGAGCGGGTCTTCCTCAGAGGAAACGAGATCGTGAGTGAAGGAAAGTTCCTCGGAAAGAAGGGAGACGGCAGGTATCTCAAACGCGGAAACAGTGTGCTTGTTACAGGCTGATGTTTTTACAAAAACTCATTGAAACAGGCAAGATACAGCGTATAATAAAAATAGTTTAGGAAACAAAAAAATATTTTAGATAACATACCAATCACTTTATAAAACAGCAAAGGAGAAAACTATGTCAAAGACAACAGAACTTGCTGAAAAGCTGGCGAAACTTGACATCGCCAACATGTATGAGAACGACTTCTTCCTGACATGGGAGAAGACGGACGATGAGATCGAGGCGGTATTCACAGTAGCTGACGCGCTGAGAGATCTCAGAGAGCGCAACAAATCCTCAAAGATCTTTGATTCCGGACTCGGCATCTCGATCTTCAGGGACAACTCGACACGTACCAGATTCTCATTCGCGAGCGCATGCAACCTGCTCGGACTTGAGGTGCAGGACCTCGATGAGAAGAAGTCACAGATCGCTCACGGAGAAACAGTACGTGAGACAGCAACCATGATCTCGTTCATGGCAGACGTCATCGGTATCCGCGATGACATGTACATCGGCAAGGGCAACGCCTACATGCATGAGGTAGTTGACTCCGTAAAGCAGGCGGCAAGGGACGGCGAGCTCGAGCAGAAGCCGACACTCGTAAACCTCCAGTGCGACATCGATCACCCGACACAGTCTCTGGCAGACGCGCTGCACATCATCCATGAGTTCGGCGGCGTGGAAAACCTGAAGGGCAAGAAGATCGCCATGAGCTGGGCATACTCCCCGTCATACGGCAAGCCTCTCTCGGTACCGCAGGGCATCATCGGACTTCTTACACGTTTCGGAATGGATGTAGTCCTTGCTCATCCGGAAGGATACGAAGTAATGAGCGATGTGGTTGAGGTAGCAAAGAAGAACGCTGCTGAATCCGGCGGAAGCTTCTCCGTGACCAATGACATGAAGGAAGCATTCAAGGATGCTGACGTCGTATATCCTAAGAGCTGGGCTCCTTTCAAGGCAATGGAGATCCGTACGGACCTCTACGGAAAGGGCGACTTTGACGGCATCGACAAACTGGAGAAGGAGTTGCTTGCGCAGAACGCGACCCATCAGGACTGGGTAGTTGATGATGCTATGATGGAGCTGACAAAGAACGGTCTTGACACCATCTACATGCATCCGCTTCCTGCAGATATCCAGGGAATCTCCTGCGAGCACGGTGAGGTCACTGCAAAGGTATTTGACCACGCGCGTGATTCCCTCTATAAAGAAGCTTCCAACAAGCCATACGTGATCGCGGCAATGATCTTCCTCGCAAAGGTAAAGGATCCTGTTGCTGCTCTCAAGAAGCTTGACGGCGAAGCGGATCCAAGAAGAGTATTTGAATAAAGCTCAGAACCGAGTGATCACTCAAGGACAACGATTATGGCAAACAAAAAAATAGTAGTAGCTCTGGGCGGAAACGCTCTGGGCAGCAATCTGGTAGAACAGATGATATCCGTAACGGATGCCGTTAAGCCGATAGCGGATCTTGTTGAGGACGGCTACGAAGTAGTTGTCACTCACGGAAACGGTCCTCAGGTCGGAGTCATTCAGGACGCCATGACACTTCTCTCAAGAGAGAATCCGGAAAAGCATCCGCACTTTCCGCTGTCCGTATGCACGGCGATGAGCCAGGGCTATATCGGATATGATGTCACAAACAAACTTAGAGAGGAACTTCTGGACAGAGGCATCAACAAGGGTGTTTCCTGCGTGCTTACACAGGTAGAAGTTGATCCTGACGATCCTGCGTTTCAGAATCCTACAAAGCCTATAGGCCCGTTCCTTACCAAGGAAGAAGCGGAGGCCAAGGCAGCGCTTAGAAATCATGTCTTTATCGAAGACTCCGGCAGAGGCTACAGAAGAGTGGTCGCGAGCCCTGAACCGATTTCCATCATTGAGATCGATACCATCAGGACGCTTGCGGATGCCGGTTACGTCGTTATCGGTGCAGGCGGTGGCGGCATCCCTGTATTCAAGACAGAGAACCACCACCTGAAAGGTGCTCCTGCTGTTATAGATAAGGACCGCGCGTCAGAGCTTCTGGCAGAGGAGCTGGATGCGGACTTCCTGATCATACTCACAGCTGTGGAGAAAGCCGCCATCAACTTCAATAAGCCTGATCAGCAGTGGCTCGATGATCTCACACCTGATGAGGCCAGGAAGTACATTGCTGAAGGGCAGTTTGCCCCGGGATCGATGCTTCCTAAGATAGAAGCAGCGGTCAAATTCGCTGAGTCAAAGCCGGGCAGGGTAGCTCTGATCACACTGCTTGAGAAGGCAAAGGACGGCATCAACGGCAAGACCGGAACAAGGATACACGCATAATAAAAGCGCGCCTCTTATGAGGCGCGCATCAGCGCATTTTTGTTCACTCGGAGGTCTTTCTGATCTCATCGAGATAGCTGTAGAGCGTATAGGTGGATATGCCGAAATACTGGCATACCTTAGGACCTGATTTTGTGATCAGGAAGGCGCCGTTATCGTCGAGGAACCTGATGGCACGGATCTTATCATCCTTGCTCATCATGGCTGTCGGCTTACCGACCAGACTGACGCTGTGCTCAAGGAGCTCATCCAGAAGATCAGCGACGTTACGCGATATGGCTTCAGGCTCTGAAGTGAGTCTGTCCTGACCGGTGAAGTCACGCAGCGACCCTTCCAGCGATACCAGCATGCTGATATCGTAGTTGATGCCCAGAAGTCCGATGACCCTGTCTTCATCATCACGTATGAAAAGCGTGGTGGACTTGAGAACTCTGCCGTCGGAAGTCCTGGTCAAATATGAGATACGGTCCTGCAGCATTTTGGGATCCCCTTTGAGGGACTCAAGCACTATATGAGACGGACCGTCTCCTATGGAGCGGCCGGTCACATGGCCATTCTCTATCGCTATGATGGAATGCTCAAGGTCATTGCCGCGGAGATCATGGATGACGACCTCACAGTTCTGGCCGAACTGGCCGGCAAGGCCTTTAGCCATGCGCTTAGCGAATTCAAACTCAATATCGTGATTCATGTGATGTACCCGCTTTCGTGTGACACATTGCATAAGGATAAACTAATTTTACCAAAATAATATTTTTTCACAATAAAAATTAATCATCATCGTCATGAAGGAGGAACAAGATGACACCGGATTATGAAGCGATAAAGAAAGCTGCTGAAAAATACGGACCTGACATGAGCAGGTTCCTCAGAGACATGATCTCACATCCGAGCGAGAGCGCTGAGGAAGGCGAGGTCGTGGCATGCATCAAGGCAGAGATGGAAAAGCTCGGATATGACAAGGTCGAAGTCGACGGACTCGGCAACGTCATCGGCTGGATGGGAGATGGCGACAAGATCATCGCGATCGACTCCCACATCGACACTGTAGGCATTGGCAATATCAATAACTGGGAAGCAGATCCGTATGAAGGCTATGAGACAGATGACATCATCTACGGCCGCGGCGGTTCCGATCAGGAAGGCGGAATGTCGAGCGCCGTATACGGCACAAAGATCATGAAGGATCTCGGACTCATCCCTGAAGGCTACAAGATCATGGTAGTCGGCTCCGTAATGGAGGAGGACTGCGACGGAATGTGCTGGCAGTACATCGTCAACAAGTACTTCAACGGTCCTGAGGATGCAGCTTCTAAGATCGACTTCGTCATCTCGACAGAGCCGACAGACGGCGGAATCTACCGCGGACACAGAGGCCGCATGGAGATCAGAGTAGATGTGAAGGGCGTCTCCTGCCACGGATCCGCTCCTGAGAGAGGCGACAACGCTATCTACAAGATGGCTGACATCATCAGTGACGTAAGAGCTCTCAACAACAACGACTGCACGGAGAGCACTTCTATACGCGGACTTGCAAAGATGCTCGATCCTAAGTTCAATCCGGATCATTACGAAGACGCCAGATTCCTCGGACGCGGCACATGCGCGGTATCTCAGATCTTCTATACATCGCCTAGCCGCTGCGCTGTAGCTGACTCCTGCGCGATCTCTATCGACAGAAGAATGACAGCCGGCGAAACATGGGACAGCTGCCTTGAAGAAGTAAGACAGCTTCCGAGCGTACAGAAGTACGGCGATGATGTGAAGGTGTCGATGTACATGTACGACCGTCCGTCCTGGAAGAACGAAGTCTATGAGACAGAGTGCTACTTCCCGACATGGATAAACAAGGAGAGCTCTGCTCACGTTAAGGCTCTTGTTGAGGCTCACAAGGCTCTCTTTGGCGAGAAGAGGATAGGGTCGCCTAGCGCTATGCACCTCAGAGACGGACGCCCGCTCTGCGACAAGTGGACATTCTCAACAAACGGCGTATCCATTCAGGGGCGTTACGGCATCCCTTGCGTAGGATTCGGTCCTGGCGCTGAGAGTCAGGCTCATGCTCCTAACGAGATCACATGGAAACAGGACCTCGTGACATGCGCAGCTCTATATGCTGCAGCCATTCCTCTGTATCCTGACCAGGAGAAGACAGGCGACGTAAGCCAGTTCCGTCAGGGCAAGACCAATAACGATATCAAATAAAATAAAGGAGATCACGCGTCTATGAAAAAGATGGAACAGAAGATCCTGGCAGAGGGCAAGGTTCTGCCGGGTGGAGTGCTGAAAGTAGGAAGCTTTCTTAATCAGCAGGTGGATATAGGCTTCATGAGGGAGATCGGAGACGAGATAGCCCGTTTGTTCAAGGACTGTGGTGCGACAAAAATTTTCACCATAGAAGCATCAGGCATACCTATTGCGATATCCGCAGGCTTTGCCATGGGCCTTCCGGTGGTATACGCAAAGAAACACAAGGGATCGAACATCGCATCCGATGTATATACTGTTCCGGTCAAATCGTTCACGCACGGCGATACCAACAACGTTGTAGTGACAAAAGAGTTCATTTCGCCTGATGACCGCATACTCATTGTAGATGACTTCCTGGCTCACGGAAGCGCACTCACAGGACTGATCAGTATCGTAGAGCAGGCAGGAGCTACTGTCGTAGGCTGCGCCGCCGCGATAGAGAAGGGATTCCAGCTGGGCGGCGACGCTTTGAGAGAAAAAGGCTACAGAGTGGAGTCGCTGGCGATAATCGACGAGATGACTGACGAGGGCGTCGTATTCCGCAAACAATAATAATCTGACAGTTCGGACATCTGTATAACAGACTGAACAGTTCTTAAGACGCGTTATATACGCGTCTTTTTTATGGTACAATATACTCTGTATGAATATGGACATAAATGGATTGGATATCAATTATAAGATAAGCGGACCTGATGACGCGGCTCACACCATGGTCATCCTTCAGGGATGGGGCACAGAGATGGGGCTGTATGATTCGGTTGCCGCTGCCGTAAACGACACATACAGGGTCGTTCAATTTGATCTTCCGGGCTTTGGCGCCAGTGATGAGCCGAAAGAGCCATGGAACGTCGACGCTTATGCCGATTTCTTCTGCGGATTCATGGAGAAACTGGGTATAAAGAAGACCGTACTTTTTGGTCATTCGTACGGCGGCAGAGTCATCATAAAACTGGCAGCCAGGGAAAACCTGCCGTTTGAGATCGAGAGGATAGTGCTCGCCGACAGTGCCGGCGTCATGCCTGAAAAGACAGCCTCGCAACAGTTCAGGGTCAGGATATACAAGCTCAAGAGAAACTTCCTCAAGAGCAAGCTGGTCTACCCGCTGTTCCCGGAGGTCATCGATTACTGGATGAGCAAGCAGGGGTCTGAAGACTACAAGGCTGCAAGCCCTATGATGAAGAAGTGCCTTGTCATGGCGGTCAATGAAGACCTGCAGAGTATAATGCCTCTTGTTAAGCAGGAGACTCTGCTGGTCTGGGGTGATCTTGACATGGATACGCCTATAAGCGATGCGCGTAAAATGGAAGCTAAGATGCCTAACGCGGCGCTCGTTGTGCTTGAAGGCACAGATCACTTCTCATTCCTCTACAAACCTGTGGAGTTCAGGAACATACTGAGGTCATTCCTCGGGATCGGAGGTGCGGCATGATGATACGCGCTCTGATCTCACTGGCACTGGGTGTGCCTGCGATGTGGCTGGCGCTGCGCTACAACATGCACATGTTCCAGCTGAACGGATATATCAACGCTGAGCAGAATGAATGGCTCCGCCGCAACAGACACCTGCAGTGGATACTGCGCTTTGCGGCATGCCTGGGAATCATCAGCATCGCCGGGTCTCTGATCATAAAACAGCCATGGTTCGGCATAGCAGCAGATATCCTCATCTGGATCACGCTGATAGTTATAATTCTCGTCTACAGGCTTCTCAAAGAGATGAACTCCAAGAAACCGCTGAAGTTCACTCCAAGAGTGAAGAGGATGGTCGCGTCGGACATCGTGATATGTCTCGTTCTGCTGATCGTGCTGGCTCTCATAGTCGGAAGAGGCGGCTCCAAGGCTCTCGCAGGATTCCCTGCGGGCGGCTTCATGGCCTTCATAACGGGAATGCAGCTCCATTTCAACAAGTGGGCAAATACTGTCAACCGTCCTGTCGAAAAGGGCGTCAACAACCACTATATAAATGACGCCAAGCGCATACTGAATGAAAACCCGGACCTGACGATAATCGGCGTAACGGGAAGCTACGGCAAGACAAGCGTCAAGTTCTACCTTGAGACACTTCTGAGACAGAGGTACAGGGTGCTGGTCACGCCGGAGAGCTATAACACTCCGATGGGCATTGTCATTACGATCAGAAAGTTCCTTAAGCCTTCGCATGAGATATTCGTATGCGAAATGGGTGCCAGATATGTGGGCGAGATCAAAGAACTCTGTGACCTTGTGCATCCTCATCATGGAATAATCGCTTCTGTCGGACCTCAGCACCTCGATACATTTGGGAGCCTCGACAACATCAAGAAGACAAAGTTTGAACTGGCGGAGGCCTTGCCTGAAGGAGGCAAGCTTTTCCTGAACGGAGACAACGAGTATATCAGCGAAATGCTGAATGAGAGAAAGGGCAGCAAGCCGGTCTATGACGATCCGGTACTCTACTACTCGCAAAAGAGCGGAAGCGGATACTACGCTTCGGATGTATCGTTTACCAACCACGGGACCGAGTTCACCGTAAACGCTCCGGACGGCGAATCGGAAAGATTCTCCATGAAACTGGTAGGAGCGCATAACGTCATCAATGTCATGGGAGCCATCGCGGTGGCACACGAGATGGGAATACCGCTGGCAGAGCTCAGGATACCTGTAAGGAAGATACAGAGCGTACCGCACCGCATGGAGATGAAGAACCATGGCGATGTGACCATAATCGATGACGCTTTCAACTCGAACCCGATAGGATCGAAGGCCGCGGTCGAGACCCTGGCTCTGATGGACGGCATGAGGATACTCATCACGCCGGGCATGGTGGAGCTTGGAGAAGACGAAGCGGAATACAACAGAAAATTCGGCACATATGCCGCTGACTGCTGCGACAGGATATTCCTGGTCGGCAGAAAGCACACCGAGCCTATAAAAGAAGGCATCCTCAGCAAGGGATTCCCTGAGAAGGACCTTGAGGTGTTCGATAACGTGCAGGATGCCATAAGCAGGGCGTATGCACTGAAAACGGAGCAGCACAAATACATACTGCTCGAGAACGATCTTCCTGACAATTACTAGGAGACAGACATGAAGACAAGAGTCGCAATGATGTTTGGCGGCAAGACCGTTGAGCATGAAGTATCGGTAATATCCGGCATCCAGGCCCTCAAAGCAATGGATACAGAGAAATATGAAGTCATTCCGGTGTACATGACAAAAGAAAACGACATGTACATAGGAAGCAATATAGGCGATATCAAGGCGTACAGGGACATCCCTGCACTCCTCAAAAAGTCGCAGAGGGTCATCATGGTAAACGACGGAGGAAGGGTACAGCTGGTGCAGTTCCCTCCTAAGAAGTTCGGCGGCATGAAGCCTGTGGACATAGATATCGCGTTCCCGGTGGTGCACGGCACCAACGTTGAGGACGGAGCCCTTCAGGGTTACCTCAAGACAGTGGGCATACCGTTTGTCGGACCTGATGTCACGGCATCAGCCATCAGCATGGACAAAGCAGTCACAAAGGCAGTGCTCAAGGAAGCCGGCGTGCCTGTTCTCGACGCCAATGTTTACACCATGGCTGATTATGAAGATCCGGAAGGCGTCGCGGATGACATAGAGAAGACTATAGGTTATCCGGTCATCGTAAAGCCGGTCAATCTCGGATCCAGCGTCGGCATCGGCATCGCTAAAAGCAGGGATGAACTCATAGATGCTATAGATGACGCGTTCAGATACGCGGCCCGCATAATGGCTGAGCACGCCATATCAAAACTCAGAGAGATCAACTGCGCGGTGCTTGGCGATGAGAATGGGGCAGAGGCATCGGAATGCGAAGAGCCTCTGACATCAGGCGAGATCTTAAGCTATGAAGACAAGTACGTAAGCGGAGGCGGAAAGAAGGGCGGAGCAAAGGGAGGCAGCGGCTCCAAAGGCGCAGGCATGGCTAACCTTTCAAGAAAGATCCCTGCTGATCTGAGCCCGGAGAAGCGCGAGGAGATAAGGGAACTTGCTGTAAAATCCTTCAAGGCGCTCGGCTGCAACGGGGTATCCCGCATCGACTTTATGATCGATGAAGATGAGAACAAGCTCTATTTCAACGAGATCAACCCTATACCGGGCTCGCTGTCATTCTACCTGTGGGAGCCTGTCGGCGTGCCGTACAAGGATCTCCTTGACCGCATGATACAGCTGGCACTTAAGAGAACGCGCATCGAGGAATCGCTGACATTCACATTTGATACAAACATACTGAAGACAGCCGATCTGGGCTAGTAAGAGATAAGAGGTAAGGCAAATGGCAGATATGCTGGATGGATTCAGGAATATCTATGAGGACTTTTACGGAATGACTGACGAGAAAGAACGCAAAAAGGCGATCAATGACAGGATCAGAGCTGCGGAAGAGAAAAGCAGGCCGTCTTCGGCTGCGGGCATAGCCCCGGCAGTGGAGACAGAGGTCGAGACCCTGGTCGAAACTGAAATGAAACCTGTCGCTGTAGCCACCTCAAAAGAAGAGGAGCCTGCAGCGCCGAAAGAGCCGGAAAAGTCAGGCATGGAAGAACTTGAAGAGCTTATTGGACTCAAGACTATCAAGCACGACGTAGAGGAGCTCATTGGTCTCGCCAAGGTCAGAATGATGCGTGAGGAGAAGGGGATGAAGTCGGTCCCTATGTCCCTGCATCTTGTTTTCTCGGGCAATCCGGGGACGGGCAAGACCACGGTCGCAAGAATACTTGGCAAACTGTACAAAGAGATCGGCATTCTTGAGACCGGTCAGCTGATCGAGACTGACAGGGCCGGTCTGGTCGCGGGCTATGTTGGACAGACGGCCATCAAGACATCCAAGAAGATAGAAGAGGCGATGGGCGGGATACTGTTCATCGATGAGGCATATACACTCAATCAGAAGGATGAGAACTTCGGCCAGGAAGCGATAGACACCATCCTGAAAGCCATGGAGGATCACCGCGACAAGTTCATTGTCATAGTCGCCGGGTATACCGAGCTGATGAAGGATTTCGTGGAGAGCAACCCGGGACTCAAGTCCAGATTCAACAAATACTTCTATTTCCCTGATTACACGGTGGACGAGCTGCAGGCCATTTTTGAGCTGCAGTGCAAGAAGTATCAGTACACGCTTACTGAGGAGGCGGACGCCGCGGTACGCGAGGAGATAATCAGGCTCGAAAAATTCAAGGGCGAGAATTTCGCGAACGCCAGAGAGGTGCGTAATCTCTTTGAGAGGATAATCACCAATCAGGCCGCGAGAGTTTCGAATCTTGAGGAAGTCAACGAAGAGATACTGACGACTATCACACTTGAAGATCTCACGGATGAGTACGATGAAAAACCGCTGATCCTGCTCCCTGAAGAGCCGATGGAGATAGAAGAGGAAAAGCCTGCGGGAAAGAAGAAAAAATTCAAGCTCCCGGAAAAGGAACCGATAATAAGACGCTGATGCAAAAGGAGCAGACTGTCAGTGAGAGATCTATTTACTAAAAAGAACGTTTTTGAATTTGCACAGATGGTAGCGGGAAACGCCATCTGTGCTTTTTCAGTGACTTGCTTCGCGCTGCCGTACAATATGGTAGTAAGCGGAATGAGCGGTGTAGGAAGGATGGTAAACATCTTTACAGGGGCAAGTGTCAGCTTGGTCGTAGCCGTACTCAACATAGCGCTTTTCATCACAGGCGCATTGATCCTGGGCAAAAGATTCGCGGCGACCATAGCTCTGGGGACTTTCGCTTTTCCGTTCTTTATGGGTATATTCGAGCAAATGACGTCACTGCACCACCTTGTGAATGAGCCTATGCTCGCGGCAATATGCGCGGGAGTGCTCGACGGTGTAGGACTCGGACTGGTCCTGAGGCTCGGGGGCTCTACAGGCGGAATAGATGTTCCTGCCATGATAATGAACCGTAAACTGGGCTGGAAGATACCGGCCGTTATGGCGGCCATCGACATAACTATTTTTATCATACAGATACCGGTGACCGAAACGGAGGGAATAATCCTCGGAATACTCTATGCGCTGGTCTACAGTTTAGTAATGGACAAAATGATAGTACTTGAACAGGGAGGCTATCAGATAATGATATGGACCGAGAAGATACATGAAGTGAATGAAGAACTGCTGAAGGCAGGCTTCGGAACATCGATCATCAGGGGAGTGGGAGGCTATCTGAGAGAGGACAGGGATATCATCCTCTGCGCGGCCGGAAGCAGAAACTTCAACAAAGTCAAGCGTACGGTACTGGCCATAGACAGCGTAGCCTTCATGACCATTACCAGCGTGAATGAGGTCAACGGAAACGGATTTACGTATATGCTGGCAGATGAGGATTATGTATCCGCGCTTGAGGACAGACATGATGGACGGAAATACGATTGACATACTGCGGGACACAGATAGATTGTTAGCACTCTCATCAAGAGAGTGCTAAATTTTTCTTTACAAACCTTGAAAACTGTACTATCATTATGTTGCAAATAATCGGGATGCCAAAAAAGGCATCAGAAAGGAGTGCAGAAATGAACATTGAAAAATACACTCAGAACGCGCAGCAGATAGTGCTTGACTGCCAGAACATAGCGGTCGCCATGGGCAACCAGATGGTGGATGGCGAGCATATACATCTTGCTCTGCTCAAACAGCAGGATGGCCTGATCCCCAAGCTTCTTCAGTCGATGGGAGTGAATATAATCGCGGTGACAAAGGACGTTCAGGCAGAGGTAGACAAGATAGCGAAGGTGTCCGGCGGTGCCGACAATATGTACGGGACACGCAGGTTCAACAAGATCTTCATGGACGCCGAGGCTCTTGCTGATCAGTTCAAGGATGAGTATGTGAGTGTTGAGCATATTTATCTTGCTCTTCTCGCGGAAAAGGGAACGCCGAGCGAGAGAATATTCCTCAGATATGGCATCACAAAGGAAAAGTTCCTTGAAGCTCTTACCAAAGTAAGGGGCAATCAGAGGATAACCAGCCAGAACCCTGAGGACAACTACGAGGCGCTGGCAAAATACGGCAGAGACCTTGTGGAGATGGCAAGGGCAGGCAAACTGGACCCGGTCATCGGAAGAGACTCCGAGATAAGACACGTTGTGCAGATACTGTCCCGCAGGACAAAGAACAACCCTGTGCTCATAGGTGAGCCGGGAGTAGGAAAGACGGCTGTAGTAGAAGGCCTCGCCCAGAGGATACTTGCAGGCGACGTGCCTGAAGGTCTCAAGGACAAAACAGTCTATGCTCTGGACATGGGTTCTCTCATAGCGGGCGCTAAATACAGAGGCGAATTCGAAGAGAGGCTCAAGGCCGTACTGAACGAGATAGAAAAGTCTGAGGGCCGCATAATCCTGTTCATCGATGAGATCCATAACATCGTAGGAGCCGGAAGCGCAGAAGGCGCAATGGACGCGGGCAACCTGCTCAAGCCGAAGCTGGCAAGAGGCGAGCTCCACTGCATAGGCGCTACGACTCTCGATGAGTACAGAAAGCACATAGAGAAGGATGCTGCTCTTGAGAGAAGGTTCCAGAAGGTCATGGTCGATCAGCCGACCGTCGAGGATACGGTATCCATACTCCGCGGACTCAAGGAAAAGTTTGAGATCCATCACGGCGTGCGTATCACGGACAGCGCTCTTATCGCGTGCGCAACGCTTTCGGACAGATACATCAGCGACAGGTTCCTGCCTGACAAGGCAATAGACCTCATGGACGAGGCAGCTGCCCGTATCCGTACAGAGATCGACAGTATGCCATCCGAACTCGACCAGATATCCCGCAAGATAACCCAGCTTGAGATAGAGAAGCAGGCTCTGGCCAAAGAAGAAGACAAGGGATCCAAGGCAAGGCTTGAAGCCCTTGAAAAAGAACTTGCTGAACTCAAAGGCGAAAGCGATGTCATGAGGGCACAGTGGGAGAACGAGAAGGCGGACATCCTTGAGGCAAAGAATCTCAAGCAGCAGATAGAAGATGTCAGACTTGAGATAGAGGATGCTGAGAGGCAGGCCGACTATGAGAAGGGCGCCAAGCTGAAGTACGGCGTGCTGCCTGACCTTGAGAAAAAGCTCGAAGAGAAGAAAGCAGCAGCCGACAAGAGAGAAGAGGAAAGACTGCTTCAGGAAGAAGTAACGGAAGACGAGATCGCTGAGGTCGTATCCGGCTGGACAGGCATACCTGTCAGCAAGCTGATAGAGACAGAACGCGATAAACTCCTCAGATTGCCGGATATACTGCATAAAAGGGTCATCGGTCAGGACGAGGGTGTAAAAGCCGTCTCAGAGGCGATTTTGCGCGCCAGAGCGGGTCTCAAGGATGAGAACAGACCTATCGGATCGTTCATATTCCTCGGACCGACCGGCGTGGGCAAGACAGAACTTGCCAAAGCGCTTTCGGAGGCTCTCTTCGACAGCGAGCGCAACATGATCAGGATAGACATGTCCGAGTACATGGAGAAGCACTCGGTATCGAGACTTGTGGGGGCTCCTCCGGGATATGTGGGCTACGACGAGGGCGGACAGCTGACAGAAGCCGTGCGCCGCAAACCGTACAGCGTTATCCTCTTTGATGAGATAGAAAAAGCGCATCCGGATGTATTCAACATCCTTCTGCAGCTGCTGGACGACGGACGTCTTACAGACAACCAGGGACGTACGGTCGATTTCAAGAACACGATAGTCATCATGACTTCCAACATAGGAAGCATGGATCTTATCGACAACATGAAAGAAGACGGTACGATAGACCCTGAAGTTGAAGAAGCCGTCATGGCTAAGCTTCGCGCGGGATTCAGACCTGAATTCCTCAACAGGATAGATGACATAATATTGTTCAGCCCGCTGACTAAGGAGCAGATAGAGGGTATAATAAAACTGTCATTCAATGACATAGCCGGCAGGCTCAAAGACAGGGATATCGACCTTAAGATCACTGACAGGGCTCTCGGATTCATCGCAGACGAGGCTTATGATCCGCATTACGGTGCAAGACCTATCAAGAGATACCTGCAGCAGCATGTAGAGACCGAGATAGCAGAGGGCGTCATAAGGGGAAGCATAGTCGACGGACAGGCTCTGACAGTCGATTCCGACGGAGAAAAGCTCATCTATGAGTCGGCGGATAAAGAAGCATAGGCATAACTGATAAGTATTATGCGTTAAATAAAACGCGAAAAGAGGACAGCGTCATGCAGACTAAACTCGGAAGGAAATTCTGGATATCCATGCTGATATTCGGACTCATGGGACAGGTGGCCTGGGTCGTGGAGAACATGTATTTCAACGTGTTCATATATAAGATGTTCCATGCGACGGCCGCCGACATATCCCTTATGGTAATGGCAAGCGCCGTTACTGCGGCTCTGACTACGATCATAATGGGAGCGGTGTCCGACAAGGTCGGGAAGCGCAAAGCCTTCATGAGCGCAGGCTATATAATATGGGGTATCAGTATAATAGCCTTCGCGTACATACACAGCGTCGCTCTTACCATAGTCATGGACTGCGTGATGACATATTTCGGATCCACAGCAAATGACGCGGCATATAACGCCTGGCTGACAGACAGGGGAGACTCCACCAACAGAGGAAAGATAGAGGGAGTCAACTCGATGATGCCGCTTGTGGCCGTACTGGTGGTGTTCGGAGGGTTCATGAGTTTCAATCTCGATGAGCATTCCGCCTGGGTGACCATCTACTATGTAATCGGCATCGCGACTGCGCTCATAGGCGTGCTCGGATGGTTCATAATCGAAGACGATCCGGGGCTTAAGAAGTCCGAAGAGAGCATGGGCGAGACCCTTGCGTATAGCTTCAGACCATCCGTAGCAAAAGAGAACAAGACGCTCTACCTGACGCTCCTCAACTTTGCCGTATTCGGCATATCGATACAGATATTCATGCCGTACCTGATCATCTATTACGAAAAGACGCTCGGTCTTGCCAACTACGTCATGATATTCGCTCCGGCCATCCTTCTGGCTGCCGTGGCCACCGTGTTCTACGGCAGACTATATGACAGCAGGGGATTCATGAAGAGCATTCTGCCGGTAGCGGCAATGCTGCTGGTAGGGTATACTATATTATATTTCACACAGGCTCATGCAGCCCTCCAGGCGTTCATCGGCTCGCTGATCGCCATGACCGGTTATCTTGCCGGAATGTCGATATTCGGAGCCATGATAAGAGACAACATCCCTGAGGGCAGAGCGGGGCAGTTCCAGGGTGTCCGCATAATAGGACAGGTATTCGTACCGGGGCTGATAGGACCTGCGGTAAGCGCATGGCTTCTCAGAAACGCGGACGTTATAGTAAACAGCGACGGCACGGAATCGTTCCTGCCGGGAAAGGTCATATGGTCGGCGTCGGCAGCAGTCATAGTGATACTTGTTGCCGTGCTGATGCTCACCATGAGGGAGAGAAAGGAGAACTGATATGAAAGTGATCGCAACTGACAAGGCTCCGGGAGCAATCGGACCTTATTCACAGGGCTTTATCGTGAACGGATTTGTCTTTACATCAGGCCAGATCCCTGTAGACCCTGCAACGGGCGAAGCGCCTGAGGGCATCGAAGCTCAGGCTCATCAGAGCTGCAAGAACGTAGGGGCTCTTCTTGAGGCGGCAGGCTCAGGATTCGACAAGGTCATCAAGACCACATGCTTCCTGGCTGACATGGGCGATTTCGCGGCTTTCAACGCGGTATATGCCGAATACTTCACATCAAAGCCGGCAAGGAGCTGCGTCGCGGTAAAGGCTCTTCCAAAGGGAGTGCTGTGCGAGATAGAAGCGATAGCCGAGGCATAGGAGACCGTTCACCGGAAGGAGAGGGATAATGAGTACATTACTGGTAAAAAACATCCGCGCGATAGTATCATGTGACGGCAATGACACCGTTTATGAGAACGCGAACCTGTTTTGCAAGGACGGACTCATAGATTATATCGGACCTGAAGAGCGCAAGGCGGACAAGGTCATAGACGGAAGCGGCATGCTCTGTTATCCGGGTCTTGTGAACGCGCATCACCATCTGTATCAGGTGTTTTCACGCAACCTTGAGAAAGTGCAGAACATGGAGCTCTTCGACTGGCTCAAGACGCTCTATGAGATATGGAAGAACCTGAATGAGGACACTGTGTATCTGTCATCGCTCACCGGCATGGGCGAGTTGATGAAAAACGGCTGCACAACGGTATTCGACCATCACTACGTATTCCCTGCGGGGGCGGGCGATCTGATCGGCGCTCAGGCTGCGGCGGCGGACAAGCTGGGAGTGAGGATGCATTTCTCGCGCGGCTCGATGGACCTGTCCGTCAAGGACGGAGGGCTTCCGCCTGACAGCGTGGTGCAGAGCGTGGATGAGATCATGAAGGACAGCATCGACCTGATTGACAAGTATCACGATACGTCATTCCGCTCAAAACGCCGCATAGCGCTGGCACCGTGCTCACCGTTCTCGGTATCCGAGGACCTGCTTCGCGAGTCGGCCATACTGGCAAGAGAGAAGGGCGTGCGCCTGCACACACACCTTTGCGAAACGAAGGATGAAGAAAACTACATGCTTGAACGCGAGGGAATACGTCCGCTGGCCTACATGGAAAGAGTGGGCTGGATAGGAGATGATGTTTGGTATGCCCACGGCATACACTTCAACGATGAAGAACTCAAGCTGCTCGCTGAGACAGGCACAGGCGTCTGCCACTGCCCGATCTCAAACATGAAGCTTTCATCCGGCATCGCACGTATCCCGGAGATGCTCGAAATGGATATCCCTGTGGGCCTCGGTGTTGACGGATCGGCGTCCAACGACGGATCCGATATGCTTGAGGAACTCCGCGTGGGATTCCTGCTGCACAGACTCAACTCAAGCAGATTGGCGCCTACGGGCTACGACATGCTGAAGATCGCTACAAAGGGATCCGCCAGACTGCTCGGAAGAGACAAAGAGATAGGCTCGTTAGAAGTGGGCAAGTGCGCCGACTTCTTCATGGTAGACTCCGGCCGTCTTGAGCTGGTAGGCGCGTGCTACGATCCTAAGTCGGTGCTTGGCACGGTAGGCTTAAGAGGAGCGGTGGACTACACAGTCATCGATGGCGAAGTCACTGTTGAAAATGGAGCCATCACAGGCATAGATGAAGAGAAGGTAGTCGCTGACTCCAACAAGGAGCTCGGCAGATATCTCGCATCGGTCTAAACGCAATAAAAGAGGGCATCCGGCTCATTATCCGGATGCCCGTTTTTTTATACTCTGATGCTGATCTCACCGGAGTTCAGTACTTCTTCCGTACCGTCCGGATAACGGACCACCAGACCGCAGTCCCTGTCTATATCCAGAACGTGAGCCTTCAAGGCCGAGTCTTTTTTAAGGACTTTTACGTCCTTGCCTATAACCATGGAACGTGTCCTGTATTCGTCATATACCGCGTCGCTCTTCGGATCGTCGTAGTACTTCATGAAGCGGTTGAGCACTTCTGCCACAAGGCTGTTTTTAAGATCTACCTCTGGCTTATCGAATACACAGCCTGCTGATTCGGATATCTCAGGAGGGAAGCCGGCTTCTGGAGCGTACGCATTGATGCCAATACCGACTATCACGCACTGGAGAGCTCCGGAAGGCACTTCATACAACGCCTCTGACAGTATGCCGCAGACTTTCTTACCATCGACAAAGATGTCATTGACCCATTTTATCTCAGCTTTTTTACCGGACAGGGCTTCGATGGATTCGCTGACCGCTACTGCTGCCATTGTCGTCAGTCCCAGAACCTGATCTCCAGTAAAACCTTGCGGTCTGAGCAATAAGCTCATGTAGACGCCGGTACCGGCAGGGGAGTAGAAAGATCTTCCTCTGCGGCCTCTGCCCGCTGTCTGAGCTCCGGCGACTGCAACATAGCCCTCAGCTTCGCCGCTTCTGGCCTTTTCATGGCAGAGCGTGTTGGTAGAGCCTACGCTTAGGAACACCTCGGGTCTTAGACCCGCGCATTCCTCACTCAGGCGGCTGCGGATGCCGCGCACGGAAAGTACGTCAGCGTCCTTATCGAGACAGTAGCCCCTGTTAGTGACTGCTTCTATTTTATAGCCTTCCTTTTGAAGGATCTTGACGGCTTTCCATACCGCCGTTCTTGTGATATTCAGTTCTGAAGCGATCTGCTGTCCGGAAATGTAAAAGCCTCTGTTTTTCTCAAACAATTCCAGAACCGTATCCTTCGTACTCATTTTCCAACCTTCATTCTCTCTTACAAAAGGGGTAGTATTCACTAACTAAAATATTAATACTGCGTTAATTGATTATCAATACGGTTGACAATGTGAACTCCATTTTGTACAAATCGTGGACATCTATGAAAAGTATGCTAATATTTTCATCAGGAGGACATTGCTATGAACAGACCGGAACTGCTGGCTCCTGTAGGAGGCAAAAGGCATCTGATCGCAGCCGTTAACAACGGCGCGGATGCCGTATACATGGGAGGCATGGCTTTCAATGCCAGGATATTTGCCGACAACTTCAGCGATGAAGAACTGCCGGATGCTATAAACTACGCTCACACGCACGGAGTCAAGGTCTACATGACCATCAATACCCTGATAACTGACGGTGAGCTTGCGAGGGCATTCGACTACTGCAATTACATATACGGGCTCGGAGTCGACGGCGTCATTATCCAGGACATGGGCCTGGCCAGATTGCTGCATAAATATCTGCCGGATCTTCCGCTTCATCTCTCGACGCAGGGTACTCTCTACAATAAAGAGGGAGTCTCGGCCGCGGCAAAGATGGGCTTTTGCAGGATCGTTCCCGCAAGAGAGCTTTCGCTTGATGAGATCACGGATCTGGCCGCATGCTGCAGGGCCATGGAACCGCCGATGGATATCGAGGTGTTTATACACGGGGCGCTGTGCATGTGCTATTCGGGACAGTGCCAGATGAGCCGCATGCTGGGAGGCGGAAGCGGCCGCACGGGGAACCGCGGTACCTGCGCTCAGCCTTGCAGACATGCCTACAGAGGCGACAGCGGTGAGGCGTATTACGCGCTCAGCCCAAAGGATCTTTGTCTGATAGAGAGGATACCTGAACTCGTGATGTCAGGAGCCTCATCCTTCAAGATAGAAGGACGCATGAAGAGCCCTGAATACGTGGCGATAGTGACTAAGATCTACCGCAAGTACATAGACCTGTTTTATGAGCTTGTAAAGGAACACGGAACAAAGAAGGCGGCAGAACTGTATTCGGTCGATGAGAACGACATGCTCGATCTCAGACAGATATTCAACCGCGGGGATTTCACGGAAGGATATCTTCACGGGAACCCGGGTGAGGATCTGCTTTCCGGAGCCAGCCCTAAAAACCAGGGACTGCTTCTGGGCCGCGTGATAGCTGTCATCGACAGCGAGAACAAGGTCAGCGAAAAGGACGAGAGGGCAGCAGCCCGCGGAGCGCTGAAACGCGGCCGCGAGCTTGTATGCATAGAACTTGCCCGGTCTGCAAAAGAACAGGGCATGGTGCTTGATATGGGCGACGGCATAGAGTTCATAAGTGAAGAAGATGATTACCTGGTCAATTCGCCTGCGGGAGGAGTGGTCACGTATGTGAAGGATATAGGAGACGGATGCATACTCGCGGGCGATTTTGCCAGAGGAGCATTCACAGGCGATGCTGTCTACAAGGTTACAGATAAAAAGCTGCTCGAGGCCGCTCTTGAGACGCCTGAGAAGAAACTGCCTGTGACCATGGCATTCACGGCAAGAGAGGGACAGTTCCCTGTGCTTATCATGACTGACGTAAGAGCAAACAGCAGCGTCGAGATAAACGCAGACCACGTGATAAAGCGCGCGGAAAAAGTCGCGACTGACAAGGAGAGGATAGAGTCCTCTCTCGACAGGCTTGGCGAGACTCCGTTCAGCCCGGGACTTACCGGCATAGACATACAGATGGATGATGACATCATGATGCCTCTTTCCATAGTCAACAGAATGAGACGCGAGGCGGCTGAAGAACTCATCAGACGCCGCAAAAGGCAGGTAATTGAGAACAGAGCGCCTGCGCTGAGCAAGAATGCGGCCGGCGTCATAAGAGATGATGAAGATCTCGGAAGAACCGTTCTGGATGCAGGCGAATGGCAGAGCAAGGTAGACGCGAGCGGTATCAGACCTGTCGCGCTCCAGGATTTCATGGCCGCGAAGGCAGAAGGCAGGGAATTTGTACCGGGCACAGTTCCGTACATACTGAACGTGTCGAAGGGGAAACTCGACAGATACATTGAAGAACACTTTGATGAGATAGCAGACGCGTGCAGGGAGTGCGGCATACTGATAGGCAACCTCGGATGGATAGAGAAGTTCAGTCAGGCGGGTGTCAAGGTCTTTGGAGATTACGGGCTCAACGTCTTCAATGAACAGGCGAGACTTGCGTATAAGGAACTTGGAGTAAAGCTGTACATGCCTTCTCATGAGACCGGTGTCTCAGACGAGAGGGGCATCCCGCTAATGATAAGCGAGCATCCGGTAGCCGAAAAAACGCTGACCGACAGAAAGGGAGGCGTTCACCGCATAGAAAGATCGGCTTCCGGCGATAAAACACTTATATTCTAGTATCTCTAAACAGATACAAAATTCGCTGATTTATTGTATAATATACAGGATAAGGAGGAACTGTATATGCTTGATATTAACAAAACCCCAAATGATACCGAAATGGTAATAGCCCTTAAAGGAAGACTGGACACACTTACCGCGCCTCAGCTGGAGGAAGAACTCAATTCAGCAACAGAGTGCGCAAACTGTCTGGTGTTCGACTTTACTGAACTTGAATATATTTCAAGTGCCGGACTTCGCGTGCTGCTTTCAGCACAGAAGACCATGAACGTAAAAGGCAGCATGACAGTAAGGAATGTCTCCGACGAGATCCGCGAGATTTTTGATGTAACGGGCTTTTCAGATATCCTGACGATTGAGTAGGAGCACGGTAAATGAATATCAAATGGGACAATGACATCGTCACGATCGCGCTTGAGGGACGCATAGACTCAGGCAATTCCGGTGATGTCGAGAATGAAATACACGAAGCCATAGGCGATAAGAAGCCGGCTTCCGTTAATCTTGATGCATCAGCGCTCGAGTATATCTCGAGTGCCGGTCTTCGCGTGATCCTGCGGCTCAGAAAGGATAACCCTACGCTTCGCGTGATAAATGTTTCATCCGAAGTGTTCGAGGTTTTCGAAATGACAGGATTTACCGAGATGATGAGCGTGGAAAAAGCCTACCGTCAGGTATCCGTAGAAGGGTGCGAGGAGATAGGACGCGGCGCAAACGGTACCATCTACCGTGTCGACAAGGACAACGTTGTCAAGGTATTCAATGATCCGGACTCACTGGATGACATACAGCATGAGCGTGAGGTGGCGAGGCTTGCCCTGATACTCGGGATCCCGACTGCCATCTCATATGACGTGGTGCGCGTGGGCGACAGCTACGGCTCAGTATTCGAGTTTCTCAACGCGACGTCTTTCTCAAGGATGATCGCCGATGAGCCTGAGAAGCTCGACTGGTGCGTACAGGAGTACGTCAAGATGCTCAAGCTCATACACTCGACGCTGGTTCCTGAAGGCAAGCTGCCTGACATGAAGGAGACTGTCGTTGGCTGGGCAAAATTCATGCAGGACTACCTGCCTGAAGACAAGGCAAAGAAACTGCTTTCCATGATAGAAGCCGTACCTCAGGACAATCACATGATCCACGGCGACTACCACACAAAGAATCTGGAGCTCCAGAACGACGAGGTGCTGCTCATCGACATGGATACACTGGCTGTCGGCAACCCGGTATTCGAACTTGCTTCGATGTTCAACGCTTACTCCGGATTCTTCGAGATCGATCATGAGGCCATAAAGAAATTCCAGGGCTTTGACCTTGAGACAGCGCATAAGTTCTGGCAGAAGACCCTGAGGGCATATCTTGAGACCGATGATGAAGAGGTCATCAAAAGCGTGGAAGACAAGGCGCGCATAGTAGGATACACAAGGCTCATCAGACGATCGATTAGGCGCAAAGGTCTTGAGGATCCGGCACGCAAGGCGGAGATCGACCTCTGGACGAAAGAACTCATCGAACTCCTTGACAAGTACGATACTTTACTTTTCGATGTGGACCTTAAGAGAGAAGCGCCAAAGGATGAGCTCGATATAGAAGCCACTGAAGAAAATCTGGACACAGTCACGGCATTCGTGGATGAGCGCCTTGAAAAGGTAGGCTGTTCCATGAAGTCGCAGATGCAGATAGATCTGGCTGTTGAAGAGATATTCATAAACATTGCCAAGTACGCTTACAAGCCGGACAAAGGCAGAGCCACCGTCAGGGTAGAAGTGAAAGATGATCCGGTACAGGTGAAAATAACCTTCCTCGACCACGGCAAGCCTTATGACCCGCTTGCTAAAGAGGACCCGGACGTTACACTCTCAGCGGATGACCGTCCTGTGGGAGGCCTGGGCATCTTCATGGTCAAGCAGTCAATGGATGATGTGTTATACGAGTACAAGGACGGAGCCAATATACTTACGCTTGTAAAGAGTCTGTAATCACTTTTCAAAGGATGCTATAATTCATATGTCTGGATATTTCTTATTTACAGGAGGTAACAAAATGGCAGATAAGAAAACGGTAGATAAAGTAAAAGAACTGCTCGACGGCCATGTATATGCTCCACTCAAGGAAGCAGCTGAAAAGTGGCTCGCAGAGGCAGATGAAAAGTACGGCGACAAGTTTGACGAGCTGAAAGAAAAGGGCAGCGAAGCATGGGACAAGCTGAATGAGTCGGCTGAGAAATTCTCCGAGAAATCGATAGAAGCCAATGAAAAGCTGACAAAGGCTGGCGAGAAGTTTACAGACGCAGTTGAGAAATTCTCCGATAAGGCAGCTCCTAAGATCGATGAGCTGAAGGAGAAGGCAGCTCCTAAGATCGATGAACTCAAAGAAAAGGCAGCTCCGGCACTTGATGAGCTCAAGGGCAAGGCAGCTCCGGTAGTTGACAAGGTTACAGAGAGCGAATTCATCAAGCAGCTCAAGGCCGGTATCTCATCCCTTGACGAAGTTATCGACACATTCAGCAAGCCTGAAGTGAAAGAGAATTTCGGTGAGGAAGCAGCTGAGCAGATCAGAAAACACGCTGAGGCCATGAAGGCTGAAGGCAAACAGTTCTGCGACTGCCCTGCATGCACAAAGGCAAGAGAGATCCTGAAGGATCTTGGAGAGGATATCGAGGCTCCTGAAACAGGAGAATAATATTTTAAACTGAAACAAACCTGCAGCCGCCCGGTGTGGCGGCTGTTTGTTTAAGGCGGAGGTGCCTTATGGAAAAACATAAAATAGTGGTGCTTGACGGATATACGGAAAACCCGGGGGATCTCAGCTGGACTCAACTTGAGGAATTCGGAGAAGTAACGGTATATGACCGCACGGCTTATGCGGAATCAGACCTGATAGCAGAGAGGATTGGAGACGCGGATATCGCGGTGATAAACAAGACGCCGGTCAGCGCCGCCACTATCGACAAGTGCCCTGAACTCAGGGCGGTATTCGTACTGGCGACCGGATACAACGTAGTCGACGTCAAGTATGCCCGCAGCAAGGGGATAGACGTGGTCAATGTGCCGACATACGGCACTCACATCGTGAGCCAGTATGCCGTCAGCCTGCTTATGGAAATATGTTCGCATATCGGACACCACGACAGGGAAGTCAAATCAGGCAGATGGCAGAACAATGTCGACTGGTGTTTCTGGGATTACCCTATGATGGAACTTGCCGGCAAGACGGCGGGTATCATAGGCCTCGGAAGGATAGGCAAGGAGACTGCGAGGATACTGGGCGCGCTGCATCTTGAAGTGCTTGCTTATGACGCTTTCAAGTCTCAGGAAGGCGCAGCGCTTGCAGAATATGTAGAGCTTGATGAACTCCTCAGCCGATCGGATATCATCTTCCTGCACTGTCCGCTTTTCCCTGAGACAGAAGGGATAATAAACAGGGACAACATCGCAAAAATGAAGGACGGCGTGATACTGATCAACAACAGCAGAGGGCCGCTGGTCAATGAGCAGGATCTCGCTGACGCTCTGGAAAGCGGCAAGGTTTATGCAGCTGCTGTGGATGTGGTTTCAACTGAGCCTATAAAGGCGGATAATCCGCTTCTGAAGGCAAAAAACTGCATCATAACACCTCATATATCCTGGGCGGCAAAAGAGGCCAGACAGAGAATTATGGACATTACAGCGGACAATATCCGCGCCTGGGCCGGGGGCAAACCGGTGAACGTGGTGAATTAAAGAATGAAACTTGTATTCGCAAGCGATTCTTTCAAAGGAAGCATCGACTCATCACGCGCGGCGGAGCTGCTCAAAGCTGCAGCCCGCGAAGTGTTCGGTGAAGTCGAAACTGTCAGTATACCGCTGGCGGACGGAGGAGAGGGCACGGTAGACGCTGTGCTCGCTTCTTCGGATGCAAAAGCTGTGACTGTCGAAGTGCACGGACCGCTGATGGAACCGGCTTATGCGAAGTACGCTCTCTTCGATGACGGCAGAGCTGTGATAGAAATGGCGTCCGCATCGGGCCTGACTCTGGTTCCTGAAGACAGAAGAGATCCGATGGAGGCTACTTCCTCCGGCACCGGAGAGCTTCTGCTTGATGCTCTTGAAAAGGGAGCGGAAGACATAACGATAGCCATAGGCGGCTCCGCTACCAATGACGGCGGAATGGGATTTATGAGAGCCCTGGGCGCTGCTTTTTTTGACGAAGACGGCAATGAGCTTGAGGGCAGGGGGCGAGACCTTGCGGATGTGTCCCATATCGATCTTTCATGCCTTGACAAGAGGCTTGCGGAAGCGCGCCTAAGCGTGATGTGCGACGTAGACAATCCGCTCACGGGAAAAAACGGAGCAACATATGTATACGGACCGCAGAAAGGCGCGGATGAAGAAACTCTTGCAGAGCTGGAAAGAGGCATGCGCAATTACAGAGATGTGATACTGGATCTTACCGGCATCGACTGCGACAGGGTGGCCGGAGCCGGTGCCGCGGGAGGCATAGGTGCCGCGCTGTATGCATTGCTTGGCGCAGAGCTTAGGCCGGGAATAGAAATAATGCTTGACCTTACGGGGTTCGATAAAGCGCTCGCCGGAGCCGACCTGGTCATAACGGGCGAGGGCAGAGCCGACTTCCAGAGCCTGCACGGAAAGGCCATGCAGGGCATTGGCAAAAGGGCAAAGGAGAAAGAGGTGACGGTCACCGCGATAGTCGGATGCCTGGGGGAAGGCTGGGAAGGACTCTTTGACTGCGGTATCGGAAAGATCATACCTCTGGCGCACGGCAGCATAAGCCCTGAAGAGGCGATGGAGAGAGCGGAAGAGCTGTATTACGACGCAGCGCTTAAGTTCTTCAGGGAATATAAGGATGCCCGCGAAGGAAAGCACAGACTGAATTATTACTGGACATAAGAAAACGATTGTTGTATCATCACGCGTGGACGCCCGCAGAAAACAGACGTCTGAAGCAGTTCGGGTCCGATATCCTGCTTCTAAAATATCAAAACCAAAGGAGAAAGAAATAATGAAAAACACCGATCCAAAGGTGCAGAGGCTCACGCAGGGAGCTGCCATCGCGGCGCTTTACGTGGTCCTTACACTCGTTTTTGCCCCGATATCTTTCGGGCCGATACAGCTGAGGATAGCAGAAGCGCTTTGCATACTGCCTATGTTCACGCCGGCGGCGATACCGGGTCTTTTTATTGGATGTCTGCTGGCAAACCTCATTGGAGGAGGCGTCATACTTGACGTCATATTCGGCAGCCTCGCAACGCTCATTGGCGCGGCGCTGGGCTATCTTCTCCGCAATAACCGCTGGCTGGTACCTATCCCTGCCGTGATCGCCAACGCTCTCATAGTGCCGTTCGTCCTGAAGTACGGCTACGGCGTTGTGGATACCGCCATCCCTATCCTGATGATCCAGATCCTGTGCGGAGAAATACTGGGATGCTATGTGCTGGGAGAGATCTTCTGCGGCGCTATTCTAAAGCGCAGACAGATATTCGACAGTAACACCGACAGCATGTGACAGTAAAAGGCAAAACAAAGGCCGGAGATGTACTCCGGCCTCTTTTTGTGCCTGTTTATATGCAACTCTTATTTGGCGTTCTTTTCCGCGAGTTCTCTGACGATGCGGTCGTATTCGTCCTCATCGAGTATGTAGTGCTTCTTGTAGAGCAGGTAAGCGCCTATCATCATGATGAACGGTATCAGGACCATCACCAGCAGTATGCCATGGCTCTGGCCGGCAGTTACCGAATTGATGACGGTGTCGATCTGAGCCAGCTTGTCGGCCTCTGTGATCGTTCCCATGTTTGCGGCCTGCTCCAGCGAACTGATCTGATTTGTGTAATTTGTGACTCCGAAGATCAGGTACGAAACTGTTGTGAGCAGTACGCAGAGGGCGCTTCCGAACTTGGTGAAGAACGGTCTGATCGAGGCGATTATGGCTTCGTCTCTGGTGCCGTTCTTATACTCGTTGTATTCGACTGTATTGAAGACGGAGAGCATCATGATCACGTAGTAGCAGTTCATTCCAAGCTGAGCCAGCATGTAGCCGACAGTCGTGATCCAGAACGAAGGCATCTCTGCCGGCATCAGGAATCCGGCAGCCAGCATCATCGCGAATCCAACAGCCATTATCACTCCGAAACCTTTCATCAGCGTCTTTCTGTTCCACCTGGACGAGAGCCACGGATAGGCGATCAGAAGTATTCCGGATGCGGACAGACCTATGGTAGAGAAGAGTGAGTAGAGGCCTCCCTTATATCCATATGTGAAGTAGATGTATGTGGAGCCTATGCCACCGACTATCAGGTCTGCGCCGATTTGATGGAGCAGGAATATGAGGCACATCCATGACAGCTGATCGTTATTGGTGATCGTCGAGATGATCTTCTTGAAGCTGACAGGAGGCGGTGTGGTATCCATGTACGATCTGTCTTCTCTGACTCCGAAGATTGTGATACAGAGGAAGAGAGGAGCGAGGATGCAGAATATGAGAGCGACCACTCCGTAAGCAGTCTGAGCGTTTCCTCCTATGGCTCCGGATCCTGTAGTCAGCATTGGTATGAAGAGTCCCGCGAGGCCTCCGCCGATACCGGCTGCGAGGTTGGTCATGGCAGTCAGCTTGTCACGGGTGCTTCCGTCCTTGCTGAGCGATGGGATCATGCCCCAGTATGAAATATCGTGCATCGTGTAGGCAATGCTGTACGCGAAGTAGATGATCCCGAAGAACCATATGAATGCCCAGCCCTCAAGCCTGACGTTGAACGCCAGATAGACCACGATGGATGTGCTGAGGATACCTATGACCAGCCATGGTTTGTACTTGCCCCAGCGGGTCCTTGTACGCTCTATGATATTTCCCATGAGTGGGTCGTTCAGAGCGTCAAATACTCTGGCGCCTATCATGATGCCCGTGATAGCCATCAGCTGTGCAGGCGTCAGATTGTGCGTGAAGAGTACATAGACCAGAATGAAGTTCGTAAACAGGTTGTAGATCATATCCCTTCCGAAAGTACCGAGAGGGAAGAACCAAAGATTTCGCTTAGCCTGTTTTTCTGTGATGCCGGTATATTCCACGGCAGCTTCTTTGTTTTTGCTCATGTTTTTACACCTATAATACTTGTTATAACTTACTCATATTTTCTGATCCAGTCGAGGAAATGCCTGTCTGTCCAGTCTTTCTTATTCCACAGTTCCCTGAGCTTATCATAGTGCACGCGCTGCTCCTCATCGTAATCGCCCATGTTGTCCGATGTGAGGAAGAAACTGCCGTACTGTGCCAGCACTTTCGCGTGGAGGTCTTTCTGCTCCTCTGAGAGCTTTATATTGTCCCTTCTCAGGAAGAAGACATCCGGATCGTTCAGGAAAGCTCTGCCATCCAGGCCTCTTCTGTAGAATGTGTTGAGCAAAGCGTGCTTTGTGGACGGATATTCTCTGTTGACGTTCCTCATGTACGGAACGTTGTTCCAGTCGAGGCTCGCGTCGCAGCCTATCCTGCAGTACTCGACTTTTCCAAAGGCAGGTCCGAGAGGTACACCGCATCCGAGTATCTGCTTGTCGCCGCAGAGTTCCCTCAGGAAGTCCATCGCGCGGCACATGCGTCCTCCGCGGCTCTCGCCGTCGAATTCTCCTCCGGCAGTCGGCCATGGAGCTGCTCCGTACAGGAAGTCCAGTTTTACCAGATCAAATCCCCAGTCATTGAGCACCGTATCGAAAGTGCGCTTCAGGTAATCGCGGACGCCCGGATGATCAAAATCCAGAGCGAAGAATCCGCCCCAGTTGCATCCCGCGTACCAAGGCTTTCCGTGATGTCTGAGAAGCCAGTCAGGGTGGTTCTTCACCAGCTGGGACTTGCACTGGGCTGAATACGGGGCAAGCCATAGTCCGGCCTTGAAGCCTTTGTCATGGATGTCGTCCACGGAAGCTTTCATGCCGCGAGGGAAACGCTGCATATTGCAGTCCCAGTCGCCGACCTGCACCTGCCAGCCGTCATCGATCTGGAAGAGGTCGCCGGGTTTCAGGATGCCCGCGGCCCCCTCAAGATCCGTAGTGATGGTCTCGTCGCTGATCTTGTCATAATGATTGTACCAGCTTCCGTAGCCCGCAAGAGGCTCAGCAGGGATGCGTTTGATCCCGGATGCTTCGAACCATTCATCAAAGACTTCATCATGTCCGCCCTCGAAAGCAGCGATGTGAACGTTCTGATCGAACCTTTCACTGCCGGCGTCCTTACTTATCTTGAGCTCGCCCTTGATCATGTCGTATTCGAAGATCGTATAGCCGTTGGTCTCGTCAGTAGAACCTATGAAGAGGTATTCGTCGTCATGTCTTTTATAGAAATACGTAAAGCCGTGGAAACGTCCCGGCTTGCCGCTGTAGTTCATAAAAAAAACATCGCCGTATTTGGTTGTGCCCCAAGGGGCTCCGAGAAATCTGAAGATTCTCTTTACACCGATGTGAGTGTCTGTCGGAGCTACCTCAAATGAAGGTGTCCATGTCTGATATCCGTTAAAGAATGCTCTTTCATTCTCTTTACACGGCAGTTCTATAATGATCTCTGACCCGTTGTCTTCCTTTATGAATGGTGTAAGATCTATTTTGCTCATAGCATCCTCCTTATTTTTATCCATATGATTATACATTAGGTTGAATGACCATGACAAATGGTGTTTAATTGGGTACGGAAGGGGTGGAAGACTAAGTGTCAGATACGTATAAACATAAAATCAAACAGGATGCGGAAAAGATCGCCGGCATGTTCGCTAAAAAGGATATTGCCGTCATTTTTGTTGCGCTGATACTGGCCGCCGTGCTTGCTGTCACATGCGGCAGATCCGCATCCGGTCATATGGATGCTTATGTTGCCGGCACTTCGAACGATACGGCCGTATACCTGATAGGTAAGCCTCTTCCTGAAGAGGATAGTGAAGGGGAGCAGACCGGCACGGGTACCGTAACAGCAAAGGAAATCGACAGACTGGTTCGGGGCACCCCGGTATACAGAACAAACAGGATAGTGGAGGTAGATGGAGTAAGATATGTCGCCATCGACAGCAAAGAGGGGAGCCTATCCTCTGAAGAAAACCCTGATATCCTCAGCAAGGTGCCGAAGTACATACGCGAAGATAACCTCGCGGCGTCGCCTGAGGATATAGTAAAGGAAACAGAGGTATATGTAAGGACTCCTGTGACTATATATGCTGAGGAAACAGGCCCCGCTATAGCCTCATTCGCACCTAAGAGCACCTGCCTTAAGGTGACAGGCTATGACAACATTGACGCGAACGGATATGTCAACAAATATAAGGTGGAATATCAGGAAGGGGACAGTGTCGCAGAGGGTTATGTGTATGGCAAGTACATGACGGATACTCAGGAAAAAGCCGATGCTGTATTTAACGATAACGGTGTATACGACAAAGCGAAGAAGGATAAATACGGCATAAACCTTCATGGAGGCAAGGCCAGCCATCTGGACTATTACCCGTATGAAAGGCCTGTGATAGAAGGAAACGAGTTTTGCGCAAACGCACGCGCGATGTATCTGAACTGCGTGGCAGCCGTGAAGCCCAAGAAATATATCAAGATCATCGAAGAAACCGACTGCAACGCCGTGGTCGTGGATATAAAGGACGGAGTGCTGGCATACAAGTCGGGAACGGCAAAGGAACTCTCGCCGCGCTCTTACAAAACGGCATATGCCTCCTTAGAGGACTATAAGAAGGGCATAGACGCCCTTAAAGAGACCGGTGTATATCTGATAGGGCGCATCGTTGTTTTCAATGATCCTATATACGGAAAGGATCATCCTGACGAGTGCATCGTCTACGGCACAAACACGGGATGGCCCAGCGCTTACTCACGCAAGGCCTGGGAGTACAATGTAAGGCTGGCTCAGGAGGCCGTAAAGGAATTCGGCTTCAACGAGATACAATTTGATTATGTAAGGTTCCCTGAGAACACGTACACCATGTCCAAATCCGGCGCGGCTGATTTCCGCAACAAGTACGGAGAGGAGAAAGGGCAGGCCGTTCAGAACTTCTGTTTCTATGCTGCGGACCAGATCCATGAGGCGGGAGCGTATTTCTCCGTCGATGTATTCGGCGAGAGCGTGTACGGATACATGACAGCTTACGGACAGTACTGGCCGGGCATATCCAATATAGTCGACGCTATCAGCGCCATGCCATATACTGATCACACGGGAGGACCGGGCGCGTGGAATGATCCGTACAGTACAATGAAAAACTGGGGAAAGAGGGCAAAGAAAAAACAGGACATGCTGCTCAGCCCTGCCGCAGCACGCACCTGGATAACCGGCTATAACACACCTTACTGGGCCCCGACCGTAAACTACGGCGAGGCAGAACTTAAGGCTCAGATCAAAGGGCTGAAGGATGCAGGCCTGGACGGAGGCTTTATTCCGTGGAACGTAGTAAACAGCCTCGAAAAGTATAACCAGTACAAAGGGATATGGAATGCACCGGCAGAATAAGTCCTTCCGCTCGTGCCTCGTCGTCACGAAGCACAATCCGTTTCATCGGCCCTCCAGTGGCCCCCGGAAATGAGCCCGCTTCGCGGTCTCTAGTTTCCGGGGTTCCTTCTGTCGTCGGTCCGCTGCTCCGGTGTGGCTTCAGTTCCTCCTCGGACCATCTCGCTCAGGACTTTTCTGCCGCTATTATACACATAACAAAAGACTGCCTGTGAAGGCAGTCTTTTTACATTTGTGGTGATCCATGAAGACTAGATCTTCATTGCTACATCCCAAGCGCTCCAGATTACTTCTCTCAGAGCTCCCCACTTGACGCAGGTTCCTACTCTGTGGAGGTGCTTGTTCTTGACTGATGCGAACTGGTCGTTCGGAACGAATCCGATACCGTTTACTACGCAGTCGCACTCTTCCTTCCACTCTTCACCTGTCTCGAAGTTCTTGATCATGCAGAAGCCGTCGCCGATCTCTGTGACAGAGCTTCTCAGATGTACAGGAACTCCCTTGAACGGCAGAGCCTCTCTCAGGAACGAGGAGTTAGCAAGGCATGTGCCAGGAGCTACGATCAGGTCATCCAGGAACTCAACGACTACAGGCTTCTTGCCGGCGAGTACCGCATCATATGCAGCTTCGCAGGAGGAAAGTCCGCCGCCGAGGAAGACGATCTTCTTATACTTCTTGGCGTTAGGTCCGATCAGGAGATCTGTGAATGTGATAGCCTTGTCGAATCCCTTGATGTTGAGAGCCTTAGGGAATGTACCTACCGATACGATTACATCATCGTATGCCTTGAGCAGGGCATTGATATCCTTTATCTCGGAGTTGAGTCTGATGTCGATATCCCACTTCTTGAGCTCTCTCTCATACCACTTCATGAGCTGCTTGTCAGCATCCTTGAAGGACATTGCGGAGGCTGTGTTGTACAGACCGAAGATCTTGTCGCTCTTCTCGAATACTACAGGGTTGTGGCCTCTCTTCTTGAGTACCAGAGCTGCCTCGAGTCCTCCGAAGCCTGCGCCTACGATGGCAACTTTCTTAGGCTTGTTGGTAGGAACGATCTTGTACTTGTTGTGCTGCATCGTTGAAGGTGTCAGCGCGCAGCGTGCCAGCTGGAGCGAGTCGAACAGAGGCTGTGTGTTAGCTGTGTGTTTCGACTTCGCGAAGTTGAAGCAAGCGTTGTGGCATCTGATGCAAGGCTTGATTTCCTCGTCTCTGTCTTCCTTGATCTTGGTTACCCACTCAGGGTCAACGAGGTTCTGACGGGCGATACCGAGAGCATCGATCTCACCCTTCTTGATAGCCTCAGCAGCAAACTTGATGTCCATCTTTCCTGCGCAGACTACAGGCTTGTCAGTGAACTTCTTGATGTGAGCTACATCCTCGAAGTTGCAGTTGTCAGGCATGTAGACAGGCGGGTGAGCCCAGTACCATGCATCGTATGTACCGTTGTCGCAGTTGAACATGTCATATCCCATGTCGCCGAGGTACTTGATGGCCTTTTCGGATTCAGCCATGTCACGTCCGAACTCTTCGAACTCTTCTCCCGGCTGTGCGCCCTGGAGCCAGCCCTTTGTCTTCGATACTACGGAGTATCTCAGAGCAACAGGGAAGTCCTGTCCGCACTCTCTCTTGATAGCCTGAACTATCTCGACAGGGAATCTGAATCTGTTCTCGAAGGAACCGCCGTACTGGTCAGTTCTGTAGTTCATGTTTGCGAGTGTGAACTGGTCGAGGAGGTAACCCTCATGTACAGCGTGGATCTCAACGCCGTCAACACCTGCGTCCTTGCAGAGCTTGGCTGTCTTTGCGAAAGCCTCAACCATTTCCTGGATCTCCTCGATGGTCATCATTCTCGACTTGATCGAAGGATACCATCTGTTTGGAGTCTCACCTGCGGAAGCGCAGCAGTACTCGATGTCTACGAATGGCTTCGAGACTGCGCCGAGAGCCTTGTTCTCAAGCATCTTAACGAACATGTCGTTGATAGCCATCGAACGTCCGAATCCGCCGGCGAGCTGGATGAACAGCTTGGAGCCTGTCTTGTGGAACTCAGGCATCCACTCAGCGAGATCCTTGAACATCTTCTTGTTCTGATAGAGCCATCTTCTGCCCATTGTGTCTCTGACGCACTGCATGCCCGGGAGTACCAGACCTACGCCATCCTGAGCACGGCCGAGGATGTGGTGAGCTGCCTCTTTGTCGAAATGGCAAGGCTCGAGCCAGCCGAACAGGGATGTTCCGCCCATGGAAGTCTGTACGATCCTGTTAGGGATCTCTACGTTACCGATCTTCCAAGGGGTGAATAGAGGTTCATATTCCTTTTTCATTAATTTATCCCTCCCTAAGAAATAAAAATAACTGCCCTCATTACTTTCAAATGATAAAATGCACACCAAAAGAAACTGGTTGCTACATATCAGTTTCATTTTAGTGCAATGGACGTTTTTAGTCAATTGAATAATACCCTTAAACAGGGATTGTGAAGAACATGACAGGGCATGCATTCAATATGCGCCAATAATATGGTAGAATACTTTCTAAAGCATGTGACTGACCGCCTTAAGAGCGGTAGAAGAAAGAAGGGTTAGGACATGGCTTACGATTTCAGGATTAAGACGTTTACGGATGAGCGTGCGTACCACAATACCGCGATCCTTATTTACCTTAAAGCCGTCAAAGCGGCGCTTGGAGATGTGGATGTCACCATAGGCAATTCACTCAACCAGGGCTATTACAGTTACATCAATAAAGGCGGCGCGCAGCTGACCAATTCCGATATACATAAGATAAGGGATATGATGGACAGGTTTATTGCCCAGGATCTTGAGATAGTGATCGAGAAAGATAACGTAGGCCACGCGAAAGCGAAGTGGGCTTCCCTGGGATATCCCGAGAAGGCAAAACTGCTTGAGGGCAGACCGGATGACGAACTTGTTGAGATAGCGAATCTTCACAACTATCGCAACTGCATGTATTCGGATCTTCTTCCATCATCGGGATATATAGATCTTTACGATATCAGGCCGTACAGACAGGGCCTTCTGCTGAGGCTGCCTAACGCCCTGCACGGACACGCCATACCAAAGTACAGAGACGATGACAAGCTCTATGAGGCTTACGCCGAGTGCAGACGCATACGCAGATACACGCGCATAGATTATCTGGCGGATCTCAATGAGCAGATAAAGCTTGGCAACATAAACGAGGTCATAGAAGCGAGTGAGTGGCTGCAGGCGAGACAGCTTGAGGAGTTTGCCATCAGAGTAGTGGAGGAGCGCAAAAAGGTGGTGCTGATAGCCGGCCCGTCCAGCAGCGGCAAGACGACAACCGCAAAGCGGATATGCGAGGAGATCGGGAGACTGACCGGAGAAGATCCGCTATACCTCGGAACGGATGATTACTTCGTTGAAAGGGGGATGACTCCGCTGGGACCGGACGGCAAGCCCGACTTCGAAGGACTCGGAGCCGTCGACCTTCCTCTTTTCAACAAGCAGATGGAAGATCTTCTAAACGGTGAAACTGTTGACCTTCCTGAATTCGACTTTATGAACGGCACAAAGGTGTTCGGGAAACGCATCACGAGCCTTAAGGAAAACCAGATTCTCGTTATAGAAGGCATACACAGCCTGAACGATGTGCTGACGGAGCATATTCCGAGATCGGATAAGTTCAAGATCTACATCAGTCCGCTTACTCAGATAGCGGTCGACAGACACAACAGGGTCTCCACTGCTGACGCGAGACTGCTGAGACGCATGGTAAGAGACAATCAGTTCAGAGGCTACAATGCCGAAGCCACGCTTGCCGCATGGCCTAAGGTAAGGGCGGGTGAGAGCGTAAACATATTCCCGTACAGTTCCTCAGCTGATGTGGTTTTCAATTCGAGTACGGTATATGAGACAAACCTGCTGAAGACATATGCGGAGCCGCTGCTTCTGGCTATAGATGAGTCAAGTGAGCAGTATGCCGAGGCAAAAAGGATACTTCGTTTCATGAAGTACTTTGACAGGATCGAGTCTGACGAGGCTGTGCCGGACAACGCGATACTGAGAGAGTTCATAGGTCCGCGAAAGTGACAGAGAGGAGAACCCATATGAAAAATAACAAAAAAGGCGGCGCGACCATTTATCTAGCCGTAATAACGATCCTGGTGATAGCGATCGCGTTCCTGTTCATAAAACTAAACTGGAGACGCTTCAAGGCGGAAGCGAGCTTTGGCTTTACCGTCGTCGTGGTAGTCATCGCGGTGCTCCTGATACTCTTCCTGATGATAAGGCACAGCATCAGAAAAGCCAGAAAAGAGAAAGAGAAGGAAAGAGAAAGGATCGAAAGAGAAAAATTTGAGGCTGAGATCATAGCCGCGGGAGGAACACCTCCAACGCTGGGCAATGGCAAGTTTGAGGCGTCCGACATCAGCGAGGCTGCTGGTAAAGCAGTGGACAAGGTAGGCGATCTCTTCAAGGAAGATAAAAATGAGTAAGGTTCTTATAATAGGCGGATCACGCGGGATAGGCGCGGAGGCGGTACGGCAGTTTAGAAAAGCCGGTCATGACGTCGTATTCACATACCACAGGTCAGAACTCGATGCTGACGCGCTCAGGCAGGAGACCGGAGCGACGCCTGTAAGATGCGATGTAAAATACTCGGATTCCGTAAGGATAGCCGTGGAAAAAGCAGTGAGTGTGCTGGGACAGATAGATGTCCTTATATGCAATGCCGCTATCGCTGACTTCAATCTGATAAACGAGATAGAAGAGAGCAGGTGGGAGGAGATAATCGATACCGATCTGAACGGGGTTTTCTATTGCATCAGATACGTGCTGCCTTCCATGATAAGCCGCAAGGACGGCTGTATCATCACTGTAGGCTCAATGTGGGGCCAGGTAGGCGCTTCATGCGAAGTTGCGTATTCCGCCGCTAAGGCGGGCGTTATAGGGCTCACAAAGGCACTTGCGAAAGAGGCAGGGCCATCCGGAGTCAGAGTCAATTGCGTATCGCCGGGAATGATAGACACGGAGATGAACGCTTCGGTCGATGAGACGGCAGTTGAGGCGATAAAGGAGGAGACCCCTCTGTGCCGGACGGGAGATCCCACTGAGGTAGCGAAGGCAATGCTCTTCCTGGCATCGGACGACGCTTCATTCATTACCGGACAGGTGATAGCCGTGAACGGCGGACTGGTCATATAACAGGCATCGAAAGCGGGCCCCTGAGGGCCCGTTTCCATATCTTGTGGCATGCCGGAGAAGCAGACACAAGCATAAAAAATGTAAAGATATCTTTACCTACATATTGTGCAAAAATGTAAAGCAGACACTACATATTGTGTCTGTTTTTTATTTTTCGCTATTTTTCCATTTGTAAAGGCAACTTTACACAAAAAAGTGGGGAAATCATAACAAAAAATAAGGGAAATCGTTTGAATGATGGGGAAAAGTGGGGTAAAATCGACTTGACACCAAAGATGAAAACTAACTTAAAAAGAGGCCGCAAAGCCTGCAATTCCAACGAAAATGTTTCTAGGCACTTATCAGAACAAAATAGATGATAAAAACCGCATGGCGGTCCCTGCGAAATTCAGGGATCAGCTTGGCGGCAGGTGCATGCTCACCAAGGGCTTCGACGAATGTCTGTACATCTACACGATGGAAGACTTTGAGGAGATGGCCGCTAAGATATCAGCGCTTCCTCAGTCGGACGCCGACTTCCGTGAGTTCATCAGGGACTTCTTCGGAAATTCGGAGCTTTGTGAACTCGATGGCCAGGGAAGGATCAAGATACCGCAGAACCTCAGAGAGTACGCGCGTATCACTAAAGACCTGATCACTACCGGCGCCATGGACAAGGTGGAGATCTGGAGCGCTGAGGCAAAGGCGGACTTCGACATCGCCAAGAAGATGAAAGACAAGAAGTTTACCGACAAGCTCAGAGAGTACGGAATCTAAGGGGACATCATGGAATTCGAACACGTACCCGTACTGTTTAACGAAGTGATGGATGCCCTGGATATAAAACCGGACGGCATATACGTCGACGGGACCGTGGGAGGCGGCGGACATTCCGAAGGAATCTGCCGGAGGCTCACGGAAGGCGGGATGCTGATAGCGGTGGACAGGGACCGTGAGGCTCTGGCCGCGGCTGAGCAAAGGCTCGCCGGATACGGATGCAAAAAGAGATTCGTGCACGCGAATTACAGCGATGCCGAAGCGATAGCCGCAGCAGCCGGCAGAAAGGTACAGGGCATACTCCTTGATCTGGGAGTCAGCTCTTACCAGCTGGACAATCCGGAAAGAGGTTTCTCTTATATGCAGGACGCTCCGCTCGACATGCGGATGGACGATACCGACAGGCTCACCGCCTACGACATCGTGAACGGATACTCCCGGGATGAGCTGACAAGGATCATCAGAGACTACGGAGAAGAGCGCTGGGCATCCAGGATAGCCGAATTCATAGTCAGGGAGAGGGCAGAGTCGCCGATAGAGTCGACCGGGAGGCTGACAGAAGTGATAAAGGCGGCGATACCGGCAAAGGCCAGGCGTACCGGACCGCACCCTGCAAAGAGGACCTTCCAGGCGATACGCATAGAAGTGAACGACGAGCTGGGACATCTGAGAGACGCAGTCGAAAAGCTCCCGGATCTGCTCGAAAGCGGAGGCAGGATAGCAGTCATCACATTCCACTCGCTGGAGGACCGCATCGTAAAGACGGAGTTTGAGAGAAGACTCGACCCGTGCACTTGCCCTAAAGAGCTTCCGGTATGCGTCTGCGGCAAGGTGGCCGATGTAAAGAGAGTCACAAAGAAACCGGTCGTTCCTTCCGAAGAGGAAACAGAAACAAATCCGAGAGCCAGGAGCGCAAAGCTGAGAGTTCTCGAAAAGCTATAGGACAGAAACACACTTACAGGACACAGGGAACCATGGAAAGCAGAGCAGAGAGGATCAGAGCCGACAGAATAAAGGCGGACAGAAGAAGCTTGGCCAGACTTCTGGCTGTAGTGATGATAGGCATATTCGTACTCGTTGGTATGAGGTCTTACGCGGCGATCATCCAGCATGAGAACAACGTGCTGCAGATGCAGAACGAATATCTTCAGGCGGAAATAGACTCCCTGAGCAGCCAGATAACCGAGGAGACAAAGGTAACAAAGATAGAGCAGGTGGCTACAAAGAAGTACGGCATGGTCTATCCGTCAGCTGACAATACGGTCATACTTAGCTCCGTACAGGCTGAAGTAAGCAATCTGGCTTCCATAATAATCAGCGAAGCATACAATTGATTATGGCACGCATTATAAGGTGCCACTGACCGGTCACGGCTCGGTGGCATTTTTATTAGAACTAAGGCATCTAAATACAGTATTTGCCTTTAAATTCCAGCACAATATGTGGTATACTATATCCGTATGACTGTGTTTAAATGAGGAAGTATGGACACAAGCAAAAGAAGTGACAAGAAGAGAGAAAAAATAAGAAGAAGGGCGCTTGAAGACAATCCCAAAGTGATCACTTCAAAAAACCGCAACAGACTTGCTGCGGGTTTTGGCGTTATGCTCTTTTTGCTGTTTGTGCTGATGCTTCGAATGGGATACTGGCAGATCTACAAGTCTGATGAGCTTAAAATAATGGCAGCCGAGATGCAGAAGGTCGATACAGAGATCGATCCTGTAAGAGGAGCCATTTACGATTCGCGAATGAATACGCTCGCGGAGTCAGTGACCGAATATGAGCTCTACGCTTACACACAGTATATCTACAAAGATGAAAGCATAAGCAATGACGACAAGGCCAAGGCGATACTCAGCCTCTCCAATGTGACCGGAAAGGATGCCGCGGAGATGCAGGCACTTCTTGAGGGCGAGGAGAACCTTGTGCTTATCGCGGACGGCCTGACAAGAGAACAGGTGGAAAGAGCTCAGCAGTTATTCGGCAGCAATGTTGTAATAAAGACAAGAGCTGCCAGGTATTATCCTAACGGCGCTTTCGCGGCTCAGGTGCTGGGAGGCGTCAATTCGGAAAATGTCGGACGTTCCGGCCTTGAGTATGAATACAACTCGCGGCTCGCGGGCATCAAGGGAAGAGCCGTAAGAGTCACGGACAACAACGGAAATACTCTTTCAAACGGAAAGACCAGATACTATAAGCCGCAGGACGGATACAGCATCGTTACTACGATCGATTCGGTCATACAGCACTTTGTGGAAGACGCCCTGGAAACCGGCATGAAAAAGACCGGCGCCGATGCCATCACCTGCATAGTGATGGAGCCTAAGACGGGAAACATACTCGCGATGGCAACGACTCCGGAATATGATCCTAACAACTCCTCGCAGCCTTCCGATCCGGAAGCTCTCAAGGAATTCGAGGCTATGACCGATGAACAGAAGACCAATTATCTCAGCAGCATGTGGAAGATAAACGCTGTGAGCGATATATATGAGCCTGGATCGACGTTCAAGCTTATCGCCGCTGCCGCGGCTCTTGAATCCGGGAGCGCCGATGAGAATTCGAGATACAAGTGCACGGGCGGTATCCGTGTTGACGACTACACCCTCCACTGCCTGGCCACACATGGCAAGCAGTCGCTCAAGGAGGCTGTAGGAAACTCATGCAACCCGGCTCTTGCCCAGGTCTCGCTCGATATGGGCGCCAAGACCTTCTACAACTACATAGATCTCTTCGGATTCAACGATCAGACCGGAGTGGATCTGCCGGGCGAGGGATATTCGATCGTCAAGGACCCTGACAACATGACAAGGGTAGACCTTGCCACTACCGGATACGGCCAGGGAATAGCCGTAACGCCGCTGCAGCTGCTCTGCGCGGTAAACTCTTTCGGTAACGGCGGAGTACTTATGAAGCCGAAGATCGTAAGTAAGATCGTAGACTCTGAAGGCAATACTGTCGAGGAGATGGAGGATGTCAAGGTCAGGCAGGTGGTTTCCGAAGAGACCGCGGCCAAGATGGCCGACATAATGGAATACTACGTTTCTGACGCAATGGGTACGACCGCATATATTCCGGGCTACAGAGTGGGCGGAAAGACAGGTACAGCGAACCGTGTATCCGGCAAGCGCTACAGCGATGAGACGAATACGTCATTCGTAGTAATGGCTCCGATGGATGATCCGGTCATTTCGATGATATGTATCGTATACAGACCTACCAAGAAGATGTACGGATCCAACACAGCCGGTCCTATCGTCAAGGAGATCACAGAGAAATCTCTGGAGTATCTCGGTGTGGAGCGCAGGTACACGAAAGAGGAAGCTAAGGCAGCCAAGAAAAACAAAGTCAAAGTGCCGGATATCACCGGTATGGACAGCCTTGACGCTATCAGCAGGATAGAGTCTTACGGGCTTAAATACACAGTAATGCCGGAGAGTCTGAAAGGTCAGTCGTTCGTAGTAGTCGACCAGTACCCGAAGGCAGACACTAAAGTAGATAAAGGATCGATAGTTTATATTTACAGCGAATAATATGGTTAACACTCACGGAACAGGTACATACGCATTAATAGCAGCCATAGGCTTTGCCGTCTCGATGCTCGTCACGGCACGCATGATCCCTTTCATGAAGCAGAAGCAATTCGGCCAGTATATAAGGGAAGAAGGGCCAAAGGAGCATCTTAGCAAAGCGGGGACCCCTACGATGGGAGGCATAGCCTTCATACTGGGAACTACCGCAGCAGTCATAGTAAGCATGTTCATGCCGGGGAGCGATACCATGGGCAAGATCGCGATACTTCTCAGCATGTACGCGTTTGGCGCAGTCGGATTCATCGATGACTATAACAAGATAGCCAAAAAGCAGAACGAAGGCCTCACACCAAAGCAGAAGCTGATACTTCAGGCTGTTTTCGGACTCGCGCTCGCGATATTCATGATGTCAAAGGAAGGTACGGCCATGTTTATCCCGTTCTTCCGCAAGACGGTAGACATCGGCATACTGTACATCCCGTTCGTCGTGTTCATCGAGATCGCCATGGCTAACGCCGTAAACCTCACGGACGGATTAGACGGACTCGCGTCCAGCAACTCCGCTATCGTAGCGTGCACATTCGCGATAATCGGCATGAGCGTCCATGGGGGAAGCGAACCAATGGCAGTTGCAGGGCAGGCGCTGTTTGGCGCTCTGGTCGGATTCTTCCTTTACAATCACTATCCGGCTCAGATATTCATGGGAGATACCGGTTCCATGGCCCTGGGCGGAGTGCTCTCGGCGATGGCGATAGTGGGACACATGGAATGGCTGCTTCCGATAGCAGGACTGATCTATGTGATAGAAGCCCTGTCAGTAATCATACAGGTAACATATTTCAAGAAATCAGGTGGCAAGAGAGTGTTCAGAATGGCACCTATACACCATCATTTTGAGCTTGGCGGATGGCACGAGACAAAGGTCGTCAAGATGTTCTGTCTGTTCACATTCATATGCTGCATTATCGCGTATTTCTCAGTTAGATAACGCATGCGCGAAATACACAAAGGGTAAAAGAAAAAATGAAAAGAGGAAAAGAATACATACAGTCACTTAAAGGTAAAAAAGTGCTTATAGTCGGTCTGGGCAAATCCGGAAAAGCTGCTGCGAAGGCTCTCAATGAAGCCGGAGCAAAAGTTTCCGTGCAGGATTCGAAGACCTCTGACAAGCTCGATACACAGTTCATCCAGTACATGCAGAATGAAGGCATTACGGCATACCTGGGCAGCGTACCTGAGGATATGACGTCATTCGACATGCTGGTGCTGAGCCCGGGTGTCCCTCCAACGCTTGCTCATATAGAGGAAGCCCGCAAGGCAGGCATAGAGATAACAGGCGAGCTCGAGATGGCATACAGACTCGGAGAGGGGCAGTTCATAGCCATTACAGGCACCAACGGAAAGACGACCACTACGACACTCGTAGGGGAGATATTCAAGGCTGCGGGACGTGATACGGCTGTTGTGGGCAATATCGGAAGCCCGGTAGTGGCCGAAGCAGCAGGCAGCAAGGAAGACAAATGGCTCATTACAGAGGTATCGTCCTTCCAGCTCGAAACCACATCCTGGTTCAGGCCTGTGGTGTCCTCGATACTGAATCTCACACCGGATCATCTGAACAGACACGGTACCATGGAGGCTTACGGAGCAGCCAAGGCGCGCATAGCGGCAGAGCAGGGCCCTGATGAGTTTTTGATCATTAACCTTGATGATCCGCTGGCTTACGCACTCAAAGACGGCACCGCGGCAACAGTCATACCGTTCAGCAGAAAGACGGTTCCTGCTGCCGGAGCATACCTCGACGGTACCAGGATCATGGTCAGGGGACTTGACGGAACCGATCACTTCATCTGTGACAGATCTGAGCTGAAGATCATAGGTGATCACAACGTGGAGAACGTGCTTGCCGCATCCGCGATAGCGTTTTTCGCAGGCATAGATCCTGAAATCATATCCGCTGCTGTAAGAGAGTTTCCGGGAGTGGAGCACAGGATAGAATTCAGCGGCAATGTCGATGGAGTAGACTATTTCAACGATTCTAAGGGCACCAATGTAGACGCGGCTGTAATAGCGCTCAAGGCCCTTAAGGACGGCGTTATCCTCATAGCCGGCGGAGACGGCAAGAGTCAGGATTTCACGGAACTTGCGAACCACTTCAAGGGATGCGTAGAGGCTCTGGTGCTGCTCGGAAGGGATGCACCTATCATTGAAGAAGCGGCAAGAAAGGCCGGCTTCACAAACATTTACAATTGCAAGGACATGCCTTCCTGTGTTCGCAAAGCGGCAGAGCTTGCGAAACCGGGACAGAAGGTACTGCTGTCGCCTGCGTGCGCCAGCTGGGACATGTACGACAACTTTGAACAGAGAGGCAGACACTTCAAGGAATGCGTAAAGGAGATGCTGAAGTAAAGAATAAAAAGAGCATGGCCGAAAAGGCAGCGACCCGCAGAGCCATCAGACGTGAAAGACGCGGTCAGAACAAAATGAGCGTCACGAACGTAGTTGATGAGACCAAAAGCTTTGGCCGCGGACTTGGCAGGGTAGTTACAGGCTACGACTTCGGAGTTGTGGTCTTTGTTCTGGTGCTCTCGCTCTTTGGTATAGCGATGGTTTTCAGCGCAGGGTATTATCAGACGATCAACACCGCCAATCCTGACCCAACATACTATCTCGTCAGACAGGCGGTATGGGTGGTGAGCGGACTGTTCATCATGCTGGTAGTTGCCAACATTGATTATCATGTTTACATGAAGATCAGTAATCTGATCATGGTAATAAGTCTTGGTCTGCTTGTTGCCGTTATCCTTACGAGTTCCACCGTAGGCGGAGCTCAGAGAGGACTATTCGGACTCAACATCACGCCGAGTGAATTCTCAAAGGTCGCAATTATCGTATTTACGTCATGTTTCCTGGTCAAGGATCCTTCAGCTATCCGGTCCGCAAAGGGTCTTGGGGTACTGCTTATCGTAATGGGTCTGCACTTTTATCTCATTGTAAGGCAGCCTAACCTCTCGACAGCTATCGTACTGGTCGCCATCATGATATCCATCATGCTGGTGGCAGGGCTGAATATACTGTTCATGGCTTTGCCTGCTGCGGGAGCTGTTGCCGGATACTTCTATATAATCACGGCAAAAGTACCGGAACACTGGTACAACAGGATCAACAGCTTCATGGATCCTTTCGCCGACAGACAGGGAAGCGGATATCAGGTAACACAGGGTCTTATTGCTCTGGGCAACGGAGGACTCAAGGGACTTGGATTCGGACGCAGTGTCGCCAAGACCCTGTACCTGCCGGATCCTCAGAACGACTTCATTCTTGCTGTAATAGGCGAGGAACTCGGATATATAGGCTTCGTATTACTGATGCTGGTATACATCATACTTATTTGCAGACTGTTCATGGTAGCGCTCAAGGCAAGGGATAAACTGGGATTCTACCTTGCTACGGGAGTTGCCGTCATGCTGGGACTGCAGGTCATCATCAATGTCGCGGTAGTAACTTCATCCATGCCGGCCACCGGCATCACACTTCCGTTCATCAGTTACGGAGGCACATCCATGTGGTCGTTCATGATAGCGATAGGTATAGCGCTCAACGTATCACGTAAGCAAAGGACGGCAAAGAAATGAGGATAGTGCTGACAGGTGGAATAACAGGCGGTCATATTTATCCTGCGCTTGCCATAGGAGACAAATTCAAGGCGGAGGATCCGTCCTGTGAGATCATTTTTATTGCAAAGGGTGAGCCGCTTGAAAAACAGATAATACCGGCTCACGGCTATCCGCTGTATGAAGTCGATTCGACCTGGCTGGACAGAAGCGATCCAAAGAGACTTGTGACCACTCTCAGGAGAACGATGAAAGGCACACGTGATGCCGTAAAGATACTTAAGAAATTCAGACCTGACGCCGTAATAAGTACGGGCAGCTTTGTGAGCGTTCCTGTGGTACTGGCTGCTCAGAGACTGAGGATACCTGTTTATCTGCATGAGCAGAATGGTTTTCCGGGTGTATCCAACAGGATGGCAGCCGGCAAGGCAAGGAAGGTCTTTCTCGGATTCGAGTCAGCCCGCCAGTATTTCAAAAGCACAGACAACATAATCTACAGCGGCAATCCTGTCAGATCGGAATTTGCAGGCAGAGATATCACTGAAGACAGAAAGGCTCTTGGGATACCGGATGATGACCTCGTCATACTGGTGTTTGGCGGAAGCCTGGGCTCCGAGACTACAAATCAGGTAGGTGAGGCCATTGCCAGAGAGTATGCGGATAAAGACGGATACACGGTCATATGGGGTACCGGTAAGAATTACTATGACAAGATAAAGGAAAGACTGGACGGGGAAGGATTCGCGCCGGAAAACGTAAGGATCAGCGCGTTTATTGACGACATGCCTCTGCAGCTTTCCGCCAGCGACCTTCTTATAAGCCGCAGCGGAGCTCTTTCTACGGCAGAAACAACGATGGCCGGGAAGGCCGCGATATTCATCCCTTCACCTAATGTGACCGCAGACCATCAGTATTACAATGCCAAAGCGGTGGCAGATGAAGGCGGCGCTATCATAGTCAGAGAAAGCGACGATATCACTGACAGAGTCCTTTCAATAGTGAGAGAACTCGATTCCGACAGGGATATCCTGAAAAGCATGTCAGAAGCAAGCAGAAAAGTCGCGCCTACCGAGGCGACGGATATCATATACAAAACGGTAATGGAGACATACAGGTAAGATTTGCAGGAAGATTATCAGGACACCATAGTTTTGAATAAGGAAGAATCCGAAGCTCTTGAAGCTGAGGTAGCTGAAGCTCAGGCAAAAGCGCAGGAAGAGGCTGAAGCTGAAGCCGAAACTGAAACAGAAGCCGAAGCCGAAACGGAAATCGAAGGCGAGGCTGAAACAGAAGACGAAGCTGAAGCAGAAACCAAGGAAGACTCGATACCTGAGGATATCGAGTACACTTTGCTTGTGCATGAAGTCCCGGATCTTACTGTTGTCCTGCCTAAACCTGAGCCTGCAGCAGCCGTGCTTGAAAGGGCTGTGGGACCGGAAGAGGACGATGAAACTCCTGAAGAGGCTGATACAGAGGCAGAGGCTGAAGAAGAAGCTGAAGAAGGGGAAGTTTCTGAAGAAGAAAAGACTGAAACCGGATACGGACTCCCTGAAGGGCACGTTGAGATCGGCGAGCTGAACAAGAGGATAGCAGCCCGCCGCCGTTACAACGAAAGGAAAAAACGCAGATTCAGGGCGAGATTCTACATCATTGCTACCGTTCTGATAATGGGAGCATTCTTTGCGGTCCTGTCAGTGTCGAGCATATTCACCGTGGATTCCATAGAAGTAAGGGGAAACAAGCACTACACGGCAGAGGAGATCATCAACATGGGTCACGCGGTTCCGGGGAGGAACCTGTTCTATGGGCTCAATAAGAAAGAGACAGAGGATTATCTGAAACAGAATCCGTATATCAAGAGCGCCAGAGTATCAAGAAAGCTTCCGTCCACCATGGTGATAAAGGTCACTGAGAGAAAAGAGAAGATGGCGTTCAGATATGATGATGATTATCTGGTCATGGACGGAGAAGGCATACTGCTGAAAAAGACAAGAAACGTCCCTAAGACCACGCTCATAGAAGGCATAGTGATCAATAAGATAAAACTTGGTGAAAAGGTCGGTGCCGAGAACGGCGACCGCCTGGACAAGGCTCTCGAACTCATCAAGGCGACATCAGACGCAGACCTTTACTTTGTAAAGATCGACATGGAAAAAGAGAGCAAAATCAAAGCATACATATACGAAACGCTGGCCGTTAAGACGGATTACGACACGCTGATAACCAATCTGGAGAACGGAAGGCTGCATCTTGTGGTCGAGAAATTGTTCTCTGAAGGCATAGAAAGGGGCACCATAACCTTCGAGGAAGACGGTTCAGCCTCGTTCATGCCGGCTATCTAGTTTACAAGTAATTGTGTCTCGTCAAGCAAATACACCCCAAATGTTGTGGTTTTTTGCTGAAAACTAATGCATTCAGGGTTTTATTGTGCTACTATTACCATATATGTTTATAAGTATATTATTTTGAGGAGGACTTCATTATGGAATTTGTTTCCGACTTTGTTTCCGAACCGGACAATGCCGCGATCATAAAGGTCGTCGGTATCGGCGGCGGCGGATGCAATGCTATAAACCGCATGGTTGATGCCGGACTGCAGGGCGTCTCCTTCATCGGCGTCAACACAGACAGACAGGCGCTCTCAAGATGCAAGGCAGAGATCAAGATCCAGCTCGGCGAGAAGATCACCGGAGGCCGCGGAGCAGGCGCTAATCCTGAGATCGGCCAGAAGGCAGCTGAGGAAAGCATCGACGAGGTTATCGCAAACATTCAGGATGCCGACATGGTATTCATCACAGCCGGCATGGGTGGCGGTACAGGCACAGGCGCAGCACCTATCATCGCGAAAGCATCGATGGACTGCGGAGCTCTTACAGTTGCCGTAGTTACCAAGCCTTTCACTTTCGAGGGCAAAAAGCGCTGGAACCGCGCCGCAAAGGGCATACAGTATCTCAGCAATTTCGTTGACTCGCTCGTAGTCATCCCTAATGACAAGCTGATCGACACAAGTGACAAGACCACATCCATGCTCGAGGCGTTCGCGATGGCTGACGACGTTCTGAGAAAGGGCGTTCAGGGCATCTCCGATCTGATCTCCGAGTACGGACTTGTTAACGTTGACTTCGCTGACGTAAGGACAGTCATGGAAGGCCGCGGCATCGCTCACATGGGTGTTGGCACAGGCGAGGGCGACGACAAGATCGAAGAAGCTATCCAGAATGCTATTCACAGCCCGCTGCTCGAGACATCGATCTCCGGCGCAAAGTCAATCCTGCTCTACGTTACGGGCGGATATGACATGGGAATGCTGGATATCAACACGATCGCCGACAGAGTACAGAGCGAGGCAGATGCAGACGCCAATATCATCTTCGGTGCTACTATCAGCGAAGACATGCAGAACAAGATATCGGTCACCATTATCGCGACAGACTTCGGCGGCACGGGCGTTGAGCCTGTGATCGCGACACCGCTTGGCGAGAAGGACACCATGGCTGCTGTCAGAAGGATAACTGTTGACGGTCTCGATGCTGTTGAGGTCGAACTCGACCAGCTCTTCGATGACGACAACAAGGCTCCTGCGCAAGCTGACGAATTCGACATTCCGGAATTCCTTAAATAAGCCGGACGATCCGACCCGGCCGTAATGCCATGCTGATCAGGATAACATCTGGAGACAACAGCAGGATCAGACTCGTCAGGAAGCTGGCGACCCGCAAGGGGCGCGCTGCTGAAGGGCGTTTTGCAGTAGAAGGCAGGAATCTCGTCACAGAGGTCCTTGAGAAGGATCTTGACGTTGACTTCATAATGATACCTGCCGGCGCGGCAGATGATGTCCCTGATTTCATCAGGAAATGTATAGATTCCCCGGATGTAACGGTCTGCGAGGTCCCGGCGCGTGAATTCGCCGGACTCACGGATGCTGAAAACGGAATAGGCATGCTGGCAGTCGTAAGACTGCGTGAATACGGTCCGGATATTCTTGACGGTCTGAGACCGGATGATAATGTTCTGGTACTTGACCGCATCCAGGATCCGGGCAATATGGGCACACTTATAAGGACTGCAGTTGCCGCGGGCTATAAGGCCATAGTCGCCATGAGCGGTACAGTGGACATATATTCACCTAAAGTGCTCAGGGCGACCGCCGGCATGGTATTTGAGATACCGGTCATTTATGTCCCGGACAATGAAGCCCTTATGGGCATGCTCGGAAGATCCGGAAGACGTATAGTCGTTACTGACGTGAACGGCGGTGTGCCGTATTACGAAGAAGACCTGAGCAGGGGGATAGCCCTTATTATAGGCAACGAGGGAAGCGGCGTATCTGACACCCTTATGGAGACGGCAGATGTAAGGGTGACGCTTCCAATGAAAGGAAGGATCGAATCGCTCAACGCGGCAGTCGCTGCAGCCATCCTGATGTATGAGGCTGTACGCGGCAGATAATGAGAAAGAACAACACGAGGTAAGAAATGGAAAAGAACAGAGCCGACGTAGTTATATGCGGAGCCAATTATGTGCTTTCCAGCGAAAAGAGCGAGGAGCGCATAAAGGATATCGCAAAGATGGTCGATGAAGAGCTCAGAGCTACAAGCAAGGCGCTCAATGTCAATCCGAATTACAAAGCTGCGGTACTGACAGCACTCAATATCGCGGAGAAACTCATGGACAATACAGACATGACGCTCAAGCTCCAGACCGAAAACTACCAGCTTGACAACGACGTCAAGCACTACATCCAGTTATGGGAGCAGTCCAAGAAGCAGGTAACGGACCTTAAGGATAAGATGTCTTCAGAGGTCGACAGGCAGACTCAGAATTCTGAAGATCAGAAAAAACTTCAGGAGAAACTTGTCGAGATGGAAAACGCATATTTCGACCTGCAGATGGAGAACGTCAATCTCAAGAACGAGCTGAAGTCTATAAAGAGACTGAACAGCAGCGAAGATGAATTCTAAGATACTCACACTCCTCGAATTCAATAAAATACTTGGCCTTCTGCGCGATCAGGCGGGCTCGGGTCTGGCTAAAGAGAGAATAGACAGCCTTGAGCCGATGACCAATACGCGCATGGCAAAGGATGCACTAACGGAAACTACGGAAGCGGTTTCCGTTATTTCCTATAAGGGAAGCATTCCGGTCGGAGAAATCGGAGACATAAGCGGCATAGTGTCAATGGCAAGGAGGGGCAGATGCCTCAGCATGAGGGAGCTCCTTCAGATAAGGGTCAGCATAGCTTCGGCCCGCCAGGTGAAGACATTCCTTAACAGTGACATGCCAGAAGGACTCAAGGTGATCCCTGAGATCGCGGGACTGCTCGATCCTGTAACGAAGCTCGAGCAGGATATTTCCAATGCGATAATCAGCGAGGACGAGATGTCTGACAACGCTTCTCCGGCGCTTAGAGCCATAAGACGCGACATCCGCAACAAGAACGATCTCATAAAATCCCGCCTGCAGAAGATGATAAGCTCGGGATCCGCTAAAACGCACCTTCAGGACGCGATAGTCACCATGCGTAACGGCAGGTATGTAATCCCCGTCAAGAGAGAATACATAAGCCTCTTTCCGGGAATGGTGCACGACCAGTCATCGACGGGCGCCACTCTCTTTGTGGAACCTCAGTCAGTTGTCAATCTGAACAACGAGCTGAGGCAGCTTGAGCTGGATGAGCAGGCGGAGATCGTAAGGATACTTGAACTCTTCAGCAGCAGGGTCGGCGAGCATCACCAGAGCCTGCTGAATGACCAGAGGCTGATGGCCGAACTGGATTTCATAAACGCGAAGGGCAAGCTGTCATGCCTTATGGACGGCGCGGAACCGCTCCTGAACGAAGAGAACTACATAGATATAAGGACCGGACGCCATCCGCTGATACCTGCGGACAGGGTGGTTCCGATCAATGTTGAGCTTGGGCACGACTGGACGACGCTCCTCATAACCGGCCCTAACACAGGCGGCAAGACGGTCACTCTTAAGACGATAGGTCTTCTGTGCCTTATGGCGCAGAGCGGACTTCACATACCGGCAGATGAGAGAAGCAGCTTGCCTGTTCTCAAGGAAGTATTCGCCGACATCGGTGATGAGCAGAGCATAGAGCAGAGCCTCAGTACCTTCTCATCGCACATGAAGAACATAATCGAGATTTTTGAGAGCGCGGGAGAGGGCAGCCTGGTGCTCCTGGACGAGCTGGGAGCAGGCACGGACCCTCTTGAAGGAGCGGCGCTTGGCATAGCGGAGCTTGAAAGGCTCAAGGAAGCCGGCGCTCTGGTTGCGGCTACCACTCACTATACCGAACTGAAGAAATACGCTCTTTCGACGCCCGGAGTGGAGAACGCATCAATGGAATTCGACGTTGAGACGCTCTCGCCTACATACAGGCTGAGAGTTGGTCTTCCGGGCAAATCGAATGCCTTTGAGATATCCGAGAAGCTGGGCCTGGACAAGACCATAATCGACAGGGCGACTGAACTGCTTGGTGAAGAGCAGCTCGAATTCGAAGAAGCCGTCAGCAGAGTCGAAGCCGACCAGGCAAGGGCGGAAGAAAGACTCGCGGAAGCGGGCAGAGAGATAGAAGCCGCTCATGAAGTCAAGACAGAGGCGGAGAAAGAACTTGCAAAGGCCAGGGCAGAGGCCGCTAAAATCGTGGAAGAGGCCCGCAAAAAGGCCGGCGGCATGTTGAGAGACGCTCAGGGAACCATCGATGAGATAACCGCAGAACTCAGGGATATCCAGCATAAGAAGAAAGATGCCGGGTTCAACGAGGGCCACATAGCGGGCGGAGCTGCAGACGGACGCAGAAAACTAAGACAGGCTGAGTCCGCGCTCAAGCCTGAAAAAGCACCGGAGGTACAGACCATACAGACCGGCAAGACGCCTGAGCCTGAAGATATAAAGGTAGGCATGAGAGTCAAGTATATGAAGCTGGGCCAGACCGGAGACGTGGAGAGCCTGCCTGATTCAAGAGGCAATGTGAAGCTGAGACTCGGATCCATCAGAATGGATGTCAACGTCAAGGATCTGGTAATAGCCGAGTCGGAGCCTCAGGGCCATAAGGAGAAAAACAGAGCAAGATACGGCGATCTGTCGTTCGGCAAATCCAAGACCATAAAGACCGAGATCAATGTTATAGGAAAGAACCTTGAAGAAGCGTGTGATCTGGTCAGCAAGTACATCGACGACGCATTCCTCGCAGGACTCAAGACCGTCCACGTGATACATGGTCGCGGCGAGGGAATACTCAGAAGCGGAGTAAGACAGGAACTGTCACACAACAAGCATGTGAAGTCATTCAAGTCCGCTCCGTACAATGAAGGCGGCGACGGATGCACGATAGTGGAACTTAAAGACCGTAAATGAACTGAAATATAGTAATAAACGGCCCGATTTGATATAATAACCTGCCTGAATAGTAAAGTGGCAGATAAAACATTACAGTAAAGGACTAAAAATGACAGATTTCAAGGACATAATTGCTGAGAAAATATATGATGAGTCGCTCGGATTGTCGCCTCAGGACATAAAGAGCATGATAGAGATACCGGCAGACGAAAAAATGGGCGATTACGCTTTTCCGTGCTTCAGGCTTGCGAAGGCTCTTCGCAAGGCTCCGCAGCTCATAGCTGCGGATATTGCCGCCAAGGCCGGCGGTTCTGAAGCCTTTGCAAAGGTAGAGAATGTCAATGCCTATGTCAACTTCTTTATCGACAGAGCCTATTTTGCAGGTGAAGTCGTAGAAGAAGTAAACAAGCTGGGCCCTGAATACGGCAGATCTGACTACGGTCAGGGACGCAAGGTAATCGTCGAATACTCATCGCCTAACATCGCTAAGCCGTTTCATATAGGCCATATAAGGAGTACGGTGATCGGAAATGCTCTTTACAAGCTCTATGATGCTGTAGGCTATGATGTCACAAGGATCAACCACCTTGGAGACTACGGCACACAGTTCGGCAAGATGATAGTTGCTTACCGCAAGTGGGGAAGTGAAGAAGAACTCGCCAAAGAGCCTATCAAAGCGCTTCTCGGCTACTACACAAGGTTCCACGAGGAAGCCAAAGAGCATCCTGAGCTTGAAGACGAGGCCAGGGAGACCTTCGTAAGACTCGAAGCCGGCGAACCTGAAGAGCTGGAACTATGGGAGAAGTTCAGGAAACTGAGCCTTGAAGAATTCAATCGTGTCTATGATATGCTGGGCATAACTTTCGATTCGTACGCTGGAGAAAGCTTCTATTCCGACAAGATGCCGAGATTCATACAGGAACTCAAGGACAAGGGCCTTCTGGTGGAATCACAGGGCGCTCAGATCGTGGATCTTGAGCCTTACGGCCTCGGAGCCGCTATGATCACCAAATCTGACGGATCCAGCCTTTATGTCACAAGAGATATTGCAGCTGCGGTATACCGCAAAGAGCATTATGACTTTTATAAATGCATTTATGTCGTGGCATCGCAGCAGAACCTGCACTTCAAGCAATGGAAGAAGGTCCTCCAGCTCATGGGCTATGAGTGGGAGAAGGACTGTGTCCATGTACCGTTCGGCCTGGTGAGCCTGTCCGACGGCGATGACATCAAGATGATGTCGACACGCGAGGGCAGAGTCGTGTTCCTTGAAGACGTTCTCAATACAGCAGTTGCCAAGACGGCTGATATAATGCGCGAGAAGGAAGTTCAGGGAGTGGACATCGACGAGGTATCCAGGGAAGTCGGCATCGGAGCTGTCATTTTCCAGGAACTCTCCAACAATAAGATCAAGGACTATGTATTCTCATGGGACAAGGTCCTCAACTTTGACGGCGAGACCGGCCCGTATGTACAGTACACACACGCAAGAGCGTCAAGCGTACTCAGAAAAGCAGCGGCTGCCGGAGTCGATGTAGATTCACTCGGAAGCATCGATGCTTCATACCTCGGAAGCGACAGCGCTTATGCGCTCGCGAAACTCCTTTACAGAGTGCCTGAGGTGGTCATCGAAGCGGCAGAGAAGTATGAGCCTTCAATAGTCACACGCCACCTGGTAGACATCGCGCAGTCGTTCAACAAGTTCTATCATGATGAGCACATCCTTGTTGATGATGAGAAGGAAAGGGCGGCAAAACTGTCTCTCGTAAAGGCTTCAAAGACTGTGATCGCAAATTGTCTGGGGCTGCTTGGCATAGCTGCTCCTGAACGCATGTAACGATATAATCGAACCCGGACGACCGGATACGAAAGGAAGAACAAATGAAACTCCTGCTGACAACGATCAAATCGGACAACAAAAGAACCGACCTTGAACTCAAGTATCTGTTCAGCGTGGTCACCGATTCACCGGTGGACGTACAGCTCAAGTCTTATGAACGCACTGACCTCTACGCGGACATCTTTGAAGATATCGCTACAGGCCAGTACAACATGGTCTATTTCCATGCCAATGATGAAAACGAAGCAAAGCTCAGGCACGTGGCTGAAATGGTCAAGAAGGCTGTTCCGAGCATCGCGGTGCTTTTCGGAGGCATGCAGGTGTCATTCGAGACACGCAGGTTCATGAAGGAATGTCCTTTTGTAGACTATGTGATCAGAGGCGAGGGAGAGAGCGTGCTGTTCAACTTCCTCAAGTCGCTTCTCGATTATGAATTTGACTTCGAGAACATAGCCGGTCTTGCTTACAGGGAGAACGACCAGATCGTCGTCAATCCGTACGACGCCCCTGTAGATGTAGAGTCATTGCCTTTCCCTTACGAGAGGTTTGAAGCGGGCAAGGGCACTGTCTATTACGAGACGATAAGGGGCACTTCGGACAGGACCGTCTATTCTCAGCATCTTCCGGATGCAAGAGTAAGGGCTCTCAGCCTCGGCAGAGTCTGCACAGAGCTCAGATACTTCCTTGCCAAGGAAGTGAGTCGCGTGGTGTTCCTCGACAGGTTTTTCAACTTCAACAGTGAGAGAGCGTACAGGATATTCGAGTACATCATCAACAACGACAACGGCGTCACATCGTTCGAATTCAACGTGAACGGTGATGAACTTGACGAAGAAACAATAAGACTGCTTTCTGAAGCCAGGAGCGGGCAGATAATATTCAACATCGACATTGCGAGTACCAACGCGGAAGTTCTGGCAGCCATTGGCAGGGGAGAAAACATCTACCGCCTCATGTACAACACTACAAAGCTTCTGCAGGCAGGAAATATCGTGACGGAGATACACGTGAAGGCCGGACTTCCTCTTGAAACAGAGGCGATGTTCGCGAGATCCTTCAACAAGGCCTTCGGAATGGCAGAGGGAATGCCGGTCCACATCGATGGGCTTTATATAAGCAAGGGCACCGACCTCAGAGCGGACTCAAACGCGTACGGCTATGTATTCGCGTATGATTCGCCTTATGAAGTCATCGCGACGAGCCATATGACCGCGGAAGAGATGCTGAGGATCAGAGGCATTGCCCGCACCGTCGAAAGCTACGTAGGCGACGGCGGATTCAAGAAGTCCATCCCAAGAGTGCTGAATGACACTGGCATCAAACCATACGATCTGTTCAGCAGGCTTTCCTCATTTATCACAAAGAAGGGTCTTGGCAGCAAGACACGCAAGAAAGAGCATCTGGCGCGCATACTCTTCGCGTTCGCCGGCGGTCTGTATGATGACCTTGCCGATCCTGTGAAGCTCGACATCCTTAAGGATGTCATTTACGCGGATCTTGAGACAATGATCTCGGAAGACGCGATCAAGAAGTTCGACAAAAAAGGCTGGGATATAGATTGAACGAATCAGAAAACAAAGACAGAATAAGCAAATACCTCTCTCCGCGAATTCAGAACATGATGTTCGCGGAGCTTTCGCCTGATTACCTTGAGAGGACCAACGCGGCTGAGATCCTCAGCGGTATACCGGTTCCTGTCGGGATAGAGGGAAGTGACGCAAAAGGAGCTATCGACCTGAAAAACATCGTCCTCAACATGGCGAGAGTCATGGGCGGCGACCCGCTCTTCCTTTATGCGGATAAATATGCGGATTTCATAAAACACGCGGTAGGAGAGAACGCTGTAGCCATGCTGGTGTCCGAAGGAGCACATTCAGCGGACATGGGCGATTTTGAGGACGCCTGCATGCTCCTCAGAGCCGCTTTAAGGCTTGATCCTAAGTCCAGAGAAGCGCTTTATCTTTATGCCAGAGCCTGCAAGGAGGCTTACGAGACAGAAGCAGCTGTGGCAGAGGATGGCATGGGCGATGAGGAGAGGATAGGGCTGTTCAAGGCCGAGTCTTCCGAGACATTCGAACTCCTGACCATGATCCATCCGGATTTCGCTATGGGTTATTATTTCCTGGGGTACGCGTACCTGAACATGGGCCTTTACCTCAAGGCAAGGCTCACATGGCAGGACTTCCTCAGACTGTCCGCAGGAAGCGAGACCGAGATCCATGAGATGGATGATGAGCTGCTGGCATCTCTCAGAGAAGAGATATCCGAAAGGGTGGAGGAACTCGAAGAGCCTGTACAGATAGAGCTTGGATGCAACAGTATCATGGGCGGAGACTTTGCCGGAGGCAAGGACACTCTTATGAAGTTTACTGAAGGCAGGTATTCGCAGTGGTGGCCGCTCTGGTATTATCTCGGGGTAGCTGAGGCATCCCTTGGCAACGCGGATGAAGCGATCGCAGACTTCAAAAGAGTCCTGACGCTTTCACCGAGCAACACGGACGCGATGAATGAGCTTGTCCATCTGTATGAAGCGACAGGAGATGCTGTTAACGCTGCAAAATACCGTAATAAGATAGGCATAGTCAACAGCAACAGAGAAGAAGAAAACGGAGCCATGTGACTCCGTTATTTTTTTATCAGCTATGTGTTGAATATGTGAAGAAGAGTGTTATAATTAGGTCGTCAATATACCCGAAAACGGGCAATTGTGTAATAAGGAGGTTTTATTATGACTGGTTTATGGATGGGATTGGTAGGACGTGAGTCTCTGATCGCAGCCGATGACATGTGGGGACTTCTTGTAGTCATGACCGTTGGCGTATTCTTCTCCATCTGGCTGGAGCAGAAATACACATGGGCTTCCAAGGTTTCCGGCGCTATCATCGCTCTGATCATCGCTATGGTCCTTGCCAACCTGGGAGTAATCCCGACTTCATGCGTACTCTACGATGACATCGTATGGGGCGTGATCGTTCCTCTCGGTATCCCTATGCTGCTTCTCCAATGCAACATGAAGAAGATCTGGGCTGAGACTGGACGAATGTTGGTTATCTTCCTGATAGGTGCTGTGGGTACCGTCTGCGGCGCATATCTCGCTTACTTCCTGCTCAAGGGACCTTACGGAAACGCTCAGGACCTCGCAAGAGTAGCTTCGATGATGACAGGTTCATACATCGGCGGTGGTGTAAACTTCGCTGCCATGGCTTCTCAGTATGCTGCAGGTGAGGACGTAACAGCTGCTGCTACAGTAGCGGATAACCTGCTGATGGCTATCTACTTCTTCGTACTTATCTTCTTCGCAGGAAACAGCTGGTTCCGCAAGAACTTCAAGCATCCTCTGATCGAGGAAGTCGAGTCCGGCGCAGTAGATCTCGAAGAGGCAAAGACACTTGCTGCTCAGTTCTGGAGCCGCAAGGACATCTCGCTCAAGGATATCGCTATCAACATCGCTTATGCTTCCACAGTAGTTTGGGTTTCCAGACTGGTTGCAGGCCTGTTTGGCGGATTTGAGCCAAACGGCGTATTCATGAACTTCGTAGTAAGGTTCCTCGGATCCCAGTACGTATGGATCACAACATTCTCCGTACTTGTTGCTACGTTCATGACAAAGACAGTAAAGGAAATGCACGGATCTCAGGAGATCGGTACTTACTTCATCTACCTGTTCCTCTTCGTAATCGGTGTTCCTGCAAATATCTACACCGTTGTTACAAAGAGCCCGCTCTTCCTTGTACTTACAGCTATCATGGTATTCGTAAACATGATCTTCTGCTTCGGAGCTGCAAAGATCTTCAAGTTCAACCTTGAGGACGCTATCATTGCTTCGAACGCGAACATCGGCGGACCTACAACAGCTGCAGGTATGGCTATCTCGCAGGGCTGGGTCGACCTCGTTGGACCGGCAATGCTCACAGGTACATTCGGCTACGTTATCGGTAACTATCTCGGAACCATCGTAGCTGTATCGCTTGGACTATAGCTGAATACTGATCAAAGACAGGCGCTTTGGGCAATGCCCGGAGCGCCTGCCCGTTTTTACAGGAGAAAAGAAATGAAGTGTTTTGACGCACACAGCGACATCTGGACAGATGTCACGATAAAGAGACTGAAAGGTGAGACCAACGTGTTTCACAACCACCATTTTGAAAGACTTCAGAAGGGTGGAGTAGAGGGAACCATCCTCGTTCTGTGGGTGGATCCTCCTCATATCAGAGATTACGCAAAAAGGACTCGCGAGATCTTCAGCTGTGTATCCGATGAGATCGCAGAGGCTAAGGACTTCAGGATCGTAAAGACTTACGATGAGATGATGAAGGCCAGGGAAGACGGAGTTTTCTATATAATGATCGGAGTAGAAGGCATGGCATATGCTTCGTATGATCCGACCTTCGCCAAACTCGATGAGTACTATGACTTCGGTGCAAGGCACGGCATGCTGACATGGAATGAAGAAAACGGCTTCGGACACAGCGCGGCATCGGGAAGCACCGAAGGACTCAGCGATCTCGGAAAGAAGGCTGTTCTGCACATGATCGACAAGAAGATGATCGTAGACACATCCCACCTCAACGAGGCAGGATTCTGGGACATCGCTAAGATCATGGACGGCCGCCCGTTCATCGCTTCGCATTCGGACTGCAAGAAGTTCAGCTCGCATCCGAGAAACCTTACAGACGATCAGCTCAGAGCCATCAGAGATGCCAACGGCTGCGTAGGCCTCAACGCGTGGAACGAGTTCCTGGATGAGGATCCGGCTAAGGGCGATATCAACAGACTGGCTGACCACTGCGAACACATGATCGATATAATGGGCATCGACCACGTTGGCTGCGGCTTCGACTTCTGCGGCTTCCTCGGAGACCCTAATGACCCGGAGGTCTATTCCGGAATGGACGCAGTGACAGCAGGGCTCGAGGACTCAAGCAAGATCCCGCATCTCTTTGAGATACTCAGAGCAAGAGGAATGCGTGAGGACGAGATCGAGAAGATCGCGTTCAGGAACTTCCACAGGATCGTAAAAGAAGTTGTTGGGTAAATCCCTTACTTCGCATAAGGAGGAAACATCATGGTTGATTACAAAAAACCTATCCCTAAGATAGAATTCCTTTCGAACAAACTGCCTGTAGCCGATCCGTCGGATGAGCCGATGGTCTACATGGACGACAGGTTCATCACTAACTCGTGGTATAACAAATGGCCTGAGGACAACATGAATCCGCTTCCGGGCTCAAGTCCGAGCATCATGTGCCGCAAGACTGTCTTTGAGATGGTAGAGAAGGCTGAAGCATTGCTGCCTGAGGGCTATAAATTCTCGATTTACGACGCTTACAGACCTGTGGCGGTGCAGCAGGCCTTATGGGACTATTACAGGGCTAAAAAGGTCGAACAATTCCCTAACGCCACACCTGAAGAGATCGATTACCAGACGATGTTCTGCGTTTCTTTCCCGTCGTACAACATTCTGCTTCCTTCGCTCCACAATACGGGCGGTGCAGTCGACCTGACCATAGTAGGACCGGACGGAAAAGAACTTGACATGGGAAGCGATTTTGATGAGTTCACCAACAGAGCCTGGACTACATATTACGAAGAGGGCGGAGAAGGCGAAGGCGTCAACGACACCGCAAGAGACAACCGCAGGATGCTCTACAACGTTATGACAGAGGTCGGATTCACCAACTTCCCGTCGGAGTGGTGGCATTTCGACTACGGCGATGAGAAGTGGGGACTCTTCACGGACAACGCGCCGATCTACGGCGGAGTTCTTGACGCTGAGGTAAGAAACACTGTCCCTTACAACAACATGGAGCTGGTAAGAAAATCTAACGCCGAGCAGATGAAGATGGTCAAGGAGATCAAGGACCTTAGGGAAAAATGCAAGGCACTTGATGAAGAAGTCGCTTCGGTGATGAGAGTATAGTACCCGGATGAGATCCACCAGACATATCGCAAAATGGCTCATAATAACGCTTATCATGGCGATAGGCATAGGCACTTTTGCCGGGCTTACCGTCAGAAATGAGAAGCAGAAGGAAGAGACGGAGGCGCAGTCGTCGACTTATCTGACCAACCAGAGGCAGAAGGATATCGACATGAAGGAGCTCAAGACTCTTTTGTGCGATTTTGATGCGGAAAACGGCCAGTGGCATCTTCTGATCGACGAGGATCACGGAGACAAGGGTCCGTACATGTCCCTGAAGGACGGAGAAACCGGCTTTGAAGGCCGCATCATGTATCTCAAGAAGGGAATAGTCATTGTGGAAATCGACGAGGATCTGTACAGCGGCATGCCGGATGGCTGGGAGCCGGAAGGCAAGGGCAAGTACGCCATCCTCGACTACGCTCTCACGGACGGAGGCATAAGGCTGGGTTACAGGGGCAATGAAGTGGATTTCGGCAAGACATCCGAATAAGAAAAAGTTTCTGAAAAAATGAGTGATTTGGGGTGTTGACATCAATACCCCAAATCTTCTATAATGTTCAAGTCGCAATAAAGCGACGGCTGTTCCGAGGTAGCTCAATGGCAGAGCAACCGGCTGTTAACCGGTAGGTTGTGGGTTCGAGCCCCACCCTCGGAGCCATTTTTAACAGATTATGCCGGAGTGGTGGAATTGGTAGACACCTGGGACTTAAAATCCTATGGGTAGTGATACCCGTACCGGTTCGAGTCCGGTCTCCGGTACCACTTCGAACAATTTAATGACGCGGGGTAGAGCAGTTGGTAGCTCGTCGGGCTCATAACCCGGAGGTCGGGGGTTCAAGTCCCCCTCCCGCAACCACTATTTTCAAGGCTTTCAGAGAATGGAAGCCTTTTTTCGTGCCTCAAAAGGTCATGTTTAGGCCATGTTTTTCTCACTTTCGAGCGTACCACAAGAGCTTAGCACTACATCAAGAGTCGTTCACTGCAAACAAAACTTTTCTTTTCATCTCCGATTTCAACAAAACTATTTGTTTTCATTCACTACTGCTTTTGATTCGTTGCTCTTGTGTTTCTTACGCAAGTGTCAAAAAACAACAGCAGCGCAGGGCGCGTAGACGAAAGGAGACTGACATGAACGACAATAAGAAATATGTAGAGGCTATAGCTAAGATGCTGGAAGAGCAGGGCGCATACAAGTATTTCGAAGAGGATGATCCGTTAGATATTGAATGGACTCTTGATTACACAATGCACTTCCGTGGCGCAAATGTAGCGGTAACACTTGGCGGACCGAATGTATATATCAATACATTTCACGGCAACGTAGACCTTTACTGGGGGAATGAAGAAGAACATGCTTACTTATCTGTGAGATGCAGGGACGAACTGAATGACTACTTTGAGGAATTGTTCAACATGATATCAGGATGCTAAACAGAACGGAGGCTGCGAACAGGCAGCCTCTAATTTTGCGTAAAAAGGATGAAACTGCCGAATAGAAGTTTCTGTGATTACTCTTTCGTTCGTTCTTTGTAGAAGAGAGTCTTCTTCGATAGATCATCCTTATGGTTCTTTAACCACGCTCTCTCTTTCCTCGAGGGAATGAACCTCTTCCACGCATAGTCTATTAGAGAATATATATACTTTACGCCTGACTCGCCCCATACTTCGTTTACTACATACAACAGCGGAATCAATCCTGATCCTCTGAGCATATATGATATCTTGCGTTCTATTGTCGGATCAGATTCAATTCTCGACTGAAATGAGAATGAGGATGCTACATTCTTATCGAGCAACACGGACGTAACCGGCAGATACTCGTCTTTGTCAGAATAGCAGAAACGATACTTGGCGAGAAACGCATTCAAGATAATGCTGTGGAAGGAATCATTGTCTACGCTTTTCAGAGCATCGGTCAGATCGTGAGCATAGTTCTCAGAAAACTCCACTTCAAACCTGATCCAGTTATCACAATTCTTTGCAGTATCAAGTCTGAACGCATTACGGTTCGCAAGCTCCTCTGTTTTCTTATCGTAGACTCTTAAAAGCAATCTTCTGTTCCGCTGCCGAGGATTACCAACATAAAAGGTTTCATACTTATCTGCGTTCGCTCTTCCGAAAAGCTTACTCTGGTTCTTGCGACCATTAGAATTGCGTATAATGTACGTCTGTTGTATTAAGCCTTTATACAAGTCTGTGATATCAATACTCTCATCAATGTAATCAATGTAAACGTCAATTCTGGAACATCTGTAATTCACATCTGAAAACACTAAGCCTGAATCAGAATCGACAATAACCGATACTGTATCAAGTGCTTGCAGAATTCCATGCAAATCAACGTCCTTGCCGAACAACTCTTTGTAACGCGTTCTGTAGTATTCCAGAGCGTGTGCGCTGAACTTGATCAGTATGCCTGTCTTCGGATTTGAAGGGTGGTAAGCGATCCTGAAGTAAAACTCATGATAACCGTATTCCATTCCAACCGAATATGGCGCAGGTGCATTCGATTCGCGTTTACTTCCGAATATAGCTTCTAACGACAGAGCATTTTCAACATGCGAAATAACGGAGTTAGATTTGATTATCCAAGGTTCTTGTACAAGCCTTCTTTTATTCGACTGCCTACTATTTCTTTAATCATTTTATTCACCGCCTTTTACTATAATTTACTCCGTGTAGACTTTGCGTCAACGGACTATAAGCAACAATAAAAACCGCGATAGTATAACTGCCGCGATTTTCGATCTTAGTATAAGATTAGGCATTTATTTACATAATAGTATTAAGAGACTTAATTAAAATGCGGTCATGTTTTTGGTCATGTTTTTGATCAAAATCTGCTAAATGATACTGCAAGACTCAAAAGTTACTGAAAGTTACTACAGGTGAAATCATTGGAAAATGGACATTTCGTATGATACCAGAAGATACCATAAGCGGATTGCATAACTCATAACCCGGAGGTCGAGGGTTCAAGTCCCTCCCCCGCAACCAAGTAATTGCAAGGCTTTCAGGGATTCTGAGAGCCTTGCTTTATATTCTTTCCGGCTTAATGAACAAACTTTAGCTAAACTCTGCTCAAAAATGATATTTAAACACCCAATTGCGGAACAACAGCTGTGTTAAAATACTATTATTAATTGAAATATGAAAAAGGGAAGAACGAATGGGATTCGGATGGATCAACGTATTCGGCGCGGTCATTGTGGTCCTTATGCTGATACCGAATATTGTTTACGCTATAAAGAACAAGGGTGAGAAGAATCTTTGCGCGAACCGGTTCATGAACATCGTGGAACAGGTCGGGCGGTACGCCTGCATCGTGCTTATGTGGATGCCTCTCCTTGTGTGGAAATTCGGATTTGCAAGCGTTCTTGACATGATGCTTTACATGGCGTGCAACGGACTGCTTCTTGCCGCGTATTGGATCGCGTTTGCGTTCTATATGAAGCGCAGGACAGTGCGGCTCGCGATCGTCCTCGCGGTGCTTCCCTCATGCATTTTCCTGCTCAGCGGCATCCTGTTACAGCATTGGCTGCTTGTCGCTTTTGCCATACTGTTTGCGATTGGGCATATATACGTGACTTACAAGAACGCGATACTTATCAAGGACAGAAACTGACAAGCAACAAAAGCCAAGAAGACGCATAAAAATGGTATAATAATCAATTGAATATACTGTGTTCAAGGAGAAACACGAAAGATATATTTATCATAGCTTAGGAAAAGGATATTTATGACTATTTATAAGAGAGAAAAGGCTGTCATCGCAGGCTGCGCGATACTCATAAGCCTTATGCTGCTTGCCGGCGTGCTATTTCCGGCGAGCGCCTTCGCTATTGACGATAATAGTGAAACAGTAAAGGTTGGCTATTATGAGAATGAAGTGTTTCAGGAGGGGGCCGAACAGGGTGCTGTCAAGACCGGCTATGCCTATGAGTACTATCAGAAGCTGTCCGAGTATACCGGCTGGCATTATGAGTATGTATACGGCGACTTCAGCGAATTGTATCAGAAGCTGCTGGATGGCGATATAGACGTACTTGCCGGTCTTGCGTATAAAAAAGAACGCGAAGAGCTTATAAGTTACCCGGATCTGCCTATGGGCAATGAGACCTACAACCTGATAAAGCACATATCCGATGATAGCATAACCGTCGATACCGCGACTCTGGAAGGAAAGCGCATCGGCGTACTGAACAGCGCCCTGGCAGACTCTCTAAAAGCGTTCCTGCAGGATCACAGCGTGCAGGCAGAAGTCGTGCTTTTCGATGATTATGATCCGCTCTTCAAGGCCTTCGACGACAATGAGGTGGATGTGCTGGCGGCAGAAGGGGACGGCGCCTACGGACGCGCTAACGCGGAACTGCTTTATTCTTTCGGCACCTCCGATTACTTCCTTTGCGTCAGCAAAAACCGGGCGGACCTGCTTGCGGATCTCAATATAGCTCAGACTGAGCTCTCAGTTGATGAACCAAATTATATCAACTTCCTTCGCAGCAAATACTATCCTGTGAGCATATCCAGCCGCGCGTTTTCGGAACCTGAGAAGCGGTGGCTTGCCGGGCACGACTCGCTGCGTATAGGCTATCTGAACAATTATCTCCCGTACAGTGGTACTGACTCCGCAGGCAATGTAAACGGACTTCTGAAGGATCTCATCCCGCGGATGATGAAGGACCTCGGACTTGATGACCTTGAAGTCTCATATACAGGTTACGACAGTTCCGACAAGATGATCGCGGGGCTGGAGGACGGAAGCGTCGATATGGTCTTCCCGGTAGGCGGCGGACTGTATTATGCTGAAGAGAGTGGAATATTCCAGTCGAACGCAGTCGTTTCAGCTGCGACTGAGCTGGTATATAAAGATGAGTATAACGAAGAGACGGTGCGGCATTTCGCTGTGAACGAGAACAACAGCATGCAGTACTACTTCGTGAAGACCTACTATCCGGACGCGGAGATCACCCTATATCCTTCGATCGACGAATGTCTCCATGCCGTGAATGACGGAAAGGCGGGGTGCACTACGCTGAACGGACTGAGAGCAAATGACATCCTGCGAAACAGCCGGTACAGCGGCTTATCGCTGCTTCAGACCGTATACAATGATGACAGGAGCTTCGGCGTGCAGATCGGAAATGAGGGTCTGCTTAAACTGGTCAACCGCGGCATCAACATTCTGGGCTCAGATTACGCCCAGAACCTTGCTTTCCGGTACACGGATCAGCTGCATACCTATTCATTCGGCGATGTGATCCGGAACAACATGGGCGCTGTCGGAAGCATAATGCTTGCGATCGCCGCGATTATAATCATGTTCCTGGTACGTGACTCGAAACGCTCTAAGCAGCTGCTCAGGCAGCAGGAGCGCCGCGAGCAGCAGGACAAGATGATAACCGCGCTCGCTTCGGACTACCGCTGCGTCTATCATGTCGACCTGGACAATGATGACGCTGTCTGCTACCGGGCTGACCCCGAAGCTACGGATCAGACACCTGAAGGCATACATTTCCCTTACCTTGAGCGTTTCACCTGGTACGCTAACAACTATGTTGCGGAAAGCTACAGGGAGGGTTTCCTGGAATTCATCGAACCGGACAACGTGCGTAAAGCGCTCGAGAATGACCCGATCATAGCCTACCGCTATCTGGTGGAGCGTAACGGAAAGGAATATTACGAAATGATCCGTATGGCAGGCGTGAGGCATGCCGAAAACCGTGAGGATCATATCGTCCACGCGGTCGGCCTTGGCCTGACAGTCATCGATACCGAAATGCGTGAGACGATGGCAAAGAATCAGGCTCTAGGCGAGGCTCTCGCGGCGGCAGAGGAGGCCAATAAGGCTAAGACAGCGTTCCTGTCAAGCGTGAGCCATGAGATCCGTACGCCTATGAACGCCATCATAGGACTGGACAGTCTGGCTCTGCACAATGATTCACTCCCTGAAGAAACACGCGGGTATCTTGAGCAGATAGGCGGGAGCGCGAGGCATCTGCTGGGCCTGATCAACGACATACTCGACATGAGTCGTATCGAATCCGGGCGTATGGTTATCCGAAAGGAAGAATTTTTCTTCCGCGATATGCTGGAGCAGATCAATACCATGGTCATGTCCCAATGTGAAGAAAAGGGACTGCATTATGAGTGCAAGGTGATTGGCGGTGTAAGTGATTACTACATCGGCGATGACATGAAGCTCAAGCAGGTCCTGATCAATATCCTGTCGAATGCGATCAAGTTTACGGACGCGCCGGGCAACATCATGCTGACGGTAGAGCGCACTGCCGTCTACGGAGATCATTCGACCCTGAGATTCTGCATCAGTGATACCGGTATCGGTATGGATAAGGAATTCATCCCGAAAATATTTGACACTTTTACACAGGAAGACAGCAGCAGAAACAGCAAGTATGGCAGTACCGGTCTCGGCATGGCCATTACGAAGAATATCGTTGAGCTGATGAACGGTACTATCTCTGTCGAATCTGAAAAAGGCGTGGGGACAGAGTTTACGGTCACCATTACTCTTAATAACAGCGATCATCAGGGGCTGTCCTCATACTCTCTGAACCCGAAGGATATACGTGTCCTGGTTGTAGATGACGAGGAGATCGCGGCTGAACACGCTCGGATCGTGCTGGATGAAGCGGGCATCAAGGCGGATACCTGTTACGACGGACCGGCAGCCCTGCACATGCTGGAAGTGCAGCATGCAAAGCACGAGCCTTATAACCTTGTCCTGCTTGACTGGAAGATGCCGGGAATGGACGGGGTTGAAGTGGCGAAGGAAATACGGAAGAGATATGACAAGGAAACAACAGTCATCATACTGACCTCTTTCAACTGGGATGAGATCCTGGAAGAGGCGATACACAGCGGTGTCGACAGTTTCCTGGCAAAGCCTCTGTTTGCGTCTAATGTGCTTGATGAGCTGGAGCGTATCGCCCGGAAAAACAATATGAGTCTCTTTAAGGAGAAACAAAGGGCTGAACTCAAAGGCAAAAGGATCCTTATGGCTGAGGACGTCTTCGTCAACGCGGAGATCATGAAACAGATCATTCTCATGCGAGAAGCTGAGATCGATCACGCTGAAAACGGCAGGATCGTAGTGGAAATGTTTGAGAACAGTCAGGAAGGTCATTATGACGCGATCCTGATGGATGTGCGTATGCCGGAGATGGACGGCCTGGAGGCAACGGCGGCTATCAGGGCTCTGGACAGACCGGATGCAAAAACGATACCGATAATTGCCTTAACCGCCAATGCCTTTGATGAGGATGTTCAGCGTTCACTGCAGGTGGGCATGGACGCTCACTTGTCTAAACCTGTGGATCCTGAGCATCTGTATCAGACACTGGAGGAGCTGATCTGGGAATACTATCAAACCCGCGAGCTTTGATGTTGTCTTCAACATTTTTCCGTACAACCAGCTGATGACCGCCTTAAAGGCGGTCATTTTTTTACGATATCTTTGGAAAACAGGCAGTAAATGGTACAATATTATGAAAGGTTTTATTCAACTCATAAGGAAAACGATGAACAGAAAACTGATATTTCTTGATGTCGATGGAACACTTACTCCTCCGGGAGGCCAGGAGCCCCCTGAAAGCGCTGTCAGAGCGATAAAAAGTGCTCAGGAGAGGGGCCACAAAGTCTTTCTGTGCTCCGGGCGCAATAACGCCATGATGGAGCCTTTGTATAAATACGGCTTTGACGGAGGCATAGCAAGCTGCGGCGGTTATGTTTTTGCCGGAAAAAGAGTTCTTCATGACTGCCCGATGCCTGAGGATCAGAAAAACAGACTGATGACTCTGTTTGAAGAGAACGGGGTCTCCATTGAACTCGAGGCAAAAGACGACAGCTACTGTGACGACAAGGCTAAGCGCTTTCTGGAGGAAGACAAGCCCAGAAACAGCCAGCTCCTTCGCATGATAAAGGCTGTATGGATCGAACTCGGTCCGCATCCTCTCGAGGAATACGACGGGAGACCCGTCTATAAACTGGTATACGTATATGAAAGCGACGATCAGCTGAATGCCGCGAAAGCAGAGCTCGGGGATGAGCTCATGTTCATAGAGCATGACTTTTCGGAACCGGACTGCAAGTTCGGCGAGGTCATAAGCCGCAGGATCGATAAAGGCAGCGCGGTCAGACTAGTTGCAGAGAAACTCGGATTTGATATAGCCGACACCGTAGGCTTTGGCGACAGCATGCTGGATCTTGAGATGATAGAAGCTGTCGGCACAAGCGTGTGCATGGACAGCGGCAGCCCTAAACTCAAGGAGATGAGCGATCTGGTCTGCCCGGCCGTAGATGAAGACGGAATGGAGTGGGCATTCAGGAAACTGGGGCTCATCGATTAAAGCGACAAGTATGAAAATTTGTGTTTTTTCAGATTCCCACGGCTATGCCGGAAATATGATGACTGCAATAGAACTGGAAAAGCCGGATATTTGCTTTTTCCTCGGAGATGGTGAAAGGGACATCGATAGAGTGATCGAAAAGTATCCGGAACTGCCTGTCTATGCTGTAAAGGGCAACTGTGATTTCAGAACAGAACTCAGCAGTTCGCTTTTTTGTGAGGTGGAGGGCGTAAAAATTTTTGCGACCCACGGCCACCTGTCCCGTGTAAAGTATGACTTTGATCTGGAGACACTGACATCTCAGGCAGCGGAAGCCGGGGCAGATATAGCCATGTTTGGACACACACACTGCCAGCATTTGTCCGAGAGCCGTGGTATCACACTTCTGAATCCGGGCACAGTCGGAAGAGGATATTATCCGTCTTATGCAGTGCTGATGATAGATAACGGCAGATTCAGTGCCGACCTGAAAACGATCTGAATAATAAGCGTATATACAAAGAAAAAGGGGGGAGATCAATGACTTATCTGTTACTTAATCCTCTGGCCAACAACTCAAAAGGCGAACAGGACGCCAGACAGTGGGCCGCAGAGAACAATGTTGAGTGTGAATTCACAAGTCTTCTGGACATCAAGGACATGAAAGCTTTCTTTGATGGCCTGAAAGAGGATGATGAAGTCATTCTTACAGGCGGAGACGGAACGATCAACCGCTTTGCCAACGACGTGTACGGCTATGAGTTAAAAAACCCTGTATACTACGTCAAATGCGGCAGCGGCAACGACTTCTACCGTGACAACGAGCACCTTGCTGTTGACGGAAAGATCGACATCAGACCGATGATGAAGAATCTGCCGCTGATCACGGTCAAAGGAATACAGAGAAGGTTCGTGAACGGCATAGGCTACGGCATCGACGGAGAGACCTGCAGGATAGGCGATATCCAGAGAGCGACATCGGATAAGCCTGTAAGCTACTCCAACATCGCCATCAAGCTTCTTCTGGGCAGCTATAAGCTCAAGAAAGCTACCGTAGATGTCGACGGAAAGGTGAGCACTTTTGAGAACGTCTGGATGGCATCCACCATGAAGGGACGCTTCTACGGCGGAGGCATGATGGTAGCTCCAAATCAGGACCGCTTCAACGAAGACGGGTCGGTATCGGTCGTCACGCTGTATAAAAAGAACAGGCTTGTGACACTGATGAGATTCCCTTCGCTCAACAAGGGAGAGCATGTCCTGAAAAAAGATTGGGTAACTGTACAGACCGGCCACAAGGTAACGGTATCGTTCGACCAGCCTTGCGCCCTTCAGATAGATGGTGACGTGATCGAAGACGTGCTGACATACACCGTAGAGACAGGTGTTTGATAGCGGGGGCAAGCCATGGATAAATATGACGTAATAGTGATAGGCGCCGGAAACGGCGGCCTTGGCGCAGCCTGCAAGATCCTTAACTCGGGAAAGTCATGTCTGGTTTGCGAAAAACACAATATACCGGGCGGCTTTGCCACGAGTTTTGTGCGCGGTAGATTTGAGTTTGAAGCATCGCTGCATGAGTTCAACGGAATAGGGACGGACGAAGAGCCGGGAAGCACGCGTAAGGTCTTTGAGGAGCTCGGCATCGCTGACAAAATAGAGTGGATACAGCTTAAAGATGCTTATCATCTGATCTCTGAGAAGGAAGGCTATGATTATGTCATGCCTTTCGGAGCGGAGGCATTTGCTAAGGCAAGCGGAAAGCTCCACCCGGACGGAGAAAAATGCATAAAGGACTTTCTCGCACTTTGTAAACAGATAAGAGAGGCGATGGCATATCTTGGCGAGACCAAGGGCAAGCCTGATCCGCAGGTGATGATGGAGAGATTCCCTGATTATCTCGCATGCGGATCGTACTCTGTAAAAGAGGGATTCGAGGCACTTGGTTACCCGAAAGTAATCGTAGACAATCTCAACGCCTACTGGTGCTATCTTGGCGCCAATGAGAATAACATGACTTTCCTGCACTACGCCAACATGATAAACAGCTATATCACGGGTGGTGCAGCCATACCGAGATACCGTTCCCATGAGATCTCACTTGCGTGCGAAGAACGCATACACGAGCTTGGAGGCGACATCTGGTTCAACACCGAAGTAGTCAAGATACTCACAGATAAGGAAGGACACGTCTGCGGCGTGAGACTCAAAGACGGCAGAGAAGTGGAGAGCAGGCATGTTATCGCAAACTGCTCGCCGCATCTGGTATACGGAAAGATGCTTGACAGCGAGGCCGTGCCGGAAAGAGCGATCAAACTGACAAACTTCAGGAAACTGGCAGGCAAGGGCTTTACCGTGTTCCTGGGACTCAGCAAGTCTGCAGAGGAGCTTGGCATAACAGACCACAACTACTTCGTATACGATTCCTCAGATAACGTGGCGCAGTATGAGGCTATGAAGACCTTGGAAAACACAGGAGCTCAGGCAACGGTATGCCTCAACAACGCATATCCTGACTGCTCGCCTGAGGGTACCTGCATAGTCTACATGACGACGCTGTTCACCGATGACGCGTGGAGCGCTGTGTCTAAAGAAGATTACTTCAAGACCAAAAACAAAGTTGCCGCGAGAATGATCAAGAGATTTGAGAAAGCCACGGGCACTAACATCCATGATCACATAGAGGAGATAGCTATAGCTACCCCTGAGACATATGCCAGATACTGCGGTCATCCGCAGGGCACCATCTACGGCTACGAATCACAGTACTATGACGGCTTGATGAACAGGATCCAGATGGTAGAAGAAGACAGATTCGTACCGGGCCTCAGGATAGGCGGAGGTTACGGCGAGAGACTGCTGGGATATCCAAGCAGCTTCAAGTCCGGTGTAAATGAAGCCGGCCGTACCCTGAGAGACATGGAAAAGGAGGGCAGGTAATATGGCTTTTAAGAGAAGTAACGTTCCCGGCGAAGACATCAGACTCGCCATGGAAATGACGGCAAAGCGCCGTCAGCTGATAGACGAAACACCTGCAACTCCGCTGGTATACGAATACGGGGTCAACCGTCTGGCAAAGGCTCTGCATCCGGGCTTCGTAAAAGCCGTGATAGCGGATAAGACTCCATGCAGCTCTGACTGCGTAAAGATCACTCTAAAACTGTCAGACGGCGGGGAATTCCCGTATTTCAGAGCTGGACAGTTTGTTACTCTGAGCTGCAAGGCCGGAGACTCGTATCTAAGCCGTCCGTATTCGATCATATCGTCACCAAAGGAAGCTCTTGCGGGCAAGCTTGAGATAATGGTGCAGAGAAAGGGCATATTCTCCTCATTCATTATCGATGAGGCGCCTTCAGGTACTGAATTATGGATGGGAGAGCCGTCCGGAGACTTTTATCATGACAGTATCCGCGACAGGAGCCACATACTTGCAATAGCCGGCGGAAGCGGCGTCACACCTTTCCTATCGATGATGAAAGCGATACGCGAGGGAAGTGAAGACTTCAGGCTTACGCTTGTGTATGGCGCCAGGACCCGGGCTCACATCCCGTTCGATCCTGAAGCTTTCAAGTGCGAGGGAGTCGAGACTGTCGTTGTGCTTTCCGAGGAGGAAGCTGAAGGTTATAAACATGGCTTCATTACTGCTGATCTGCTGAAGAAGTATGTTGATGATGACACCAGCGTCTTTATGTGCGGACCTGACGCGATGTACAGGTTTGTCGGCAAAGAACTTGAGAGTATAGGATTCGATCCGGCAAGGATAAGGCAGGAAAGGAATTCTGTCGGAGACAGAGAAGTCGATGAGATAAAGGCTTTCAGGCTCACTGTGCATATACGTGACACGGTCTATGAGCTTGACGCTAACAATAATGAGACTCTGATCACAGCGCTTGAACGCGCGGGCATTCCTGCGGTAGTCAGATGCCGCAACGGATCCTGCGGATTCTGTCACAGCAGGGTAGTTGACGGTAATTACTATATCGCCAAAAAAGACGATTTCCGTAGACTGGCGGACCGTAAATTCAATTACATACATCCATGCTCGACATATCCTGAGTCAGACATGATAATCGATATTCCTATCATGAATCCATAAGGGAGTATGAAAATGACCGTTTTTATAGTAATATACCTGTTGGCTCTGTGCTGCTATTTCAAGACCAGAACATCGGGAAATATAAAAGCCAGAGCAATAAACAAATATCTGATGGCAACCATGTACCTGGTGTTTGCCATCGTGGTCTTCTTCAAAAGGTATGATTTTGCAAGCTATCAGACGCTTCTGATGGCAGCGCTGATACTCGCGTGGCTGGGGGATATCTTTCTGGTATTTGACTTCGGCAGAGGAGGCGATTTCTTCCTAGCGGGCAACATATGCTTCGTACTGTATGAGCAGATAGTGCTTGTGGACCGCGGAGGATACGGGTTCAGGGATTTTGCCTGGACTTATATCGTGGCGGCTGTTATGCTTGCTTTTGTCATATTTGCCAGCGGCCGCTGGCCGGATAAGATCAAAATGGGCAAGATGCGCTGGCCTATGACATTCTATCTTTCATCGATATTCATGCACGGCATAACAGGACTTGCTCTCATGCTGATGATGCCGGGGACAAATTACTCGCTTATGGGTCTCGGCTCGTTCCTGTTTATGGTCTCGGATATCGATCTGAATCTGTACAGATATGTTTTCAATAACAACAAATGGCTTGTTAGGTTCAACAGCCTGACGTACTTTACGGGACTGCTGCTTATAGTAATAAGCACTGCACTGTAGTCATTTGAATAATAAATTATCACTTGAAAGGAATAATAATAACGTAATGGCTGAACTGGAAAAACTTAAGAGGGACTATGCTGAACTTGTTGTAAGATCTTGCATGAATATTCAGAAGGGGCAGAGACTGGTTATCACATGCAACATAGAAAATGCTGATTTCGCGAGACTCTGCGCTTCAGTAGCGTATGACGCGGGCTGTAAAGAAGTAGTAATGTGGTGGGTAGATGAAGAGCTCAAGCGCATGAAGTACCTGCGCGCCGCTGATGAAGTGTTTGACAAGGTCGACTCGTGGTATGTAGATTTCCGTAACACTCTGTCTGAAGAAGGAGCTGCTTTTCTGCACATAGACGCTGATGATCCGGAACTCCTGAATGGCGTAGACCCTGACCGTATCACGAGAGCACAGAAAAGTGCCGCAAAACCTCTCGAAGCTTATCGTAAGAGGATGATGAGGAGTGAGTGTCCGTGGACTGTATGCTCGGTACCATCAAAAGCGTGGGCCAAAGCTGTTTTTCCTGAACTCAGTGAAGATGACGCAGTCGAAAGGCTATGGGAAGAGATCCTGAAAGCCTGCAGAGTCGACGGAGGCGATGCCATCAAAAACTGGAAAGACCATGTCGATGAGATAAAAAGACACGTCGACATCATGAACGGATACAGGTTCAAGACACTGAAGTACAAAAACTCCATAGGTACTGATGTGACTCTAGATCTTGCGGAAGGACATATCTGGACCGGCGGAGAGGAGAAGGGACCTAACGGCACCATGTTTGCTGCCAACATCCCTACAGAAGAAGTATTCACGGTTCCTGACAGACGTACGATGAATGGCACTCTTGTTGCAACCAAGCCGCTCAGTCTCAATGGTTCCATAGTCGATGGATTCAGCTTCAAGGTAAAGGACGGCAAGATCATCGAGGTACACGCAGAGAAAGGCGAGGATATCCTGAAGGAAGCAATCTCTGTCGATGAGGGAGCTTCATATTTCGGAGAGGTCGCTCTTGTTCCTTATGATTCACCGATCAACAAGTCAGGTGTGCTCTTCCTCAACACTCTGTTTGATGAGAACGCTGCATGCCACTTCGCTTTCGGTGAGGCATATCCTTGCATAGAGGGAGTCGATACCATGACCGAGGAGGAATTCAAGGCGAAGGGTGTCAACTCTTCCATGACACATATCGACTTCATGGTCGGCTCCGCTGATCTTGAGATAACCGGCATAACTCATGAAGGTAAAGAGATCCCTGTGTTCAGGAACGGCAAATTCGTATTTTAGAAAAGCCGCCGCAGTTTACAGACCTCAACTTTGAATATTGAAACAGAAAGAAATGTGGTAAACTTGAAACACGGGTTTACCACGTTTTTTGATCTATGAAAAAACTCAGCTGGATAGAGATAACTAGTTTATATATAGGCGTGATAATGGGCGCCGGATTCGCATCGGGACGCGAGTGCTGGCAGTTTTTTGGGGTATTCGGAAACAGGGGCTATTACGGAGCCGCTGCGAGCACCCTTTGCTTCGTTATCATCGCCTGTATGCTCACATATATCGCAAGGAGCAAAGGGACAGCAGACCTCGGCAGGCTTATCTCCCCATTTGACAACAAGATCATAGATGAGGTCATAGGCTGGGTGCTGGCGTCGATCTATTATTCCATGATAATCGCCATGACCGCGGCCGGAGGATCGCTTCTGAACCAGCAGTTCGGCATCAGCAAGGTCATCGGAGGCATCATAATAGCGCTGCTTTGCGTGATCACTGTGCTGGGCGACTTCGAAAGGGTATCGAAGGTGTTCAGACTGATGGTGCCTGTGCTGTTCATGGTCGGCATTATTACGATAATCCTGACCATACGAGCGGACTTCCCGCAGAGCGGAGCAGTTGAGGGTTATCAGCCGGGACGCATGTCGCCAAACTGGCCGGCATCCGCCCTGGTATTCATGGCATACAACACGCTGGGGATGACTACCATGTCAGGCAACTCGGCCATCAATGCCAAGGACGGCAAAAATGCTTATGTCGGAGCCATCTCCGGAGCGCTTTGCCTTGGAGTACTCACGATACTCCTGCTCAAAGCTCTGCTGACAGATATGGCGTTCAGCTCGGGCCTCGATCTTCCGATGCTTGGTTTTGCCGGGAGACTGTCGCCTGCTCTAAGCATCATCTACGCTGTGATACTCTATGGAGCGGTATACTCTACTGGAGCCAGCACATACTACGGATTCAGCACCAAGCTGAGATCGGGCAGGTACAAGAAATGGATAATAATCGGTGGTGCCACAGCGGGATTTCTGCTTGGACTCACGGGATTCAAGAAACTGGTCGAATTCCTGTATCCGGCGCAGGGATACATAGGCATCGTATTCATATTCCTTATAATCATCAACTTCTCAAGAGAGATAATCAGAAAAAGGGAAAGCAGGGGATAATAAATGAACAGTAACATCAAGGAAGTGCTCAAAGCACTGGAAGAAGGCAAAATAAAAGCCGAAGAAGCGCTGGAGCGTTTAAAAATAGAACCGTTTGAGGACATCGGTTATGCCAAGCTCGATCTGCATCGCAGAGTCAGGCAGGGTTCCGCTGAAGTCATTTATGGTGAAGGCAAGACGGCAGAACAGATCATTGGGATAGTGGATGCCATGGTCAGAAAGCAGCAGGAGCCTATTCTTGTAACAAGGCTTGATGAGAAAAAGGCCGAGGCTCTCGCTGAGCACCACAAAATAGACTACAGCAAGGAAGCGCGCCTGGCTGTAGTGGGCAAAAAGCCTGAGCCGGATGGCATTGGACGTATAGTTATCGCCACCGGCGGAACCAGCGACATACCTGTCGCTGAGGAAGCTGCGATAACCGCTGAGACGCTGGGCAATGAAGTTGTCAGACTCTACGATGTGGGAGTAGCCGGCATACACAGGCTGCTCGCAAATAAAGAATACATAATGAATGCTTCTGTCATCATCACGGTAGCCGGAATGGAAGGTGCTCTCGCGAGCGTGGTGGGAGGCCTTGCGGATTGCCCTATCATAGCCGTACCTACAAGCGTGGGCTACGGAGCTTCGTTCGGCGGTCTGTCCGCTCTTCTTTCGATGCTCAATTCATGTGCGAGCGGCGTTGCCTGCGTAAACATAGACAACGGGTTCGGAGCGGGCTACATGGCGAGCCGCATAAACCACATGGAGGCTAAAAAATGAGAGTGATGTACATCGACTGCAGCATGGGAGCCGCGGGCGACATGCTCTCGGCTGCGCTGCTTGAACTGCTCCCTGCCAATGAACGTGATGGCTTTGTTGAAGCGCTCAACAGACTGGGCATCCCGGGCGTATCAGTGGAAGCTGAACCTTCCGTAAAATGCGGAGTGAGCGGCACGCATATCCGGGTGAAAGTACATGGAGAAGAGGAAGGGCACGCGCATGGCCATGATGCCCACCATCATCATGAACACCGGGGCATGGCGGAAATCGAACGTATCGTAAACGATCTTGAGGGATTGTCCGAAAAGGTCAGAGACGATGTGATGAACGTATATAAGATCATCGCGGATGCCGAAAGCAAGGCGCACGGATTGCCTGTCGCAGAAGTCCACTTCCACGAGGTGGGGGCCATGGACGCGATCGCTGACGTGAGCGCTGTATGCATGCTCATGGACCTGGGCGGAGCGGAGCGTGTCACAGCGTCTCCGGTGAACGTAGGCGGAGGTACAGTCAAAAGCGCGCACGGCATCCTTCCGGTGCCGGCTCCTGCGACTGCGTTCATACTTGAAGGCATTCCTTATTACTCCGGGGACGTTAAGAGCGAGCTCTGCACTCCTACCGGAGCGGCTCTTCTCAGGTACTTTGCTGATGGATACGGAGACATGCCGCCTATGACCATCGAGTCAGAAGGCCGCGGAATGGGTACAAAAGACTTTGATAAGCCCAACTGTGTCAGGATAACACTTGGCACTGCGGAGTAAATACCGATTATCGATTGACCGATTATTGGTTTAAATCTATAATGAATATGTTAAGCAATTGTAGCTTTGTGCCTGAAAAAGGCATACAGAAAAGGAGTGTAATATGGGTATTTTTGACAAGATCACAGGTAAGGAAGCCAAGGTAAAAGCAGAAGCTGAAGCCAAGGCAGCAGAGGTAAAGGCAGCAGCTGAAAAAGCCGCAGCAGAAAAAAAGGCAGCCTTTGAGAAAAACATGGCTGAAGTAAAGAAGCAGCAGGAAGCAAAGGTAGCTGAGGTCAAGAAGGCCGTTGAGGAAAAGCTCGCAGCTAACGAGGCATTCAAGCTTGACGTTGACGGCAAATGGGGCCCTCTCTCCATCAAGGCTGCTCAGCATATTCTCGGCGTAGCAGAGGACGGAATTTGCGGACCTGAGACGATCAAGGCCATCCAGAAGAAGGTTGGTGCTGCAGAGGACGGAATCTGGGGAACAGAGACATCCAAGGCTCTTCAGAAGTTCCTCGGCGTTACAGTTGACGGAGTAGCAGGCCCTGAGACATTCAAGGCATTCCAGACATGGATCAACAAGGAGCTCGGTTTCTAAAAGCTTCAATAATTGCTGACCTGATCCCCGCAGAAATGCGGGGATCTTATTTTGTCTGAACATGAGTATGTGGTAAAATACGGAAGATGTTATTTTGAAAGCAGGTGGGCGGTATTTCAAGAGTAGTAGTAGGACTCTCCGGCGGAGTCGACAGCGCGGTCGCTGCATATTTGCTTAAAAAGCAGGGCTATCAGGTGATAGGCGTGACGCTCAGGACATGGCAGGCTGAAAGCGGAGCTTACAGTCGCTGCTGTGACATAAGCGATGCCCGCCGTACGGCCATGCAGCTTGATATACCTTTCTACAATGTGAACAGCCTGCCCGAATTCAAAGAACATGTCACGGAACCGTTCGTGAAGGCATATCTAAGCGGTCTGACCCCGAACCCGTGTGTTGCCTGCAATAAACATATCAAGTGGGAGAGACTGCTGTCATTTGCCGACGAGATAAATGCTGAATACGTTGCTACAGGACATTACGCGCGGATCGTCAGGACAGAAAGCGGCAGATATACCGTGAAGCAGGCTGCTTATGCCGCAAAGGACCAGACATACATGCTTTATCAGCTGAGCCAGGAACAGCTTTCACGGACGCTCATGCCTCTTGCAGATCTCACAAAGGAAGAAGTTAGAGAGATCGCGAAAAAAGCAGGCCTTTACGTAGCAGACAAACAGGACTCGCAGGAGATATGCTTTGTACTTGACGGTGGATATGCCGATTACATAGACGCGCATGTGGAAGGAAAACTGCCTCCTCCGGGAGATTTCGTCGACGAGGAGGGCAAAGTCCTCGGAAAGCATAAAGGAATAATCCATTACACTGTGGGACAGCGTAAGGGCCTTGGAATAGCGTTGGGTTATCCTGCTTATGTAAAGCGCATAGATCCTGAGAACAACACGGTAGTGCTTGGTAACGAGGATTCGGTGATGAAAAGCCGCATCCTGGTCAGGGATCTTGATTTCATGTCGATTGAAGGCATTGAAAAAGGAGAAAAGATCAAGGCTTTTGTTAAAATAAGGTATCATCACGCTGCTTCAGATGCATATCTTGAGCGTATTGACGATAATACAATATCAGTAGCGTTTGATAAACCGGTCAAAGCGCCGGCCCCGGGACAATCAGCGGTCTTCTATGACAGCGAAAAACGGGTCATTGGCGGCGGCATTATACAGCCGGATATATAATAAAACAAAGGAGAAGGTGGGTTATGGATATATATGACGAGATAGATCTTTCGGGCTGCCCTTATTGCGGCGGAGCGGGACTGCTGGATGACGGCAACGGATGGTGCTGGACGGTTACCTGCATGGACTGCGGTTCTCAGACAGGAGAATTCGCTTTTACCGATGAAGAGTCCAGAAAAGTAGCTGCGCGCAGGGCCGCTTACGTGTGGAACCTGGGCAAAGTGATACGCAGCGATCTTGGAGAATAAATGTTGCTATTTTTGGTTCTTTTCGTTGAGTAAGGGGCCTTTGTAATGGTAAAATAAATCGGTAAGCAAATCACAGCTTTTTATAATGATCACAAGGATCTTGATGATCCAAAGGAGGAATCGAATAATGAGAGTAGCAATCAACGGATTCGGACGTATCGGAAGACTGGCGTTCAGAAAGATCTACACTGACAAGGACATCGATGTCGTAGCGATCAATGACCTTACCAGCCCTAAGATGCTTGCACATCTGCTGAAGTATGACAGCGTTCAGAAGAAATTCGATGCTGAAGTCGCAGCTGATGAGGATGGTATCATCGTAGACGGCAAGAAGATCAAGATCTACGCAGAGGCTGATGCCAGCAAGCTCCCTTGGGGAGATCTCGACGTAGACATCGTTCTCGAGTGCACAGGCTTCTATACATCGAAAGCAAAGAGCCAGGCTCACATTGATGCCGGCGCAAAGAAGGTCATCATTTCTGCTCCTGCAGGCAATGATCTTCCTACTATCGTATACGGTACAAACCATGACATCCTGACAAAAGAAGACACCATCGTATCCGGTGCTTCCTGCACAACAAACTGCCTTGCTCCTATGACAAAGGCACTCAATGATTACAAGCCTATCCAGACAGGATTCATGACAACCATCCACGCTTATACAGGTGATCAGATGATCCTTGACGGACCGCAGAGAAAGGGCGACCTCAGAAGAGCGAGAGCCGGCGCTGTCAACATCGTTCCTAACAGTACAGGCGCTGCCAAGGCCATCGGTCTGGTAATCCCTGAACTTTCAGGCAAGCTTACAGGAAACGCCATGAGAGTACCTGTTCCATCAGGCTCCATTACGATTCTCGACGCGATCGTAAAGGATGAATCTGACACGATCACAGCAGAAGAAGTAAACGCTGTAATGAAGGCCGCAGTTACAGAATCCTACGGATACTGCGATGAAGAGATCGTTTCCAGCGACATCATCGGAATGAGCTACGGCTCACTCTTCGACGCTACACAGACTCTCGTCATGAAGTGCGCAGACCACCTCTTCGAGGTTAGAGTCACATCATGGTACGACAACGAGATGAGCTATGTAAGCCAGCTCGTAAGAACTCTGAAGCACATGGTATCGCTCGGCTAGCCGGTGACAGACCAATAAAAGATAAACTCCGGTTCCATACCGGAGTTTTCTTATGCCAAAAATATGGTATTATTAGCGGTAGAGGAAACTGCTGAAAAAAGAGGTAAGGACTATGTATTACAGCGAGACTGAAGCCAGAAAGATAGTAATTGAAGCGGGGTTAAAGCTTGTTGAGAAAAAGCTCATTGCCAGGACTTGGGGCAACATCAGCGCCAGAATAAGTATGGATGAATTCATAATCACTCCAAGCGGCAGGGCGTATGACAGCTTGTCTCCATCTGATCTCGTAAAGGTCAGAATAAAAGACTGTTCGTATTCCGGAAACATCAAGCCAAGCAGCGAGAAGGGCGTACATGCTGCCGCGTATTCGCTCAGAAGCCATGTCGGATTCATCATCCATACACACCAGTACTATGCGTCTGCTGTAGCGGCTGAGTGCAGAAGCATAAGCGCAGCACCATGCGCGGACTATGCTTTGCCGGGAACTGCAAGGCTCAGGAGAAATGTTGAAGCGTGCGTCAGAAACAATCCTTATGATAAAGCCTTTCTTATGGCCAGACACGGTACACTGATCCTCGGTTCTGATATGGAAGATGCTTTCTCGCGCGCAGAGTCGCTTGAAGACAGCTGCAGAAAACTGGTGGAGCGCAGAGTAGGGGCAGCCGATCTTGAGGCAACAGCCGGTTTCGATACATCAAAGATCGATATAAAGGCCCTCCCTTATGTCAAGGTAGTGAGCGACCCGTATATCATGAAATGCTGTGAAAAGGGTAAGCCGGTCGGGCCATATATTGACGATTTTGCCATGATAGTCGGCCCTGACATGCAGGTAGTTTCAAATGACGAGTGGGCTGCGGAAAGGGCGCTTCTCGGATATTCCACTAACAAGTCACCGATGGGCTTCCTCGGAAAGATGCCTATGACAGGAGCTCTGGACCGCATGGGAGGACAGCAGCCTGCCCTTAACTCGACCATCGGCCGCAATGCCGTTCTTGTAAAGGGAGTAGGAGCTGTTTGTGCGGGAAAGACCAAGGGCGACGCTGAAGCCATAGCCATGATAGTCAGCAAGAACTGCGCGGCTGCGTGTTATGCGAAATATGCGAAACCGCTGGGCCGTGTGGATGCAAGACTTCAAAGGACCATATATCTGACAAAATATTCCAAACAGATGGATAAATAAGCAGTAACCGGAGATAAAAATGAAAAACAAGGAAGTCATCAGGGCAATAAAGTTTGCTCTGATATCCGCTTCAGCGGGAATAATAGAGATAGGGCTGTTCACAGTTCTGAACGAGTTCACTGGATTGAGATACTGGCCGTGCTATCTGACAGCCCTCATAGCGTCTGTGCTATGGAACTTCACGATCAACAGGCGCTACACATTCAAGTCAACAAAGAACGTGCCGAGGGCCATGGCAATGGTGTTCGCTTTCTACATAGTGTTCACTCCTGCGACCACCATATTGGGTGACTACCTGGCAGAGACTGTGGGATGGAACGAATACCTCGTGACAGGCCTCAACATGGCGCTCAATCTGACGTTGGAATATCTGTATGATACGTTCATAGTCTACAGGGGAGACATGGACAACAATGACATCGCACAAAAGCAAAAAGAAAAGGAAAAGGAAAAGGCCGACGCTTAAGCGCCGGCCTTGGCTTTTGTATTATCATCAGCCGCATATCTCTGTAAGTGCTTTTATCGCGGCATCCACATCGGCTTCGGTGTTGAAATTTCCAAAGCTGAAACGTATCGTTCCGGTCGGGTAGGTGCCCAGAGTCTTATGAGCGTTAGGCGCGCAGTGAAGACCGACTCTGGTCTCTATGCCGTAGTCGAAATCGAGCCTGAAAGCAGCGTCAGCGCAGTCTACGCCAAGCGTCTGTATGGAAACGACTCCCGTGCGACCTTCTATCCCCTTAAGGCCGATTATCTTCAGCTTACCGGCTTCTTCGAGAGGCAGGATCCCGTCAAGGAATCTCTTCGTAAGACCAAGCTCGTGCTCACGTATGGCATCGAGCCCTTTTTCTTTTATCCATTTGAGTCCGGCGTGCAGTCCTACTATGCCCGGAATGTTCATGGTGCCGGGTTCGAATCTGTCAGGCATGAAATCAGGGATCTCTTCGGTATGACTGATGGAGCCGGTTCCGCCGGAAAGGAGAGGATCTATGAGACTTATCATACCTTCATCGAGGATGAAACCACCTATGCCCTGAGGCCCCAGAAGCGACTTGTGACCTGTGAAGCAGAGGGCGTCGATATGCATCTCTTTCATGTCGATAGGGATGATGCCAGCGCTCTGAGCAGAATCGACGATGAATTTAAGACCGTGCTTTTGACAGATCCTGCCGACTTCCTTAAGAGGATTGACCGTTCCTACCAGATTGCTTGCGTGTGTCATGACTATGGCGACAGTGTTTTCTTTGATCATGTCTTCCACTGCATCCAGCACCAACTCGCCGGTCTCAGTGCCCGGGATCCTGTCAAATTCGATACCTTTTTTCGAAAGCTGAACCAGAGGTCTCATCACAGCGTTATGTTCCATTGAGGAGCATAATATGTGATCGCCCGGCTTCAGTAACCCTTTCAACACCACGTTGAGTGATTCGGTAACGTTTTTTGTGAACACCACATTCTTGCAGTCCGAAGCGCCAAACAGTTCTGCCAGCATCTCGCGGGTCTCAAAGACCGTTCCTTCAAGGTCATAAGCTACCTGATAGCCGCCGCGGTTGATATTGGCGCCTACCTTTGTCATGTACTCGTATACGTCATCGGCTACTTCCTTAGGCTTTGGAAATGAAGTCGCGCCGTTATCCAGATATATCTTTTCCATCAAAACTCCTTTTACAGGGCAGTGCATAATCTTACAAATCAATTATAATACGGTGTTTGTCAATTGGTAATACATCTGATATAGATATTCTAAATAATGCAATGCACTTAATTTAGAGTAACAGTTTTGTTGAATATGGGGACTGTTTTCCCTATAATTATCTAAGGAAATAATGCGAATTCAGGAGCTTAAGATCTATGGATTTCAGTAAATATAAACGCATACATTGCCTGGGGATCGGCGGGATAGGTCTGTCTGCTGTTGCCGAGATATTACTCGACAGAGGGTATATCGTCAGCGGTACTGACATACATCCGTCAAAGGTCACCAGGCATCTTGAATATCTGGGGATAAAAGTCTACACATCTCATGAGCCGGAGAACGTCGAGGGCGTCGATGCCATCGTTTATTCAGCAGCCGTTTCGGATGAGAATCCGGAGGTAAAGAGAGCGAAAGAACTCGGCATCCCTCTGTTTTCGAGAGCTGAAGTGCTGGGTATGATAATGGATGACTACGAGAACTCGGTGGCCATCTGCGGAACGCACGGCAAGACCACAGTAACATCGATGACTTCGCTCATCCTGCGCAACGCGAATTACAAACCGACTATTCTGGTCGGTGGAAATCTGCCTCAGATCAACGGCAATGTTGAGATAGGCGGGACAAAATACTTCGTGACCGAGGCCTGCGAGTACATGGACAGCTTTCTTCAGCTGCGTCCAAGCATCGGGGTAATACTCAATATCGACTCCGACCATCTCGACTACTTCAAGGACATGGAGCACATAGTCAGGTCATTCAGCACATTCGTTGAGCAGATACCGCCTCATGGAATAATCATCGCTTTCGGAGACAACCCGTTCGTCCGCAGCATCCTTAAGGACCATGACAACAAGATCACTTATGGATACAGCGAGAGCAACGATTTTTACGCCGAAAACATCAGGTTCAATGAAAACGGTTATCCGATTTTTGAGATCTGGAACGCCGGTAACAAGGTCGCGGAGTTAGAGCTCAAGGTACCGGGAGAGCATAACGTGCTTAACGCCATGGCTGCGTTTGTAACGGCTTCATATCTGGGAGTAGATGCCAAAACGATAGCGTCGACTCTCCGGGAGTACAGCGGTACGAACCGCAGATTTGACTACATCGGCACGACAGAAAAGGGCGTCAAGGTCATCGACGACTATGCTCATCATCCTACAGAGATCAAGGCAACGCTTGCGGCGGCGCGAAACGTGAAGCACAACAAGCTATGGCTCATTTTCCAGCCTCATACATATACGAGGACAAAAGCCCTGTTCGATGAGTTCGTCGATGCTTTCATGGATACCGATGTAGTGATACTCACGGATATCTACGCTGCACGTGAGAAAGACGTATATAATATCTCGTCATATAAGCTTGTGAATGCAATAAAGGCAAAGCATCCGGAAAAGCCTGTCTATTATGTCAAGGATTTTGAAGATATAGCCAAGTACATCGAGAAGTTCGCAGGCAAGGATGACATAGTGATGACAATGGGCGCGGGAGATGTCTATAAAGTCGGAGACATGCTGCTGCACAAAGAAGAAAAATAAATCATTTCAGCCGTACGAAGGGAGTAATAGCGCCATGATACGCAATATGACAAGTGAAGCATTTTCAAATCTCAAGCTGTTTACCTGCAATTCCCATCCGGAGCTCGCGCAGGAAATCGCTGAGCACATGGGGGTAGAATTGGGAAAGTCCACTGTCACAAAGTTCAGCGACGGAGAGACGAGCGTAAGCATCTGGGAATCGGTAAGGGGTAAGGATTGCTTCATAGTCCAGTCGACGTGTGACCCGGTAAACGACAACCTTATGGAGCTTCTGATCATGACGGACGCTCTCAAGAGGGCATCCTGCAACAGTGTCACGGCAGTAATGCCTTATTATGGCTATGCCAGGCAGGACCGCAAAGCAAAGGCAAGAGATCCGATCACAGCGAAGCTGACTGCCAATATGATCACAGCGGCAGGCATAGACAGAGTCATAACCATGGATCTTCACGCGTCACAGGAGCAGGGATTCTTCGACATCCCTGTAGATCACATGCTTGGCCAGCCTATGCTGACAGATTACTTCAAGCTCAAGGACCTCGAGGATCTGGTCATCGTTTCTCCTGACCACGGCTCGGTATCCAGAGCCCGCAACATGGCAAAACCTTTCAATGTTCCGATCGCCATAATTGACAAGAGACGCCCGGAGCCTAACAAGAGCGAGATAATGAACATCATCGGTGATGTAGAGGGTAAAAACTGCATCATACTCGATGACCTGATCGATACTGCAGGCACTATCTGCAATGCCGCGAAGGCGCTTGACGAGCTTGGAGCAAAGTGCGTATACGCATGCGCTACACACGCTGTTCTTTCAGGACCTGCGATCGAACGTATCCAGGCAGCTCCTATCAAGGAAATGGTACTGCTGAATACGATACCTATCCCTGAGGAAAAGAAGCTCAAGAAGATCACAGTACTCTCTGCCGGACACATATTCGCTGAGACGATCTCCAGAGTCTACTCCAACAAAGCGATATCCGTAATGTTCAATTCATAGTATAAATGGGATTCTTCAGAAGACAGAAAAGCGAGCCGGGATTTGCAAAGGACACCTATGTCATAGTTGGCCTGGGCAATCCCGGCAAAGAGTATGCAGACACAAGGCACAATATGGGGTACAAAGCCATAGATGTGCTTTCTTCTGATGAGAACATTGAGATACGCAGAAATAAATTCCACTCGCTGATAGGACAGGGACGGATCGCCGGCAAGAAGGTGATACTTGTGAAGCCGGAGACTTACATGAACAGAAGCGGCATCGCCGTCAGAAAGTCGGCCATGTACTTCAATGTGGCGCCGGAGAACCTTATCGTCATATATGACGACATAGATCTTCCAAGCGGCTCCATCAGGATCAGAAAGTCGGGCGGAGCAGGCACTCATAACGGCATGAAAAGCGTTGTGGAGCAGCTTGGTACAAAAGACTTTGTGCGCATAAGGATAGGAGTGGGCGCGGCAGAAGCAGGCGAAGATCTTGTGAACAGAGTCATAGGCGAGGTGCCTGCTTCTGAACGCGAGCTGCTGCAGAAGGCGGCGGCCGAAGCTGCAGCTGCCGTTAAAGACATAGTCACAATTGGTGTGGATAATGCCATGAACAGGCACAATCATGTAGCGACAGAAAAGAATGATAATTGACCACAGCGGCATAAGCGGCAGCAGGACAGCCTATCTGCTGGCCGAAAAGATAAGAGAGAAGAAAAAACTTCTGGCGGTGGTCTCGTCCGGACAAGCGGCGGCTCGTCTGGCCGATGACCTCGTTTTTTATATGCCCGAACTGGATCCTATAGTTCTTTCCGAGGAAGAAGACGTAAGGGTGCTTTACGAGGTGCGTGACAGAAGCTCGCTAGTCACCCGCATCAAGGCGCTTACCGCGCTTTCTTCTAAACCGACTGATGAGGCGGATACCGAAACAGGAAAGGGACTCACAGCAGTCATAGCTCCTGTCAGCGCGGCTCTGAAACTTACTGAGAGCCCGGCAAGATTCAGGTCAACGTTCACCACTCTCAAAACCGGTGAAAGTAAAGACCCGCAGCAGCTCAGAAGGACTCTTTCAGATGCGGGATATAAGGCTTCGGATGTTACTGAATCTCCGGGAGAATATACATCGCGCGGAGGTATACTCGACATATTCAGCCCGTCCATGGATGCTCCGGTCAGGATAGAGTTCTTCGATGACGAGGTCGATTCCATAAGAACATATGACAGGGAGACGCAGAGGTCCACGGGTGTTTTGAATGAAGTCACGATAGTACCTGCATCGGAATTCATCCCGGACAATAAAGAGAAAGAAAAAGCTCTGGCGGCCGTAATGAAAGAGTACGACCGCATGGTAAGGAGATATAAGAAAGAACACGCGCATCCTGATGTGAGCGACGGACGCATCGACGCTGTCGAAGGCCACAGGGGCAGGATGAAAGACTTGTTTGCTCAGGACGGCAACTCACAGATCTATGCGGACATGATCGAATTCTTCGACGTGGAAAAGTGCAGGCTGTGGGACTACGCCGACGGCTGCGCTATAGCAGTATCTGATCCGTCCGCTATAATGAGCTCTATTCCTGAAAACAGGACAGAGGATGAGTGGTTTGAGATATACAAAGACGCCGCAGGCACTGTATCAAAGCGCGACATCGACATCTACACTCCGTTCCCTGAGAAAGTGGCGGGAGCTGACCGATTCGACAGGATAGACAATGTAAAGAGCAGACAGATAGCGCCGTTCAACGGTCACATAGAGCTTTTCGCGTCCGAAGTCGGCAGGCTTGCTGCTTCCGGTTTCAGGATCGTGATCGCTGCCGGATCTGATGAACGCAATGAGAGGGTTCGTGAATATCTGGAGATAGCAGACGTGAGCGGTGACGTCTCATACCGTTCCGGAAGTCTGTCGGGCGGCTTCATCATGGATGATGAGAAAGTCTGCTATATCTCGGAGAATGATATCTTTGCCGGTTCAGTGAAGCAGCCGCGGAGGAAACCGAAGAAAAAGAGTTCCAGAGAAAGTATACGTTTCTCCGATCTTAAGCCGGGCGACTATGTAGTACATGAAGCTCACGGCATTGGCAGATTTGAGGGCATAAGTCCCGTCACTGCCGACGGTACGACCAGAGATTACCTGCTGATCCGATACGCCGGATCAGACATGCTGTATGTACCGACTGAGCAGCTTGACGTGATACAGAAATATATAGGCAATTCAGGCAACGCGCCTGCGCTTTCAAGATTGTCCGGAGGCAGCTGGAAGCGCACCAGGGAGCGCGCCAGAAAAGCCATAATGGAGATAGCCGAGGATCTTGTGCGCCTCTATGCAAAGCGCCAGGCAGAGGGAGGCTATGCCTTCGGAGAAGATACCGTATGGCAGACTGAATTTGAGGATGCCTTCCCATATGCCGAAACTGACGATCAGCTCAGAGCGACTGCCGAGATCAAAGCCGACATGCAAAGACCTCTCCCTATGGACAGGCTGCTTTGCGGTGACGTAGGATACGGCAAAACGGAAGTGGCCGCGAGGGCTGTGTTCAAGTGCATATCCGAAGGCAAGCAGGCGGCGATACTCGCGCCTACGACTCTTCTGGTCAATCAGCACTATCACAACCTGAGAGAGCGCTTCGACAACTTCCCGTTTGAGATAGAAGAACTGTCAAGGTTCAGATCAAAGGCAGCGCAGACGGCAACGGTAAAAGGCATAAAGAGCGGCAGGGTGGATCTTGTAATAGGCACTCACAGACTGCTTTCGGATGACATCACTTTCAAAGATCTCGGACTGCTGGTAGTCGACGAGGAGCAGCGCTTTGGTGTCCGCCACAAGGAGAAGATAAAAGAGCTCAGGAGCAACATAGACGTGCTTACGCTCTCTGCTACACCGATACCACGCACGCTCAACATGTCGCTCACCGGAATAAAAGATATAAGCCTTATAGAAGAGCCACCGGGAGACAGATTCCCTGTGCGCACATACGTGACTCCTTACGAAGAGGAGATACTGCGCGATGCCATTACGCGTGAACTTGCCAGAGGCGGACAGGTATTTGTAGTCAACAACAGGATCACGGGTATTTCAACAGTCGCGGAAACGGTCAAGAGGCTGGTGCCTGAAGCGATAGTTGGTGTCGGTCACGGGCGTATGAACGAAGAAGTGCTGGAGAATACCATGCTTGACTTCATAGAGGGACGCATAAACGTGCTGGTAGCCACTACGATAATCGAGAACGGCATCGACATACCAAACGCCAATACTATGATAATACTCAATGCCGACAGATTTGGCCTGGCGCAGCTGTATCAGCTGAGGGGCAGGGTCGGCAGATCAAGCAGGCTGGCATACGCGTATCTGATGTACCAGCCGGGCAAGGTACTGACAGATATAGCCCGCAAGAGACTGGCGGCGATAAGGGAATTCACGGAATTTGGCGCGGGATTCAAGCTGGCGATGAGAGACCTTGAGCTAAGAGGCGCAGGCAACATACTCGGTGAGGCGCAGAGCGGACACATAGAGAGCATAGGATATGAACTCTATTGCAAGGAAATAGACAGGGCGGTCAGACAGCTGAAAGGCGAAGATGTAGGAGAATCAAGAGCAGACATCACCATCGACCTTCCTCTGAAAGCTTCCATCCCTGCGTCCTACATACCGGATGAGTCACTCAGGCTCGAGGCTTACCGCCGCATCGTGGGCATACTCGACAGCGAAGACGCAATGGATGTCATTGATGAGCTCACAGACAGATACGGAGATCTCCCTGATGAAGCGCTCAGCCTTATCAACGTTGCGGAGATAAGGGCTCACGCGGAATACCTTGGTGTTTCAAACATCAGTAAAAAGGAAAGATGGACTCAGATAAGGTTTGCGGACAATGTCAAAGTGCATCCGTACGTCTTTGTAATGGCCAAGTCCGAATACGGAGAACAGGTGGCGCTTTCAGACGGAAGGGTGACCATGCTTCAGTATCACAGCGGAAAGACTATAGAAACGGAGAAGCTGCTTGGACTCATGAGGTTCTTAAGAGCAGCCAAAGAGGACTCGAAGCAGTTTGAACAATAGAAATAAGTGTTTAGGTCTATTCACATCGGTATGTTAATACCGTATAATAAGTCGATTTTGAAAGGCACCAAAGGGGTTGAAAATGCTTTTTAAGAATATAGGACTCATTGACGAGAATTTTGAATATAAAGAAAACATGTTTGTGGGCACCAACTGCCACAGGATCGTGTACATATACAGCAAGCCTCCTGAAAACGAGGAGGTGTTCTTTGAGACATACGACGGCAGGGGAAAAGTGCTCATGCCCGCGTTCTACAACGCACACGGACATTCCCCGATGAGCCTCATGAGAGGCTACGGAGAGAATCTGCCTCTCGACAGATGGCTCAACGACAGGATCTTCCCGTTCGAGGACAAGCTTTACAGCGAAGCCGTGTACTGGGCAACGATGCTTACCATGGCGGAATCGATAAGATTCGGCATAGTCTCGACAACCGACATGTACTACTTTATAGATGACATGGTGAGAGCAGTCGTTCACTCTGGCGTAAAGACAAATATCTCGCGGGCTGTCACCAACTTCGGGACACCTGTATCAGAGAGCGCTTCTTTGAAGGAGGCGGCTCAGGCCATAGAGATGTATTACGGATTTGAGGACGGCCGCATCCTTGTTGACGCGAGCGCTCATGCAGAGTACACTAATGACTTCGAGATGATAAAGGCAATCGCCGACATGGCCAAGCACTATGATGTCAGGACGCATGTACATCTGTCAGAGACGGAGAGCGAGCACAAAAACTGCATCGAAAAGTATGGAAAGACTCCTGCTGAAGTATTCCTGAAAGCCGGCATGTTCGACGTTCCTTGTACTGCAGCGCACTGTACGTGGGTAACGAACAGCGATCTGGATATCTTTAAGGAAAAGGGCGTGACCGTAGCCAGCAATCCATGCAGCAACATGAAACTGGCAAGCGGCATGTGCAATGTGCCTCCTATGTATAAAAAGGGCATCAACGTGGCGATAGGTACAGACAGCGTTGCGAGCAACAACAGCCTCAACTTCTTTGAGGAGATGAAGTTCTTCGCGCTTACCGGCAAGGTGACTTCGATGGATCCTGCGACGATGACTCCTCAGCAGGTGCTCAGAAGCGCCACAAGAGCCGGAGCACTCTCCCAGGGACGCGAAGACTGCGGACTTGTGAAGGAAGGCTTCAAGGCAGACCTGATAGTCGTTGACAAGAGCGGTCCTAACTGGACAGCCTGTGACGACATCGCAAACGGACTGATATATTCTGCTGACGGAAAGGACGTGTGTCTCACGATGTGTGACGGCATGACTCTTTACAGGGACGGCGAATATACTTTCATAGATATAGAAAAGACATGCGCTGAGGCCGAGAACGCCAAAGCGGAGATACTTAAAAAACTGTAGATGAGAGAAGAAGATACAAGAGATAACGAAGAAAAGAAGGAAGGGCAGCAGACATCCGCGCTTCTGATGAAAGGTGCCACCATACTGGTAATAGCCGGTATAGTGAGCAAGATTTTCGGTGCTATCTTCAGGATACCGCTGACCAACATGATCGGCGCGGAAGGGCAGGCTTATTACAGCGCCGCATACGCTGTTTATAATCTTCTGTTTGTAATAGCGACAGCTGGCTTCCCGGTGGCGATATCAAGGATGGTGTCATCCAGGATAGCCGAGGGCGATTTCCTCAACGCTCATAAGTCGTACAAGCTTGCGATGAAGGTTTCATGGGCGCTGGGAATCATATCGTTCATCGTCATGTTCTTTGGAGCGGGAGCGATAGCATCAGCCTATAAGAACCCGGGCGCAGAAGCATCCATGAAAGCCATATCCGTGGCGCTGCTCTTTACTCCTGTGGTCGCTTCTATGAGAGGCTACTATCAGGGCAGACAGAACATGAAGCCTACAGGCATCACTGAAGTCATAGAACAGATGATGAGAGTAGCAGTAGGACTGACGCTTGCGTACATGTTCTATAAGACAAACCTTCAGTACGCGGCAGCGGGAGCTACATTCGGCGCTTCTGCCGGTATTATAGCTGCTCTTGTTGCGATGGCGGTTATCTATGCGCGCGATAAGGAACCGCGCAGCAAGCTCCTTGAGGGATCTGTCGTAAAAGCTGAGACCGACAAAAAACGTCTTAAGGAACTGTTTGCCTTCCTTATTCCTATAACAATAGGCGCATCCGTGATGCCTATAATGTTCAACATCGATGCCGGCATCATTGTCAGAAGGCTCCTTGCAACGGGATGGGATCCGGTCATGGCAAAGAAGCTGTACGGCCTGATGGGAGGATTCTGCGATCCTATCATCAACCTGCCTAACATCTTTATCGACGCAATCTGTATCAGCCTTATGCCTGCGGTCACCACAGCTTTTACGCTTAATAACAAGAAAGACATGGATGACCACATAAAGACCGGTCTTAAGACGATGATGATAATCACTTATCCGTGCGCGATAGGACTTATCGTTCTGGCAAAGCCGATCCTGACTATGCTTTACTACAGAAAGTATGATGAAGCGCTGCTGGCGGTCCCGGCTCTTCAGATACTCGCTTTGTCGATAATCACTCTTTCGATAATGCGTACGCTCCAGTCGTGCCTGCAGGGAATAGGAAAGATGATGCTTCCTGTATACAACCTGTTTATCGGCGCCATAGTAAAGGCTGTCTCCTCGTACATACTGCTGGGCATACCGGCTGTGAATATCAACGGCGCGGCCATCGGCTCGGTACTGGCTTACGTAACGGCAGGCATACTCAACTTCCGCGCGCTCAAAAAGTATACAAATGTCTCGCTTGACATGAAGAGCATATTCTTTAGACCGCTTGTAGCGGCTCTGATAATGGGCGCGGCAGCCATTGTTTCATACAAGCTGCTGTTCCTGATCACGTCAAGCAACGCGGTATCGACACTCGTTTCGGTAATGTTTGCTGCAGCGGTCTATTTCGTGAGCGCATTCCTGACCGGAGCAGTCACAAAAGACGAGATCGAGCTCATACCGAAAGGCGATCTTATATACAGACTGGCAGTCAGGCTGAAGGTGGCAAAATAGGGCAAAAACCCTATATTTTCAACGATTTTATGGTTGACATACTATATATTGATACATATAATGTACATAGTATTTGATATCACTTTATTTAGGAGGAACAATTATGAATAAAGCAGATTTGGTTGCAAAGGTTGCAGATAAGACTGGTTTCAAGAAGAAAGACGCAGAGCTCGCTCTTGACGCAGTACTCGGAACAATCGAAGAAGCACTCGTTGCAGGCGACAGCGTAAGACTGATCGGTTTCGGAACATTTGAGACAAGAAGCAGAAAAGCAAGAACAGGCAGAAACCCTCAGAAGCCAGACAAAGTTATCTCCATCCCGGCTTCCAAGGCTCCTGTATTCAAGGCAGGCAAGTCCCTTAAGGATGCTGTCAACAAGTAATTCAATTGAAAACAAAGAGACGCGGATAGCCTGCAGGCTGTCCGCTCTTTTTGATGTAAAGCTATGAGATTAGATAAGTATCTGAAGAATTCAAGAATAATAAAAAGGCGCACCGTGGCCAAAGAAGCCTGCGAGCAGGGAAGGGTCGAAGTCAACGGACGTGTCGCCAAGCCGGGGTTAGAGCTTCGGACAGGCGATGAGATCTGCGTAACATTCGGGTCCAACGTGCTCAAAGTGCGCGTTTTGTCTATGCCTGAAAACGTCCGCAAAGAGGACGCTGACAGTCTTTATGAAGTGATCAACTGATACTCCTGTTCTTTACGTGCTTAAGTACGTATCTGTCGATAAGCACTATCGTGATCGCCATCACCGGGATGGCGACTATTTCTTTTACGGCTCTTGATGCCAGCAGCACATTGAAGCCTTTTCCTATTATAAAGGTCAGCCAGTAAGTATTGATCAGCAGATTGACGATCAGGCATACCAGGGCTGACGCAAGCAGCGCTCTCCAGAAAGTTACTTCCTTTTTATATAGTACCCATCCAAAGATAAGACCCGTAAGTACAGCGGAGACCGTAAAGCCCGGGAAAAAGGCGCCGGTAGGGAAGAGCCATGCTCCCAAAAGATCTGCAATGCCGTATCCTATAGCCGCGATGACAGGACCGTACAGGATGCCGAGAACTGCGATAGGCAGGAATCCGAAGCCGATCCTGAGGAACGATATATTGATAGAGACAAGCTTTGAAAGCACAACCGCTAGTGCGATCATGAAGCCTGTAATGATGACAACTTCAGTTGTAAGCTTAGTTTTATTCATACAAAAAACCTCCTGAACCCAGTAATTGCAATACATTAAGGAAAACGCTCACCTGCAGCAATTACGTTTCAAGAGGCTGACTCTTGCTTTTTATTGATCTGCAGTAGCGGATGCAATATCAAACCGCAACATCGAATGTTTTCGTTCCCGGGCAACATCCCATCCCAGGGACACTTAACGCTTGATATTTACTCTACGAGAAAGATTTTAGCATAGTTGACAATTTGCTTTCAATAACTATTATGCCACGAGTGATAAAACAAAGAAGAAAGTATAGTCAATTTGGATGCATTGCTCCTTCGAATATTGTTACAATGTGATACAATGCTTGACATCTAAGAATATAAACAGAGAGAACTAATGCGTCATTTCAAAGAATCTGTAAGTCAAGTTAATAGACTAATAGCCGAGTGGGATTTTGAGAAAAATGAACCGCTTGGGCTTCTTCCTGATGAAATAAGTGCTCAGAGTCAGCAGAAGGCGTGGTGGAAATGCGAGTACGGCCATTCGTGGGAAGCAAGAATTAGCAACCGTTATCATGGAAGAGGTTGCAGGATTTGTGCTAAACGATTGAAAACATCATTCCCTGAACAGGCAGTTTTTTTCTATGTAAAAAAGCTGTATCCAGATGCAGTGAATGGATATAGACCAAAATTCCTAAAAGGCATGGAATTAGATATTTATATTCCAGATTTAAAACTAGGAATCGAATATGATGGCAAAGCTTGGCATACTGATATCAACAATGAAAGAGACTTGAGAAAATACAAACTATGCCAGGAAAACGGAATAAAACTCTGGAGGATCAAAGAAGAAGTTAAGAAATACACTCCTTTAGATGCACCCGCGGACAGAATCTTTAGTATTGATCATATACAGAATAAAGAAAAACTTGGATTCTTGATTCATCAGCTGCTAGACATCTTGGATCCACGTTCAAATATGTGGACCAGAAAAGACTTTGCGTATATGCATACTCCAGTAGATGTAGATATTGAACGAGATGAGACTGAAATACGAGAGTATCAAACGGTTTTGAGGGAAGGCTCCTTTAAAGACAAATATCCAGATACAGCTTTATCCTGGCATCCATCAAAAAATGGGATACTACGACCGGATATGTTTTCACCTAACTCCGGAGTAAAGGCTTGGTGGATTTGTGAAAAGGGTCATGAATGGGAAGCATCATTTACTGTCAGAGCAAGAGGAAATGGCTGTCCGTACTGTAGCGGGCAAAAGGTGCTTCCTGGATTCAATGATTTAGCAACACAATATCCTGAAGTAGCAAGAGAATGGGATTACGATAACAACGGAGATAAAACTCCTAGTATGTATACTGGTGGTAGCGGGAAGGTCGTTTCATGGATTTGTGACAGAGGTCATCACTGGGAGTCTAAAATTAACAACAGAACTGTTAACAAAAGAGGTTGCCCTTACTGCTCACATGAAAAGCCTATAAAGGGAGAGAATGATTTATTAACCCTATATCCGTTGGTGGCTGGCGAATGGCATCCTACAAAGAATGGCAATAAAAAACCTCAGGAATATCTCCCGGCAAGCAATAAGATAGTCTGGTGGAAATGCTCAAAGTGCGGATATGAATATAAGGCTATGATTAACAACCGGGCGATGAAAGGCACAGGATGTAAAGACTGTGCAGGACAAGTTCTTCACCCTGGAGAAAATGATTTAGCTACTCTGTATCCAGAAATAGCAACTGAATGGGATTATTCAAAAAATACAGGGGTAAGACCTGATCAGATTTTTCCAAAGACCAATCAGAAGTATGCTTGGATTGATAGATTTGGCCACACGTGGGAAGCTTCACCTAACAGCAGGGTTCGTGGAACTGGTTGCCCTATTTGTTCTGGCAATGAAGTGCTTCAGGGATTCAATGACTTGGCAACTACTCATCCTGATATAGCGGCTCAATGGCATCCAACGGAGAATGGAGAGTTGCTTCCGACTCAAGTATCAAGGGGATATAGATTCAAAGTGTGGTTTCTCTGTCCGGTATGCAATAATGCATATGACTCACTAATTTCAAATAAGATAAACGGCTATGGAAAATGTCCATATTGCTCTCCAAGAAAGACTCGTGCAAGGAAAGTCCTACAGGTTGAAACCGGCAAATCTTTCAAAACTTTAAAAGAGGCAGCTCTTTCAATAGGTAAAGAGGATTATCGACAAATATGGATGTGCTGTAAAGGCAAGTGTAAAACTGCATATGGGTTTCACTGGGAGTATACTGAACAGGATTAAAAAACGACAATTACAAAACAAATCTTGTATCGAAAAGAAGCCAAGAATCGTAAATATTTTGTTGACAAGCAGGTTACCCGTATATATAATAATGAAGCTGTCGCTGAAAAGCGCAGCGGAACCTTGAAAACTTCATAGTGCAGAACAGGTCTTGAAAATACAGGGTTTAGGCCCTGAAATTTGAAAGACTTTGAAAGAAAAGACAAACAAGCAAAACTTGTTAG
>JAFRCS010000002.1 GCA_017404265.1 Mogibacterium sp. | reverse complement strand
CTACTCTGCGTTCACGACGTCCTTGCCGTCATAATAACCGCATGTAGGACATACTCTGTGTGGAAGTTTTGGCTCATGGCACTGAGGACAGATCGAAAGTCCGGTCATGCTCTTCTTCATGTTAGCAGCCTTTCTGCCGCTTGTCTTAGCCTGTGATGTTTTCCTCTTAGGTACTGCCACTGTCGACACCTCCTTATATGTTCAAATTACTTGTTTTACCTTTATTTGTCTTGTCGCACCGATACATTATATTCACCGATTTCAAGCTTGTCAACGGTTTTGATGCGATAATTGAAGCGCTTTTAAAAAACTTTTTTAAATAAAGTGTAGATTTACGATTTCTTTTGTGTTATATTCTGTCTTGCGCATCGGGGTGTGGCTCAGCTTGGTAGAGCGCTTCGTTCGGGACGAAGAGGTCGCGTGTTCAAATCTCGTCACCCCGACCAATGGCCGCTGATCTAAGGATCGGCGGTCTTTTTTATTCTATTATCACCGGGCTTCGTCTGTGTTCGCTGCCCTTCCTGATATCTGTTCCGGTCATAAGGTTATAGATGTCGGAGGCATGCATGTCCAGTTCGAGGAGCTTCAAAGCTTCCCCGCCGAGGCCGCCGGAGGCTTTATTCACGTTGATGATCACAGGCAGATCCGCTGACTCATCATCTCTCATCTCCGCTAGAAGCTTCCTCCCCATTTCGTTGAATCCAAGAACTCTTATGTATTCAGGTCCGGATATATCGTATCTGCTTCTTGTGATGCCAAGAAGAAGCTGCATGCAGAGCCTGGAGAGTCTGGTATATGTATACCTTTTGGATTTTATCCTATTGATAAACGATGTCCAGGAATATGTCTCCTCCAGAGACGACTTCATAAGATTCGCCAGCCCTTCCCCTCCGGACGGACAGTCTTCGATGATTTCCGCATCTGTTGAAAGGACTGCATACGTAAGCGCATCGAACCATTTGTCCCTGTCCGGTCCGGTCAGATGGCATGTTCTAAGAGCTTCTTCCGTGCATTCCGGCACATATCTTCCGGTGTCTTTGCCGTCAAGCGCTTGTTCCCTGATAGCTGAGGCACTTTGATACATTGCGGTTTCATTAAAAGGATCGCTGTATCCCGAACCCTTCCTGTGTATAAGAACAGGCTCGGCATTTCTCATTGCCTTGATATATTCGATTGCAAGGATAACGTTTGGCTTGCTGAGCAAGTCTCTGTCGCTGAGTATCTCCGGATCGATGTCAGGATCCGTGCCTTTCAGACCAGCCCTCACACGGGCATAAGCAAGTTCTCTGGCTGCAGGATAAGAGAATCCCTTATCACGCATTTCCAGGATATTCCTCTCTATTTCGGATACTTTATCTCTTAAAGTCTCCGCTATCCTCTTAAGAGCATCAGCATCGTCAGATTCACTGCCAAAAGCGATGTGCGACACCTTGCCGGTCGCCTCAAGCAGCCTTACTCCAGCATTTGCATACATTCCGGCATTTCCGAGGCAGAGCAGCGTCGGTATTTCAATGACCAGATCTGCGCCGTTTCTAAGAGCATGCTCCGTCCTGATCCATTTATCTATGATCGCAGGCTCGCCACGCTGAACATAATCACCGCTCATTGCCACGACAACAGCATCAGCGCCTGTCATAAGACGGGCCTGCTCCATATGATAAACATGGCCGTTATGAAGAGGATTGTATTCAGCTATGATGCCGCATGCTTTCATGTTTTTATCTCTCAGTAAATACGGGGCCCGCTTCAACGGCAGGCCCCGCTAAGTCAATTCCTATAAGGTATTACTCTTCGCCTTCAGCTTCCGCAGGCTCTTCTGTGACAGGCTCTTCACCGAGACGCACTCTCTCGGCAAGTGTCTTCATTTCCTGACGGTTCTGATTGACTCTGGCGTTGATGTTGGCAAACATCTGGCTGAAGTACTCGGTCATAGGCTGGATGTACTGGCCGCTCACGCCGGCGATATCCGTCTGCATATCATAAAGAAGCTGATCGATATACTCATACGATCTGTACTTCATGTAATTTGCATGGTTCTCGGCCTCTTTGAGGATAGCATCTGCTCTCTTCTGAGCATCCTTGTAGATATTGTTGTTATTTACAAGGTATTCTACCTGATCTTTGGCCTCGTTGATCATTCTGTTGTACTCTCTCTTGGCATCGCTTATGATGCGGTCCCTTTCCTGATCGAGCCATTTCGCCTGCTGTATGTCGCGAGGCAGATTTGCGCGTATGTCCTCAATGATCTTCTGGGCTACATCAAGGTCGATGATACCCTTTTCAGAGAATGGCATCTTGCTCGAAGAAGTGATCAGGTCTTCCAGTTCCTCAAGAAGAGACATTAATTTGATGCTGTCGTCGTTCATGGTTATTCCTCCCGTTATATTATCCAGGAAAGGCATCTGCCTTTCGCGTTATTCACTTAATTTTTCCTTTATCCTCTTAGCTGCATAAGGCGGGACAAGATCGTCCACACTGCCTCCCAGCGAAGCGACCTCTTTGATAAGGCTGGAGCTTATGAATGAGTTCTTAGGATCAGTCATCAGAAGCACTGTCTGGGTCCCTCCGGTGAACAGGATGTCATTCATCTGAGCCATCTGGAGTTCGTTCTCAAAATCATTGACTGCTCTAAGACCTCTTATATATGCAATGAATCCGTTCTCGTTGACATAATCTGCTGCAAGTCCGCTGAATTTATCAACTTTCACATTAGGAATGTGCTTAGTAACTTCTCTTAATATCTCAGCACGCTCATCAACAGAAAACAAACCCGTTTTGTTCGGATTGACTGCAATGGCGACCGTAAGAGAATCAAACATCTTAGCGGCTCTTTCGATTATATTGAGGTGTCCGTTTGTTACAGGGTCGAACGACCCCGCGTAAAGAGCTTTTCTTTCCATATATATGGTCTCCCGCTTCTAACAAATACTACCAAAAGTGTTTTACATTTACAATATGTTAAATACATCAACACCTATGGTTCCGTACTTCTTTTCTTTGATTTTTTGCAGATTACCATAAGTATCTAATAATTTATTATCGTATAAATGCTCGCATACAACTATTGTCGCATCATCGATCAGCTCATAATCCTGCAGGAGCTGCAGCGCGGTGTCATAATAATCTGTCTTTTCATACGGTGGATCTATGATGACTACGTCAAATCTGCTTCTTTTTCCTCCTCCGGCCAGTTCAGCCAGCGCCGCGGTGAAATCTCTGGCTATAAGCCTTGAAACTTCTCCTGCCCCACAATTGTCTATATTGGCCAGCAGCACCTTCTGATTCTGCCTGTTCGACTCTACAAATGTGCATCTTGCGGCTCCTCTTGAGAGCGCTTCCAGACCCATAGCGCCGCTTCCCGCAAACAGATCAAGCACTTCTGCATCCGGTATCCATGCGTTTATCATGCTGAATACAGCCTCGCGCACTTTTTCCGTGGTCGGCCTTATGCCCTTTGGAACCTCTATATTTCTGTATTTGTATCTTCCTGATGTTATCTTCATTGTTCTAAATTATTTTTGAATTGTCAGTCGTTTCCTGGTGCATCATGCTTTCATACGCATATCTTACATCCGTAAGGCAGTTTCCGGTAAGGTATTCTTCCATGATCCTGTCGGCATCGCTTATGGCATTCTCTAATATGTCTGTATATCTTGAAAGAAGCAGTATATCCGTGGACGCTGCGCCGGACTGCAACGTTCCCATTATATCTCCGGGGCCTCTTAATTCGTAATCCGCCTCGCTAATCTCAAAACCATCGCTTATCTCCGACATGGCCTTTGCTCTGGCGACTGCCGTTTCAGAGTTGCTGTAATTGATCACATAGCAATATGACTGCCTGCTGCTTCTGCCCACTCTTCCCCTCAGCTGGTGCATCTGAGCAAGTCCGAATCTTTCACTGTTTTCTATAATTATCACTGTCGCTTCAGGAACATCGATGCCCACCTCTATGACGATAGTAGATACCAGTATCTGCACTCTGCCCTCTTTAAAGGCTTCCATGATGGAGGACTTTTCTTCGCTTGAAAGCCTGCCGTGAAGCAAAGCGGCTTTGTATCCGGGATATTTCTCTTTTATCTCCTCAAAGAGTTTCTGTACCGAGTACAGGTCCTCATCATCTGAATCGATACTGGGAGCTATGACATAAGCCCGGCCGCCCTTTTCGAGTTCGCGGCCCAGATCGATGTATGCGCGTTCCCTGGTCTTTGCGTCCAGAGATCTTGTGATTATCTTTTTCCTGTCCTTAGGCATCGATCTTATTATGCTGAAGTCCATGTCGCCGAATACAGTTGCTGCCAGTGTGCGTGGTATAGGCGTTGCGCTCATCACACAGACATTGACTCCTCTCCCTTTGTTTACAAAGGACTTACGCTGTGCAACACCGAATCTGTGCTGCTCATCTGTTATTACCAGAGCCAGATCTTTAAATTGTACATCCTTTTGTATCAGGGCATGAGTGCCGATAAGCACGTCTGTTTTTCCGGAAGCGGTATCATCTATGACAGCCCTTCTCTCTGAAGTCTTCATGCCGCTCACCAGAAGGCCGCAGCGTATGCCGTAGCATGAAAGATCCCTGCTTATGCTCTCGTAATGCTGCCTCGCCAGTATCTCCGTCGGTGCCATCATGGCGGACTGAAGACCGGACTTGGCGCATCTATACATGGCGGCCTCCGCGACTACGGTCTTGCCACAGCCTACATCGCCCTGTACAAGGCGGTTCATGCTCCTCCTGCTGCTGAGATCAGACATTATCTCATCGATGCATTTCGTCTGGCCTTCCGTCAGTTCAAAAGGCAATCCTGTATAGAAAGCCTCCATGTCAGTCTCCGGGACCGAAGAATCGGTCTGTCCGTCATCCAGATCAGCATTATTCATCCTCACCGCAAGCTGATACATAAGGTGCTTTTCATATATAAGCCTGTATCTGGCCGCTTTATAGTGATGCTCATTTTCAGGGAAGTGGATATTACGGTAAGCGTATTCCTGACCGCATAGTCTTCTTTCTTCTATTATGTCTTTGCCCAGCCAGTCCGTGTCGAGATCTGTTGTATCAAGGGCTTCCCTTATCCACTTTCTCAGAGTGGCATCTGTGAGTCCTGCGGAATGTCTGTATACCGGAAGTATTCCTCTTACATCCCGCTCGCCGCCGGCTTTGCTGAATTCCGGATTGGTCCACACTCTGGCGCCGTTCCTTATCCTCATGCGTCCGAATATGACATATTCCGAGCCGACATCCAGCATTTTGCGAAGATACGGCATGTTGAAGAACACCGCGTAAAAAACACAGCTGTCATCTCTCAGTGTACACTCCGTTATTGAGCGTCCTCCCGAAAGGTTTCTTAGCTGCGCTTTTATGAGCCTTCCGCTGGTCAGGCTGTCCCTGTCGGTCACTGCGTCCATTGCGCGTATTACCGACCTTCTGTCCTTGTACTTTACGGGATAATAAGAAAGCAGGTCTCCTATGGTCTCGATACCTGCCGCTGACAGCTGCTCTTTCTTTTTGGCGCCTACGCCCCTGATAGAACAGATATCATCATTGAATCCGTGTAAACCAAGATCAGGCATTGTTTCTCACTATATCTATGTTGCGCTTGACGATATCATCGCTGTTCACGCCTGTTATTCCTCTTATTTTCACGCTGATCGAACGCGGCTTCTCAAGCCTCAGCATGCCAAAGTCCTTCTCGACCGCCTCAAATATTTTATCCGCGATCCTGGATATGTTGCCCCCGTATTTGACCACGAGATAGATTTTTACTTTTACTTCGCCCTTTTTTTCGGATACTTCGACAGCATCGTAATAGTCAGGATCGATTATAGGTGTAGGTTTCTCCTTGATAGGTTTGCCCTTCTTGTTTGAGAGCATCAGAAGACGGTCCATGCCAAGCATGTCCTCAATTATCATGCGCTCAAGCACCACCTTATTTACGGCTACTGCACCGTAACTGTTTCTTGTTATCACTGACATGTCTATATTATTGCATTTTTTTGATAAAGAAAAAAGCCTTGAGCTCAACGCTCAAGACCATCCTCTTGATATGCTTCGATCAGACGGCACGGTTTACCTTGCCCGATCTGAGGCAGCTTGTGCATACGGAAGCTTTTCTTACTCTGCCGTTATCGTTGATCCTTACGGTCTGGATATTAGCGTTCCATTTTCTTTTTGTATGGATGTTGGAGTGAGAAACAGTATTTCCCGATGTCTGACCCTTGCCGCATACTTCACATTTTCTGGACATTTGCCGCACCTCCTTGTAGTTTCTTGTTTAGCCCGCTTTCGCAAGCCTTGTAATACTAACACAAGCATCTCTCAAAATGCAAGCACTTTTTTTGCTCATTTTTCAATGCTTTATATATCCCTTTTCTTCTTTAAATTCAACATTTTATTCAACTTTTTATAAGAGTATAATATTCAATGTAATATTATGTGTTCATAGTGAGGCTAATTATGGGCAAAACGCTGAGCAGGTACAAAATCCTCATACTTGTAATTATTTTGATCGCAGCCGCAGCTGCGGGAATATCCATATACAATTCGAACAGGACCGCGCTGCTCGACAAAGAGGCTTATTCGGAAATGAGGACAGCTATAGAAGATGTCGGAGAGTCTGAGGAAGGCGGCTTCGCGGATCAGCAGGCACTATCTGATTTCATAAAACAATGGGCAGACAGTCATTCTCTGGAATACAAGGAAGACAAGCACGGCAACATAATCTTCGATAAGCCTGCAACCGGACGCAAGAAGAACTTTTCCCCTACCCTTATCGCAGTGAGCATGAACTACGAGACTGCTGTCGACAACGCACGTGTGCTGGCCGCTGCTGCAGCTATAGCAATATCCGATGTCGAAGCGGGCCGCAGGACCGTTGTTTTCTTCAATGATGAGCAAGGACTTGCTAAAGGCTACAAAGGCATAAGCAAAAAGCTGATATCCTCTAAGACCAAAGTCATATATCTTGATAAAGGTTCTTCCAACTATATATCGACCGGATCTTTCCAGCAGAGATTTTCTGAGGTAACAATACCTGCAGAACGTGAAGAAAACCCTTGCGATACAGCTGTCAGGATCTCCATTACAGGCATTGATTCGGGCGTCATCGGACCTGGTATCAACAAGCGTCCTGACCCTATATCTGCCCTGAGCAGTCTTCTTAGCAGGCTCAAAAGCAAATCTGTCGACTGCAGGGTCGCAGAAGTCAGCATAGGCAACAACGGCAACATGTATCCTGTATCACTGGATGTCACTATTGTCCTCAATTCATATAATCTCAGTTCTTTCACGGGATATATAGATAAACGTATAAAGGCCTGGGACAAAGCTTACAGAGATAACTATGAGGATCTAAAATATGAGTATGAGATCATAGAAGATGAAGAGGCCATGCCTGAAACGGTATATACTGCCGAAACCACAGACAAACTTACCGGCATCCTTTATACAGTAACCAGCGGTTCTTATAAATACTCTGATAGCGATGCCATTCCAGAAGGCAAGGAAGCCGGAGAGGTTTACGGTATAAACTGTCTTACCGGTTTGTATGCGGCTGATGACAGCATCCGGATCACGGTGATTACACAAGGTGTCAATGACCGGTTTACTGACAGGATCGCAAACGACAACAAGGCAGCTGTAGAGCTTTACGAGTGCGGATATGTTCAGACTGATTACACTGAGGCTTTTATAAATGAAAAAGATTCTCTGGCCCGTACCTTCCGCAGCACTTATGAGAATGTCACCAAGAATGTTGCAGCTGACGTGAGCCTGGAGTCAGAGACGGATAACTTCTTCACTCCTTGTTCTTATCTTGCTGAAAAGAATGGCAAGGCGGATATTATTCATATAAGAACAAAGAACTCAAATGCTGCCAGGGTTGCCAACGTCATACTCTGCTATATCAAGGGCAAAGGCAACACTTCAATCTTTAAGTAATAATTGCTATATGGTAAAATCAATAATTGACATCCACACTTTTTTAGGAGGAATACGATGAGGTCTGATTTGGACAAGCGGTCTGAAACACAGCGCGAGATCGACGACTTTCTTTCAAAGTTTGAAGATCCCGTTGATGAGTTATCAGCTGATTACAGCCCATATCTCAACGAGAAGAACACGACCAAAATGACGGCCGCGCGTTCTTTCTATTGGAAAGAGGTAGACTCCCCTGATTTCAAAAAGATCATAGAGAAAAATGAAACACAGGAAACAACTACCGCCAATAAAGGAGAGCCTTCCGGCACAGGCAACGACGCTCCTAAAGAACCGGATGTCAAAGATGTAAGCGAAGAAGTCAGGCAGGCCAAGATCAGAAAGTCTAAGAACAAGAAATCCAAGGCTAAGAAGCCTGAAGATAAAAAGCCTGAGGATATAAAGGCCGAAGATATAAAGCCGAAGGATAGTGTTGCCGAAGATCCAGGAACTGAAGCCAAAGAATCTGAAGTCAAAAAAACTGAAGATCCTGAGATAAAGGACACAAATCCTCAGAAAAGCACATCCAAGAAGAAGAAAAAGAAGAAAGCCAAAAGCAAGAAGTCTTCTGCCACACCGGTTACTGAAGATACTGCAGCTGCAGCTAAGCAGACACCTGCAAAGTCACCAAAGAAGCCGAAAAAATCATCAAAGAAAGTAAAGACTAAGAGAGCAAAAGGCAGTATCAAGCATGCCCTTTTCTATCGGAAGAACAAGGACTACGATCCTTCACAGGGCGCGACATACATCAAAAACGGCAAGACCATCAAGAATAAGGAATACAAGTTCAGTTTCCTTAAGCTGCTCGGCGACATGGTCGCTGTCGGCATGGTATTTGTCCTTGCCGGTCTTATATATGCTCTGGCTATCATTACGGTCGCTCCGAAATATGACTACAAGGATATATACTCCGCTGTAGCGACTTCTTCAGTGGTCTATAACGATGAAGGCGAGTTGATCGACAACATCTTCTATACGGAGAACAGAAAAGTCATCAAGTATGAGGACATGCCGGAGGACCTGGTCAACTCTTTCATAGCGATCGAAGACAAGACTTTCTGGAAACACCACGGTTTCAACTGGACACGAATGATAGGCGCAGTTCTCTCCTCTTTCACGGGAAGCGGAAAGATCAGCGGAACCAGTACCATAACCCAGCAGCTTGCACGTAACGTTTATCTTGCTGATACCAAAAGCGTACGAAGCATCAAACGAAAACTGCTTGAGATGTATTATGCCAGCAGGCTGGAACACTCTCTAAGCAAACAGGAAATAATTGAAGCATATCTGAACACCATATATCTGGGACATGGATGTTACGGTGTCAATGCCGCAGCAAAGACATACTTCTCAAAGAAAGTTCAGGATCTGGATCTTGTGGAATGCGCCGCTCTGGCTGCCCTTCCGCAGTCTCCGGACACATATGCCCTGCTTAAACTTGGAAGCGAAGCTCAGAATGTAGTCGACTCAAAGGTCGTGGCAACCGAGCCAACCAGCGTAGTCACAAACGACCTCGCCAGAGACAGACGTCAGCTCACTCTGGATCTCATGCTCTCCCAGAAGTACATAACACAAGAGCAGTATGACGAGGTGTATGACAAAAAGCTGAATGACTTCATCAACCCTGATCTGGCTTCCAATAACAGCATCTACTCATATTTCAACGAGTACCTTGTGGATACTATCATTGCAGATCTTATGGATCAGTACGGCATGGAATATGAGAGTGCTGAACGTATGGTTTACACAAAGGGTCTCCAAATCTACTCTACTGTAGACAGCACGGCCATGGAAGTCATCGCCAAGGAGTTCCAGGATGAGGGCAATTTCCCTTATGTTACGGCTTCAACAGACTCAGCAGGCAACATGCTCAATGAAGAAGGTCATATAAACCTTTATAAGTACAGCAACTACTTTGATGAAGACGGAAACTTCAAGCTCAGCGGTGATGAAGGTGATGTTAAGGTCAACGACGACGGCAGCATAACGATAGTAAAAGATCACAAGCTCCATATCTATGAAACCGAAGTCGACGGAGGAACCGATTACAGCCTTGAGTTCAAGAGCTACTATTTCTATGATGACAACGATACTCTCTTTTCTATCGCAGGCGGATATCTTAATATACCTGCCGCATACAAGTCTGCCGATTTGCAAGGCAATGTTGTGATAGATAAGTCATATTTTGAGGATCCTCTTTATGAAGGAGCGCTGAAGATCAGCGGTAATGATGTCATAATCACGCAGAGCGCGTATTCCCTCTCGCCTAGACAGCGTCAGCCGCAGGCAGCAATGAGTATAGTAGGTGTCGGTACCGGTGAAGTCAAAGCCATGGTTGGCGGACGCCAATTCGGCGGACAGAAGATGCTCAACAGATCACTCAATCCGCGTCAGCCTGGATCATCCATCAAGCCTCTTGCTGTATACGGAGCTGCGCTCCAGAAGAGTTATGAGCTTGCTTCTTCAGGACAGAAATGGAAATTCACAGACTTCCATATCGACAAGCAAGGCACAAAAGGCTGGGGAGATTATGTTACTGTCCACTCTTCTATCGAAGACGAAAAGACAAAAATCGAAGGCAGATACTGGCCAAACAACTTTGACCATCATTTCTCCGGCAAGAATACATTCAAGACTGCTATACAGAAGTCCATAAATACTTGTGCCGTCAAACTTGAACTGCAGATAGGAAGTGATTATTCCGTAGCACAGCTCAAGAAATTCGGACTGTCCACAGTCGATGATGACACCAGCGACCCGGTCAATGACGTCAACCCTGCCGCTCTGGCTCTTGGAGCCATGACCGAAGGTGTAATGCCTCTCGAGATGGCGCTTGCTTACGCGTCCTTCCCGGGCGGCGGCAAAGTCAACACCCCTATCTGCTACTATAAGGTACTCGATCGAGACGGCGAGCTTCTGCTTGAAGGCAAGTCTCAGCAAAGTGAAGCTCTTAATGAGGGCGTTGCATGGATCATGACTGACGTTCTCCGTTCGGTAGTAAAGGCCAACGGATACATGTCTGTTTACGATGTAGTTCCGGGTGGTAAGACGGGTACCACAAATGACCAGTACGATATTTGGTTCGACGGATTCACTCCTTCTTATGCAGCATCGCTGTGGATCGGTACAGATGAGAATGTTGAGATGTCATCCATGTCAACAACAGCCGCGCGTCTTTGGGGAAATATCATCAACCAGATCCCTAAGGCCAAGGAAGGCTCCTACGCGGCGCAGCCTTCAAATGTCATTAGTAAAGGCGGCGAGTATTTCACCAGCGGAACAGAAACCGGACTCACCTCCTGGAGTGATAAGGAAGCCAAAGAAAAAGCCAAGAAAGAAGCTTACGAAAAATGGCTCAGGGAAAGAGAGGGTCATAAGGTTCTAGTACCTGAACAAGGACACTGGGAGAAACAGCTTGAAAAAGAAGCGGAATATAAAGAATGGGATGACCCATCAACTACTGTACATCATGATGCTGTAACTCATGTGGATCCTGATACCGGTGAAACGATTGTTGATGAACCAGCTTGGGATGAGACGATACCTGGTGAACATCATAAAGAAGAAGTATCGCCTGCAGAATATAAAGACGTCTGGGTAGTAGATGTGCCTGAGCATTATGAATACGAACCGGGCTGGCGTGACGGCGATTTCAAATATAAAGGTGATTGATATCGAATCGTAAGCATGTGAATCGCTATATGCACTGCACAGAGGGCGGCAAACCCGCCCTCTTTTATTATAAAAATCTATTTATTAAACTCTGAAAGCCTTGAAAATTAAAGGAAAATCTAAATTGTGATGGTTTTGTGAAGGTTGACATCACCTTTAATGAGTGTATAATCTAATCTTGTATAGGTATGCGCTTTATGCGTTTTGTTTTAAGGAGGTAAACTATGGAACAAAAAGGTAAATTCGATTCCAATTTTGGATTTCTGATGGCCTCTCTTGGTTCCGCAGTAGGTCTTGGTAACCTTTGGGGATTCCCGTACAAGATGGGACTTGGCGGCGGATTCGCATTCCTGCTTCTCTACGTTATTCTTCTCGTAGTCGTAGGTTACCCACTGGTACTTTCCGAGATCGCTATCGGACGTAAATCACAGAAGGCTGCTATTGAAGCTTATAAAGAGATCCATCCTGGATTCACTTTCAACGGTGTTCTCCAGACTGCAGTACCGTTCTTCCTGATCGCTTTCTACTGCACATTCGGCGGATATGTCATGAAGTACTTCTTCAAGTCCCTGTCGATGTTCGGCGGCAATCAGTTTGATCCTGGCGCTACATTCGGTGAGACACTTGTAAATGCTTCATCGGTTATCTGGGTAATTATCTTCCTCGCACTGACAATCGTCATCGTGCTTGGCGGCGTATCCGGCGGTATCGAGAAGTTCTGCAAGATCGCTATGCCGGCACTGTTCATCATGCTCGTGATCATCGCGATCAGATCCTGCACACTTAAGGGTGCGGGCGCAGGACTTGCTTTCCTGTTCAAGCCACACTTTGAGGGCATGAGCTCCGCATCCGGAATCTTCGAGACACTGAAGCTTGCCGGATCGCAGATGTTCTTCTCACTGTCGCTTGCATCGGGCTGCCTGATCGCTTATGGTTCGTATCTGGATAAGAAAGAGAATCTTGAGAGAGACGCTGTCATCGTTACAGTCGGCGACACATGCGCTGCCCTGCTCGCAGGACTGGCTATCATGCCTGCATGCTCCGCTTACGGTCTTGACTTCGGCGCCGGCCCGGGACTGCTCTTCGTATCCATGCCTACAGTATTCAATGACATGAAGGGCGGAGCGATCTTCGCATTCATGTTCTGGCTGCTCGTATTCTTCGCCTGCCTGTCATCCTCGATCGGCATGATGGAGGGCGGTATCTCCGCTATCCTCGACAGCAGAATCAAGAAAGGTAAATCTGCTAACAGATTCGGAGTAACAATGATAATGGGAGCATGGGCACTCATCGGTAACCTGATGACAGCTCTTGACGGACTTGGTGAAAGAACTACAATGCAGTGGTTCCACCTGTTCGGAATTCCAGATGTACTCGATGTATGGGATGCCGTTGCTGAGGGTATCCTGATGCCTCTCACAGGTCTGATCATGGCTATCCTGATCGGCTGGGTCGTACCTCACTACATCGATGATGAAGTTGAGTCCAGCTCGGCATTCAAGTCGAAGGGCTTCTTCAACTTCTGCATCAAGTGGCTCGGACCTATCTTCATGATCCTCATCGTGATCGGTCAGATCCAGAGCGTAATGAGCCTGACACAGTAGGTTTGATTATTAATCAATTGAGACGTATAAGCGTACACAACATTGCCCCGGCAGATTGCCGGGGCTTTTACTTTTAAGCTATTATTTGTATAATAATTCCAGTTTTTGATTTTTCGAGCCATAAGGCCGCTTTGCAAGAGGAACTTATAATATGTTAGTTGACAAATTTCCATGGCTTCTTGAGCCTAACATCCTTACACTCCTGATACGTGCCCTTCTCGCTCTCTTCTGTGCGGGACTGATCGGTTATGACAGAGACACGCACGGATCGGCAGCAGGTCTCCGAACACATATTCTGGTATGTGTCGGCGCCATGCTTGCCATGTGCACAGGAGAATTTACATCCATATATTATGGCGGCGATGCTTCACGTATAGGAGCTCAGGTCGTATCCGGCATAGGTTTCCTTGGCGCAGGTACTATCATCGTTCACAGAGGACATATCTCAGGTCTTACTACAGCCGCCGGCCTCTGGGCTTCAGCATGCATAGGCCTGGCGATAGGAACGGGTTTCTATGAAGCCGCAATAGTAGGTACTCTGGCCGTGTACTTTGTGGAGCGCGGATTACGCAACATGTCCAAGCGCATCATGATCAAGCACGGTCACTATGATAAGGACCGTCATTCCGATAAGGACGTTGAAATCCAGGAATAAGCACTTGAATAACAGATATTTCAGATATATACTTGCGGAGTAGCAATTGCTGAATGAAAGGAGCAAAAAAACCGTGGCAACTAATGAACTGAAGATCGACCGTATCGCATATTGCGCAGGAATGGATCCTGAAGATTATAAAGCAGCCTGCACTCTTTCCGCAGACGCATCCAAAATTGACTATAACAATTATGATAAGACATATGAGGCTGTCGAAGCCGGAGAATGCGACGTTTGCGTACTTCCTTTTGAGCGCAGCAGAAGCGGCGAAGTTTCGCATGTCATGGATCTGTTCTACAAAGGAGATCTCAGCATCGTAAAGGTCTTCAAATGGGACAGCGGCACAGAAATCACACGCTATGCAGTCCTTTCCAGAGAAGAAAACGAGACCGCATGTGAAGACGGATCCCGCTTCATGATAATCTTCACTGTAAAGAATATGCAGGGTACTCTTGTCAAGGCGATCAACGCGATCAGCAGCCATGGATTCAATATCCGTTTCCTGCACACCAGACCTCTCAATTATGAAGAATGGGGATACTATTTCTACATCGAGTGCGATGGAGATGACCAGTCTGAAGAAGGCAAGAAAATGCTTGAAGACCTTTCCTCTGTTTGCGAGACTCTCAGGTTCATCGGGCGCTACCCTTCAAAATAAAAACAAAACAAAAGGCTCCGGGACATCCGGAGCCTTTATTTTTATTCTTTGTATTATTTTTGCTCTGCCCAGTATTCCGTTACATTTAGAATGGTCTCGCCGTCTATCTGTACCGCGCAAGGTCTTGAGAACCTTACATGCACCTTCTTGCCCTCTATCACCTTTACCATATCGGTCAGCACAACATGTTTGCCTTCAAATATGAGCGGGAAATTCTTGAGCGACTTGATCTTTGAAGGGCTCATGTAAACTATCACAGTCAGATGATCGCTTAAGCGGTTCTGACCCGGCGCAAGATTCATGCCGCCTCCACAGTATCTTCCCTTCATAGCCGGAGCAAGCCAGACGTTATCGAACTCATATTCCTTGCCGTCCACTTCTATCCATGCGTGACAAGGCTTGAACGCGTACAGAAGGCCTTTTATTGCGATAGCCGTATAATTGATCTTTTTATTTGGTTTCTTTACTTTTATCCTGTCAGCCTCTTCGCAGCAATACCCGTCGATGCCGAAGCTCATGTTGTTTATGTACTTGTACTCCTTCCCTTTTACTGTTGCTACCGGAAGATTGACGATATAAGGATTGAGAAGTATCTCCTTGCCGGCGACTTCATTGATATCGTTGAGAAAATCGTTTCCCGTGCCGGCGCCGAGAATATAGATGTTATTTTTGATCTTTTCGCAGTCGACATGGTTTATAAGATAGTTGATCGTTCCGTCCCCTCCTACCATAACGACTTCATCTTCTTCCTTCAGGCTGCCAAAGAATTCAGAATAATCGATCTTTGACGCGTCAATAAGATCGACACCCGGAAGGTCCGGTTTTATGCCGTTATTTGCAAGTGGATTGTACAGATAGTATTTCATCCGGTCTCCTCCTTTTTACTCGCCTCTGATATATTCCTTCAATCTGACTTCATCTTCATGTTCCAGAGAATCTGCGCCATGCATTCCGGACAGATTCTCCAGATGATGTCTGAATTCATGCCTTACGACTCCGCGAAGTTTTTCTTTTATGAATTCCCTGTCTTCCATTGGAAATGATCTCACGAATGATCCGTAATAGATCGTGATCCTATTGCCGTACCCGGTCCTGCTGTACTCACCCAAAATGATAAGGTCATCGTTCTTCGCGTGAGGAGATATTTTTTCCCCTTCTTCGAGAATGACACCATGATGCAGATGATCGAACATGTCCTGAGGAAGTTCGGCGCATACTTCAGTCAGTATCTCATGGAATTCATCTATGCCAATCATATCATTTTACTGCTCGTTTTTCAGGTATATCAGTTACCATGTAAAGCGTACCACTAAGTCTATCATGTGGCATAAGCATGCCTTTTCTTAATATTACATTGATGAAATATATAAAGAAATAGATGCGTGAGATAAAAATCAATCCCAGTATCATTATATCGATTATGAAAGCGGATCTTCTGCTCATAAGCCAGCCGGCTATGATAAGCGGCGTATCAGTAAACAGCAACAGGTACAGATAACGCTTTATAAGCTGCCGTGCAGACGCGATACCTCCGTCTTCTGAAACAAGGATCACCCTGCAGGCAGCATGCCCCAGCGTTGATCCTTTTGTTGTGAGGACCTGTACGAGAGATACCAGGCAAAAGAGTGACCAGCAGTATACCTCTCCATATATGGAATAGCCTGTAAACTCAGGGTCCAGGATCTGTATCACACCGAGCATAAATATATAAACTGCAGAGATGCACACATAATCGAAAACGGCTGCCCATAATCTGCGCATACCGGTGACTTTTGTGCCGTGTGCTCTGCATTTCTCATCGATTTCATCCCTGCTTGGGAGCACAGCGGCAAATACAGACGCTATATAAAAGCCTGCAGCTCCGCCTGACGTATTACATATCAGGTCCTCAATATCAGCAAGTCTGTATGGCCCTGGATAGATCCCGAAAAGCGCTGTTATCTGACTTATCTCAAAGAACAGACTAAGAAGGAACGAGTAAAGGATCGTGCGCTTTAGACTAAATTTTAAGTAATAGCGCATATATATGCCAAACGGTACTGTCAGCAGAATATTGAACAACAGCTGCCAGAACGACATGCTGACAAGATATTCCTGAAGAGCCGCAATCCCGAATGCTTTGTCATGCCAGTAAAGCCAGATCTGCCTGAAAGGGATCAGATTAAGATGGTCCTGCCACGTATTTCCTGCTGTCGACGCTCTGTCCGGAAGCGGCAGGATGACCATAAAGAACGCGATCAGCATGTAAAGAATAAAGCTGTATATGATCAGCGTTCTGTACTTTGATACTGAGCCATGCCTGTTATACTGATAAACAGCATACGGCAGTGTGAACAATGCAGCTATAAAAGGGAATACCAGCAGTCCTGTATAAATGTTGTTGATATAAACCATTCCATGATCCTCAGATCTTTAGTCTGCAGGCAGTTTTTCCGGCTTCACTTTTGATAGAAGGACTACCGTCTCCACGTGCTTTGTCATCGGAAAATTGTCATAAGCTTTTATAGACATGATCTCGTATCCGTTTGCACGGAAACTGTCAAGATTGATGCAGAGAGTCTTTGGATTGCAGCTTACGTATACGATCTCATCTATCCCGTATCTGCAGAGCATCGCGACTGCCTTGTCATGTATCCCCGCTCTCGGCGGATCAACAACTATCACATCAGGTTTCTCCGGTATCTCATCAAGCTTTTCCTTCACATCGCCGCAGATGTAATGGCAATTTGTTATGCCGTTGAGTTCTGTGTTGGAACGTGCTGCGATGATCGAATCTTCCACGATGTCGATACCATATACGTCCTTTGCTTCTGAAGCCATCAGCTGGGATATCGTGCCTGTGCCGCAGTACAGGTCGTAGACGGTTTTACCGGACACATCAGGGACGACTTTGAGCACGTCTGAGTACAGCCTTTCGACTGCGTCTATGTTAGTCTGGAAGAAAGCGAACGCCTTGACCTTGAACTTCAGACCCTGTATTTCCTCGTTATAGTAATCGCGTCCGTAGAGGATCTTATGGCTTTCGTCTATGACCGCATCCGCAACGCTGTCATTGAATGTGTGAAGGATCCCGACGACCTCCATATCCAGATCGAGTCCAAGAAGAAGTTCTTTGAAACCTTCTTCGTCAAATTCCATGCTGCTCGATGTGACTATGTTGACAAGGATTTCCCCGGTCCTTACGCCGCATCTGAGTACCAGATTCCTGAGCAGCCCCTCATGAGTCTTGCGATGGTACGGTCTGTACCCTCTGAGACGGCAAAATTCAAGCACAGAGCGAAGAATCGTGTTGAATGAAGCAGGAACCAGCTGGCATTCATCGGTCGTTAAAATCGACATAAAACGGCCTCTGAAGTGCATGCCGAGCTCAAGCTCGCCGCCCTTCTCGAGGTCGCCGAAAGTGTATTCCATCTTATTCCTGTATGAGCCTGTGCAAATGGCCGGTTCCATGCCAAGATAGACTTCTTCATCAATATCGTGTTTTGCCAGAAGTCTCCTGACAGCTTTGTCTTTCTGTCTGTACTGCTCAGCGTAAGGAACGCCCTGATACAGACACCCGCCGCAATTCTCTGACGCCGGACAGAGTTTATCCGTATTAAGTATTCTTGTTTCGTTTATGTCCATAGCTGTCTTTCTTACTTCTTCCGTGACGGGATCTTCCATGATGCAGCATATACCAATCTTCTGAATCCGGTGTCCCCTCCGTCGTGCAGGTCGATAGGGTCTGCATGAGCTTTCATGCTTTTCAGAAAGCCTGTCCTTTCGCAGAAATAATAAGCAAGAGCGTGAAAGCGGATCTCACGCGCCAGCTGGATCTCGTCCATATTTTTTATATACCCTTCAGAAAGGAGCTTTCGCGCTGCTGCGAGACTCTCCTCTTTATCAAGGAATTCCTTTCTGACCTTTAGGGATATTCCGCTCAATTCTGCCCACCGTAATATTTCGAATAGAATTCTGTCTTGAGATCCATGAACCTGTCTTCTTCTATCGATTTCCTGATGTCTTCGCACATCTTAGACAGGAACCTGAGGTTATGCTCTGAAAGCAGCATGTGAGACAGTGTCTCTCCTTCCTTGAAAAGATGCCTCAGGTATGCTCTGCTGTAATTCCTGCATGTATAGCAGTCGCATTCAGGATCGAGCGGTCTGAAGTCTCTCGCAAACTTTGCGTTCTTGATGCTCACTCTTCCGAAGCTTGTCATGGCCATGCCGTGTCTCGCTATTCTGGTAGGCTCGACGCAGTCGAACATGTCGACACCGTGCTCTACGGCCTCGAATATGTAATCAGGCGTGCCGATGCCCATGACATATCTAGGCTTGTTTTCCGGAAGAAGATCCGGAGCATACTCAAGTACACCTATATACTCTTCTTTTGTCTCTCCTACGGATATACCGCCGATAGCATAGCCCGGCAGATCGAATTTGACTATGGATTCCGCACTTATCTCACGGAGATCCCTGAAAAATCCTCCCTGCATGATCCCGAAGAGCGCCTGTTTTTCAGTGTTCTTCTGTGCGGCTATGCACCTTTCAAGCCAGCGTGTGGTAAGAGCCTGGGATCTTTTGATGTAATCATAGTCTGCGTCCGGCGGAGCGCATTCATCGAAGGCCATCATGATATCCGAGCCAAGGTCCATCTGGACCTCGATAGACTTCTCAGGTGTCAGCATGTGCTTGCTGCCGTCGATATACGAACTGAACTTAACGCCTTCTTCGCTGATCTTGCGCATATGTCCGAGGCTGAACACCTGATATCCGCCGCTGTCCGTAAGGATAGGCCTGTCCCAGTTCATGAACTTATGAAGTCCGCCTGCTTCCCTTATGATATCGCTGCCGGGTCTCAGATACAGATGGTATGTATTACCGAGGATTATCTGAGCGCCGGTCGCTTTGACCTCTTCAGGCTTCATGGCCTTTACGGTCGCCTGAGTGCCTACAGGCATGAAAACAGGCGTCTCAATGACACCATGAGGAGTAGTCATCCTTCCCCTTCTGGCTTTTGAGTTAGCGTCCTTATGAAGTAGTTCAAATATAAGCGCGGAGTTTCCCATCAGTCCTCCTATTTTATCAGCATGGCATCGCCGTAGCTGAAGAAGCGGTAACGCTCCTCTACAGCGATCTTATAAGCTTTCAGTATCTCTTCCCTGTCGTACAGGGCTGACACCAGCATTATCAGTGTTGACTTAGGCAGATGGAAGTTAGTGATAAGCGCGTCAACGACCTTGAAGCTGTATCCCGGGTAAATGAAGATGCCCGTTGATGTCTCGCCGGCTTTTATCCTGTATCTTCCGTCCTCCGGAACAGCCATGCTCTCCAGAGTGCGTGTTGAAGTCGTACCGACGGAAATGATCCGCCCGCCATGCTCTATCGTTTCGTTGATGACAGAAGCATTTTCTTCATCTATCGAACACTCTTCAAAGTGCATCTTGTGCTCTTCTATGACATCAACTTTTACCGGTCTGAACGTACCGATGCCAACATGAAGCGTGACATACGCGATGCGTACGCCCTTTTCCTGTGCTTTCTGAAGGAGTTCTTTCGTAAAGTGAAGCCCTGCAGTCGGAGCGGCCACGGAGCCGTCTATCCTGCTGTAGACAGTCTGGTACATCTCCTTGTCGCTGTCCTCTGCAGGTCTGTTTATATACGGAGGAAGAGGCATTGAGCCTATATCCTCCAGTACTTCCATGAATATCCCGTCATAGCTGAATTCAACCAGTCTGGTCCCATTTTCAGGATCGTGGTATCCGAGGATCTCTGCTCTGAGCACAGTGCCCGTACGGCCTTCAAAGAGCACGGTATCACCGTCATGCAGCCTCTTTCCCGGTCTTACCATGCATTCCCAGCGGTCACCTTCGATACGCTTGATCAGGAGCATCTCTATATGCGCTCCTGTGCTCTCTTTAGTGCCGTACATTCTAGCCGGAATGACTCTTGAATCGTTCAGGACCAAACAATCGCCCTGGTTTACATAATTAAGTATATCGTAAAAATGACGGTGTTCCACCGTCTTATGCTCTCTGTCGAGCACCATTAATCTGCATTTGTCCCTCTGCTCCATCGGAGTCTGTGCTATCAGTTCCTCAGGAAGCTCATAATCAAAGTCTTCTATCCTCATTCAATATCCATGCGGAGCTGTTCTGTCTCCGGTTCTTTATAAAGCCCGCCAAGTCCCAGGTGTTCGTAAGCGGCGCGCGAAGCCATCCTGCCTTTCTGCGTTCTGTAAAGCAGGCCTGCCTGTATAAGATAAGGTTCATTGGCGTCTTCTATCGTGACTCTTTCCTCTCCTATCGCGGATGCGATGGTCTCGATGCCGACAGGACCGCCGTTGAAATTTTTGATGATGGTTTTTAGAATGTCTCTGTCAAGCTTTTCAAGGCCAAGTTCATCCACGCCGAGTGCCTCAAGCGCCCTCATTGTGATATCGATATTGATTCCGCCGTCAGCTTCAACGGACGAGAAATCCCTGACCCTCTTGATGAGTCGGTTGCCTATACGCGGAGTGCCTCTTGAACGTTTGGAGATCTCATCCAGCGAGGCCTCATCTATGGTGGTTTCAAGGACGTTAGCGGTCCTTCTGAGTATCTCTTTGATCTCCGCAGGCGTATAGAATTCGAACTTCTCCACGATGCCGAACCTGTCTCTGAGCGGTCCCGAAAGGCTTCCGGCTCTTGTGGTGGCACCTATGAGAGTGAACTTCGCGATATCTATGCGCAGGGATCTGGCTGCAGGTCCCTTGCCTATGATTATATCCAGCACATAATCTTCCATGGCTGAATAAAGGACTTCCTCTACCGATCTGTTGAGTCTGTGGATCTCATCGATGAAGAGGACGTCATTATCATTGAGATTTGTAAGTATGGCCGCAAGGTCTCCCGCCCTTCCGATCGCCGGTCCGGACGTGATCTTGATATCCACGCCGAGTTCATTGGCGATTATGCCCGCCAGCGTTGTCTTGCCAAGTCCCGGAGGTCCGTAGAAAAGCACATGATCAAGAGGCTCGCCTCTCATTTTGGCTGCCTCGATGTATATCGACAGATTGTCCTTTGTAGCCGTCTGACCGCAGTATTCGCTCAGGTACTGTGGCCTGAGTGTCATCTCTCCCGCAAGTTCAGACGGAACAGCTTTTGTCTGTGTCACTCTTTCGTTCATTTATCTTTACCTTATAACAGGAATTTTAGTGATTTCTTTACGTATTCCTCAGCGCTCAGGCCTTCATCCTTCACAGACGCAACAGCAGCCTCCGCCTCTCTCTTGCTGTATCCCAGAGTAGTTAGAGCAACGACAGCCTCTCCTCGTTCTCCGCTTCCAGGAGCCGCAGCAGGAGCAAAGCCTTCGCTTATGTCCGCTCCCTCGAACGGCAATGCGGATACCTTGTCCTTGAGTTCGAGTATAACTCTCTCAGCAGTCTTCTTTCCGATTCCCGGAGCCATCGCTATGGAAGCGGCGTCTCCCGCCGCTATTACGCTTTTTATCTGGTTTGGAGTGCCTGTAGACATGATGGCAAGTCCGGCTTTAGGTCCTACGCCTTTCACGGTGATGAGCTGCTCAAAAAGAGCCAGCCCTTCCGTGTCCGCAAATCCGTACAGAGCCATGCCGTCTTCCTTTACCTGCATGTATGTATAGACCTCTATTTCCTCCCCCTCACGCTTGGTAAGCAGGCTGCTGGTGTCGGAAATGAAAATCCTGAAGCCTATTCCTGCAGGCGTCTCAAGGACTATGGCGCCTGATTCATAATATAGGTATTCTCCTCTGAGAAATCTTATCATCTGTCCTCTTTTCTGATCTTGTGATCATAATCTCGGCATGCGTCCGCCGGCATGATGCGCATGGCAGATGGCTGCCGCGAGAGCGTCAGCAGTGTCATCAGGCTTAGGCACTTCAGACAGGTTAAGTATCATCTTGACCATCGCCTGTACCTGTTTCTTGTCGGCCCGTCCATATCCCGTCAGCGCTGATTTGATCTGAAGCGGAGTATACTCGGAAATGCTCAGGCCTGCCTTTGCGCACGCCAGAAGAGCCGTGCCCCTGGCTTCTCCAACCATTATCGCAGTTGTGGCGTTGGTGTTGTAAAAAAGCTCTTCCACGGAGGCTTCTTCCGGCTCGTACTCCCTGATAATGCGGGTCAGCTCATCGTAGAGTATCATCAGTCTCTGCTCGTTCGGGGTGTGTGCATCGGTCGTAATGGAACCGTATGCGACAGGCGTGAACTTGCTGCCTTTGTATTCGACTATTCCGTAACCCATGATGGCATAACCAGGGTCGATTCCAAGTATCCTCATGTACTGGATTTTACCATTTATGCTGTCTATTGTCTATGTTCGTTTTTTGTTCTTTTTTTGCTGTTCCCTTTCCATTGCCTTTTTTCGGAAGCTCAAGCAAAGACCGCGTTTTATCAGGCAGCATCTGACCTTTATCCTGCATTTGTGTCACTCATTTTGGTTTTTATTCATGACTTCGTATTTTTATGCTACAATAACCATGTATATAATTATCGAACGGATGCGGAGGCATACAATGAGATTATCGAGACAAAACAAGATACTTGAGATCATAAGGACCAACGAAGTTGAGACTCAGGATCAGCTGCTCAATCTGCTCAGAGAAGCCGGATACAGCGTTACACAGGCAACTGTTTCCAGGGACATACGCGAGCTGCAGCTTGTAAAAAGACAGGGAAAAGACGGCAAGTACAGATATTTTGCCGGCAACTATGATGACCGTCCTATCTCAGACCGTTTCATCAAGATATTCAGAGAGACTACCCTTTCTTACTCCTGCGCTCAGAACCTTATAGTCGTCAAGACGCTGCCGGGATGTGCAGGCGCTGCCGGTGAAGCTATCGACACTCTTAGCCTTGAGCACCTAGTCGGTTCAGTAAGCGGAGATAATACCCTTCTTATCGTTGTCGACAGCAATGAAAATGTGCCGTACATCACATCCGAACTTGACAGGGTTCTGGAATCGAAAGAATAGGACTGAAATAAGAATATGTTAGACCGTATAGTTATAGACAATTTCGCAACTATAGAGCATCTGTCCTTCGATCTAGGAAGCGGCCTCAATATCATCACCGGTGAGACCGGTGCCGGCAAGTCAGTACTTGTTACGGCCGTAAGCACTGTTTTAGGTGACAGAGCCGATACTTCGATGGTCAGGACAGGATCAGACAAGGCATCCATACAGATAGCAGGTACCAAAGCCGGCGAGGATGTCGTTCTTTCGCGTGAGATAATGGCGGGCGGAAAGTCTGTATCCAAACTGAACGGCGAACTTGTGACGCTGGGCCAGATCAGGGACTTCTGCCGCGACTGGGTAGATATCCACGGACAGTACGACAACCAGCAGATTCTCGATCCGGAGAATCACATCCGCATCACAGACAGATATCGAAGCGAAGCCCTATCGCCTGAGCTTGAGAAGCTCCGCTCGCTGTATGATGAATACAAATCTGCTCAGAAAGAATATGAAGACCTTTTAAAAGCTGAAGCAAATGCCGTTCAGCAGAAGGACTATTACAGCTTTGAATATAAATATATCAATGACCTCGGACTTTATCCCGGTGAAGATGATGAGCTTATGGAGCGCCTTGCCATGATGAAGAACAGCTCTAAGATCTATCAAAGCGTACGCTCCGCTTATGACGCTCTTCAGGGTTCTGACAGTGAAGGCAACCCTTCCGTGCTCGAAGAACTCAGCCGCGCCGCTTCCGATCTCTCGGATGCCGGCAGCTACAGCGAACAGGTATCTTCAATGGCAGCCCAGTCATATGACGCATACTATGCTCTTGATGATGTGGCTTCGGGACTTAGGGATATTCTATCCTCTCTTAACTTCTCCGAGGCTGACATGGACGAAGTCTCAGGAAGGCTGGCGGTCATAGAAGATGCCAAACGCAAGTACAGAAAGAGCATTGATGAGATACTGGCTTTCAGGGATGAACTGGGCGCCAAGCTCAATATGATGCAGAACTTCGACAGCGAGAAAAAGCATCTTGCCGAGGCAGCTCATAAGGCATATGCCGTTTTGAAAGATCAGGCTTCACACGTGAGCGAGCTAAGGCATATAGTCGCCTCAAGGCTGGAATCCGCAATAATAAAGGAACTCGGAGATCTTGAGTTCGCCAACACAGGCTTCAGGATAGATATCAGCAGACTCGACGAGATAGGTCCTCTCGGCTTCGACAAGGTTGAATTCCTCATCTCGACGAATCCGGGAGATCCTCTGATGCCTCTCACAAAAATAGCGTCAGGTGGTGAGATATCCAGGATAATGCTGGCCTTCAAGCGTATAATCGGCGAAACAGATAATGTTGAGACTATGATATTCGATGAAATAGATACCGGGATCAGCGGCAGGACAGCTCTGGTCGTAGGTAAAAAGCTTAGTGAGATCGCCGGACACAGGCAGATCATCTCTGTGACTCATCTGCCGCAGATAGCGGCTTATGGTAACGATAATTATCTTATTAGCAAGTCGATAGATAATGACAAATCTTACACCAGCATCGACCATCTGGATGATGATTCCAAGATCAGAATGATAGCTACACTGTTCAGCGGCTCTTCTGACAGTGAAAACGCTCTTCAGGCGGCACGTGAGCTGGTCGATTCCACGCGTTAATATAAAAAATACCTGCCCTTTTACGGGCAGGCCGATATGGCTATTAATTCCAGGGCGACATCTTTATCGATATCGCCTCTTTTTATGTCCCTGTCAACGTTATAGATATCCTTGAGGATCCTCTTAATGCGTGACTTGCTGTATCTGCCGGCTGCAGTGAAGGCTTTCTTGAACCTGTACTCATTGATACCTGTCTTTTTGGCCATCTGTGCGATGCTGTAACCCTGCTCGGAAAGCTCCAGGGAGTCGTACATTATCTCAAACTGCTTTGTCAGCAGAGCAAGCACGGCCATGGCCCCGTCTTCATCCCTTATTATTGCCTCAGCTATATCCAGGGCTTTTCCCCTGTCGCCCGCTACCAGCGCGTCAACAAGATTGAAAACAAATCGGTCGCTGTCGCCGATCATGATCTCTTCTATGAGGCCCTCGCTTATATCATCGCCTTCGCATGCTTTTACTATCTTGGAGATATCCCTGTCCAGCTGAGCGAGATCGTAGCCGCTTCCCTTGTTGTAATACCCGGATACATCCATTATATGCTCCAGGCTGCGGCGTGATATCATCTTTCCCGCGTTATGGACACGTTTGGTTATGAATGCTTTGAGATCGGCTTTGTCCAGTCTTGCAAACTCATACGCTCCGCATGTCTTGGCCAGCTTCTTTCCGTAAGCCGAAAGATCGGGATTACGGCTGTCAACGATGAAAATCACCACGGATTGATCCTGCGGAGCTGCCGCGAAAGTGAGAAGATCATCTCCATGGATGTCCGACACTCCCTTATACAGCGGTTGGTAATTCCTTACTATGACCACTCTTTTATCCGAGAACATCGAATAAGCCCTTGCCTCCGCCATTATATCGGCAGCGGTCACATTATCGCCTTCAAGGCGTATGACATCGAGATACCTTGAATCCTCATCCACGTATTCCGTAATGATGCTCTCAGCGGCCCATTCCATAAGGAAGTCCTCTGCTCCGTAAAAGAGCAGAACGTCCCTGAGTATGCCCTTATTCTTGTCGTTAGCGAAATCTCTGTATGCCATGTCAGTATTCTAACATTTTTTTGGTCTCTCATGAATGCTCTTCCAGATGAAAAAGCTCTACATATATGCGGCCATGCCGTATATCCAGCCCTACAGCACCATTGAGATCTGTCCTGCATACTCTGATACCTCGCTTTTCAAGTCTTTCCAGAGTCTGCGCGTGAGGGTGCCCATAGAAATTGTTGCGGCCGGCCTGTATAACTGCAACGGACGGTGATGCCGCATCAAGGAAAGTCTCGCTCGAACTTGTTCTGCTTCCGTGATGTGCTACTTTAAGCACATCGCATTTGAGCGTGTCCGTCCCTTCATAATATTCGACCATTTGGAGCTCGTCTTCTTCAAGTAAATCACCTGTCACCATCACTTTGATACCTTTGTAGTGGATCATATATACAGTGTTATGCTCATTTGAATCATCGGTGCTGAACGGTTCATCGGAAACGGTCACAGGCCATATGGGTTCAACGCAGACCTCATCAGCTATGTCTATCCTTGTATCCGGATTGATATATATGATCTGTTTCGTGTCAGCCGTAAGTTTACTCTTATTGTCAGGGCTTTCCCTGTAATCTACAGGAATTCCCAGAACGCCTACCGGATATTCCGAGGCAAGCTCGCTTATGCCTTTGTAATGATCGGCATGAAGATGTGTGAGAAGCGCCATGTCAACTTTATATACTCCCTCATGAAGAAGATAAGGCATGAGTATCTTCTCTCCCACGTTATATACATCACTTCCTCCGCCGTCTATCAGGATATCACGCCCCTCCGCCCTGATATGCACGCAGTCCCCCTGTCCTACAGCTACGAACACTATCTCATCGTTAGAAAACCCATCATAAAGGCAGGCTCCCAGCATTACCACAGGCAAAAACAGCATGGCTGCCGCCTTCAGTACTATGAGAGGTTTATCTCTTATGAGCGTTACTCTCACCCATTCGGATGTCCCGCCAAGCATTATGAGATATGCGGCGATGACCGCAGCGCCTCCCACGCCGGCAGCTTTGATCGCAAAGCCTCCGTTGAAGTTCAGCAGATCATTAAGTCTGACAACAGAATATGTGATAAGTTCTATGAAGTCTTCAGCTAAATGCGGTATACCGCCAAATACCGTTTCTGTTATAAGCATCATGATACAGAACGGTACCATGACAGAAGCAAGAAGTATTACCGGTACATTGATCAGCATTGAAAGAGGATTGAATCTGTGAAATGAATACGCTGTCAAAGGAAGAGTTCCCATCTGGACGGCCAGCATGACTCCTAAAGTTTCCCCTGAAAAGCGGGAAATGGGTTTAGTAAAGAATGCTATGCCGCACATGGCCATGAAAGACAGCTGGAAACCGGCATTGAACAACTGATACGGTTCCTTAAGGAGTATCAGAAACGCAGCAAGGCTGACCGATGACAGCAGATCGGCTTGTCTTTCGAAGTGGAGAGACAAAAGGCTTATGCTCATGACAATTATCGCTCTTACAGTTGCCGGGCTCCACATCGTCATCTCCCCATACATGATAAGGATCACTATGATAAGCGCAGAGACCGCCTTGTTCCTGCATCGTCCGGTAAGTATCCGGAGAAGCCCGTACAGAAATCCTATATGCAATCCGCTTACGGCCAGGATATGACCGGTCGAGTTTTCGTTGAATTCTCTGACAGTATCTTCGTCTATCTCTGACTTATCGCCGAATATGATCCCACGTATGAACGCAGCGGTCTCTCCATCAAATCTGCTGATGAAATCCTCTCTTGATCTGTAAAGATGTCTTCTTACCCGGACCGGTATCGATCTTCCCTCATCAGTTATCTCAAAGCTGTACGCTTTAAAAGAAACACATACTCCTTTGCTCCGCATATATAGCCTGTAATCAAAACATCCCGGGTCGTCCGCCGGCATTATTTCATTGTATTCTCCAACTGCTTCAATTACCGCTCCGATGATCTCAAATGGTTTTGTGACACCGCATCCCCTGATAGTGACCCTGACCTTTGGCGGTCCGTCTCCTGTCATCCTTATCAGCATTATCAGGTCTTCGTCTTTTATTTCCGCTGTCATCACCCTTCCGCTTATCTCTGAGTTTTCAAGCGCTCTGATTGCTGTTCTTTCGTAAGATATGGAGCGTATTGAGAACAGGAAGAATCCGCAGATGAATAGCATTGCGAATATGATCCTTGTGTCTTTCCAAATCCGATCTCTATAAATGTCAGCACTGTTTTCATCATCGTTTCCGGTAAGCATGATGCTGATCATTACGGATGCCGCAAATCCGGCCGCCTCGACCGGCCTGGATCGGTCTGACATGAAATAACCGGCAGCGGTCCCGGCTATGAATAATATCGTATATGCCGCTAGTTTTCTTCTGATCATGGCAGGAATCCCCCGCCATTCATTCTATTGATAAGTTCGTGTCAAAACTGTACAGTTTTGAGAATGCAAAAAATGCTGAAAAGCAGATCATTTGCTTCCTGAGATGTTTATACAGAAATTAAAAAGCCTGCGATTTAGCAGGCTTTCCGGTATTCAACGTATGTTGGTCGTTGTTGACATGTGGATAAGCATCCGGGATCTACTCTCCTTTTATCGCTTTTATCTCTGCCGATCTGTCGGCTGCTCTGAACACTGCGGAGCCGGCAACAATGACATCTGCTCCTGCGTCTCTGACAAGATGAGCATTTCCTGATCCTATGCCTCCGTCTACTTCTATGACATAGTCATAACCCATTTCATCGCGCTTTTTCTTATAGTATTCGATCTTCGGCAGGGAACTGTCCATGAATTTCTGTCCGCCAAATCCCGGTTCAACTGACATGACGAGTATAAGGTCTATGTCCTTAAGATAGTCATCAAGAACTTCCGGAGCCGTTCCCGGCTTTATTGAAACCCCGGCCTTTGCGCCGGCCTTATGTATATGTTCTATAGTTTTGCCGATATCGTCGCATGCCTCATAGTGAACAGTGATAAACTCGGTATTGTCCGTGATGAATTTCTCAAGATATCTGTCCGGCTCGATGATCATCATGTGAACATCATAAGGAGCGCCGGCTGTACGGTCAAGACTCTTCATCACATCAGCGCCAAAGCTGATGTTAGGGACAAAAACTCCGTCCATGACATCTATGTGCAGGTAGTCTATTCCTCTGTCACAGATGTCCTTTACATCTTCTCCAAGTCTTGCGAAATCCGCGGCGAGTATCGATGGTGCTATCTTTGCCATTTCTTTACCTCTTCTGTCATTGTCAGATATGAATCGTATCTTGTGCGTGATATTTCTCCCCTTGACAGCGCCTCCTTGACAGCGCAGTCCGGCTCGTTTATATGCATGCAGTCAGAATACCTGCAGTCTCCTGTGAGACCTCTGAACTCCGGGAAGAGTTCCCTGACCGCGATGGGTTCTATGACCGGCATGTCGAGTGACGTGAATCCGGGTGTGTCATACAGCATGGTACCGTCAGACAGAGGGAATATCTCTACGTGTCTGGTGGTGTGTCTGCCTCTCCCTGTCTTGTTGCTTATACGTCCTGTGGCTGCCTTGAGGAGTTTTTCTTCTGCCTCTTCTATCCCTTTTTCTCCTGCATGAAGCAGGTTTGTAATCGTGGATTTTCCGACTCCGGACGGACCTGCAAGAGCAACATTCTTTCCCTTGATCAGCTCACGCAGATGTTCTGTACCGCCTCCCGTAAGACCATTTATACAGACTACCGGATATATGGAAGAATAGATGCCTGCAGCTTCAGCTGCATCTTTTTCTGTAACAAGATCGGTCTTTGAAATGCATATTACCGGTCTTATTCCCGCAAGTTCGCAGCCTGCTATAAGTTTATCGACTACAGGGAAATTGACATCCGGGCTGACTAAAGAAAACACGACCACCAGGATATCCAGATTGGATACCGGTGGTCTTGTCAGATAGTTTCTTCTTTCGATCACACGATGGATGACACACTCGCCGTCCTTGTCGTTTTCATCGATATCAAAGTCGACCGTGTCTCCCACGTATATAAGTTCTTTGTTTCTTTTGAGATTTCCGCGGGCTTTGCCCATGACAACTTCATTGCCGTCATAGACAAAGTAGAATCCGCCTATTCCTTTGACAACAGTACCTGTCATATAAGCCTAACCGCCGTTATTCTGGTCGCCGCCTTCACCGCCTGGTGCAGGTGCCGGTTCCGGTTCAGGCTCAGGTCCGGAGCTTACCTGAAGGTCTATGGCCGTACCCTTGTCAAGCTGCGAATTGGCCTGATACTGCTGATAGATGACATATCCCTTGCCAATGGAAGCATCCCAGTCGTAAGTGATGTTTCCTACTACGAAGCCTGCAGACTTTATAGCCTTCTTGGCATCTTCAAGTGACATCCTCGTTACAGAAGGAACTGTACCCTTCTCCGTTCCCTTTCCGTCGGAAACGATGATATCGACGCTGCTTTCCTTGTCGAGAGTCGATCCGGCTACAGGGCTCTGCTCAAGGACCATGCCTGCTTTCTCAGGCGAAGTGATGGTCTTCACATTACCCAGTTCGTATCCGTAACTCTGAAGGTATGCCTCAACGTCATCCTTCTGCATGCCCAGAACACTCGGAACCAGTCCTTCCTTGTTGCCCTTGGAAAGATTGATTGTGATAGTGCTCTCTTTAGGTACCTCGGTACCCGGTTCAGGATCCTGTATGCAGACCCTGCCCTCGGCATATTCAGATGAGTATACGTCCTTGCCCTGCTTGATCTTGAAGCCCTGCTCCTGTGCCTTCGCCATCGCTTCGTCAAGAGTGCAGTCAAGAAGATCAGGAGCAGCCTTGGTCGGTGAGAACATTCCCATCTTCCATGCGGCGTATCCGCCGGCAAAAGCTCCGACTATGATAAGAATGGCTGCTGTGATCGCAATGATCTTTCTCTTCTTTCTTTTATTTTCACGTTCTCTGGCCTGTACGACCTCTTCGATATCTTTTTCTATCTCTTGTTTACGCTTTTTGCGCTTCTCTTCGATATCCGTGTTTTCGAAGAGTCCAGGTCCCGCAACATTGGTGACGAACGAGATATTGTCAAGATCTTCGATAAGTTCATCCGCGTTCGCGTATCTGTTGGTCTGGAACTTGTTTGTCGCCTTCATGACGCACCTGTTGAGTGCAGGCGGTATGCCCGGCTCCAACTCTATAGGCGGTACTATCTCCTCATTGATATGCTTGAGAGCTACTGTTACCGGGTTGTCTCCGTCAAACGGAACTTTTCCTGTGAGCATCTCATACATGACGATTCCCAGCGAGTAGATATCAGAACGTTCGTCTACATAGTTGCCCCTTGCCTGTTCAGGCGAGAAGTAATGGACGGATCCGACGATCTTGCTGCCGGTGGAAAGAGTCGCGTCATTAACAGCTCTGGCGATACCGAAGTCAGCGAGTTTTACCACGCCGTCGTTCGTTATCATTATATTGTGAGGCTTTACGTCTCTGTGGATGATCTTGTTCTTGTGAGCGATCCTGAGGGCCGAGGCTACCTGCTTGGAAATGTCGATGACCTTGCGGTAGTCCATCGGAGCTTCTCTCTCGATGATCTTGTTGAGAGTATCTCCCTCGATAAGCTCCATTACTATGTAGTTGATGTTGCCTTCACGGCCTACATCATAGACGCCTACGATATTCGGATGAGAAAGACCGGCCGCGGCCTGAGACTCTCTCTTGAAGTTCTCAACGAATGTCGCGTCCTTGGTGAATTCGGGCCTTAAGATCTTGACGGCAATAAAACGATTGAGCAATTTGTCTTTGCCCTTGTATACGACAGCCATACCGCCGTCGCCGATCTTCTCAAGAAGCTCGTAACGCCCGGATAGTACCCTGCTTGCCATTATCAATCCTCCAAATCTACACAGATGACGGAAATGTTGTCATTGCCGCCATTGTCGTTTGCCAGCGCAACGAGTTCTTCAGCGCACTGAGTCATATCCGACGCCCTGTTGAGCGTAGAGAGTATGGTGTCATCATCGACCTCATCATAGAGGCCGTCGCTGCACAGCAGTACCTTGTCGCCTTTTTCAACAGGTACACTGAAGCAGTCAGGCTCATTGTTGGCATTCGCGCCTATAGCCCTTGTGATGACATTCTTGCGCGCGTGGAGATGCGCCTCGTCTCTTGTGATCGCACCCATCTTTACCAGGTCGTTGACATAGGTGTGATCGTCAGTTATCTGCTGGATCATATCGCCGTGTGCCAGATAGACTCTGCTGTCTCCGACATTGGCAACATACATCTCATCTTTTCTTATATAAGCAAAAGTAAGCGTCGTTGCCATTCCCGCGTACTGCGGCTTAGCTTCCGACAGCTTGATGATGAACTGATTGACGTAGTTGACAGCAGCTCTGAAATATCTGAAAACCTCGTCGCGTGATCCCAGCCATTCAGGCGGGTTATGGCGAACGAATTTCTCAAGGGCGTCGAGTGCCGACTGGCTTGCGATCTCTCCTGACCTGTTGCCGCCGACTCCATCGGCGAGCATGAAGAAATCAAGGTCTTCACAGGCTCTTAGCGAGTCTTCGTTGGTTGGTCTGCGTCTGCCTCTGTCTGTTATAAAACCGCTTTTCATGTCAATCAGTTCTCCGTACTGTGTATTTGTTTTATTTTTCTATAATAGTGTAGAAAAAACCTACTTTGCCATTATATGGCATAATCGTTGCCATTTCAACAATCCCGGCCGAACTGCAGGCTTTGCTTAATACATCTTTAACTACCGCTTCGTTCTCGTTTTTGTTGAGTGTGCAGGTCGAATATTCCACTCTTCCGCCCGGTCTGGCATACCGTATTGCGTTTGCCAGTATCTCTTTCTGGATGGATATCAGTTCGTCATAACGCGACGGGTCTGTTGTAAGTTTGATTTCGGGTTTACTTGCTATGACGCCGAGTCCGGAACAAGGAACATCCGCCAGAACATAGTCAAATCGCCCTTCAAATCCCGGCTCATATACGGAAGCATCGCGCTCTTCCAAAGCGCAAATGCTCACGCCTGTTCTCTTCATGGCTGCCTGCGTGAGCATCAGCCTGTGCGGATATATGTCACAGGCTGTTATGCTGCCCTCATCGCCCATCAGCTCCGCCATGTATCCTGTCTTGCCTCCCGGAGCGGAACAAAGATCCAGCACCTTGCATCCAGGCTTTGGATCGAGGGCTTTTACAGCTATCATCGATGACAGACTCTGGACGGTGTAATATCCCTGCCTGTACAGATCGCTTGAAACAATGCCGCTTCCTTTTGCGTTTATCGCTTCACTGTTTTCTTCACATGGATAAGCACCTATACCCTGCTCTTTGAGCATGTCGATGATCTCATCCCTTTTAGCCTTCAGCCTATTTGCCCTTAAATAGACCTCCGGGGGCGTATTGAGCGCCTTCACGATGTCATTCACCTCCGCGCCGTATTGTTCGCTCAAAAGCGAAAATACGCCTTCGCTGAACGAACATCGTATGTGAGGCTCCATGCCTTCCGGATCAAATTCATCCCTGTGTCTCAGATAGGCTCTGAGGATACCGTTCACAAACCGGTCGCTCCCCTTCGCGACAGATTTGGCCAGTTCGACAGCCTCGCTCACGGCAGCGTGCTGAGGCACGCTGTCCAGGCGGTCTATTGCATATATACCCATTCTGAGAATGATGAGCGGTCTTTGCTTTATGCTGCCGATGCCTTTGTCAGCCAGCTTGTCTATGACGTAGTCCAGTCTGATGCTGTCTCTCAGTACGCCTTTCGCAAACGTGCGAACGAAGCTCTCCCGCGAGCCGCGATGGCGCGAAACAGCTTCGTTTATGGAAATATTTGAAAAAGCTCCGTCGGAATATACGGCCTTTAATGCTTCAAATACCGCAAGCCAGTCCCTGTTCATCCGGTACTACCTGCTCCTCCTTGCGAGGACAAGTACTCTGAGCAAGCTGGCAATGGCAGTCGCGAGAGCGGCTACATATGTCATGGCAGCTGCTTTCAGGACCGTTCTTGAACCGACATAGTCCTCTTCGTTCACCAGATGAAGTTCCCTGAGATTGGCCAGCGCGCGGTTGGACGCGTTGAATTCCACAGGGAGAGTGATCAGGTGGAAGAAAATAACGAACAGGAAGCAGATGACTCCGATGAGGAACATCAGGCTGCCGTAAGGTGATGCTGTCGACATGATAAGGCCGAAGAAAATGAGCGGCCATGACATCATCTGAGTCAGATTTACCACCGGCACGATGCCGTTTCTGAGAGCGAGCGGAGCATAGTGTGTCGCATCCTGTATGGCGTGACCTACCTCGTGGCAGGCTATGCACACCGAAGATACCGACGATGAGCTGTATACCTCTCTTGAAAGATTTAGGCTCTTGGTCTTCGGGTCATAGTAATTGACCAGTGAATTGCCACCGTTGATGACGTTGATGGCGACTCCTCTGAGGCCGTTCGCGTCCATCATGGCTCTCGCTGCTTCAGCGCCTGTAACGCCTGTGCTGCAAGGCACCTGCGCGTATGTCCTGTACGCGTTGTTGATCCTTGCCTGGCATATCATAGTGAATATGATTGCCGGGATCAGGACGAACCATGAGTAATCATAATATCCGTAATACATTATAGTCCCTCCTCTGCGCCGAATCTGTCTCCGCGTGCGAGCTTATGCCCTCTCATGAAATCTCCGGCGCTCATTCTTTTCTTGCCCTGGAGCTGCTGCTCAAAAACTCTCAGCTTGCCGCTCCTGCAATTGATGGTGTAACTTGTCTTGTCCATGCAGCTAACGGTACCCGGCTCCCCGTCCGGATCTTCCGTCAGCGCTTCCGCTTTATAGAACTTTATTTGCTGTCCGTCAAGGTAGCTGTAGCAGGCCGGCCATTCGATGAACGCCCTTATCTTGCGTTCCACTGTTTCCGCGGCTTCATCGAAGTCCGTAAAACCGTCCGTCTTTTTCATCATGCCGGCATACGTCGCTTCGGAATCGTCCTGTTTTTCATAAACGGCAGTCCCGTCAGCTATATGAGGAATGGTCTCCGCCAGCAATTCTGCGCCGGCTTCAGCCAGTATCTCAGAGACTTCCGTGAAATCCTTTCCCTTTATGTCGCAGGATACCTTGCTTATCATGTCGCCGGTATCGAGGCCGGCCTCCATGCGCATTATAGTGATACCGGACTCATCAAGGCCCTCAAGTATTGCCGCATGCATAGGCGACGCCCCCCTCAGCTTAGGAAGCAGTGATCCATGCACATTGATACATCCAAGCTTCGGTATGTCCAGTACGGACTGCGGAAGTATTTGACCAAAAGCGGCAACGACTATCATGTCAGGCTCAAGCGCCGCTATCCTGTCGATGAGCTCCGGATCTTTTTTGATCCTGACAGGCTGCGCGGTCTCTATGCCGTGCTCGAGAGCCAGCTTTCTCACTTCCGAAAGGATCATCTTGTTGCGGTTGCCCTTCCTGTCCGGCTGGGTCACCACCAGCGGTATCTCATATCCTTCGTCTATAAGTCTCTGCAGGGAGCATGCCGCGAACGCGGGCGTTCCCATAAATACTATTTTCATCTTTGCCTTATTATACTCTTTCCTTGTTTCTAAGCGCCCAGATCTCGGAGTTGTCGGCTTCTTCATCTTCTGAGTGCATCTCCTTGACTTTTTCGAGCAGCTCAGAATACTCCTCTACCGTCATCATGTCTCTTGCTATATCCGAATATAGTATACCCTCGAGGTGGTCGTATTCATGGCAGAAGACGGTTGCTTCAAAGCCTTCGAATTCGTACTCATGCTCTTTGCCGTCAAGGTCAGTCGCTTTGATCCTGATCTTATATGGTCTTTCAACGAGTCCCATGTAGCCCGGAACGGACAGGCATCCCTCGCTGGAGTCCTGTGTGCCCTCGGTGTATGTGATCTCAGGGTTGATCATGTAGTAGATCTTGTCCCTTGTGGCTTCATCTTCCGCGTCGACGTGAGGCATCGCGATGAAGAATCTCTTCATGATGCCTATCTGAGGAGCGGCAATGCCTACTCCGTCTGCCGCTTTCATGGTATCGACCATGTCAGCGCAGGCCTCCCTGATGCGTGGAGTTATCTCCCTTACCGGTTTGCATTTTTTGGCGAGTATCGATTCGCCTCTGACAGTGATATTTCTGAGTGCCATTTTGTTCTTCTTTCGTTTGCTTATTTATATCATCCCGTATGGATTTACATCTATCTCTATAAATGCCGGAGCTTTAGACGCTATCATACGGTCACGGAAAGCCATGTATTCGCTTACATAACCGGCCCGGGTCCCCCGCGGGGCCTTGATCAGGAACACCGCTCTTGACTTGCTGTCACTGCGTTTCTCGTCTATCCTCGGCCTCATTACTACTGCGTCCTCCGGAGCCGATTTCAGCCCCGCAAGCCTGTTTCTGAAGGCTTCGGCATACGACATCGCAGTCTCATCATCTTCCGCAACAAATCCGATAGAGATTATATCAGAGTAAGGCGGATAATTCATAATGCTTCTGTGAAGAAGCTCAGCCTCGTAAAAACTCTCGTAATCTCCTGACGCTGCTTCCATGATCACATCACTTTCCGGTTCGTAGGTCTGGATAAGCACGCTGCTGTCTCCGCCTGTTCTGCCGGCCCTTCCGGCCACCTGAGTAATGAGCTGGAATGTCCTCTCTGAAGATCTGTAATCCGGAATGTTCAGGCTTACATCGGCATTGATGATGCCTACCAGCCCCACATTCTTGAAATCAAGGCCTTTTGCCAGTATCTGCGTACCTACCAGGATATCCGTCTTTCCGCTCTGGAAGTCTGATATGACTCTCATTGGATCATCCGCTGCCGATGCCGTATCTATGTCAAAACGGTCGACTCCCGCGTCCGGCCACATTCGCCTGACTTCCTCCTCTACTTTCTCGGTACCGGCTCCGACATACTTTATATACTTGCTGCCGCAGTCCGGACAGGTATCAGGGACCGGGAACTTGCGTCCGCAGTAGTGGCAGACTGCCGCGTTAACGGATTTATGGTACGTGAGGGCGATTCCGCAGTCCGGGCAGGTCATGCTGTGACCACAGTCCGGGCACAGTATCCTGGTGGAGAATCCCCTGCGATTAAGGAAGAGTATCACCTGCTCCTTGCGTGCAAGCGATCTGCTTATCTGCTCCGCCAGTTCTCTAGAAAGCACTCCGGTATTCCCGGAAGACGCTTCCTTTCGCATATCCACGATCTCAAGTTCAGGCATCCGGCTGCCGCCTATACGCTCTTTGAGTTCTATAAGCTCATAGATACCGTTCTTTGCCCTGTAATAGGATGCAACGCTTGGAGTCGCGCTGCCCAGGACCAGTACAGCGCCGGAAAGCGCTGCTCTTTTATACGCTATATCCACGGTCTCGTACTTTGGATTGTGGTCGGATTTGTAAGTGCTCTCATGCTCTTCGTCTATAACAATAATTCCTATATTGTCAAGAGGCGCGAAAACAGACGTCCTTGCCCCCACAACTATCCTCGCTTCTCCGTTTTTTACCCTCAGCCACTCCGAAAGTCTCTCGGACTTCTTCAGTCTGCTGTGAATAGTCGCCACTTTGCCGGATCCGAACCTCTCTCTGAAACGGTCGGCGACCTGTGCGGACAACGCTATCTCCGGAAGAAGCACTATCGCGGTCCTTCCCTGCTCCAACGCTTTTGCAACGGCCTGCATATAAACCTCTGTCTTGCCGCTGTTTGTGACACCTTTGATAAGGTAAGTCTTTGTCTCACGTTTTTCTACAGAAGCGGATATCATGTCAGCGGCCGTTTTCTGCTCATCAGTCAGTTCGTAATCAGGGTCTGACGGACCTGAAGTCTTTGTTTTAAGAGCTTTTTCTCTCTTACCGTCTACCGCGAACATCTTGAGACCGTCTATGTATTTTATGCCATAGCGTTTTCTCATCCACATGGCAGTCCCGACCATCTCGCTGCTGAGCGAGCGGCCGGGATCGAATGTGTCGATTTCTTTTATTTTGGAATCGTCGAGTCCGCTTTCGACACCGACTCTCACGCAGTACGCGTCAACACTTTTGCTGCGCCTTGCGAACGGCACTGTCAGCTTTGCGCCTACTTCCACCTCATCGGGTGCCTTGTAGGTGTAAAAGTTGTCCGTATTGACGCTTTTATTGTCTATGACTGCATCGATATACTGCATCTGCCGGTCTCACATGTTACTAAAGCAGGAAAATATTATTGTCTGCGCACACTTCGCACATTTCTTCAGGCCATACGGATACCTGTACTTCTCCGATGTGAGCCTTCTTGAGGAAGTACATGCAAAGCCTGCTCTGACCTATGCCCCCTCCTACTGTAAGAGGGAGTCTGTTATTTATTACATCCTGATGGAACTTAAGCTCTTTTCTGTCTTCTTTTCCGTCGATCTCAAGCTGGCGTACCATGGATTCCGAATCTACGCGGATGCCCATGGAGCTTATTTCGAAAGCGTCTTCAAGTACCGGGTTCCATAGGATAATGTCTCCGTTGAGTTCCCAGTCATCGTAGTCAGGCGCTCTGCCGTCGTGAGGAACACCCGATTTCAGTTTGCGGCCTATCCTCTTTACGAAGATGGCGCCGTACTCCTTTGAAGCGAAGCGTTCTCTTTCCTTTGGAGTGTTGTCAGGATACCTGTCCTCAAGCTCCTGTGAATCTATGAATGTGATCTTGTCCGGAAGATCGATGCCGATCTGCGGATAATGGTCGTTCACATAGTCGGCAAGGTCTTTCAGGCACCAGTATATGACTCTTACTGTCTGCTCCAGAAACTCATTGGTTCTCTGATCGGCAGTCATTACCTTCTCCCAGTCCCACTGGTCGACATAGATTGAGTGTATGTTGTCGAGTTCTTCATCCCTTCTGATGGCATTCATATCGGTGTAGAGGCCGCGTCCAGGCTCTGTACCGTACTTTCCGAGTGCCATTCTCTTCCACTTCGCGAGCGACTGTACTACCTCGACTCTTTTCTCGTCAAGATCCTTGATAGTGAATTCCACTCTTCTCTCATAACCGTTAAGGTTATCATTGAGTCCCGTTTCAGGGATGACGAAGAGCGGCGCTGTCACTCTGCCGAGGTTGAGCCCGTCTGCGAGCTCTTTCTGGAAGTGGTCTTTGATCCTCTTGATGGCGCGCTGCGTCTCAGTAGGATCGAGTATAGGCTTGTAATCCTTAGGTATAACTAATTTGCTCATTGTTCTTTCTCCTTCTCTCTTGTCCCTTTTTGTGTTCAATAAACAGCCTGTTATCTTTCAGGCGGAAAAGCGGATACGATGACATTGTTTACCGAATAACTGACGCTTGTCCTCTGTCCGTTGCGTATGAACTTGGAATTGATACGTTTGGATACTATCGCACAGTCCTCATAAGTAATGTTGATCAGAAGCACGAGGAACTGACCTTTGCCGTATCTGGTTACTGTGTCCGTGCGTCTTACGGTCTCTATGATGGTCTCACGCAGTCTTTCGGAAAGTTCATCCAGCCTAGGGCCTTCTCTCATCGGATTGCCCTTGCTGTCGAGTATCGTACAAAGCATCAGGAAGATCTTCTCACCGGCACGCTCCATCATACGTTCGGTCATGCGGTATATCTCCTGGAAGACCGGCAGCGAGCAATAATAGCCGTTATTGTCGATCACATCGGTGTTTCCGATCTTTCTCTGTATCTCTTCAAGAGATTCCGTGCCTACTACCAGCTTCAGGCCCATCCTGTTTACGAATTCTCTCACATAGCTGTTGGTCCTGCCTCCGTACTCGGCAGTATAGGCGTCTACAGTCTGTCTGTAGAAACTCTCCGTCTTATCAAACTTGCCCAGACCGGACAGAGCTTCGAGCGTAACGATCTCCCACTCCGAAAACGGGTCGACCTTTGTCGCATACAGTCCTATATCCTGCATCTGCAGGTATTTATGATCGTCCCTGAGATATGATACCAGTTCGTTGACGCAGTCGCTGAACTGCTCTCTGTAGCGCTCGCCTTCCTGGACGATCCAGACCGCTGAATCGTTGCCGTAAAGGAACCTGCCTTTATACTTGTAGCATGCATTTGTAAGAGCGGTGACGCGTTCTTTATCATCCTCTGTTTCCATGGCAATATCATACGCATCGTCAAAGTCGCTGGCATCCTCTTTTACCGGGATATCATCGGCCCAGTAATATACGCCCCCGCGCTTTACAACATACTGGCTTTCCGGAAGTCCGAGTTCTTTCAGCTTTTTGCGCATATTGTAGATGATGTTGCGGATGGAGTGCGATACATCGTCGACATCTCTGTCTCCGAAGAGTACTGATTTTGCCAGGTCTCTCGAAACACCCTGGCTGCGGTAATGAAGCAGCAGCTGCAGGAACTGCACTATCTGCTGTCCGCTGAGATTGCCCAGTGATATCTCTTTGCCGTTGTAACGGAGGGAAAAACCACCAAACATTGTTACTATCAGAGTATTCAGTTCTTCCTGTGGCATGACTGGCTCCTTTCTATCTGCTGCCGACTCTCTTTACCATGAATTCGAAATTGTTGCAGCTTGTCAGAAGAGTATCTTTTGTGATCCTGCCCTTTTCATACAGATCCAGCAGGCTCGCGTCCATGGTCACCATGCCGTCAGCAGAAGCGGCCTGCATGGCCGATTCAAGCTGATGGAGCTTGCCTTCTCTGATCATGTTGTGTATCGCAGGTGACGATTTCATTACCTCGAACACCGGGATCAATGTGCCGTCCACCGAAGTGACCAGCTGCTGGCAGACAACACCCTTTATGAGCTGTGCCAGCTGGCTTCTTACCTGTACCTGCTGATTTGCAGGGAATACGTCCACTATCCTGTTGATCGTGTTGTCAGCGCTCGATGTATGAAGCGTGCTGAACAGCAGAACTCCGGTTTCAGCAGCTGTGATGGCGGACGATATGGTATCAAAGTCTCTCATTTCGCCAAGCAGTATGACGTCAGGACTTTCTCTCAGTGCGGATCTCAGTGACTCCAGATAGCCCGGAGTATCGATGAACACTTCCCTCTGGGTGACTATGCTCTTGTTATGCGAATGGAGATACTCTATAGGGTCCTCCATCGTGATTATATGAGCCTCTCTGCTTTTGTTGATACGGTCTATCATGCAGGCCAGCGTTGTCGATTTGCCCGAGCCTGCTGCTCCTGTGACCAGTACCAGTCCGGTCCTGTTGTCAGCCAGCGAGAGAACGTTTTCAGGGATTCCGAGTGCCGCAGGATCCGGGATGCCGAACCTGATCACCCTGATGACCGCGGCCAGAGAACCTCTTTGTCTGAAGATATTCACTCTGAATCTGCCGAGATCTCTAATGGAGAACGAGAAGTCATCATCAACGGCATTGTCGAGATTGTAAGTATCGCGTCTGGACACATCGTATATCTCCTTGATTACCTCGTTGATGGAATCGGGTTTCATTATCCCGCTATCCTGTCTGTCCTGCATCCCTTTGATCTTGAAGGTGACCGGAATGCCGGAGATGAGAAATATGTCGGATGCTCCCTTGAGCGTCGCGGATGTCAGTATCTCATTGAGTGTCATAGTTTGTTCCTTTCAGGATCTTGGTTATACCGTATTTTTTATAGTCCGTTCCAGATGTCCTTTACGGGATCATCCGCGTTCCAGAGCTTGCTCACCTTCCATTCGAGCAGCTCGTAGTTTCCGTTTGCATCAGGTTCTGTGATCACCACAGTTATACTGTAGCCGTTCAGTTCTTCATAGAACTCGTAACTGCCGGTCTGATTGTTCACCGCTTCGCTGATAAACTTCTCGCCGTCTGCTTCCAGCTGATACCTCGTCTGCGTGACCGATGCGAATCTCTTCGCCATGGTCCTGTCAGCATTAGAAGTCGCTATGGTGAGCACGGCCATGGTAGTTATTACCATCACAACTACCGCGAGGAATATGGCCAGAGGACCTAATCTTGTCTTGTGATTCATGGCCTGCCTCCTTCCTTCACGTAATTGTCAGAGCCGAAATACGTGCCTGTCACCAGCGTGTATATAGGCTCACCGAGCTCCGAAGGCTCAAGAAGGCCGATTTCTTCCGGATCTGCCGTACCGCAGGCGTACACTTCTATCAGGTCCTCAGCATATGTACCGCCGTCAGATCTTTCCCCCGGCGTTCCATTCGGATAGCTGCGGATTACACAAATGATATACTTGTCTGCTTTAGTATCCTTAAGCGATGCATAAATGGCGTTCCATGAACCGGAAGATTCGCTGCTGTCACGCGAGACGACACTATGTCCAAAATTATTGTCTATGGTTTTAAGTCTGTCTGCCAGCGCTTCATTGTCCGGAGCAGTTGAAGATACCTCTGCGGCGTTCTCTGCAAGGATAACAGCTTCATTGAGTCGTCCTGCCTCAAGGCTGTGAGATCTGCTAAGCACAAAAACGGAGGCGACAATGGTTATCACCATGATCAGCAATATGAAGAGCCCCAGAAGCTCGACTGTGAAAGCCGTATTCTTCCTGTTATTCATCTTCTTCTCTCCGTGTTGACTGACGACGATCCGCTGTCTGTCCTGACAGTAAGTATGCCGTTTTCATCTATATCAAATTCAAGTGTGCCGGTTTTGCCTATCTCAAGAGCCATGGCAGGATCCACTCCCATGTCCGGTTCTGTGTACTCTTCAAGAAGTCTTCCCTCATCCATGTAGAACTTGTGCTCATAACCGTCGCAGCTGATCACCAGACACTCTTTGCCCGACCTGTTCTCGATACTTATTTCGGAAACATCGCTGTCTCTTACACTGCTCACAATGTATGAGAGCACGGCCCTTGTATTGCTGCTGCTGTCCTGCAGCTCTGCCGAGTGCTGATAACCTCTTGCCGAGAAAACGACAAGCGAAAGGATGACCGCGAACAACACGGTAATCGTGAGAGCTATTATTACGTCTCTGAGTGTTTTAATACGCTGCGGCATTTATTTATCCTTGAGGTATATTACTTTGATCTCCGGCGGGAGATTTTCTGCGTAAGGTATATATATGATGCGGTAATCATCGGTATTGACTGCCAGTCCGTAGTTCTCGATCAGATAGTCGAGACTTTCCGGATACGCCCCTTCTATCACGTAACACTGGAGCGCTCTGGCATAAACCGTATCCCTTATGGAGCCTGTCTGTTCCGCCATGTTGTTCTTAGCCCTCGCGCCGGCCCACATCAAGACTGCGGCGATGAGTATCATCGCGGCAAGCACGATCGCGACTATGAACTTTTTACCTGAAGCTGTCTTCATTCTTGCGGCTCCGTCCTTTTAACCTAGCCTATTGAGTTCATGATGCCGATCAGAGGCACCATAAGGCTTATCAGCATGATCCCGATGAAGATCATCAGGGCTCCTGTGAGCAGCGGCTCAACGGTATTTGCAATCAATCCTGTGCTCTTTTCTATGCTGTCTCTGAGGTTTGTCATTATCTTCTGCATGATCTCGTCGAGCATTCCCGATCTTTCTGCAGGTATCAGCATCCTGTTGTTGGTCTGATCGTAGAGCTTTTCTTCATAAGCCGTCTGGGAGAAACTCATGCCTGCGGCCATCTTGTCGGCGCAGCGCTGCAGCTTCTCTCTGAGAGCTGTTCCCTCAACTACAGGCATGCTCTTGATAAGAGCCTCGTCCTGATGCTCTCCGCTTGACAGGAACATCTCGAAGCACGAACTGAATCTGTAAAGATCGAGGTTGTCGAAAAGCTCTCTGAACAGAGCCGATTTTGAAAGCACACTCTTCACAGTCTCTTTCTTTCCGTTCTTCCACATTGAAATGCCTGCCAGCATCAGTATTACCAGAACGATCATGATAACAAGCATCACCTTGCACAGGGTGAACGGCACGTTGATGTAGCCGTATGACGATGCTGCCAGACCTCCTGTAAGGTTGTTATAAACTCCGTAGAATGCCGGGAACACCAGCGCAAGCATCAGAGCAAGCACTGCGATCACCATGAACAGCAGTATCACCGGATATCTTACGGCAGATGTCATAGTGTTCTTCAGGCTGTTCTCAGTCCTGTAGTAACCCGACAGGTGGAAAAGAGTCTTTTCTATGCGTCCCGTATGCTCGGCCGATGTGATCATGTCAACGGCATAATCCGGGAAGGCTCCGGATGCTTTCATAGCATCACCCAGAGGCATTCCCATCGAAAGCTCTTCACATATCTTGCTGAGAGCGCCGCTTATGACGCGATCTGCGGGATCGGCTTCCTCCATGAGAAGCGAAGCGGCCTCAGGCACGGATATGCCTGATTTGACCATCATTGCCATATTCTCGAAGAACGATCCGAGTTCCGTATAACTCAGTTTCCCCGCGTTATCTTTGGTACCTAAGCTCATTTGTCATGGCTCCTTTCGTATCAGAACTGATAGACGTCCAGATAATTGGACCCGTCTCCTATGAATCTGCTGTCTGAACCGTTGGCTGAGAATGTCAGGTCAAGTCGGTTCCATTCATCTTCGTTGACCTCGAATTCTACAGCCACCCATCCGGACTCTTCCGTGTAATACATGTTCCATGCGTGATACAGATCTCCGCTGTCACCTACATATCCGAAGATGATTTTAGTAGGTATGCCATGGCTTCTCAGCATCGATGCCGCAAGTGACGCATAGTCGAAACAAATGCCTTTGCCCTCATCAAGTGTTCGGTCCGGTTCCGGTATGTAGCCCGATTGTATGTTTTCAGCCTTTTTCTTGTCGTATTTGATATTTTTACAGACGTAGTTATATACACCAGTGATGAAATCATTGGCATCCGCGGATGACGCGGCTATCTCAGCGGCTTTTTTGACGCAGTTAGAAGACTCATTGTAATCAGCATACTGGCTCGGCCTAAGGAACGGATCGAATTCATCAGCCATATCGACTTCAGCCGTGCAGCAGTACAGCTCGCTGTACTTGGTGTCGACTATGTTTTTCATCACCTTGATCGTATATGTGCCATTGCCCATCTGGAGCGGGAATATCTGCTCTTTTCCAAGAACGACATCGTATGTATAGACTTCGTCGCCTTTGAACACCTGAAGCTTGGTTTTTGCATCAGAGTTGCATACCAGAGCAAAGTATCCTTCGTCAACGCCCGAAAGGTCTACAAGCACCTCCGAATTGCCCTGAGCAGAGGACTCTTCATACACGGCATCCCTGAATTCAGGAACTTCATATGAAGAATCCGGATCGGCAGGAGCATCGTCGGATGAAGGAACTTCTCCTCCGCCTCCGCCACAGGAAACAAGCAGCGACATCAGCATGGTGATCAGACACGCCGTAATAATATTCACTATGACCGGAAACCGCTCATTTCTCATTTGCGTACCTTGCGAAATCACAGCCGCAGAAGTTCTGTCTGTAAAGTCCGTATCTCTTCGACAACTCCACACTGCGGCCAAAACCGTTCTTTTTCTTGAAATCTATATCCAGAAACTTCACTCCCGTCTCTTCTTCAAGAAAGAGACCGAGTTCTTTTATTTTTTCATAGTTTTTATGCGGGCTCACCGACATGGTCGTGGTGAAATACTCCATGCCGAGCTCCTTCGCCTTTCTTGCTGTCTCAGTCAGCCTGAGCGCAAAGCAAAGTTCGCAGCGTCTGCCGCCCTCAGGCTCGTCCGCTAGCGGCGTTGCCTTTTCTATGAACCTCTCAGGCTCATATGCTCCTTCAAGAAAGCCCGCCGTATACATGTCTTTGTGCTCTGCATTGAAAGCCTTCAGAAACTGTAGCAGCGTATCACGTCTGAGGTAATATTCTTCTCTGTCTGTGATGTTTGGATTATAATAGTACAGGGTAAGAGCATAGTCCTCCGCTGTCCTCTCAACACATGAGGTTGAGCACGGACCGCAGCATGCATGCATCAGAACGCTCGGCTTCTTAGGCATAAGGGCGATACCGGATAATTCTCCGGCCATGATATTCAGATCATCACCCGGTATGCACGGCATGCAGCCTGAAGTTTTTTCCAACGCTCTTTCCTTTCCGTAAATACTATAACGCACATATAAAACCATAATATTATAACACATCCGGAGGCTTCTTGACACATGCAGGGCGGTGAAAGATACAATTCTATAAGCAATTTTTTGAAAGATGAATTCGGCCGCAAGACTGTAAAGCTCAGCATTGACGCCGGCTTCACCTGCCCCAACAGAGACGGCAGCAAGGGATACGGCGGCTGTGCTTTCTGCTCGGGCGGAGGTTCGGGCGAACTTGCTGCCAGCATGACCGAAGACAGCGCATCCGTTTCCGCATCGATAACAGAGCAGATAGGCAGGCTTTCCGAAAAATGGCCTGATGCCTGTTACCTGGCATATTTTCAGTCTTTTACAAACACCTATGCCCCTGTGGACGTGCTCCGCGAGCGCTTTTATGCCGCATTGGATGACCCAAGGATCAGCGGCATAGCAATAGCCACACGTCCGGACTGTCTCGATGACGATGTACTGGATCTTCTTGAAGAGATAAACCGCAGCCATTTCATGTGGGTGGAACTTGGACTTCAGAGCATTCACGACAGTACTCTCAAAGCAATGAACACCTGTTATACAGTTTCCGATTATGACATGGCTTCAGCGGCGCTTGTTGAGCGCGGTATACGTGTAGTCACCCACCTTATACTGGGGCTCCCGGGAGAAACTCAGGAAATGATGCTTCGATCGCTGAAGCATGTATGCAGACGGCAGGTGTTTGGCATCAAGCTGCATCTCATGAATATAATAAAGACATCGCCTCTATATGAAACGATGCCCGGTTATGTCCCTTTTGACTCCATTGAAGAATATGTTGACCTGGTGGTGAGATGTCTTGAGATCATCCCTCCCGAGGTAACGATACACAGGCTGACGGGAGATGTGCCAAGAAGACTTCTGGTTTCTCCGGAATGGAGCTATAAAAAGCGTACCATCCTGAATGCTATCAACCGAGAGCTTGCTCTTCGCGGTACATGTCAGGGCTTAGCCCTATAAGAAGAGGCCTCCTCCTGGAGGCCTCATTTTTATTTTATGGAAGTTTTGTCGACGCCGGCATTCCTTCGTAGATTGGGATCTCGAAGACAAGCGGCTGATTAGTTAGACCATATTTAGTATATGAATTTTTGGTCATCAGCGCTTCGCTGTACGGCGCCATGATATTTGTCATGTACTGGTGCGTACCGACCTTTCCGGCTCCGTTCCTGACGTTGAACCTTTGGTAATAACCTGTATACTGCCCTTGATTTATATAATTCTTTGCCAGTTCCTGAGCTCCACCATCAACAGCCTTTTGTGGAGTTGTCCACCCTTTTGCGTAAGCATAAAGCAAACCATTATACAATGGATCCGTTCCTCCGAAGGCTCCTATATTGAACACATTATAGACTTTTGTGCCCAAAATCTTCGTACCGTTAACAGCATTTCCACCGCTGCCGGTCTCCTGCCTTGCCCTTGATGCCAGGAATACCGGACTGACATTGTGTGCGGCTCCCGCGTTTATAAATATGTTTGCCGTAAAGCCATACTGCGGAAGCTTAGTCGGTGAAAGGATCGTTCCGACTACGGAAGATGTCTGATACGCAGGTTTATAGGACAGATCCTCAAACATATAAATACTGTTTTCATTCAAGAAGTTGCGTGGATCCATATAATAAGCTACGACCCTGCTGTCAGCCTTGTACCACCCCTTTTCATATTGCTTTGTGCCGTCCCTGTATGAGGAGGGATATGACCCGGACACAAGTGATGTTCCTCCGCTTGTCTGCTTCGACAGAGCAGTATTCCAGGCAATATTCGTCTTATATCCTACAAAAGCCCAGTTCGGATGAGCTTTATGGAGTTCCGTAAGACTTTTTTTGTAAGAGTCAGGGAATCCGGCACTATTAAGAGTATTTACGAACTGCTTATCCGTGGTTACTGTCGGAAGCTGGGTGGCCGATGAAGAAGATCCGGACGCAGCATCTCCGGATGGAGGTGTTGGAGATGTAAAGGACCCTGTCAGCTTCGCCTTGCTGGAGCACAGATAATAGTAATCTGAACCTACCTTGATCTTATACCATGTGGCGCTCGTT
>JAFRCS010000019.1 GCA_017404265.1 Mogibacterium sp. | reverse complement strand
TTCTGTTGTCTTACCGGAGACAGAACCATATTTAATGTTATCTACAAGGTCAGATCTGACATATCCGTTCTTTCCGTTAGCCGTTACGTAATACCATTTATACTCTTTTGAAGTACTGGTCTTGGACGTAAACACTTCCTTATGGATGACAATTTTCGTGTTGTCTGACATTACACCCAAATTAGCCGAATCCGTAGAAGCTGATTTTCTTAGTATCGCTCCAACTGAAGAATCGATCTGTGCGGAAGCATCAGGTACAGAAGTTGCGTAAGAATATGAAACAACAACTATCATCGTAATAGTGAAGAAAAGTATCACAATGCAGATATTCAGTTTAAAGTTTTTTATATTCATCATATCTGTTATCCAATAATATATTATTCGTAAACTAAAAAAAGACGAACTTGCAGTTTCACATTCTTTCGTCCGTCATTCTATAACGTTTATCAATCCGTATAGCTGATTATTAAAAAAAATTAATAAAGGTTCAAAGACTATTTGAACCGGTTTTTATGAATGAATATCTCTTCGATCGGCATGTCGAGAAGATTGGCTATATCCATTGCAAGTTCAAGCGATGGAGTGCATCTGCCGTTTTCTATTGAGCTGATCGTCTGTCTGGAAACGCCCAGCATCTCCACCAGATAACCCTGCCCTATTTTTTTCTCTTTTCTGATCTTTGCGAGATTGTTTTCCATAGGTCTCCGGATAATAATCTGAACCTCTGTTTGGATATGTTTATTTTACCACATACTTATTATGTGTCAAGAACTCTTTACGTTGACGATCGGGATAACGAAAAAGACCCGCCGCATAGCGACGGATCCTTTGGTGCCCAGACCCGGAATTGAACCAGGGACACGGGGATTTTCAGTCCCCTGCTCTACCTACTGAGCTATCTGGGCATATGGTGGGCCATCTTGGGGTCGAACCAAGGACCGACCGGTTATGAGCCGGTTGCTCTAACCTCTGAGCTAATGGCCCATCTGTAAAAATGGTCGGGGTGGCAGGATTTGAACCCGCGGCCCACTGGTCCCAAACCAGTTGCGCTACCAAACTGCGCTACACCCCGACGTGTCCCTATTAAAATGTGGTCGGGGTGGCAGGATTTGAACCCGCGGCCCACTGGTCCCAAACCAGTTGCGCTACCAAACTGCGCTACACCCCGTTGATGGCAGGGGCAGTAGGACTTGAACCCACGGCACGCGGTTTTGGAGACCGCTGCTCTACCAACTGAGCTATACCCCTATGGATTTGGCGGAGAAGATGGGATTCGAACCCATGCGGCCCTATACGAACCCTAACGGTTTAGCAAACCGTCCTCTTCAGCCTCTTGAGTACTTCTCCAAAAAGGCTTCATGGCGGAGAGGGTGGGATTCGAACCCACGGTCCCTTGCGGGATCACCGGTTTTCAAGACCGGCTCCTTAAACCACTCGGACACCTCTCCGTATCCTTAGCGGGATAAGGTGTGATGGTGACCCATCGGAGATTCGAACTCCGGACACCTTGATTAAAAGTCAAGTGCTCTGCCGACTGAGCTAATGGGTCGCATTTGGCTGGGGTAGCAGGACTCGAACCTACGAATGACAGAGTCAAAGTCTGTTGCCTTACCGCTTGGCTATACCCCATCAGCACGAGACCGGCAAAAAGAAAAATGGTGAGCCCACAGGGATTCGAACCCCGGACACACGGCTTAGAAGGCCGTTGCTCTATCCAACTGAGCTATGGACCCACATATGCCCAACTTGCCTTTATAAAAAATTGGAGCGGATGATGAGAATCGAACTCACGCTATCAGCTTGGAAGGCTGAAGTTCTACCATTGAACTACATCCGCAAAATATGGAGCGGAAGACGAGATTCGAACTCGCGACCCTCGCCTTGGCAAGGCGATGCTCTACCCCTGAGCCACTTCCGCATGTATATGGTCGAGGGGGATGGATTCGAACCATCGAAAGCAGTGCTAACGGATTTACAGTCCGCCCCCTTTGGCCGCTCGGGAACCCCTCGACAAAATATTGGAGCTGATGGAGGGAATCGAACCCCCAACCTGCTGATTACAAATCAGCTGCTCTACCGTTGAGCCACATCAGCGTATTGGCGACCGGGAACGGGCTCGAACCGTCGACCTCCAGCGTGACAGGCTGGCATTCTAACCAGCTGAACTACCCGGCCCAATAGTGCTATGTATAGGTGCTTCGTCTGCATTTACTCGCAGACGCTTGATTATATTAGCACGATTGGGTAGTCGTGTCAAATACTATTTTGAAGTATTTTTTCAATCTTTTTCCTGTATCAGATATCTGCCCGGAACACTGTTTTCACTGAGCAACACTGCCTTGCCGGACGTCAGATCCGAGATCGCTGATTTCACCAAATCACTGTTTTCTTCAGGACATTTAAGAAGCGCGCTTACTGTCTCGGTGTATTCTATGTCGCTCATTTCGAACCTGCCCTCTTCGGACATGCTGCGCAGTTTGCTCAGGTATGAATAGTCAAATGAATACCTCATCAGAGCACTCTGCCGCACCTCGCATATGCCGGCATTTTCTATACCCAGAGAAGCAGCATGTGTGTAAGCGCGCGCCAGACCGCCTGTGCCGAGTTTTATTCCTCCGAAGTATCTGGTTATCACTATTGCCACATTCGTGAGCTCCTGGGCAATTATGAGCTTCAGAACGGGCATGCCTGATGTCCCCTGAGGTTCACCGTCATCACTTGCCCACTGATGTTCGCTTCCGGCTCCGCATACAAAAGCCGGAACATTATGTGTAGCGTCCTTGTATCTTTCCTTTATGCCCGCAATGAAAGCCCTCGCCTCCTCCGGCGTTTCCGCCGGAGAGACATGAGTTATAAAGCGTGATCTTTCTATCGTATATTCCGCTTCTCCGCATCCATATACGGATCTGTATAAATACATCAGGACTTCCTTCCGCAATTAGAGAATATACCTGTCGACATCGACCTCTTTTATCTTTTCGCCAAGCTTGTCGAGCACATACTCCCTGTCTATGGTGACTTCATTGATATCAGGATCAGGCAGATTGTACGATACGTCTTCGAGAAGGATCTCAAGAACCGTATGCAGTCTTCTGGCTCCGATGTTTTCAGTCTCCTCGTTCATGAGATACGCGATGTTGGCTATCTCATCGATCGCATCATCAGTGAACTCCACATGGACGCCTTCCGTCTCCAGAAGCGCTTTCTGCTGCTTTGTCACTGCGTTTTCAGGGACCGTAAGGATCTTTTTGAAGTCTTCCTTATCAAGGTTGCTGAGCTCAACATTGATCGGGAATCTTCCCTGGAGTTCAGGGATAAGATCGCTCGGCTTGGATACATGGAAAGCTCCAGCGCCAATGAACAGCATGTGATCCGTCTTGACCGGGCCATATTTGGTGTTGACGACGCTTCCTTCTACGATAGGAAGGATATCCCTCTGAACACCCTCTCTGGACACGTCAGCGCCGGATCTAAGGCTGTTGCCGGAAGCGATCTTGTCGATCTCATCTATGAATATGATGCCGTTCTGCTCGGCGTTCTGAAGGGCCTCATCCGTCACCTGATCCATATCGATCAGCTTCTGAGCTTCCTGCTCTCTCAGGATGCGTCTTGCGTCGCTGACCTTGCATTTCTTTTTCTTGGTCTTCTTAGGCATCATGCTGTCGAAGATGTTTCCTATCGCAATCATGCCCTCGTTCTGATTGTCGAGCTGATTAGTTTTAGGCACGTCATCTACTTCGATCTCAATGATCTGGTCCTCAAGGAGCCCTGCTCTAAGCTGCTCTCTGACCTGATCTCTGGCAAGCTTGATGTCAGCATATTCTCTGCTGGACTCGTATTCCTTCTGTTTATTCTCTTCGTATTCCTGCTTCTGTGTCTTGTACCCCAGATTGCCGAAGATGTTGCCGAGCTGTACACCGCCGGCATTATCGTTCTTCGGTGCAGGAATAATTGATTTGACGATGATGTCTTCAGCGATGACATCAGCCATCTCCGCGTTTTCATCCATTCTCTTCTGCTTGCTGAGTCTCATCGAAGCCTCAACTAAGTCTCTGATCATGGAGTCAACGTCACGTCCGACATATCCTACCTCTGTGAACTTTGTAGCCTCAACTTTGACAAAAGGCGCGTCCATGAGTTTTGCCAGTCTGCGGGCTATCTCAGTCTTTCCTACTCCGGTAGGTCCCATCATCAGGATGTTCTTAGGTGAAACCTCTTCTCTCATTTCTTCGGAAAGCTGGCTCCTTCTGTAACGGTTCCTGAGGGCTATAGCCACGTATTTTTTGGCTTCATCCTGACCGATGATATATTTATCGAGCTCCGCAACTATTTGCTTCGGAGTCATGTTTTTTATATTGTCTGCCATTTCAGCCTCCTAGAGTTTTTCAACTGTTATGTTGTTATTCGTGTAGACGCAGATGTTGGAAGCGATCTCAAGTGACTTTCTGACGATGGTCTCCGCGTCGAGGTCGGTGTTCTCAAAGAGAGCAACTGCCGCCGAATATGCGTAGTTGCCGCCTGAACCTATCGCGACCACATCCTTGTCAGGAGAAATGACTTCGCCGTTTCCGGAAATGACAAGAAGATCCTCCTCATCAGCTACTATCATAAGAGCCTCAAGGCTCCTCATCGCCTTGTCGGATCTCCAGTACTGAGCAAGGTCGACTGCCGCTCTCTTGAGGTTGCCGGCATGCTCGCCCAGCTTGTTCTCAAACTTCTCTGTGAGCGAAAAAGCATCTGCGACTGAACCCGCAAAGCCTGTGAGGACTTTGTCTTTATAGATTTTCTTTACCTTTTTGGCGCCGTTCTTCATGATGGTGGTCTCTCCCATCGTGACCTGCCCGTCACCGCCGATAGCGATATCACCGTTAGGTCTTCTTACAGCGCATATAGTTGTTGCATGAAACTGGATCATTTCTTTTTCTCCTTGTATTTGCAGTCAGGGTTCGAGCACTTTACCGTGCCGCTCTTACCTTTTGTCTTTACCAGCATGGAACCGCAGTCAGGGCATGTATCTCCTGTCGGCTTGTCCCAGAAGACGATGTCGCATTCAGGATATCCGCTGCATCCGTAGAACAGCTTGCCTGACTTGCGGCCTTTTTTCTCTATGATATCCTTGCCGCACTTAGGACACTTGACGCCTGTCGACTTGACGATAGGCTTTGTATTCTTGCACTCAGGATATCCCGTACATGCCAGGAACTTTCCGAATCTACCCTCTTTGATGGCCATCGGCTTGCCGCAGATCTCACATACCTCGTCGGACAGAACTACTTCCTTCTCGATGCGTTCTACCTCACGGTCTGCATTCTTCAGTTCTTTGCTGAATCCTTCGTAAAAGTCCGCGATGACTTTCTTCCAGTCCTTCTCGCCCATCTCTACGCTGTCGAGGTTGTCTTCCATCTCGCCCGTGAACTTCACATCAACGATGTCGGTGAAGTAATCCTGAAGGATCCCTATGACGTCAAAGCCCAGTTTGGTAGGCTCAAGGGATTTTTTGACCCTCTTGACGTACTTTCTGTTGACAAGCACAGAGATAATGGAAGCATATGTGCTCGGACGTCCGATGTTCTTTTCTTCCATCTCCTTGACCAGGCTGGCCTCTGTGTATCTTGCCGGCGGCTGAGTGAACTTCTGCTCCTTGATGAGCTTCTCAAGCACAAGAACCTCTCCCTCGCTGATCTTCGGGATGTTGACCTCTCCCTCAGGATTCTGGGTCTTGTAGACCTTTTTCCATCCGTCAAAAATCATGCGCGCTCCGTTTGCCTTGAACTCATACTTACCGTTCTTTATAAGCACCTGTACAGTATCGAATTCTGCTGCAGCCATACGGGAAGCTACGAATCTCTTCCAGATAAGGTCATAAAGCTTGTACTGGTCAGGCGTGAGAGAGTCCTTGATGGCTTCCGGTTCGAGGCTTACGTCTGAAGGCCTTATAGCCTCGTGTGCGTCCTGCATAGCCTTGTTCTTGTTCTGGAAGAAGTTGTTGCCGACATAATCGGCGCCGTATTTATCCCTGATATATTCTGATGCTGCCGCTATTGCCTGTGAGGAGACTCTTACGGAATCGGTCCTGATGTATGTGACCAGACCTCTGGCACCTATTCCCTTCAGGTTAACACCTTCATAGAGCTGCTGTGCTATCTGCATAGTCTTGCTTGTCTGGAATCCCAACTTTATTGAAGCATCCTGCTGCAGACTTGAAGTGGTGAACGGAGCGTACGGTTTTGTGCTCCTTCTGCCCTTCTTTACCGAGTTTACTACATACTCGCCCTTGCCAAGATCCTCCTCGATGGCATCGGCTTCCTCAGCGTTCTTTACATGAGCTTTGCGGCCGCTGATCTTGCTGAGTTCTGCCACGAATCCGTCTCCAAAATCAGCAGCTATACGCCAGTACTCTTCAGGAACGAAATCATTTATCTCGTTCTCTCTGTCGCAGATGAGCTTGAGCGCCGCCGACTGTACGCGTCCTGCGGAAAGTCCCCAGGAGACCTTCTTCCACAGGAGCGGGCTTATCTGATAACCAACAAGCCTGTCCAGCACACGCCTTGCCTGCTGAGCGTCTACAAGTCCCATTTCGATGGACTTGGGATCCTTTATGGCTTCCTGTACGGTCTGCTTATTTATCTCGTTGAACATGACACGGCACTTCGCATCCGGATCGATGCCCAGCAGATGCGCCAGGTGCCATGAAATAGCTTCGCCCTCGCGGTCAGGGTCGGTAGCCAGCAGCACTTTTGATGATGCCGCTGCTTCCTTCTTGATCTCCTTGATCGTATCGCCCTTTCCTCTGATATTGATGTATTCCGGCTCAAAGTTGTTTTCAATGTCTACGCCCAGCCTGCTCTTAGGAAGATCCCTTACATGACCTACCGACGCTATGACCTTATACTTGGAACCGAGGTATTTGCTTATTATTCTTGCCTTTGACGGAGACTCTACAACGAGCAGTGTCCTGTTCGCTTTTGCAGGAGCCTTCGCCGCTTTTTTTGAAGCTGCCATTAACTTCTCCTTTTATATATAATGTAGAATTTTTACAATTTGAAACTTTAGCATAAAAACAGGGTATGGCACAAGTATATTATTCCATTTAATAATGCAGATATATAAGAATGTTTTTTTGTTAAATTATTACTATTACGCAGTGTAATTTTGTACTAAATAAAAAACATGATTGCTTAAGTTTGTTCTTTTCTACATTTTATAATTAATAGAGAAGCTCAAAAATGCGCTTTTGACCGGTCTTGCATTTGTATTATGATCTGTGTAACATATTGACATGAAGCGCGTTCGTCAACGATTAACTCTACTAACATGATGCCGCAAATCAAACTTTTGGTAATCTTTTTGGCCTAAGATTACCAACTTTTCGAAGTGCAATGCGAATATTGTGCTAGCCCTTCCCTTCTATCGATCTCATGTGCGCATCACCTCCTTTATTGGAAAGATGAAACAAGACGGGAGAAGGTTTTATAAAAGATGAGTCACGATCATCATGGTCGTGACTCATCTTTTATATAAAATACATTTGTCCAATTTTCAGGCGGAGTATCTGTACTATTTCAAACCTTAATATTCATCTAATACTTTAAAATAAACTTTTCTATCGCCAATGCGACTCCATCATCATCATTGCTGGCAGTTATATAGTCTGCGTGGTCTTTGAGGCCGCCCCATGCGTTTGCCACTGCTACTCCTATACCGGCGAGTTCTACCATGGCGATGTCATTTGGCGCGTCTCCACAGCACATCAACTCATCAGCCTCCACATCCAGTTTATTCATGAGCCACAGAAGCGCGGTTTTCTTGCTTGTGTGGGGACCTCCGACCTCAATATTATTTATAAAGGATGAAGTGATCGTTGCATTCTTGAGAGCTTTTACCTTTGGTTTTGCCTTCTCGAGCAGATCCAGATCAGGATATATAAGGTTGATATTTTCTATTTCATCTTTATGTTCAATCATCATTTCCGTGATATCCGGCACAGGTCTTCTGCTCCATATCACATAATCCGCATTCCTGTATGGGCATCCGTTCTCCTTGACGTCATTGTAATACGCCTCATCTGTATATGCCCTTCCATTGATAAACACTTCAATATCAGCTCCCGTATCGTCCTTAAGGCGAACTATTTCCTCTACTACCTCAGGATCAAGAAAATCGCTGTATATCTGTTCTCCGCTTTGCACGATGTTGACATGAGCGCCATTCGAGGTGATCGCATATTCTATCCCACTAACGTCTTTGATGTGTTTAGGCAATGAGGCATAGGAACGGCCGGTCGATACTACGATATGTACACCAAGTCGTGCTGCGTTTTCTAGCGCCGCTACAGTACGTTCAGATATATCTCCGGCACTGTCGAATGTAGTGCCGTCAAGATCCATTGCTACGAGTCTTATATTCTTTTTTAGGAGTTCTGCTTCGTTTTTCATGATTCAGTAAATAGCCGCACCCTTTCGGATGCGGCTTTTGTTATCTAAGCTGAAAGTATGAACTATTCTGCTTTTTCTTCTTTTGCTTCTTCTACAGCGTGTTCTGCTGTTTCCTTGGCACCCTGGACAGCTTCAACTACTTTTTCTTTAGCTTCCTTGATGTCTTCAACAGCATCATCTACTGCTTCCTTGACAGCGTTGACGGCTTCCTTTGCCTTTTCCTTTACAGTTTCAGAAGTCTCGTCAGCTGCTTCCTTTGCAGCGAGAACAGCATTCTCTACGTCCTCTTTGAACACTTCTGCAGGTGTCTCTGCTTCTTCTTCAGCTGCAGGCTCTTCCGGAAGAGTTGCCTTTATGCTGAGGCTGATCCTTCTCTTGTCAGGATCGATCTCCATGATCTTGACATTGACGATCTCACCAACCTTGAGCTCGTCGAATACGTTCTCGACTCTCTTGTTTGCGATCTCGGAGATGTGTACGAGTCCATCGAGTCCGGCTTCGAGTTCTACGAAAGCACCGTACTCCTTGATCTGTACAACTTTGCCCTCGAGTACATCGCCAACCTGATACTTCTCGCCTACGAGTGTCCATGGCTCAGGCTGTGTCTGCTTGAGTCCCAGGCTGATTTTACCCTTTTCCTCATTAAGGGAAAGAATCTTGACGTTGATGATGTCGCCGATCTTGAGAACTTCCTCAGGGTGTTTGAGCTTGCCCCAGGAGATCTCGGAAATGTGAAGCAGTCCATCAACTCCGCCTATATCTACAAATGCGCCGTAGTCAGTGAATCTCATGACCTTTCCTTCGACGATATCGCCGACGTTCAGGTTCTCCCAGATCTCAGCAACGGCTTTGCGCTTCTCATCAACCAATATGGCCTTTCTTGAGAACACGGCTCTGTTACGCTTGGTATCTACTCTGATAACTCTTACATCGAAAGTCTGACCTAAGAACTCTTCTGCGTTCTCGACATATCTGTCGGAAAGCTGCGACATAGGAATGAAACCTGTGATCTCTTTGTAAGCTGCGATGACACCGCCGTTTACCGCTCTTGTCAGAGTGACGGTGATGTTCTCTCTGTTCTCCATCGCTGCTTCAAGCTCTGCGTAGTTCTCAACAGCCACAAGTCTCTTTGTTGAAAGCATGATTCCGCCTTCTCCATCATCTGACTTGATGACCTTCGCCTTGATCTCGTCCCCTACCTTGTACAGGTCTGCAAGGGACTGGCCTTCTTCCAGTGCAACCTCATCTGACCTTAAGATACCATCCTTTTTGCAGCCCATGTTGACGATGACGGCATCACTCATAACCTGATCAATCTTACCGTCAACTATATCGCCTGGCTTTGGTAAACGTAAAGATTTCTCAATGTCATCCATGAAATCCATCATTGGATTCTGTTCCATACTTTTGTTGACATTTTCGCTCATGTGGGAAATAACCTCCTTGATAATCCACTCGGGCGTCGATGCGCCCGCTATGCAACCTATTGTATTATATTTTGTCAACCTATTCAACAAATTATTATTCGCATTTTCTATAAAAATGCTGTTTTTGTTGTTTTTTTTGGCAATCTCATAGAGCTTTCTGGAGTTGGAGCTATGCTCATCTCCTATTACTATCATTGCGTCTACTTTTGCCGCCAGTTCCGCGCAGCTCTCCTGCCGTTCGCGTGTTGCATTGCATATAGTATTGTGTATGTCATACTCGATACCAGCCTCATCAAAGGCATTAAGAACATCCTTCAAAAGCTCTTCTTTTATAGTTGTCTGGCAGACTATTATTGGCTTCCGGTCTTTCAGTTCACTTGCTGTCTTCCTTGCTTCTTCAGCATCTCCAATAAGATAAGCGCTGAAACCGCACCAGCCGTTTGTTGCTTTTACTTCCTGATGATCTCTGTCACCGATCACTACTACCAGGATCCCAGCATCATGCGCTTCTGCGACAATATCATGTATCTTCTTTACAAATACACATGTAGTATCAATAAGCTTTATGCCTTTTGCCTCAGCGACATCATAAAATTCGCGTGGTTCTCCGTGCGATCTGACTATCACGGTATCTCCCTCGCTCGCCTCATCCAGTGACTCGATCATGGTAACACCCATTGACTCAAGTTTCTTAACGACTTCTTTATTGTGTATGAGATAGCCGCATGTGAACAGACGCCCCTGTCTGTCCTTCTTTTCAGCCTCGCTGAAGGCCATGTCTATTGCTCTGTTTACTCCGAAGCAAAAGCCCGAGTGTCTGGCTAAGATTATTTCCACGTAATTCTCTCTTTCGAAACGCAGCCGGCGGTATTGCCGCCGGCCGTTTTGATGAAATGTTTGTGTTTTGCAGAATGAATGAACTAGAACTTCCCTGCATTTGCAGCTTCCTCAACGGAAACAGCTACAGATACAGTCATTCCGACCATAGGGTTGTTGCCGGCTCCGATGAGACCCATCATCTCTACGTGCGCAGGTACCGAAGAGGAACCTGCGAACTGAGCGTCAGAGTGCATACGTCCCATTGTATCTGTCATGCCGTATGACGCAGGACCTGCAGCCATGTTGTCCGGATGCAGAGTGCGTCCTGTACCGCCGCCTGAAGCTACCGAGAAGTACTTCTTGCCTGCTTCAAGTCTTTCTTTCTTGTATGTACCTGCTACAGGATGCTGGAATCTTGTAGGGTTGGTCGAGTTACCTGTAATGGAAACATCTACGTTCTCCTTCCACAGAATAGCTACGCCTTCCTGTACGTCATTGGCGCCATAGCAGTTTACCTTTGCTCTTGGGCTTTCAGGATCCTTTGAGTAGCATTTTCTGAATACTTCCTTTAACTCTCCTGTTGCATAGTCATATTCAGTCTCAACATATGTGAATCCATTGATCCTTGAGATGACCTGAGCCGCGTCCTTGCCAAGACCGTCGAGGATGACTCTCAGAGGTTTCTGGCGTACCTTGTTGGCCTTGGAAGCGATTCCGATGGCACCTTCAGCAGCAGCAAATGACTCGTGACCTGCAAGGAACGCAAAGCACTCTGTGTCCTCTTCGAGGAGCATCTTGCCGAGGTTGCCGTGTCCGAGACCTACCTTGCGGCGGTCAGCAACGGAACCAGGGATGCAGAATGCCTGAAGTCCTTCTCCGATGGCTGCAGCAGCGTCAGCAGCCTTGCGGCAACCCTTCTTGATGGCGATAGCAGCTCCTACTGTATAAGCCCACTTAGCGTTTTCAAAGCAGATAGGCTGGATGTTCTCGATCATGTGATAAACATCGAGACCGGCATCCTTTGTAATCTTTTCTGCTTCTTCGATAGATCCGATACCATACTCAGCCAGTTTGGAAAGGATCTGTTTTTCTCTTCTATCGTAAGATTCAAATGTAATCATGTCTCTTTCCTCCCTGTGTTATTCTTTGCGTGGATCGATCAGTTTTACAGCGTCAGCTACACGTCCGTACTGTCCGGAAGCCTTCTCGATGGCCTTGACCGGATCGTCTCCTGCCTTGATGAAATCCATCATCTTGCCAAAGTTGAGATACTTGTAACCGATGATCTCATCATCTTCGTCAAGAGCAAGCTGAGTGATATAACCCTCAGTGAGGTCGAGATATCTAGGACCCTTATCAAGAGTACCGTATGTAGTACCGACCATGGATCTTGTTCCCTTGCCGAGATCCTCGAGGCCTGCTCCGATCTGGAGGCCGCCTTCTGAAAAAGCGCTCTGCGAACGTCCGTAAACGATCTGAAGGAAGATCTCTCTCATTGCCGTGTTGATGGCGTCGCAGACGAGGTCTGTATTGAGAGCTTCGAGAATAGTGAGGCCCGGAAGGATCTCTGCGGCCATAGCTGCGGAGTGAGTCATTCCGGAGCAGCCGATAGTCTCAACCAGAGCTTCCTGAATGATGCCGTCCTTAACGTTGAGTGAAAGCTTGCAGGCTCCCTGCTGAGGTGCACACCAGCCAACGCCGTGAGTGTATCCTGAAATATCGGATATCTGCTGCGGCTTTACCCATTTGCCTTCTTCAGGAATAGGTGCAGATCCGTGATGTACTCCCTGATGAACAGGGCACATGCCTTTCACTTCTGCTGAATAAATCATAATAGTAACCTCCTGATATTCAGTTATATTGAATTCTGGCTTATACATATTTATTGTATCTCATACACGGAAATACAACAATGTAAAAATTTGAATACTCTGTGTCTAGATTTCAAAATCGCAGGCTACCGATCCGCTGCGTACTTCATGCATGCGCTTCTTGACCGGCATATGAACCGGGTGTGTCTGGTATGCATCAAAAGCTTCTCTGTTCTCAAACAGCGTTACCAGAGCCAGGTCATATGATCTTTCGTTGTGAAGTATGTCTGCTCCAGCCTCAAGCTCGAGCATGCCCTCTATCCTTCCCTTCATTCCGTAGAAATTCTTTACCAGCTGAGGTATTTCATCCTTGTACTCATCTTTTATTTTGAACATAACGATATGTCTTATCATAAGTATTGCCTCCTCTTTCTGTTAAGAATAGTACACGATTGATTATATAGTGTTAAAAGCAATGATTGCAATGAACTTGCCTATTGATAGTCATTAAACTAATGCTACGATATAATAATTTACATATATAATAATATCGTTTACTTACATAAAATTGTATGATTATTTAAAAAACCGGCATCACTGCCGGTTTCTGGTGCGGACGAAAGGACTCGAACCTTCACACCGAAGTACAAGAACCTAAATCTTGCGTGTCTGCCAGTTCCACCACGTCCGCATATATAAAAAGGGAATCTTCCGATTCCCTTCGCTGGTGACCCCACCGGGACTCGAACCCGGGTTACCGCCGTGAAAGGGCGATGTCTTAACCGCTTGACCATGGGGCCTAAAGAAAAAGCGGCGACGTCCTAATTTCCCGGGAGGTCACCCTCCGAGTATCATCGGCGCTAAGGAGCTTAACTACTGTGTTCGGGATGGGAACAGGTGGATCCTCCTCGCTATTGTCACCGCAAATGGCTGAGTGTCAGC
>JAFRCS010000014.1 GCA_017404265.1 Mogibacterium sp. | reverse complement strand
TATTCCTAAGAGCACCTTCAATCAATGGCTTCGTGAGTACGATCTTCGCTATGGATGTAAGAGCAAATATGATTTTAGTCCGAGAAATTTCCGCAACATCCTACAGCGAAATGACCATTTAGAGGATCTGCTTGCCGTTCTGAATGATTCATACTGCTCCCCTAATGCTCCTTTGAGGGAGCGTCTTGATGAAGCCGAAAAGTTATACAAAAGCTATAATATTCACCTTGTATGTGAAGCGCTGAATATTTCGAGGGGCAGTTTCTATAATCACATCAAGCGAAATAAACGTAAAGAGGCATGGTATTTTCTCAGAAGAGAAGAGCTCAAAAAAGAAATCCGGGATATCTATTATGATACCTCGGAAATATATGGAGCACGAAAGATGGCTGCTGCACTAAGGCAAAAGAACATAACAGTAAGCGTTCATCTTGTCAGAGAGCTGATGGCTGAAATGGATCTGATAAGCATACGAGTTTATTCTAACTACCTCTACCAAAAAGAATTTGGGAAATACAAGAATCACGTTAATCAGCTCTTCGAGGCGGAAGCTCCGAATCAGATCTGGGTCAGCGATGTAACTCAGTTCAAGTACAAGGAATACTATTATTATATTTGTGTAATAATAGACCTATTCTCCCGGAAAGTAGTTGCCTGCTGTGTAGGGAGAAACAATACCACTTATCTCGTAAAAAGGACCTTCCGGGAGGCGTATAACGATCGCATCCCCGGTGAAGGTCTTATTTTTCATAGCGACCGAGGTTCAAATTACAAAGCGGAATCTTTCAGAATACTATTAGCCTCAAAGAATGTAACACAATCCTTTTCAAGAGCACATGTGCCATATGACAATGCTGTCATGGAAAACTTCTTCGGCTCATTGAAAAAGGAGGAACTGTACAGATGGCGGTATCGTTCAGAGCGTGAGCTTAAAGAACGTATCATGGAGTATGTAGACTTCTACAATAACATTCGCCCGCACGAAAAACTACAGTACAAGACACCTACACAAGTTGAGAAAGAGTATCTCAGCAGTCTGTAAGCAGGCAAAATGAACGTCGGAGGTTTGTTCTGAGCGTTAGGAGTGATAGCCCCGTGGGTTCGAATTCCGGTTCTTTGCAGTTTTGAAACGCATTTTACGATTTTATTCGAAACCGAAAGGCTTTACGAATCACCTGAAACCCGCTGATTGCAACGAAAAACCGGGGTCCTCACGAACTTGAGGGTTCGTATAGGTTACCCCGGTGCAGACTCGAACTTATTTTTTTTGGTTTTTTGTCTGCCCTCCCGTGTTCTATAATGCCGTATTTTCAAGGTCTTTGGGTTTTCACATATCCTCTTCGGCTCTCTTTTACCCTGCTATTTCACCCTCAAATTCACCCTCAAAAACGCAAAAGAACCGGGGATATAGTGTCCCCGGTTTTCTTCTGCGTATATTTGATAGAAAGGAGGTGAAAACCGCCGCCCACCCCTGAGCGACCTATGCCTCTATGATGACGAGCATTGGTGCGAAAGTGTAATAACTTCCCGTCCTGCCCCTTGCGTAAACGGATAGTTTCTGATTTGCCGTCAGTGACACATTTGACAAGTGGTTGCTCTGACAGTTGTTAGACCAAGATGTGTTTTCCGTGCCGTAGCCTGAACCGTCAACATAAAGCCTTGTTCCCCAAGTGTAACTTGTTGATGTATTCGACCTGCCACCTGACCAATAGATGTCGTATGTTCCCGTCTTTGAAACGGTCAAATCGCCGAGTACCTTTGTGAGCGAAGAAGAGTTTGTTCTGCTTGTGCTTTGTAGAACCTGCACATTCTTTGATGTGCCACCGCCACCGCTGTTTGTGCCTTGTGTCCTGACACCGGCAGCAGTGTAGAAGTATTTACCAGTTGCCACGTCTGCGGCAACTGCGGTCGTATCGGTGACGTCAGTGAATGAAGCCGTTCCTCCCCCGGTCTTAGGCAGCGTCACAGCCGGGACCGCACTATATGACGCACCCATTAAAGTTATATTCTGTGCCATGACGCACCTCCTTACGAGATGCTAAGGATCTTGGTTGTGCTATCCTGCGAGATGGTAGGCAGTGCGAGAGATCCAGCCTGTCCGAGAATAGTCACGCCCTGCTTAATGTTGGACGCGATTATCTTGGCCTGTTCTGTCGAGCTGATGCCGACGGTGCCGCCTGTCGTATATCCTGCAGGGATCGTGACAGTGCCGGCCTTTGTCGAGATCGTACCCGATGTGCTGCCATTGTTGGCCATCGAGCCGGTTATCTCGCCCGACGCACCGAAAGCCTTCTTGTTGATAAGAATATCGCCTGAAGCCGCGTCAGCTCCGGCTGTGTCGTAAAACTTTGCCGTACCGCTCCCTGACTTTGGAATATCGACTTCCGGGACGTTCTGATATGTTACGCCGTTAATTATTACATTCTGTGCCATTATAGCCTCCTTAAGAAACTGTGAGAGTTGATCCGTTCCATGTGATTAGTCCGTAATTGGACGGAATCGGATTGATTGTTACGTTGCCATTCATATAGAACGCATCTGTTTCGAGGACTTGCTCGGTATCACTCGGTGTTACTTCATAATTTCCTGTATATACAGGCGGGTATACATAGAGAGGTGCCGTGATCTGACCTATTATGGATTTAGGCGTCGAGAGTTTGCCGGAGAGAGTCCCAGCCGGTGTCAATACGCCTGACAGTTCTCCGTAAACATGCATCACTTCGCCTCCCCTACTATTGTCAGTTTTCCGCTGATAAAGGTGTCGACAGCTCCGTCTGCGAACGTAATCTCAACGTCGTAATTGTAGTCACGATAATCGAGAGCCGTCTCAGTGCTGGACGCCGTGAAGGTCAGTGTGTCATGCGGGATCACTTTTGAGAACTTCAGCTCGTATCCCGGTTCGCCCTTGTACCCTTTCGATACTGCGAAGCGGATCACGTCACCTTCCTGTGGTACGTATGGTTCGACAGTCGGCTCAGTTGCCGGTGGAATAGGATCCACTTCATGCAGCAAAGAGACTGTCAGCGTCAACGTGTCCCCACGTGTCAGCGTTATATTTTGATTTCCGTCAATATTGAGCATAATGCCCTCCTATTATTCTGTCTTGAACCACTCCGGCTTTACTCCGCCGAGGTTCTTCTCTATCCACTTGTTAAACAGTGATGTCATGTACCAGTTGCCACCCAGTCCATGCGGAGGCTTGACAAAGTAGTGCTGTGCTATGGTCAAGATCTCCGTCTTTTCTTCCGGCATCAGGAGCAGAAGCAGAAGCAGTTGTGTCCTGAGCCCGTCCTTCTCAAGTAAGACCAGCTTGTCCTTCACGTTCTTCCGAGTGTCGTGCCTTGTGATAAGGAACTGAAGCATCGCAAAGAATCCATTAGACGCAAGGATGGCAAGAACGATGGTTGTAATCATTTCCTTATCCATTTGTCTGCCCTCCTACTTGCCTGTGTACCTGATGATTATCTTTGCAGAGTAACCCGATGCGTCTCTGACCGCTATCTGACTGCTGACGCTCTTGTAGTTTCCAGCGTCCGCTACCTTGCCGCCGCCCATGAAATAGAACATGTGCTTATAGGTGCTTCCGCTGAACTGTAAACAGATGTCACCGGCTTTCCACTGAGCCTTCGGTATCCCAGACTTGTTTCTGATGATAGTCAGCTCACTCAGTCCGAGCCTCTTCTTTGCTATGGCGAGTGCCTCTGCATCGGTCTTGGCATTGTACATATCCTCGCCTATGCCGTTTGATATCGTGGAGCAGTTGCAGTTGTTTTTCAGGCCGCCACCGTGATGCCATACAGCCGAAGCGAAGCCGATACAGTTCCAGCCGTAGTAGTTATCGTACTTTCTGCCCTTGCATATAGGACAGGTCTTTGTAGCGTCCACCTTGCTGTTCCAGACCACGTAGTGATACTTACTGTCTGCGATCTGTTTAGCCCAGGCATTAGCTTTATCCACCCACGTGGTCACTACTGGATACACAGCCTTGTCGTTCTCGTTGAGGTATGTCTGCCACGCCTTCATGGAGCCTTTACCGAAATATCCGTCTGCCTCAACACTGAGTTTAGTCTGCCAAGCCTGTACCGTTGCCTTGTCGATGATTCCTGTCTGGTCAAGACTGAGCCATTTCTGGAGCTTTCTTACACAAGCAGATCCGACTGTGCCGAAGTTGACTGCGGTCAGACTCGGATAGTATTTCTTCAGCTCGGCGTTCTGCCCGGAGATAACTCCGTCCTCTTCCGTTCCAAAGAACTGCTGCATACGCTTGACCGTAGCGGTACCGCCATCTCCGTCCACGATGAGCTTGTTGTTGAGTTTGCCAGACCAGACCTTGAGAACATCATTTCTCATGTTTTCTTCATAGGAGATGAGTCCGTTCCGGAGCGAACTGTTGGAGTACGAGTCCTTGACATAAACATAGTGCTTGCCGTTCTTGTACTGATAATCGACCGAGCAGACAAAGTGTCCACCGCTTGTCCATTTGACTCCCTTGCTGCCGCCCTTTCTGCTGCCCATAAGGTAAATGGCCACACGATTGCCTTTCTCAAGCTCTGTCCACAGCGATGTCATTGTAGCGTGTTCCTTGACCTCTGTGAGTCCGTAGTGCTTCATCATAGCCGGAATACCGCTCCAGTATGTTCCATCGCCACTCGGAGCTGCATATTGCTTGCAATACGGCTGTATCGTTGCCGGAGTGTAGTCAGCGTACTGATTCATCTCGATGATGATGTTTGCGATGCTTACCTCACCACATCCGCAGTTCCTAATAAAATAAGGCGATTTCGGATAACCGAGACCGCCCCATCTTGAGTCTGTCTGCATAAACTTAGTTTTATTCATCGACCTCACCGTCCTCGATGTACTCAAGCCCCTCGATATCGACAGGCATGATCTTGTTCTTTGCGAACTGATAGAACACCTGATGGAGTCCGACTGATGCGAGTCCTGACAGCATCCCTTTGACGATGCCCTCATAGTCGAGTCCGAACAGGATCGCGCCCGATACCGCACCGAGAATGAGCAGAACTGTCGGTATCCACTTATCGTCTGTCGGGAGCCATTTCTTCATCACAAAGCCTACGCAAAGGCAACCCACTGTGATTATTGGTATTAAGTAATTTTCAAAGTCGATGTTCATTTATCTCTCCTTACTGCCATTTACCGATGGCGTGAATACTAATGTACCCAGTTATGCTTGTGCTTCCGCTTGTCGCTCTCATAAAGAAATATGAAGCCGTGTGGTCTTTTGTGCCACCATAGGTCGTGCCGCCTCTTGACGCAAGCCAAGTATCGCCCGTAGAACAACTTCCGTCAGCCGTGACTGTCGGAGTGTCATTGAACAGACCGCTCGGATAGTTTATAACGCCAGAATAGTTTGTATAATATGTACCACTCCAACCAGACCAGCTTGATATAGTCCACGAATGCGTTCCCCAGCACTCAGCAGTACCGTCCGACCATTTACGCCAGTGCCAGTTTCCAGAAACACCGCTTTCCTTGATGTGAATATTGCCTTCGCCTGTCGATGTCAGGCTGTTGGTAATTCCAAGTGCTTCGGATAGTGTTGTTGACAGGTCTCCCAGCTCCATACTGTCATATCTGTCCATTAACACATTCCAGACCGTTTTGACTATTTTGAAAATGCCTGTCGAGTTATAGCTCGGAAATATCACTTTAATCGTGTCGCAAAGTCCACAAGTCATCAGCGTCCTAAATTCTTCCATACCCAAGTCTTGAAGCCTTGCGAACTCGACTTTGATGGTCTGTGTCGGGACTACCGTATTGTGATTGTTCAGATACGACAGAGCCATACTTTCAACTTCCGCCTTTGTAGGCTGAGTTTCAAACTTGTCCGATACATTGAGTGGAACACACTCATCTCTGCCTGTTATGGTCACGCCAGCACCAGAAACCTTGTCGCCTATGACATTGTTTCCGCTATTGTCAGTCCAGTACGGAATACACGACATATATGTGCCTTCCAGCGAGTAGTCCTCGTTGTAGTTCATCATATTCACGCCGTATCGGATAGTGAAATCTCGCAGTTGTCCTCTTGATGAGTGAAGATATACTGTCCACTTGTCAAATTCGTATTCTCCGCCGTATGCGTCAAGTATCGAGCCTTCAATACCGCCAAGCATTGATCTAACGCTATGCGGAAGTCCGTCTGCACAAGCCATATATCCACTCGATGTTTTGTCCGTTTGATAGTTGAATGGATTTGTAGGCTCTGCCGTACCCAGCAAAGTAAAAGCGTCTGCAAGGCTGTTGATGTTTGAGCCTACGGCAGTCATATAACTCATACGATACGATATGTGAACACAATGGAAACTGACTACTTCATTTATCGGTCTTGAATAACTGACTATATCAAAAGGTTGAATGACGCCAGTTTCATCGTGTGTTATGCCGATAATTCTGCCAATTTGTATTTTGTCGAAGTTAGCACCCGAAACAGGATACTGAAAGTCGCACTCGTATATTCCGTTTCTTTCTTCCGTGCATAAACAGGAAATACAGTCTCGCAAGCGTCCCATTCCGTTTGATGTGAAAGCGGTTTCACTTGTGTCGTATAGTATCGGTATCATACCTTCCACCACCTCGGTATTATTTCAAACTGCGTTATCGTGTTATCAAAAGTTATTTCCGTACTTCCTGCTTTGAGCGTCGGCAGATTTGCTGGAATTGAAACGATATTGTTGAGTGATAATACAGTTCCATTTAGTTCGCCATACGCTTCACCTATATCAAGGTCAATGTATAGTGGCGAAGGAATTGTCGATACTGTTGAATACCCATAATATACTGGGTGGTTGTATTCTTGATCGTATTCGACCTTTGAAGGTAGTGGGAAATGGACATCTCTTTGAGTTTGAAAATATATATGATTTGACCCGCCATATTTATAGTTGACTGTGAGAGTACAGGTGCGGTCCACTCCTTGATACTGCATAGTCATTACAATATTCATTTCAATAGTGTCGCTTGTGCCATAAGTAAAGCCTGTGAATGTCGGTTCTATAAGAATACTGGAAATATTTGGCGATGATTGTAAATACGCACTACCATTGCTAACACTATCAATAGAAGTAATAATCACGCTATCCGTCTTTTTCTTTGCGGTCCATATCAGTTGCGGTCTTGAAAGCGTATAAATACTATCTCCGACATTTAGGTTTGCAACATCAAGGTCGACACCGTATTCAATAGACCTGCCAGATGTCAGCGGTATTTCTCCGAGTTCTATATTTTGTATTGTTATAAGACCATCGCCAACAACAATGTCGCCATATCCGTCCACCTCAAGAAGTGGACTGCTTTCAAATAGCGTAGGGTTTGTTATAGTATCACCACTTGACAACGCTACTGCCGTTTCGCCAGATGTCAAGAAACGTTGTGGCTTGCATAAGAACTTGATCTTGAATATAGCACCTTTACCGTGCCATTCCGGAGCCTCATCAAAGCCACCACTGTACATAGCCATCCGATACTCGTCTGGATGATATGTATCTGTCAGACGCTGGTATCCTATTTGTGACACGATAGCGTTACGAAAAGAAGACACTGAAGTCTCGAAAGCCGATTGACTCGTATTCTCTATCAGCACCTTGTACTCGATCTCAATGTTCTCGTAATAGCCTTTGTCGAGTACAAAAGCTCCATTGCGTCCCGGGATGCTTATCTCCTCGACTGCTCTTGATGGTGCCGAGTAGTCACCAGGACCCTCAATCACTACGCCGTATGTGCTCGAATTGGCTGTTCCAAATATGAATGTGTTTGCTACTGCCATGCAAGCGTCCTCCGTTTCTGTGCCTGTATAAGCCTTTGTTCAACTGCTGTCGCAAGCGCATTTACGTCCATTCCCTCACGAGCATAAACATTGATGGTTATGTCCCCGCCATTGGATTCTTCTCTGACTATCTTCCGCAGGTCGTCTAATGCTCCAACGAACTCAGGTCGACGCTCACCGACACCGATGACCGACGGCTGTGTGAACACTCCTCCTTTGTCGTACCATTTGACGCTTAGCGATGGCTTGATGCCCTTCAGCAGATCTCCTATCTTCCATCCGGTTGGAGTAATGCTGAAATGTGGAAGCGGTATCTTTGGTGTTGAAACCTTGAAATTGAAGAACCCCTTTATCTTGTCGACTATAGCCTTGACTTTGTCTTTGGCTTTATTAAACGGTCCTGTGATTGCGTTTATTATTTTTGAGCCGATACTCATGCCAATGTTGGCAACCGCTGCACCAAGTTGACTAACCAGATAACCAAGTAAGCTCAAAGCTGCGCCTGCCAGTTTAGGCAGGTTATTTATAAGCCCCAGGGCAAAACTCTTTATGAATTCACCTGCTGCATTACCGATACTTGGATCATCCCCAAAGGACTGTATCTTTTCGATTATCATGTCTCCGAGATGGCCAAGCGCATCCGGGAGATTGAGCAAGACATTGCCCAGGGCCTTTAAGATGTTCTTACCGAATATGATCACGGAATCAAGCACACCATCCATTGCTCCTGACAGATCCTCGCCCATCACAAGCTGAGCCATGAAATTCGATGCAGCAGCCTTCATAGATGCAAATGATCCAGAAATAGTTGATTCGGCTTCTTCCGCTGTTGTATTAAAAATTCCTAACTCAACCTGAAGCTCGTGAATCGCTAAAACTGCATCTTCAAACGACATGTCGGAAAATGACTGAATGGATTCATCAACTACTCCCATATCTTTCGCTAATTGGAGCATTTCTGTTTGAGTGCCGCCATATCCAAGCTTTAAGTTATCAAGCATGGTTGCATTGCCTTTTGCGAAACCTTGATACGCATTTTGAATATCCTGGATATTTGTACCAAACTTGTTAGCATTGTCAGACATATCGAGAATAGCCATGTTTGCTAATTCAGCGGCTCTCTCAGTATCGCCTCCAGTATCCTTTAGCAAGCGAGCAGCAAAACTTGTAGTCTGCTCCATATACTCATTCGCAGAAATACCCGCAGTCTTCCAGGCTCCATTCGCCTTTGCGAGCATGTCATCTTCTACACCTTTGAGTCGTGTATATTCACCTTCTACTTCGGAAACAGACTTTTTCATCAAGTCTGCATATTCCTGAACATTCTTTGCGCCTTTTGCGCCGAACAAAGTCTCTATACCGCCTCTAGCCTGTTCATATCTGGCGCCTTCAGCAATGGTGTCCTTAAGGACCTTACCTATAGCGCCACTAATCAGCGCTTTTTTTACAAAGGACACAATATTAGTACCAGCACTTTTGCCAGCATTTTTGGCTTCGGGATCCAGAACATTTTGTATTGAGCCCTCGATGCCTTCAGCGGTTGGCACGATTTGAACATATGCATTTCCAAGCGATGTTCCTGCCATGTTTATTCTCCTCTTATTCTGGCGAGAGTTGCTTCGAACTCTTCATGAGTAGCAAAGCTCATCACGCCTGATTTATTTCTACCTTCAGGCTTCTCACCAAAAATCGTAGCGATTATAGATATAGGCCGATTGGTACCTTTTGAGGCATCCTCCGAGAAACCATATCTAAAAGCCTCAACTCTATCTGCTATCGTTGCGAGAAGCAGTGTGTCCTGCGCTGCCGGAACTCCGGCAGCAGACATTTTGATTCGCGAATCATCCCTCAAACCAGCAGATAAGGTCGCCACCAGTTTTACCGGAAGCGACCTGTAATCATAAATGTGATACGTTTCGGCAAGGTCGCAAATGAGTGCGTCCTCATCGAAATTGATCATGCTGGCGAGGGTCATGAGTTTTTTAACTCTGTGGCGGATTCCATGATCTCACGCAAGGCTTCTACCATCGAGTCAATAGATGTGACCCCATCAACTTCCAGGCGCTTTGCGAGCGCATCAAGATTTTCTTCTCCGCCCAAAAGGATCTCCGCAACATCGACTACCAGTGATGTTTCGCCTCGGTCAATACCACGGAGTTTCTTCAGTAAATTCCAGTCATTGAGATGTCTTTCATCGATAGTCACCTCGAAACCGTCTTTAAGTGTTACTTTCATGATCCACCTCCTTTATCTCCTAATTAGCTACTGCTGCCACCCGACTGCAGCACATACTCATAGTGAGTATTGCCGGAAGTATCCGGCAGGGCTGTGATCGTGATCTCATAGCCTACTGCGTCAGAATCGGTATAGGAGATATCCCCGATCTCGGAGATCTTGCCATGAGGAATGACTACCCTCTTTGCGGTATTGCTGTTCATGACCATGTCCACTACCCAGACAGCCTCTTCCTGTTCGTCAGCGTTTGCCTTGATAGTAAGACCGGTACCGAGCGCACCGGTAACATTAGATGCTCCATAGATTGCTTTGAGAACTTCGATATTCAGCGACTCAATGAGAGTGCACTTGAATGTATCTTTCTTCTCGTCCTGAAGTGTGAGAACAGTGTCTCCACCCCATGCCTTGATATCTGAAGTCGAAGGAGAATTGGAATTGACCAACCCGTCTTCACTGCAGTATCCGAGTGCCTTGTATGCCGAAGCAAGTGTGGTCGAGGCACTTGTCGGAGCGGTAGTTCCTTTTGCCGCTCTGTACACAGCGCCGCCCACTGCCGGCTTACCGGCACTAACGTTTCCTACTGTCTGTGCCATTATCGTTATCCTCCTAATAATGCGTAATATCAAACACCGCCTGATAGCGATATGCCATCATGGCGGTGTCCGTAAAGTTGTAATCTGAATTGAGGCTTACTCTGCAGATCTCATTTAAGCTCACTGCGCTTTCCATCTTTGTCTTCACATCTTCATTAAGTGAAGCTGCTTCATACATAGATGGTGCATATGACTGGATCGCAAGCCGCGCATCGCAGATCTGGTTTCTTTTCCCGGAGCCGGTCTTCTCGATCAGCACATACTTGTCTGGCGGATCTGCCGGACGCTCCATATAAACCGGAACAGAAAGTTCCTGATCCAAATAGTCCAATATGATTTTTTCTATCATCAGTTCACCGCCTTAAGCAATGTGTTGTTCCTGAGGTTCTCATGTAAAGCCTCGGGATTATCTGCCCTGATCTGAGATGTCAACGTATAATCACCTGTCCAGATAGTCCTGGAATAATGTGCTTCAGGGTCTTTGGCCATCGATTCTGCCCGAGCCTCTACCTGAGCACCCAAGCCGTCAAGTACATCGCGCATTTCCGCGCTTTTCATAAGCTTGTTGAGCCCCTTGATATCGAGCTTGAATTTCATCTTACCCATGCCTCTCAACCCTCACTTTCATATTCCAGCTGAGCGGTATGAGATCCTCGATGCCCTGCGTAGGGTATCCGATCGTACGGAATGTCTGTCCCCAGAACCGCACCTGCGTGTCGTTCCACCGATGCGTGTCTCCTTTAGGTATTCCCAGGACGTATGCAAGGTGCTTGCCCGTGAGGTTGTATGTGTCCGTAATGTCCTCGGATGAGGGCTCACCAATGAGGACATTTTTGACATCGATCCATGATTCCGTATATGTCGGCTTGTTGAATGCATCCTTGCCCGATTCGGTCTTCACCAGAAGCTGAATGGTTATGCCTTTCATGTTACTCCTCCGTTTCCGGAACAAGCTCCTCGACAGGGCTATGTGATCCAATCTTGCTTCCGCCTCCAAGAAGCTGTTTCTCAGTTTTTGACAGATACAGTTCTCCGGATGCACCGCTTGCGCCAAGTGTCCAGCTCTGAGAGTAACCCAATGCAGACATGCTTCCCTGCGAAGCTCCGATAGGAACCCCGTTATCGCCTCCACTTCCAATAGCCCTTATCACAACTCTGCACGAGACAACCTTCTTGATGTCCTCCGTTGCAGATTTGTTGAAGCGGTCAATAAGGATAGCAGCATCATCAAGGAGATTCTGACAAACCTTAAGCTCGTCCGCGCTGAAGGATCTTATCGAGCGGTCCTGGATATCCGCAATAGTTGCATATGCCATTCTGATCACCTCTACTTCTTGGTTTTCTTTGCCGGCGCCTTCTTCGGCTTTGAAACAGGTGTGAGCGGTGCCGGGGTAGGCGCATACTTATGTCCTGCTGCCTTATATTCCTCAACACGCTCTTCAGCTACCCACATTTCAGTGCCAGTGAACTTATTGATAAATCTGACCATGTTTGCCTCCTACTCGTACTGATAGTAGCGTGCCAGGTGGCCGCATTTGACTCTCGGGTCGACCCATATGTCTATATCCATCATGTTGGCTATCGAGCAGAAATAATAGTCTTCGCTCAGGGTGGTCCAGTCCTCGTTAGTCGTGTACTGGAACCACGGATAGTCACATGTGGTAAACACGGTAGTCTTGATGAGAGCGCAGGCGAAGCCACCACCCTTGATGCGGGTCCGCTCTTTCGGCAGATCACTGTAATAGTAATTGTCGTGGTAGGCAAACGAGCCAAGTTTGACGATGGCCGTCTTGCCTTCCTTCGTGTTTTTGCGCGGACATACACCCAGACAAATATCTACAGGCGGGTCGAGCATCAGGTCGAGTGTGTCAGGCGGTACTATCGTGTCGCTGTCCACCATTAGGACATAATCAAAATTGCCTGCCTGTGCTATCTTCCCAATCTCGTTCCTGGCTATGGCACAGTCATATCCTCTGACAAAGTCAAAGTACAGATCGTGCTCACCGGGATTAAGGTTGTATATGGCCTTGAATACCTCCGGCTGGATGTTCTCAAAGGTTGGCACCGCTATCAGTATTTTCATGATTATTCCCGATTATTACGCCGTATGAGTTCTAACGATCCTGTTGAATGCGTAGGTGTCAGCTACGAAGCCGACCTCGATCTCAGCCTTGACAGCGAACATGTTGTGCTGCCAGAGGTTCTCCATCGCTCCGCTTGTGCCGATCGGGAGAGTTGCCTCGTTGCTGATGTCGATCTTTACGCCTTCAACTGTGCCGTACAGGGCCTTTGTCCAGTCGCCTGCAACACCAAGCAGGTCAGGCTTAGCCGCTACGCCGCTTGCCGAAGCATTGCCAGCGCCATATACGCCTCTTGAATAGAGGACCGGCTGACCGATCAGGCGAGGGAGGGCTCCTTCTGCTACGCTGTTGACGAAGATCGGGCGGCCATCCTTGTCGAGTGCCGACAGCATCTCTCCTCTGGCCTGTGGCGAAAACGCGAAGCCGTTCATGTCATATCCGCCGGATGCGATGTCAGCGTCAGCTGCTACGATCGCGCTATAGAAGCCGCCATTGCCGCTTGCATCAACATCGATGCTCTGAGCTGTGCAGCTTGACAGTACGTCGAAGCCTGTGCCAGGAGCGGTGCCGTTAAATACGGTTGCGTCGAACTTCTTTGCGAGTGCGCCCGGAAGTCTCTCAACGAGTGCGTCATAGAGAGCCTTAGCGTCTCTTGCGAACTCATCCGAGAACGGTACGATGACAGCCAGCTTGTACGGTGTCATTGTCTTTGTGCTGAGTCCCGGGTTGGAAACCGGCTTCTTGCCTGTCTCTGCTACCCAGTCAGCGTTAGGATCGCTTGTGATCACAGGAATGGAGAGTCCTCTTCCCGGAAGTGCGATCTGTCTTGCGAGCTGCATTACTGCAGATGCGTCCTGCGTCTTCTGGATAATCTCAGCAGAGATCTCCGCAGGAAGTGTGATGTTTGATCTGTTTGTCGAAATACCTGACATTGTTATTTTCCTCCGTTTAGTTCATTGAACCAGTTTGCGAACTGGTCTCTTGTTTTACCTGATCCGGTATTCCTGGCTTCTCCCCCGTCCTTTACGGATGGATAAGCATCCGACTTTGCGAAAGACAGAATGCCTTTGGCCTGAGCCTCACATTCTTCCTTCGTCTCGCCATTGAGGAGATTCGCCGGGACACCGAGCTCTTTTGCTACTTCTTCTCTGATCTTTCTGACAGAGTCAGCCTTCTTCATGCCGTCCAGCTCCTTTTGAAGCGCGTCCGCTTTCTCAGTTGCTTTCTGCAGTTCTGACTTCGACTCTTCTTCGATCTTGTCCAGCTTCTGAGCCTTCGCTTTCAGTTCCTCATAGTTCTCGAACTTCGCTGCCTGTTCGCCAAGCCGCTTCTGTACGATGGCGTTGAGTTCCGCCTGTGTGAAAGTGCGCTCTTCAGTTGTTGTTCCGCTGATCGTAGTTCCAGTTCCGTTTGTTGTTGTGATGCTGGATCCTGCTGTAGCTGTTGTTGTTTCCATCGTTTACCTCCTGATGTATGAGTTAACCTACGTTTAAGGCACGTATTGCCAATAAAAAAGCGCCTGTAAAGGCGCTAACTTATCTAAAAAAGGTCTTCCGGATCATCGATATCGCAGGTGTAATCGTTGATCACTATGTAACTGTTATAGTCTATGTGGTTCAGAGGCGCGGCTTGTATGACCTGCCACAGTTCCCACATGATAGGCTTTCGCTTGAATAGTCCCTGCTCTGCATATTGCTTTGTCAGGCTTATTGCGTGCTTCAAATGGTCTGTATTGACCACCTTGAGCGCGAACGGTTCTGCCCATTGTTTCGGATAATCCGGTGCAAAAGGCGGGGCTGATGCAAAGAACTGGATGTCGTTTGCATCAGTCTCGACTATTGTCCTGATCGCTTCCGGTGAGAATATGACATCCCCGAACAGATAGCAGACTGGCTCGTCAGTTGGATAGAAGGCGTCACACCAGTATCCTGTCGAGTCCCACGGACCATGCACAACAAAGTCATTATTGTGCCTCAGAACAGGAACGCCGAACTGCTCAAAAGCGGGATTGTTGGAACTGATTGCTATATCTTCGATCCCGTTCTCCTGAAGGAGCCTTATTGTCCGCGCCACTATCGGTTCGCCGTCTATCTTGTTCAGTTGCCGTGGCGTCTGCCATTTTTGATATGTGCCGCCACACATGATTATGTATCTCATATCAATAAAAAAGAGCCTTTCGGCTCTTGCATGTCTTTCTTTTCTTTCTTTGCGGCTTATTGTATCCGCGTCCAACACTCTGGATCATTTTTCGCCGCATGATAAATGAAATCTATTTCCTCGATACTAAGATCAGCAAATGGATTCTCCCAATTATCGTCCTCACAATCGCTCATGCAATATACATGCCTTAAAGGATTGTAACCTAATTTTTCTGTGATACTTTCAAGTGTAATCATTACAGCCTTTCAATTATAACACCAATGTCTTTGGCTTCAGAAATGAACGTCTTGATATCGTTTTTATTATAATCGCTTTTGTCCAATTTTGCAAATACCGATGAGTATGCAGGCTCATTAAAAGCCTTACGATTAATGCTGTATTTATATATTGTCCCGTCATGGCATAATACAACGCCATACGCATTCCTTCTAGTAAACAAAACGTGTATATCATCAGGGCTTGGTGCAGTGCTGCCTGGATGATTATGGACTGCTGCAATAGTAAACTCTGGTGCTTCTCTGAGCATTGCTTTCATCCGATTACTCGGCATTACCTTGCGTTTTGCATCAAAGTCAGTTCTTGTGATGAATTTTCCTGACCTTGTGTCTATAAACATTAAGTCTTCGTATAGCGTGCCACTTCTATGATTAAGCATTTTGCGTGCTTCAGAAATAATCTTATTACTAATGCTTCTATCAGTATCAACTGAAGATAAACGTCGGCTATAATCTGGCGACGAAATAATCGATCTCGCTATTTCCGTGTTTCTGTTTAATCCCTTATGCCCTTCCTCGAGCATTGCCATTTCTGTGCGCTTCGCATATGCTACTCTCTTCTGGGCATTGATAGCATCCTTGTTCGCTGCGTAATACTTGCGCCTTAATCCATTAATGCGATCCCATTTTGTATCACCAGCATTGATGTACTCATCATAAAGCGCATCCGGATCATACCCCTCTACAGTCACATTCTTGTCATGTCGCACGCAGAATGTACAATCGCAGTTACTATGGATATGGCTCATATGCCCATTCGCAATGAGATCCTCCGAAGCCTTTACCCAGCCTCTCGAAGCCAACATAGTACAGAACGCACATGAATCTCCTGCCGGTATCCATGCCCATTCGCATCCATCCCGTAGAGCGTTCTTCATCATCGTATCGACGCTTGCGAGTTTTACAAGGCGGCCTGCTGATGCGGAAATAGCTGCTGCATCCTTTGTCCTAAGCATTGTGCCTCGAACTTGTTTCGCTGTTTCCCAGTAAGATGCTACAGCCGCCGGCTCTGCTGCCTTAACAGCAGCTCCTGAGTATTCAGCAAGAGCTTCGTACATCGTGCAACTCAGTGCGGACGAAGCCTCGCCATATTTCGTGACCAGTGCGTATGCATAGTCAAGTATTTCCTGCTCAGCATGACCAGCAACGATGTAATCCTTTAGTTTATTGCTCGCTGTATCGCTTAACTGCTTAAGGTTGTCAGTATACTTTTTCCAGCTCTCCGATTTGATCCTTCGAGTCTTCTTTTCAACCGTATCAGGTTGTGCAAACCTGTATTTTTTCTTTGCCAAAACTTCTCACCTATCGGCTCGCCATCCACCTTTGTCAACTGTCTTAGCATTTGCCATTTCTGATATGTGCTGTCTCACATGATTATGAATTTCATATCAATAAAAAAGAGCCCTTCGGCTCAAAAGTACATACTGCGTTTCTGTGTCAAACAGTATCAATACGACAGAGTGTATTGTGCATCACATTTTTCGTTGCTACATAGAATCCTACTCCCGCGAGCAACAAGAAATCCCCTGTCGCAGTAAGGACACCTAATTCTGTCTCCTCTTTGCACAGATCTTATCATAGACATCTCTATGTTGATTCGGTCTAATTCTCTTTTCCTATCTATGACTCTTTCCACGGCAATTCACCATATCTTTTATTTACTGATTTGATTATATCTTTTTTCTCTTTAAACGTCAATTTATCTGCTTTCTTTTTATGGAGAGCAGCCTGTATTTCACAGTAGGCCTCTGACTTTCTGCAATTACCATAATCATTCAGGTGGTTCGCTTCATGAACAATGGTTGCAGCAGTTTCAATCGTAGATTGTGTCGCATCGACAAACACTCTGATTTCTTTATCCCTATGATTGATAACGCCTTTTAATTTCTTTCCATATTCATCTGTATTATCTACGCCATAGAACAAACGAACAGAATAACCTTTTTCTTCAATGAGAGAAATTGCTTTCTTGCCTATTGATGTTTTTCTCAATTCTTTATAAATATTTCTCGGCTTTATTATGTCATATTGTTTGCTTGTGCCTCTTGCGTCAAGTGTAGTAAAAAGGCCCTCATCATCTGGCAGCTTACTATATTGCAACTTTGCATACGCCACTCGTTTCTGAGCATTGATGGCATCTTTATTCGCTGCATAATTCTGGCGGCGCATGGCATTCAAGCGCTCTCTCGGAGTATCACCGGCATTCTTATACAGTTCATACAATGCGTCCGGGTCATAACCTTCGACTGTGGTCTCACCATCAAACCTGACGGCATAAGTGCAGTCACAATTATTATGGATGTGTTCTGCGTGACCATTTTTTATAGCCTTTTTAGATGCTTTAACCCAGCCTCTGGAAGCCAACATCAGACAAAAGGCGCAAGTGTCGCCGCTTGGTATCCATGCCCATTCAGCACCATCTCGTAGAGCGTTCTGCTGAAGAGTATCAACGCTTGCAAGCTTTACCGAACGACCTACCGCAGCACCTATTGCTTCAGGGTCTTTTGTAGTTGCCAAAGTCCCATGAATGGTCTTTGTCATTTCTCCATAGGTAGCTGTCTTTGCCGGTTCCGCAGCAGGAACAGTTGCCCTGCTCGCTGTTGCAATAGCGTCATACATCTGGCATGATAATTCCGCTGCTGCCTCGCCGTATTTTGTGGATATGGCATAAGCATAATCTATCAGCTCTTTGGTTCCCTCATATGTGCTGACATCATGATTCACCATATACTCAACAACGTCAGCTGCTGCAGTCGTATTGATCTTGGCCAGTTTCTTTATATAGTTCTGCCACGCCTTACTTGATACCTTCATGCTTCAGTTGGTTCTTCGTTGAGTTCGATTTCTTCCAGGACTCTTTGGCCTCTTGATCTTTGCTCCTGCGCCTTGATTCTGCGGATGTCTGCCTGGTCGAAGCCGATCATCTCCAGGAACACATCTGTCGATGCGAAGTCCTGTCTTGCAGACGCTATCTTTATGGCTGCATCAGATGTTGCCGCTATCGAAGGCATCGCCGGATTGCGGAAGTGCGCCACAATGCCCTTTTGCTCATCAGACAACCCCTCGATTGTCGTTTTGTTCGCAATGGCCATAGCCATGAGCGCTATCGTCCTGAGCGAATCGCCATTGCCGGCGTTCAGTTCCTCGGCAGTAGCCACAAGCGTCTGTGACTGTGCCAGAATAGCATCTGAACTTGTCGGATTCGCGTCGTTAACTACGCCCGTATCTGTAACCGACAGACCGGTCGCGGCTGAGAATTGAGTCGCAAGGACTCTGACCATCTCGACATGCGGTGCTATACTGCCCTGCTGAAGCTGCCCGAAAGTTGGCTTTTCTCCGGTCTCCGGATTTATCGTAGAGGCAATAATGTTGCCTATGTATTGCTTGAACTTCTGATTGATGATCTGATCGTACTGGTCATCAGTCACGCCCATAAGATACTTCTGCGGCGCTGTCGAGAACTCAAGGCCAATGGTCGCATTGGCTATCGTTCTGACATAGCCCTGAATAAGTCTTCTGATAGGCTCCTTGATCCTGGATCTGCCAAGAGGCTTTGCGCTTGTCGCGTTCCATATCAATGGCTCCATGAGAGGTCTGCCCATCTTGTGAGGCTTGCGCTCCGCGGACCACATATTGTCATTGCATGTGATCACCCAGATGGCGTCATCGGTGTACATGTTGATCAGCGAAGGTTTGTATGTGGACTTCTGCGATTCGTCCTTGATGGTGTCGATGATTGCAAGGCCGCAGCTGATGCGTCCCTTCTCGCCATCCCACAGAGCTGCTGCAGTCTGTGGTGAATGGAATCTTATACGGCACCCAAGATCCTTATCAGCTGACAGAGTCGCAAACGTGCATCCGAACTTCAGCTCGTCTCTGCACGCCTTCTTGTATTCAGTTATTAGCCGGTTTCCGGCAACTATCTCATTGAGCTCATCCGGATTATAGCCATTCATGCCTACGAATCCGTCGAACATCGAACGGCTGGCAAGCACGTCGACCGTCTTGGCTCCCCAGGAACAGCCTATCTCAAGACCTACCATGCCCTGCGGAAGCGCTATCCCGAGATTGACCTCGCTCAGAGGGATCCTGCCCTCGTAGTATCTGGCTTTCTGTATGTTCTTGGATGAATGATACTGAAGAACACGATTTAACTCGTGAAGCATCTTCAGCTCGGCTTCACCCATTCCTTTTATGTAATCTGGTACTGTGAAAATCATTAGCCTATCCTCATTTTTCGACTAGGATCACGTTTACTTGTTTTCGCTCCCCATAAAGCGAGTGCCGCAGCCTCGATCGGTATTGAGTTTTCTCCACCGAACCCCCAGCCTCCGCCTATAGGTCTTTTTATCGATGTAACAGCACTCTCACGCAGGAGATCCTGCTTCGAGTACCACGTTACTGTCTGTTCGTTGACTGCATCCGTCAGTGTGCTTGTAGCAGCGATTACCTCATTGACTCTTGGCCTGATAACAGACCCTTTCATCCGCCAGGTACCTGCTATCTTATCAATCAAGGCGTCGACGCCGTTCTTACCATCGATGACTACACAGCACGCTTTGGTGTATCTTTCATTGAGCCAGTCAGCGAGCCACTGTGTGCCCATAGCAGTTGGCTGAATCTCGATTAGTGAAATTCTCGCAGGCCCTTCAGCCGGTATGACCGCGCCGCACAGAGCGACCTCTGTTGCATCCGGAGAAAACTTGATGCCATAGGCTGTCTTGCCTTCAGGTTTCAGTTCGTCCGATCTGCACTTGTCCCATGTTTCACTGTCGAGAGCGTATTCTATCTTGTGCTCGACTAATGGAGACCACCAGCCAAGCCTTTCCCTTGCAAATGTATCCGGGGCCATCTGCTCATATTCGCCCTCGATGGTCGTTTCCATGATCCGCACTCCTAGTGCGGGATTTGTCTCAGCCCATCTCTTCCGGTCGCTTATGTCACCTATCTCCGGAACAGAGAACTCGAACCATGCTGTCGTCTTTGTCTCACCGGCAATGGCCTTCGCTCTTATCCCCCGGAACACGGTCCCGTCCGCATTCGGATCAGGAGGAGTTCCGATGTATATCGTCTGTGGATTAAGGCTTGCTGAGATAGCCGGCAGGAACGAGGCCTGTTGGTCAATCGTCAGTTCCTGGGCTTCGTCGAAAATCAAAAGGTCTCCGTGCTGACCTCGGCCGCCATTTCTGGTCCTTGCCAGAAACTTCACCCTTGCGCCACTCGTCAGGATTATCTGCTCCCTGCCGAGCGCAGTCTTGATGTCTTTTACATACTTGCGCAGTTTCGGAGTATCAAAAAACGAAGCCATTTCCTCGAATGTCTCCGTTGCTGTCTTCTGCAGATGCGCTGTATACAGGACCTGCTCGTTATACATGAGCATCCCGGCTTCAGCCCGAGCCTCTATCAGGCCGGTTTTACCATTCTGTCTGGGTACGCTCCCACCGCAGGTCTTGCATACCCACTTGCCCCACGGAGTCATCGCCATCCAATCGCAGATGACTATGTCCTGCCACTGGTCAAGTATGAAACCACCGCTTCGCAGGATCCTCTCAGCATCCATGCCATCAGAGGCCGAGTAGTCCGGTACAATCCTAACGCACGGCTCCTGCCTTCCCAGCAGCTTCACGCTCGGATAAGATTCCTGCGATGTCGTCATCGTTCGCACTCGCTCCTTCTATCTCCTCAATCTCTTTCAGGGTCTCCCTGTATTGCTTGGCCAATGGCGCAATGGACCGGCTGTTTGCCCTCTTCATCAGCTCATATAGATCCGTCTCCAGGTCTTTCAGTTTTTCAAGCCTTGTCTTGCTCATTCCAGTCCATTCCATATCTGTCAAGTATCAGCCTAAAGTCTTCGACGTCATGAGGCACGATGCTGTAGACCTCTTCATTGCCATCCAGTTCTATGCCTATATGCAGCAGTTCATGCAGCAGCAGTATCCTGATCTGCTTGTCTGTGAACCGCTCTACGTTCGGTTCGAAGACCGTGATAGTGAAGTCGCACTGCACCGCCCATTTGTATTTGTCCGGCACCTTCTCGCACTGGCCAAATACCAGCTTGCCGCTGGCCTTTTTCTCCTGCTCTGAAGATAGATATACTATGCTGACCTCACTGTCAGCGATATATTTCAGCACCGAGTCCGTCCTAATCAGGTCAGCTCCAACTTCTGCATAATGCTCATTTATGGTCCTGAAATCGGCCATATAAAACTCCTTGTGTGTAAATCGGCGCTATTGCCAGGCCGCCAGCGCTCCGTGGGGTGTGAGGGGTACCCTCCCTACCATGTTCCATCCTTAAAAATATTTTTTTGCGGCGAGACTACAAACCCGATTTTATTGCTTTTCGCAGCGTTGCAGCAGTAGTGGGCGGGCTGTAGATTGTTCCAGTCTCTTGCCACAGCTTCAGGGGAGTCATATCCGAACTCCCTCCACCTGCTTACAGGAATGATCTCATCGACAACAAAGCTCAGCGGATGCTTGGCATCGCTTGGCTCATCATAGTGTATGGGACCCAGGCGGCCTTTACATATACCGCACTCTCCCCCCTGGGCTTTAAGACGGGCCCGATATTTTCTGCGGAGTGCACCGTTCTTATAGCGCGGATTGCTCATAGATCCTCCAACGCAAAAGACCGGCGACAACCGGTCTCTGCGAATGCTTGAAGAAAAGGAATAGTTATGAGAAAGATATCCTCTGTTCTTTCCTGTTATTACGTATACAGAATATACCTGAACCAGTATGAACTGGTATGAACTCTTTTAATCCAGTTTCGATGTTGCAAGGTCCTCAATCTTCTGCACCCACCGGATATCGTACACAAGCAGATTCGCTATCTCTTCCCACAGATAGCATCTCAGGTATCTATACTTCAGGACCTTCCGTGTCAGCTTATCCTTGTCCGTATCTGCAGGCAGCGCGTATATGAACAGACTTGCTCTTGCCTGTAGCTCGACAAGTTGCACCTCTTTCTTCTGGATTTCCCTATTAAGGTCAACCGCTTCCTCAACATACTTGTTGCCACTGAGATGAGGAGATGTTTGTACCCGCTCTTGATCTGACATTGACGGCAGCGAAGTAGCCTTCTCCCTCAATACCCGAAGGCGCTCCTTATCGCTTTGTATTGACTTGTGCAGTTCCGGTATAGACCGGATCTCATCACGTGTGATCAATATCTCTGCTCCCTACTTCCACGGACAGTCTTCCTGTTCTTCTCCATCGGTGTTCCCTGCGAGTCGCTTGTAAAGGTTGCTGACTTCGGTTTCAAGTTCCTCAACCTTCTTCTCCGCATCGTTGGCTCTCTGATACTGTTCAAGCCAACTTTCGTGTTCCTTCCTCTGTTTGTTTTCGACAGACGTGCGGATCAAATCTCTGTATTCACTCAATGTGATTGTGACCGTAAGTTCGCCCTCTGCAACATAATCATTCAGTTCAACGTTAAATCTGTTTCCTTCAATCACTGTTTTTTCAATAATCATTTTTTGTAACTCCTTTCCGTCTGTGGCTCGTCCTCAATCGGCTCACAATTCATACATTCTTCGATGTGTCCTGCATATCTGTGTTCGCAAGTTTTACACTTCTTCTGTGGCTCGGTCTTGCGGTCTGCCGTTGGTACAAGTTCCACACTTCGTCCGTCTGTACACTTGAGAGTGAAACCGCACTTTCCGTTAAACAGATTGTCCATAAATACATCGTCCTGCTCTTTTAATACTCGCATTAGTTCTCTGCTACTTGCTTCTGTCAGTGTCAGAGTGCCACCCCATTCATCTATCATCACTCGCCCTCCTTATCGGTTTTGCCGACTGCCTTTGCGAGTTTAAACTTTGCATCGTTTAATGCGGTGATAGAAGCGTCAAGAGCATCACACCAGCCTTGCTGATATGCCATAACAACGTCCATTACTTCTATGCCCGGCATAGCGTCCACTTTTTTATCGACTTCCTGTTTCCATAATTCATATTCGCAGTTGCCTTGCATAAGGCGATCACCTTTCATAACTGCTTTGATATAATCTGCACTTATCCACCTACCCATCACTCGCTCCTTCTTTCCCATTTCTCTAACGCAGTTAACCCTATTTGATGTGGAGTACCATCTGCCGAATACATAACATCGTCGGCATATATTTCAAAACTGATACCGCAAGCACACTCTATGTCCATTCTTGTAACACCTATACCGCTACCCATTTGTAGGCTTGCGAGGTTTACTTTTCTGCCACAAAATGGACACGGTTTTAGTTGATCTCGTAAATCATTTATCATCACTCGCTCCTTTCCGTCTGCCAAGCACAATGCTCACAATCGTGGTTGCAAACGCTTTGTGCTTGCTTGCACATATCTTCCTTGCTGACTTTATATTCCACGATTAAGCCAAGCCTTTTCAGTATGCGTGTCAGCAAGTTTTCACGCTCCGTCATCACTCGCACTCTCTTTCCATCTGTGCCTCGTCCTTTGGCTCATAACTGCAATTTCCGTGATGTGTACAACCTAACTGATACACATAATGCTTGCATTCTTGGCAAGACATTGTTTCAACATTGATGTCCGTATGCTTGACTTCCCACTCTTTCTGAATCATATTGGTTATGCGTTTAATCTCTTTGGCAAGTTCTTCAGCATTGTACTGCATCTCAACTATCGCTGACCTTTCCGTCTGAGGCTTATCCTTGCATATTCTTGCAGGCCATCTATATCTTGGCCTATATTTCATTCGCCACTCATGATTGGCTCTCTCTATTAGCCCATGCTTGTACAGTTTTCGGCAGATAACTTCGGCAGACAAATTATCATCTTCCTTGTCTTGCACTTTGAATATGTATCCGATCAGCTCATGGACAAAGGCTTCATAATCACTCATCTACTTGCCTCCTTCCTTCAGTATGTTCGATAACGTGCAGTGCTGCTGCAGTACCTCTTCATCCGACAGATCCTTATACCACTGCGGCGTCCATGAGTTGTGCAGCATCAACAAATCTGTTGGTCTGATGTCTGATAAGTGATAGTCCTTTTCAAAATAAAACCGCTGATACTTCTGTGACCTCGGTATCCTTTCAGTGATCATGTATGTCTCCGGCCAGAACTGTTCAACAGGATGAATGCGTATTTCCTGATGCTTTAGAACATACTCGTCCGTAAACATGTTCCCCATTATGGACCAGTAGTAACTGGCGCCACGGAAATATGGTGTGTTCAATATATTGTCCTGGTACTCAGCCCACTGCTCAAACATTGCCGAGTGCGGCTCTGAATAAAGCAGCCCGATAGTATTGGCCCTTGTTTCAGGATCTCCCACCATGTCGGTATCCGGCAGCTGCCCGGCCAGCATAATAGTATCGGCATCCAGCCAGTAGCCACCCTGATCACGCAGCACGTGTACCCTGACACAGTCTGCGATCTGTGGCAGTGTAAACCGATGAAGAGGCTCTATCGGCAAATCTGTATAGCTATGCAGGTTGTAGTAATTCAGCACCTTGTAAGGCAGCTTCCATGTATCCAAGCATAGTTTTATGTAAGCCGGCATCGGTCCTTCCCAGAAAGTAAAGATATTCATAGCAATATCAGATCCTCTTCCGTGAACCAGTACGGCAAGCCATACTCCGACTCACAGCCTATAAGCGTGAACTGTGGCTTGACTGTCGGCTTAGGCTGGAACCTGTACTCTATTATGAAATTCCTTCCGTTGAACTTAGCAGCAGGGTTTTTTGTCTGCGCCTTCTCAAGGTCAATGTTCACTTGAACGAGAGCACCAGGCATATGTCTTTTCCTTACGATCTCTGACTGTATTCCTGCGGTCATCATTTTTGTCTCTCCTTCTCTCTTTTATGCTTGTTGCGTATCTCGAAGCCTGCTGCCTGACCGTGCGCCTCCTTATAGCAGTCCCAACACCACCACTGCGTCCTACCGGTGAACACTGTCATCATCCAGCGTTCGGGATATCTCCTTCCACAGATACAACATCTACGCTCTTCTTCCATCACGCCTCCCAGGGAACAGTAAAGCGGTCAGCCTTGTCGTCCCATTTCTTGTTCTTTGCATATCCCATCACATAAGCGAGAGGGCTCTTGACTGTCTTATCCTTGGTCTTTAGATCCTCATACACTTCCTGCAGCAGGAGACCTCCTGTCTCAGGGAAGGCGTCATACACCTGATCGATACCATCGCCTCCGAGCATTTTCCAAATATTGTATTTGTCATCCAAACCACTACCACCGACATTGTCGTTGTCAGGTACAGTATCATTTACAGATACAGGTACATTGTCAGTTACAGTTACATTAGGGGTTTCTTCGGGGTTTTCTTGGGGTTTTTTAGGGGTTTCTTCGGGGTTTTTTGGACGTCCTCCTTTATACCCGTGTTCACCGCCCTTTTTCCCGTTCTCATATCGCCTGTTGTTAGCGTCTATCTGCGGCTTGATAAGCCTGAAAACAGCGGCACTTGCGCCCTTCAGCTCAGGCTCCTCTTCATACAGCGCATACCGGCAAATCGCCTGGAAGATCTTGCCCTGTTGAGTAGCCGATAATTCAGATATTGCTAAATAGAACGATTCATAAAAAACAAAACTATCTCGCATTTTCTCTCTCCCACGCCTGGTACAGCTTGATCCAGTCCAGAAACGTCATCGTGACGAGCCATAATTCTCTGTTTTTACGATGCATCACGACAGGTATCTCGTTCTCCCTGGCATCCCGGATGGACTGTGCCACGGCATTACTTATGTTCAGTTTTTCTACCCGCTTAATCTCAAGATGAATGCCGGGGAGGCCAACGACATCAGCGTCTCCGTTGATGCCGCTGTACTGTACTCCTCTGCGGGTATCGTAGCCATACTGTCTGAGCAGATTGGCCGCTTCACGTTCACCGGCACTCCCTTTTCTTTTGCTATTCATCTACAGCCTCCCAGTCTACGGGGTGACCGTTCTTGCAGACGTCCCTCTTAACGAGCCAGCCCTTTTGGACATGATTGCATTTTCCTGAGTGTATTCCGACCGACTCCCCACAGATACCGCACGTATAGTGAAAAGCTCCGCTCGGGCTGTTATATGCCCGCTTCGGTTTGACTCTATCCTCATCCAGCTCGTACAAGGTTATCTGCCACACGGTCTTACCCCCCCTATATCGATTAACATGGTTGACCTCCTTAGAACGGGATATCGTCCTGTGCTGCAACGAACGTGTCTGTCTGGTCGAAGCCTGTGCCCGTATAATTGATATCCAAATACTTGTCATCCGGAACAGTGAAGTCACCTTCCTGAATCTTCTGTACGGATCTGAACGAGATCGGTCTTGTCTTCCAGAATGTCTTGCCGTTGTACTCATCCTCTTCTCTTCTGAAGATCACGCCTACTGTTAAGCCTGTCAGGTTGTTGAGTTTATCGTCATCGCTCCATACAGCAGAACCGCTTTCCTCAAGCGCTGTGCAGAAGCCTTTGAAATTCCTGTTGCAGTTTCCTTCATCGTCCTCGGTCAGTATGTAAGCAATGCCTTCATTGGGATATTTGACCTCCTGCGGCTTATTAGAGCTGAGCCTTCTTTCTCTGAAGAGGTTACCGAAGAAACCGGCATACTCGCCCTCGCTGATCTCGAGCGCAACTTTGAGCATTGGCTTTCCGGCCTTGCTCTTAGTCTCTTCCATTTTCACGATGTCGCAGACATATCCACCCGCAGGGAGCCTTTTAAAGCTCCCCGGTACAGTAGTGTTCTCATAGTTATTTGGTTTTCTCATTCTGGATCTCCTTTCCGTAATACTGTCTTATCGTGTTGTCGACCAGGAGCAGGTCATTATCTATCTGCTCTTCATCGAACATGCCAAGCGGTGTCTTGACCGCATCAGCTCCATTTGTCTTCGTTCTGAAGAAATAGCCGTCTACCGTGGCGATTGCCTTCAGGACGATGGAAAAACAGCCTTCCACTACGATGTAGTTATCGACCATTTTGCCTACGGTCTTGGCCTTCTCTCTTCCGGCATCGTCCAGTTCGATGTGGTGCATCATGTAGACGATTCTGTCGTCCGGCAATTTGCGAATAGCCTCAAGCAGCTGGAAAAAGTGCTGTCCTATCTCGCTGTATTTGCCGTATCCTGCCTCAGATGCCCTGTACATGTATTCATGGCTCATCAGATATTGGCTGTCATCGATTACGATGCTTGGTGTCGTGCTCTGCCTGAGTGCATTGATGATGTCCGGATAATTGTCCGTGTTGTAGGTCTTCAGCTCTGTCCTGAACGGCAGCGGCTTGCCCTGCACGTTGACCACGCCAAAGCGGTCAGCTGTGCAATTTCTCATTGATGTTGATTTGCCACTTCCGGAGTGGCCGAGTATCAATACTCCTATGCCCATTACTGGTACCTCCCTTTCCATGTCTCAAGCATTGTGTATGCCTTGTTTCTGATTTCATCAGCTCTGTGGAGCTCCTTGTAAACATATTCCTTGAGCGCAGGTCCATCATCAGGTCCTGCTTTGAAATACCCATTACCCAGGTTGATGATGATATCCTCGCCAGCTGCGTTCTTCTCCGATATGAGCCCACGTAGACATCTGTCTACGCTCGGGTTCTTCGGCCTCGGCATCGGATGCTCTCTATCGCCGACCAGATCAAGCAGGATCTCCGCAAGCCATTGCTTTTCTCTTACCGGTGTGGTACCATAATCTTGCTTAGGGATTGGCGTACCGAAAGGTGCGTCTTTCTTTTTCCTATCTTCCATCATGCCCTCCTACTTAATCTGGATGTTCTGCTTAGTAACAAGTTCTGCTCCGAGGATCTCCTTGCCTTCCTTAAGCGCGTCCTTGAGTACCTTCTTGTCCGGTTTCTTCACGATAGTGATGTTCATGTATTCATCCGGGATGAGATGCTCGTCTTCGATATGAACGCTCTCGCTCCTTCTGAAGGACATAGCCACTTTTGGCGTGCTGAATTTCTCTCCGGCAAGCGCATAGGTCAGATATCCCTTAAGGCTTTCGACCTTCTTCTCAAGGCGCTTCTGTCTTTCGGCCATAGCGTCCTTTTCATTCTTGACTGCTTCCGTTTCTGCCTGGAGGTTCTTTATCCAGAGTCCAATCCCCTCGATCTTGGCGTCCCTTGCCATGTGCAGCTCATCAAGTGCATTTGCATTGAGGATCTCGCCTGTTTCCTCGTCGATATCGAACTCGAAATCGAGTATTGCCTTGTCAATCTCGAATAAAGTCATACTTGCACCTCCTTCGTGAACAGCTTGTTGATGGCGATCTGCTTCTCTCTGACCTTGATGGCTCCGTGCGGCGTCTGGTTGCATACCATGCGGCAGATCTCTTTGCCGATAGCCTCAAGACTGTTGCCGGTAACGTTGATGTACCACGGGCGCCCGTCAGCCTCTACGACCTTGACGAACTCCTCGTTGGTGATGACGTCCCTGACATAGTGGATGCTTCCGAAATCGCTCATATGACAGAGCATTCCACACAGCACATCTTCAACGTATGCCTTCTTCTCTGCATACATCTGGTCGATCACTCTTTTGTCCATTAATTCCTCCTTCTATTGCTTCGATACTGAATTTGACTGTTCTGCCGAATCTCCGGCACGGGATCTCGCCCTGTCTGGCCCACTTATATACAGTCTTCTGAGCCACACCCAGATGCTGGGCCACTTCTTTTGCTGTTACGTACATTTCTCTATCCTCCTAAAACGCTCAGCATGAATACCATGAAGAAAAGTCCTCCCCATGCTATGATGCCGCCTATGATCTCAAGCAGATCCTCTCTATCCATTGCAGACCTCCTTTGGCACTTCCGGCATAAACTTCACGATCCTTCTGGCTGCTACAACTCCCTGCAGGAATGCATTGTCATCATCGTTTTTCGGCATGAAGTCCCTGATTGCCTCGTCCAGTTCTTCTAGCAGCAATTCCTTGTCTATAAGTTTCATTTCTCCTCCTCTCTTTCCCCTGCCCGATGAATTTATCGACTGCGGCGATAAAACCGCTCACAGGGCAAATTTCGGGCTCTCAGGGTGCTTTGGTGTCTACTTAGGACACCTTCGTGGTAAAAAAAATACCGTCGACATCATCCGCAGTCAGCTCGTATCTCTTTTTGATCGACATCATCTCCTTTTGAGTAAATTCAGCCTTTTCGTTGATTTTAGCCGAAAGTGTCGATCTTGAGATCCCGAGGTAATCTGCTAATGAGCCGCCGGTATCACCATAAAGCTTCATTTTTGATTCTAGCAGTGCTTTGTTCATATCAACCTCCTTTTCTGCTCTGTGTCTTTTTAAGACACCCACATAATAGCATTACTAATATATAGTGTCAACAACAATTTTGTATTTTTAGGACACTTTTTTGCGAAAACATTGATTTTTGCCGTTTTTGTGGTAATATTAAGACACTTACAGATAGGAGGAATGGCTAATATGTCAATGGCTGAAAGAATAAAAGAATTGAGAATTGCTGCCGGCCTCACCCAGGAGGAGTTGGGTGAGAAAATTGGGCTGCAGAAATCTGCAATAGCAAAATACGAGAATGGCCGTGTTGAAAACATAAAAAGAAGCACTATACAGGCTCTGGCAGATCTCTTTGGTGTAAAGCCATCATATATATTAGGATTCGATGAAGATGATGAACCTGCACCATACTACCTCGACCCGGAGGCAGCTGAGATGGCGCAAGAGCTCTATGCTCGCCCGGAGATCCGTGTACTCTTCGATGCGTCCAGGAACGCCACTGCAGAGGACGTCCAGATGGCAGCAGAGCTACTGGACAGGCTGTCCAAAAAATAGCCCTATTCAAGTATTATTATGTCCCCACAAAGGAAGTGGGGATACATGGATGAAGTTAATGTGATATATGCGGATTTGCCTCCTCGCATAAAAGGGATGCTGGTAAAGACGTTTGATGAAGAGGAGTGCTACACCATTGTGCTCAACAGCCGGCTCAGTGCAGAGCAGAACAGGGAGACATACGAACATGAGATGCAGCACCTGAAGGAAAGTGATTTCGACCAGGCTGACAAGGACGTGGATCAGATAGAGATGGTGAGGCACGTGGCGATATAGTTGGTACTGAGTCGATGTACGCCAATGTACAAAATGAATCTATAATTGCATTTCAGGTCCGGAGGTGTTATATTCTATTTACCAGAAGCTCTCACACCTCTCGAAGAAGTGTCAAATGAGAGCACATTTTATTTTTTGGAGACTACTATGAAAGTAAAGAATCCGACTTCTTTCGAAGAACAAGTAGCAATATTGGAATCACGTGGAGTTATCGTTAAGGATAGAGATGCTGCTGTCCGCTTTCTATTCAGAGTGAATTATTATCGCTTTACAGCATATCTGCTTACATTCAGAAATCCAGATGGAGAAACATATCGCCCTGTTGATTTCCAAACGGCGGTTAACATATACCTTTTTGACCAAGAACTGCGAACTCTAATCTTTAAAACTATTGAGGATATAGAAGTGTTTCTTCGGACCCAACTTGCATACTACAGCGCACATCATTATGGGCCGGAAGGATACAGGCGCCAAGAGAACTTCAACGAAGAGCACAATCATAAGAGCTATATCTATAGACTTACTAAATGCGTCACAGAAAATGCAAAGACTCCTGTAGTTAAACATCATCGTGCAAAGTATAACGGCCATTACCCGATTTGGGTTATTGTTGAGTTCTTCTCAGTTGGAATGCTTTCTCACTTTTATAGAGATATGCTGAACCCTGATAAAGCAAAAATTGCTAAAGAGCTCTACAACACTAGCTATCAGGTCCTTGACAGCTGGTTCCGGTGTCTTAATGACTTAAGGAATCGATGTGCACATTACTCTAGGCTGTATTACTGGATTTTTCCTGCCGTTCCAAAGATGGATAAGAAGGACTCGTTCGCACCAGATAGGCGTCTTTTTTCTCAGCTGTATATGCTCAAGCAACTGCACCAGAATGCATCTATCTGGAATAACGACTTTGTAAAGCCTTTAGAACGTCTAATCGCAAAGTATAATGATGATATCAATCTCAAATGTATAGGTTTTCCAGATAATTGGAAAGAAATGCTAACAAAATAAAAAAGAAACGCTCCTGCTGGCACAGGAGCGGATCTACATAAGCCTGGATGCAAGCATCCGACTCGTTACAAAGATGTTAACATCCAGGCGCCTTATTATCAAGGGTGCTTTTATTGTGCCCGGAAAGGAGTCAAAGATGGGAATTGAATACAAGTCCAAAGACAAATGCCGGCTGGTCGTATATGCCGGATCTGACGCGTATGGCAAGCCCCTGCGATACTACAAGACGGTAAAATACACTTCAAAGCGAAATGCAGAAAAGCAGTACAGAGACTTTGAGAGAGAAGTACTGGATGGTATGAAGAAGCAGTCGAACGTCAGGCTCTCCGAGATGATGGATGAGTATATAGAGAGCCGGAAGCGTAAAGGCGTACATACGACCACCATAACCGGATACAATTCAATAAAGAAAAAGATTGTTGAAAGCGTAGGAGATCCTGTCGCCGCTAAAGTGACCAGGAAGATGGTCGATGACTGGATCAAGGATCTCAGCAGAAACCTGCAGCCGAAGACGGTCAAGAATATAGTTACCTTCCTGTCTGCTGCATATCAGCGATATGTAGATCTGGAGATCCTTACGAGGAACCCATGCAAACACGCCGATCTCCCTGAACAGATAAGCAAGGAAAGGCTCATACTCAAGAAGGAGGACATTCGGCCGTTCTATGCAGCGTTGCAGGATCACTATGAAGAGGATCCTGACCTCGTTGTCGTATTAGAGCTGGCCCTCTTCTGCGGACTGAGGCGCTCGGAGATCTGCGGACTCAAGGAAGAGAACATCGACGTAGACAGGAGGACCGTCCATGTTGCAGATGCCAGGCATCGGACCAGCGGAATGATGATTACCGGAGAAGGGACTAAAACAGCTTCGTCTAACAGCATCCTATCCCTCCCTGCATTTGTTTTCGATGACATAATGGAGCTGATATCCATGCACAAAGAAAATGCTCTCAGAGACAAAGATTTGCCGTCTCCTGAGTATCTGATCCTCGGTGCATACGGAGATCCTATCAATCCGGATGTGCTGTATAAACGGCTGAAGAGGTTTGAGAAGAAATATGATCTTCCGGAAGTAAACCTGCATGGCTTAAGGCACACATACGCCTCGATGCTCAAATGGCTCGGAAGGGACATGGTGGAAGTGTCACATCAACTTCGACATTCGCAGATGTCGACTACCATGAATATCTACACGCACCTCTTCCAGGACGCCAGCATAGCCTCCAGAAGCATCGCAGATGAGCTTGATGAACTGGTTGCTGAATAGCAATTCACCCCCAATTCACCCTTTCGCAAAATAAAAATCCCTGAAACCATTGAGATTTCAGGGATTTTTTGGCGGAGGACATGGGACTCGAACCCACGGGGCTGTTACGCCTTACCTGATTTCCAATCAGGCTCCTTAGCCACTCGGTCAATCCTCCACGGCTAATTATTGTTCTGTTAATTGTACTGCTCTCTTTCGCTCAGCCCGATAATAATAGCATAAAAAAGGCTTGTTTTCAACAGTTTTAAGCATGCTATTTGCGTCAAGCTGCTGTGGAAAAGCAAAAATCTAGGCAACGAATTCAAATCAAGAATCTGTTAGATAATCAGAGAAACCGTAAAACTAAAGGAAAGGAGGCAAGGCACATCATCCACGGTTTCTACGAGTGTTAACAAAAGTGTTAACAAATATATTGTTTATGATATGGCTGCGATTATTTAACTAACATCAGTAAAACAACCGCGTAGGTATCAAATATACATATGGAGCAGTGAATATGGCCAGTCTTATTGCTGCTCGCTTTATTTGCTCTTGATTCAGTTCTGTTTTTCCTAAAAGCTTCTTATCTAATTTGTAGATGCAGACAGCGGAGAGTGCAATTGCACCAATTACTATCAGAACAGACAGTATGTTTGTGAAAGGATCAAACATGATTCCATCACCAACTTTTTCAAGGAAAGACGTTCCATCGCCGCCGAATCCAGACAATAGTTGCGAAACGAAAAACAAAGCGATCGCTCCGACAAAGTCACCAAGAAATCCTGCCAGACATATCTTCCAGGTATTCTGTCTGCAGAACACTCCCTTGTCTTGCGTATCACCAAGACTCCACTTCAGCACTATTCTGTCAATCAGGTAATTCGCCGGGATCAGTATCAACCAAAGGTATGATGGAAAGAATACCAACAACCAGATTGGGAATAAAACATTATATAGTCTTTTATCGTTAGTCTTCATAATTTGGTATCTCCCGTCCTTTGGTCTTGCAAGTACTCTCGCATCGTCTGCACTCCCGGAATTATCCATACAGAAATCATGATTCCCAATATAAGAATATCATTGCCAGTAATAAAATGATCCACTATGGTATATATGCCATAACAGCCAAGACTTATTTGCATTATTGCCCATATAAGTTTCTTCATTTTTGAGTTTTTCTTAATTGCTTTATTCTCAACTATAGATCCTTCAGTTTTCCGGTTTCCAATGTTTCTGTGTCAAATGTCCCGTCATTGCCATCCATCGTCTTGATGAGTTCATACGTTCCGTTGTCTATATCGATCATGAGAAGGTTTTCTGTTTCGACCGGAACCCCTAGCGCTCCCTCGACTGTCTCATTGACCTTTGATCCAAGTATGCTTTTACCGTTTGAATCATATGCCTTATAGTTTTTTGCCCTCCTCAGGGCTTCAGCCGGGAAGTTCTCTTTCATCCAGTTTTCATGCTCTCCACCATCGGCACTCCATATGATCTCAGACAGAGTTACATCATCTTCTCCATAAACGAATTTGATCATTGCCTCTCCGGCGGAACCTGACATCTCGTATGCCTTGTCTTTAAACACAACATACTCCCCGTCATACAGATATGCATAAGCGGTGCCCTGATCTCCGTCTCTCTCGATACCGAAGACCTCCGCATCTGCAAAGGCCTCATCCTTTAGATATTCTCCATAGCTTCTGCTGACATCACTATCTGCAACCTGTCTCATCAGCGATGCCATTTCTGCATCGTTGAGTTCTGCTGTCGTAGTCTCTGCCGTTACACCACTTTTCTGCTTATTATTTGTGCACGCTGTAATCGACAGCAACAATGCTATTGAAACCAGTGCAATGATTATTATTCTATATCTTTTTAGCATCTTTCATTTCCCCTTCAGGTCGTGATCCCAATATATGGCAGCCACGGGCGTTGCGTCAAGCAATGAATGTTAACATCAGTGTTTTATTCAGTTCAAAAAATGATCTGCGCATTCATAGTGCCTCATTCTCCCAAGGCATGCGCTTTTTTTACTAGCATTATTAATCGAAACACAATATATAACGCAGCAGTCAGCAGCAGTATCCCTGTTAAGTAATAGGTCGCATTATACACTTCATCAAATTTTCCGAAAAGGCATAGCGGGATGCTAACCGTGAATGCTACCGGAACCAGAGCTGCCTTCAGAAGTCTGTCCGCATAATACTTCTTGCGGCAAGCCGCGTATGCTATGAGCCCGGCTGCGGAGAGGATGATACCTATCATTAACCAGTAGTTATAGACCAGTCTCGGCAGTGTCATAACTCCTCCACTCTCAGTGATGCCGGTATCACCGTATATAAGTATATCTTCTTCGTCAGTAGGATAATAATACACCTCATCTACTGAATCCTTGTCGCCTAAGCTTACGAGCATTTCGCTGCTCTTCCCTGTAAGCTGATCCCACCTTGTTTTATAGCAGCCCATAAAGACCAGTTGCCGATCGCTATCCGGATCCTTGTGCTTCTCCAGATCATATCCGCTTACTTTTTCGTCCAGTACGGCTACTATTCTTCCGTCCGACAACTCCTCTATCGTTAAAGCTTCTCCCGGATCCTTGATGTATATAGGACTCATCATATGGATGACCGCGATTACTATGATAATCGATCCCAGCACGAAGCCCAGCAGGGTATTTATGTGCTTTCTCTTTTCGAGGAAAACCTTTGTGAGCGATAGTCCGTCTGAAGTGATAGCCTGCATCTCTTCTCTAGACACCGGCTCACGGATCTTCTCTCCTCTGATGAGCTCAGCTATCGAAATATCCAAATAATCAGAAAGCGCTTCAAGATTATCGATATCAGGAAGCCCACGGCCGGTTTCCCATCTGGATATGGCTTTATCTGAAACATGTATTGCAACTGCAAGCTGCGACTGCGTAAGCTGTTTCTCTTTACGTAGTTCTGCGATGAATTCTCCCGTTTTTTCAGTATTCATGATCATTCACCTCCCGCAGAAACAATACCATCTTACAATAATAATAGCACCCTATGTACCATATACTTCGCTTTTTTGCAGGTCTAGAGACGCACCTTTATCTCATTTCATCGAAAAACCAGTTTGCACCGCAATAGTATGCATCCGGCTGATCTTATTTATTCCGCTTTCCATATCAAAACTGAATCTTTTTTGATTTGTTCAGCTTTATCTTTATTTGCCTCTACGTATGCTTCATGCATCTTCTTCATGTAATCACGGTCAGACTGATCGGCGTATGGATCCAGATCAGAATCATTCCAGAATTTTCCATACCTGATGGTTTTCTTATACTCGGATGCGATCTTCTCAGGTACATAATAGATTTCTTTTATCGTAGATTTAGTCCATGTTTCATCATCATATGTAGTCAGAGATTCTTCATCGAGGCTCACAAGGTCAATGGTTATACCTTTGTTAGAATGTTTCTTGTCAAATGCCGTTCTTGAAAGAAAAATGAACAAGGTCTCACAATCAGGGCAGTCAAATTCATAGCTTCCATAATAATAGTCAGTCCTGATCTTTCCGTCTTCGACATATATACCACTCTCGTCATAAGGCACGTAGCTTTCCTTTACACATACTGTATAGTAAAGTCCGGACAGGATGGCGAGTATTAAAGCGGCTGTGATCAGTATCGTCTTGAATCTCTTGGTTTTGATTGTGTTGTTGAGCTTTCTTAATGCTGCCTGTGCCTTTTCATTTGTTTCATTTGAGTTGGCACTTTTCTGCGCAGCTTTTACAGTTTTTTCCGATGTAAGAAGCCTGTCATGATACTTTTTGCAATCTTCACATGACTCTATATGTGCTTCCACTAATGCGCGGCTGTCATCCGACAGAACATCATCTACATATAGCGGCAATAGATCTTTTATTACTTCGCATGTCAGCTTTGGATCTTTACTCATCTTTCATTTCCTCCATTATCATGAGCCGTGCACGGTGATATGTTACCCTCGCCCAGCTGTCAGTCTTTCCAAACAGATCGCCTATATCCGCGAAGGACAATTCGCCCAGTGCTCTAAGCGAAAACACTTCTTTGTATGGTTCTCTAAGCGTATGAAGAATTCGGTGGATCTTCCTGACCTCAGCACCTTCAATGTATCTGTCCTCGATACCTTTCTGTTGCCCACCCGACAATTCGATCGCCAACTCCTCGTAATTGTCCGGTAGTTCAGCATGTCTTGACTGTTTCTTCTTTTGATCGTGATACAGATTTCTTGCGATCCTGCATAACCAGGTCCTTATATCCGAGTCCCCTCTGAATTCATCTATACTCTTAAGAGCCTTGAAGAAGGTCTCCTGGGTGATCTCTTCGGCCGTAAGAGGATCGCCGGAGATGGACAGGATGTATTTATAGACAACTACAAAATAGTCCTGATAGATCTGTTCTATATCCATCCTGCTTACCTCCTTCTGTTTGTTAGACTCCCGAAATGAAAAAACGTTACAAAAAAGATAGTAGCATACCAGCATCTGTATGAACTAGCAATTCTACTTTGAAGGGCTGTTTCTTTTTGCATGAGCAGGTATCATTGAGTAAAGTAGTCTTGAGGAGGTTTGCTCATGGATCAGATAAAAATAGGCAACTACATTGCAAATAAGCGCAAAGCGTTAGATATGACGCAAATGCAGCTAGCAGAGAAGCTTGGTATGAGTAACAAGTCTGTCTCAAAATGGGAACGCGGAGTCTGCCTTCCGGATGTATCTGTATACGAGGATTTGTGTTCTGTGCTGAACATCTCGCTGAATGAGTTCCTTGCCGGAGAGGATCTTGAACCGGAAGAAATCATCGAACAATCCGAAAAGAATATTTTGGGCGTTTCTCATGATGGCAAGGCAAGAGGCCGCCGCCTTAAAGCCATCATAGCGATTCTTGCCGTTCTGTTGATCGGCACGATCTTCTGGTTTCTGAATAGTCAGGGATTCTTCCGAAACAATTACCTTGAGCCATACGACAAGTCATCCGACGAATATAACACGGCAACCATTCTTCTGGAGCCTGGACAAGCGAGCCCATTTCACTACTCTGTAGACAACAGTTTCAAGAGCGTGACTCTTACCACCTATAAATTCAAGGACGGAGAGCAAATATCAGAAGTTCAGACACTGGATACTGAGCTCACATCGTTTGATGAGAACGGCAAAGAGATTCATGAGGGCAAGGGGACGATTGCTGTTATCATGGATTATCGAAATCACAAAATGAAACTTCTCGTCACCAATGCTTCAAGCAAAGTCAGTGCAGAACAGGAAACAGGAACAGATATCAGGGACTTTGATGAATATGGCATGGCAACTTCTGAATCCGGACATGAGGAGAACATCATCCCGGGGCGTGAGTATGCTATCTGCGGCTATTACTTTGGTAAAAATGAGATAAGTTCAGCCGATCCTGTAGAAGCGCTTATTAATCATGATGACAACCCATCAGGAGCTGATTACAGTGTAATAGTCACTGTACGCTTTGATCAGGCGGGAGAAGAAGTGGTTGAGGTGCCAGATCTGAGTGGTTTGTCCCGGGACGAGGCAACGGCTGCTTTGAAAGATGCAGGACTTATGCTTGGTAATATAAGCTATTATGATACCTCAGATGAGAGTGATGCGGAGGTCTATTATCAGAGCGTTCCGGCTGGAGATGAGATCGCTGCAGGAACAATTATAGACATTTCATTGAGGAAGAAATGATTTCAAGGTGCAAAGGCGGGATGCTGACCGTGAAAGCTCTCGTACTAGGAGACACCTTGCTCCTACCGTTATACCCAACTCTACAGATGATTATTTGTAATGTATTCCTTTATAAAACCTTATCCCTAAAAGAATCTTTGCATATATAAATAACTGCTTACTGCGACCGTTAAAGGCCGTATTCCCCCACTAGTGAGGCTTCCTCACTAGTGTTCTTTTTTGTACAAAATCAATCGGTCTGAGCCAGTCCGTACTTTTTGCCGTCAAGTGCATATAATCCGCACATCAGAAAGACTTCATCCCCTGCAATATTGTACTCCATTGTACAAAATCAATCGGTCTGGGGCAGTCAACATTTTTCAAGCAAGTATCTGTATAATCTGGGCGCCGCAGGAACAGCTGTTTGCTCTCTTGTAAAAGCACTGCAAAAACACTATGTCAAATTGCTATTCCCGCGACCTAAAGGTGAAGGAATCAAAAAAGAATAAACAATATGGGTGTCCATTTTCAAAATCTATTTCTCACTAGTGAGATGTGTTTTTTCCCAATAGGTTAATTTTTGCCCTCTCTCGTGACATAAGGTGAGAGGCTTCAACACTGTTTTTCATTCTGTGCAGGAAAGACGCTCACTTTTTCGCCTCTCTCCTGGCTATAGGTGAGAGGTGTCCATAAAAAGCGTTTTCGGATATGGGTAACAAACCCTGATTCTACTTCCCACTAGTAGAGGGACTTAATATGAACCAGCTTGCTTTTATGAAAAAACATAAACGTAAACAGGGTGTCAAACACAGATTCCATTGCTCATAAGTAGAAGGCGCGAGTCAAGTATCTTTCTCTGAAAAACTTGAAAGAATGCCATATTTCGAGCCATTTCGTGGCCTACAGGTGAGAGGCTTCAATATTGTTTTTCATTTGGAACATCAAAAGCCCTGATATTTAGGTCTCTTTCCTGGGCTATAGGTGAAGGGCTTTATCAGGAACAGCTGAAAGAACAATCAATCATACCCCACAAAAGTAACAATCATTGCTCATAAGTAGAGGGGGGCTATCACAACTTAATAAAAGATCTATCAGGTACTTTCCCTGAGATATCGGCAAAACCGTAAGCATGCAGGGCCGGTGCGCCATGACTACGCAAAAGCGTACGAGCGATAAAACTGAAGTTCCGAAAGGCAGCGTGGCAGCTGCAATGTGCGATGACAGTCTCAGGGTACAATGATACTTCCGTCCAGCCACAGACATCGCAATGGGGGCGGCTCCGTAAGATCTGCGGAGAGGGGTAATGCCCTATGAGAGAGTTCGCCGTCTCTCTATCTGAACGATCATAAAATGCCATTTTACAAATGCAAATGAACTATATGATCACTATTGTTCTTTGTATTCAAAAAAGCATGTTACGACATCGAAAAATACAAAAATACGCCCCGAGAATCGCGTTTTGCGGTGATGTGATGGGTAGATAGGAGGATAATATAATGCCCTAGGCTAAGCAAGAAGTATAAACAGGAATGGGCTTTCTTTCTCGATGATCGCAATCGTATGAAGTATAACGATCTCTGCAAGAAGTGCGAAAGAGAATGCAAGCAGAGCTTCAGAGCTATCATCATTGATTGCCCATTTGAAAGGAAAAGCAGAAAGAAGCAAGAAAGGAATCAGCAAAATGGAAAATAACAACAATCTTATACGAGCACCGCTTGAGATGTTCACTGCTGAAGATGTCGAACCGAAAGAAATCAAATGGCTCTGGTATCCGTATATCCCATTCGGGAAGGTGACAGCCATTCAGGGAGACTCCGGTGATGGCAAGAGCACTTTCGCTCTCAACCTCGCAGCTCTTCTTACCCGGGGAGGCACTCTTCCGTTCACGGAAGAGTCACATGAGCCAATGAAGGTAATCTATCTCAACGCGGAAGATGACGCAGATGACACTGTAGTACCTCGCTTCATGAAAGCGAACGGAGTGCGGAGTCATCTCATTTTTATTTCCGAAAGTGAGAAGCGGCTCAACTTCTCGGACGAGAGGATCAGAGAAGCGATCGAGAGTACCGGAGCGAAGGCGTGCATACTTGATCCGGTCGCAGCGTACCTCGGATCGGATGTCTCGATGAATCTGGCGAATGAAGTCAGACCTCGATATGAGTCACTGATCGAAGTCGGGAGAGACACCGGCTGCGCGATCATCCCTATCGCGCACATGAACAAGGCTGAGGGCCAGAGCGTGAAGTACAGGATGAACGGCTCGGTCGATATGACCGCCGCGCCAAGGAGCGTGCTGACCATCGGTAGACCGCCTGGGTGTGAAGATCCCGATCACAGAGTCATGGCGCACAGCAAGTGCAACCTCGCGCCACTCGGACCGTCGATCCTCTTCTCGCTCAGTGATGGAGTAGTGGAGTTCATCGACACGATCGACATCACAGCTGATCAACTTGTGAAGGCTCTCGGGTCAGGCAAAGTCGGAGAGACGAAGCAAGCTGTCGCAAGTCGCGAGCTTCTGGACATACTCTCCAAAGGGCCGAAGTCTCAGAGGGAGATCATGGCGAGAATGAGTGAGCTGGGCATAAGCCAGCGCACTTGCGAACTGGCCAAGGCCAAGCTGCCGATTAAGACATACCGTATTGGCAATATGTCTTATTGGACGCTTGCCGATAGGCCAGATGGCAACGACGCAACAATGTAGGGTGATACCCCTTTTGCGGGGTCACCGGACATTGTAAGTGTTGCCACAAGGAGTCCAGAGGGAACATCTGGCCCACGTATCTTGCTTGCAAGGTGTAGTGGGTTACACTGCATCGGATGCAGACAGGCTCCGTAATATGCTCCTCGCTCATGGAGGAGCATATTCGGTGTCTGTCTTTCCGCAATGGCGATCATGCGGTAAAACGTGGATCGCCGTGAGGACCGTAGCATCCGGAGCAGTGTATTTTTATTCTCTCGGACGGCAATTTGTTAACGGAGCATCCGCAGCTACCGCGCAAAGAGGGGTATACCTATGTGTTGTTGCGTGGTTGTAAGCGGAAGAAAGGAGAGAGAATTCATGGCAAGTTTTGCGATACTAAGGATCGAAAAACGGAAGCTTGGGAGCGTTACTCCGATCAATAATCATCACGAAAGACTCAAAGAAAAGTATAAAAGCAACGAAGATATTGATCCGGAGCGGACGCATCTCAACTACCATCTCGTCGAACCTGAGGGCAAGTACAGACAAAAAGCATTGGAAAGAATCGAAGAAGTCGGAGCGAAAAGACGCAAGGACAGCGTGATAATGCAGGACGTTTTGATAACGGCATCGCCCGACTGGATCGATGCGAAGTCGTATGAAGAGCAAGTCGAATACTTCGATCATGCTTTTGATTTCATAGCAAATCGCTACGGCAGGGACAACATTTTATCCGCTGTCGTTCACATGGACGAGGCTCATCCGCATATGCATATGGTGTTCGTTCCGATCACACCTGAAGGAAAACTATCGTCAAAAATTCTGATGGGTGGACCGAAAGGAATGGAAAAGCTTCAGGATGATTTCCATGAACATATGGTACGGAAATATCCGGATCTGACACGCGGGATCTCAAAAAAGATCACGAAGCGCAGACATATTTCACCGCAGATGTATAAACAGGCGGCAGCATTATACGAGCATTACGACCAGATCCTTGATGCGATCAACGCAATCGGCATGATAGGCAACGCGAAAGCGAAGGAAGAAGCGATCGAACTTCTCGGAAGATACGCGCCGGATCTCGCAAAGATTCAGTCGCAGCTCGACTCAACTCAGGAATATATCAAGGTTCTTGAGGGCAGATTGAGTTGCAGTGACGCGGTAATCGAAGGCAAGAATGCTGAACTGAACGCGAAGGATCTTGCTCTATATGAAGAAAGAAGCAAAGTCATGCAGCTCGAGTACAAGCAAAAAAAGCTGGTCGGTCTTTTGAATATGCTGCCAAAGGAGATCCAGGACGAGCTTCGTCAGGGGAAGAAACCGAAGGAGCGTGACGTGAGATGAAGTCGGTGAACATTTCTGTTGTGCTGTTCTTCTATCTCTATGATTATTTCATCTATGGAGAAAGATCAAATCACGATGTGATCACAGCCAGGCTGAAAGAAAAGATGAATCGGATGCAGTTGCGAAAGCTCTATTCTGACAGCAAAACAGCTGAGACAGAAGCAGATCGAGAAGCTGCAAGAAAAGAGTATCTTGACCGTGTCGGAGTCCCGGAGGATTTCCGTTATTAACAATAATTATCCCTTGTGGAACTTACGGAGGCGTGGCACGCCTCCGTTTTGACTTTAAGGAAAGGAGGTGCCGGAGATGGCAGAAACCAATACCCTGCAGCAGATGATGCCGTCTTCGGCATCTTTCTGCCAGGAGGATATGTTGCGATTTGTTCTGGAGCGTGATAATCTCACTCTGGATGATGTGCTTTTCGACATGAAAAAAGCCGAACGAAAGAAGATCATCGCAAGCCATCCTTACAAAATATTCCAGGGAAAAGACGGCAGGTGGCACACCTGCTTCAAGGATGATTCGAAAAAAGACGGCCGTCGTCATATCGCGAAAACCACATTGGACGATCTGCATGATGCTATCGTCGAACACTATGGAAATGAGGAGGATCAAAACAACAGAATAACGACCGAGAAACTCTACCCGGATTGGCTGGAGTACAAGAAACTCCATACAAATTCAGAAGCGTATATCAACAGAATCGAAACTGAATGGAAAAAGTATTACAAAGGTACAAGCATAGTCAAAGTCCCTATCGTCGATCTTGATAAACTGACGCTCGATATCTGGGCGCACAGTCTGATCAAGGACAACAATATGACTAAGAAGCAGTATTACAACACTACTATGATCCTGCGTCAGGTCTTACACTATGCTGTTGATAAAAGGATCATATCTGAAAGTGAATTCGACAGAGTCAGAGTCGATGTCAAACTGTTCCGTAAGAAACCTAAGCCGCCTAGTGAAACTCAGGTATTCACTTCGGAAGAAGTCGACAAGCTGCATGCTGTCGCATGGGAAGCCTTTCATTCACGCAGAAATCGTAAGCACCAGCTTATCCCGCTGGCAGTAATGTTCTTCTTCCAGACAGGAATGCGCATCTCTGAGATTTGCGCTGTCAGGTATGGAGATATCGAAGGCAATGAACTCCATGTGCAGAGAATGTATGATGATTATGAAAAGAGGGTCAAGGATGATACCAAGGGTCGCTTTGGAGACCGTTTCGTTCCTCTTACCGACACTGCCATGATGCTCATAGATACTGCACGAGAGAGGCAGCAGGAAGAAGGCGTGTCAGACAGCGGTTATATCTTCTCCATGACAGACGATCCGCTGTACTATGATGAGCTCCGCAGGACCTTCGAAAAGTACTGCAACAAGGCCGGTATTGCTCCAAGGAGTTCTCATAAATCACGCAAGACTGTCATATCAACTCTCATCGACAATGGTGTGAACATAAACACTATAAGAGAGATGATGGGTCAGAAGGATGAGCGTACTACCTATGAGAATTACTGCTTCGATCGCAAGGAAAAGGCTGCCCGCTACCAGCTTATAAGCAATTCATTAAGCAGGTCAGCAGGCTAAAATATGGCTAAAAGTGTTAACAGCTGTTAACAGATCTCAACAATAAAAAACCCTTGGAATAGCTGCAATTCCAAGGATGTGTATCTAGCCTTGTTGAGAACTCGAACCCACGGGGCTGTTACGCCTTACCTGATTTCCAATCAGGCTCCTTAGCCACTCGGTCAATCCTCCACGGCCAGCTCGGTAATAATAGCACAAGCAGTGCTGAATTACAACAATATTCAGCGCTGCCTTTTTAAAAGATTGTTTTTATCTTGTCGACCATACGGTCAAGATCCGATCTCTGCTCAAGCGCTGCTGTAAGCCTTATCGCCTGACTCACATTGTCTGTGATGAGACCGTCAGCATCCGTGCAAAGGAAGTGCTTCTGGGAGCCCTCTTCATTGGCTGTCCATACCAGCACTTTTTTGCCTTCCTTGTGGATCGCGTCTATAGCATCGGATGTCGCGGACTCTTCCTCTAATCCTATGTAATCACAGTTGAGGGCTGCCGTGTTGCCGAATGATGCGAAAGTCAGAAATCCTGTCTGTATCTCCGGATAATTTGTCTCGATGTAGTCTATAACATCGTACTGAAGCGAGATCAGTACGCACCCATCCTCCATCTGGTACTGCTTTATAAGGCTTACGGCGTCATCGGCCATCTGTATGTCTGCAGTGTTTCCCTTGAGCTCGGTAAACAGCACAATCCTGTCCCTGCTCGCTATCAGCATTTCTTCATATGTCGGCACAGGCTCGCCGTCGATGGACAGCTTCTTTACTTCCCTCAGAGTCATCTCCTCAGGTCTTCTGTTGTCACCGGCCACTCTCTTGAACGTTCCGTCATGGTTCAGCACATAATAACCGTCCTTGGTCCTCTGTATGTCTATCTCGCTGCCGTACGCGCCTGCGTTCCAGGCTGTCTCAAGGCCGGACAGGGTATTCTCCCTTCCTTCATTGCCTCCTGCGCGGTGAGCGATTATTTTCACATTGGTCTCGAGCGGGAAGAACTGATCGAAATGCGTATACATCACAGCAACTGCGATGAGCGCTATTATCAGTACCGCTGCTATTCCCTTCTTGTATTCTATTGGCTTGTCGCGTTTTATCCCGGTGAACTCGAATTCGCTCCCCTGCTTGTATGTATAGAACAGCTGGGTCATTTTCAGGATATAGAGCGGAATGCCCTGCAACGCGGTAAGCATGGAGATTATCGTACCTACTGTAACGAAGAATATGGTCAGGATGCGGCTGACCGGGCCTGCCGGAAGCAGTGTGATCAGCTTGAGCGGAATGAACAGGCATATAATAGCCATGCCTATCAGCGAGATGACTATCAGAAAGACGAATATCACATTCTGTTTTATGTAGTCCTTCCAGTTTGCACGGACAAGAGCTCTCGACTGCTTGCCTGCTTCTTTTATGGAAAGACCATCTATGATCATGCCATGAAGTATGAACAGGTTGGCTATTCCTATGGACAGGAAGACCAGGACAGCGACCAAGGAAAGCGCGGAGTAAAGTACGGAGCCTTCGATGACAGATGATATGAACGTCGGGATATACAGCCCTTCTGTCGCGGAAATAGATACGCCGAGGCCGATGATAGGCGCGATGAGCGCAATATACAAAACGACCAGCAGACCGCGGACATTGATCAGCTTTCCGACAGAATAGAACCCTTCTTTTATAGTGTCTTCCAGAGTTTCCTGCTGCTCGGATATGAGGTTCCTGCTCAGCACTATCTTTGAATTGAGGTCGAAGGCCACGTAAATAAAGAGCGATCCGAGTCCGAGCAGCACTATAAGTATGCCCTGCCAGGTAGTAAACAGGAATTTCCAGTCGCCTGTAGTGACCGCCACTCTGCCGCTGCTTTTCAGCAGTGCCTGAAATATCCTGCCGAGCAGAAAAATCCAGATCGCTATGATGATCTTTGTAACTATCTGGTAGTTCAGTATGTCCGGCAGCGCCTGAGTATACGGCCCCAGTATTGTCTTGATCTTTCCCTCTTTTTCCATTCCCATAAAAGCGGGCGCTCTGCGGATGCAGAGCGCCTAATTGTTTACTGAACCTGCTCTCTGATCTCCTCAGTCATAAGCTCTCTCTGATATATGTCAGTGAGCACTCCAAAGTACTGCACCTCTGTGCCTGACGGGAGCAGCTCGTCACTGACCGTAAGCATATCGTCTGTTATGATTCGCAGCTTATTTCCATAAGTGTCTGTCTTTATCAGGTTGCCTTCTTCATCATAGAAGTCGAAGAGGAATTCTATGGTATCGCCGGTCTCAAACTGTTCAAGGCCCTTCTTCATGAAGAAGAATTCTTTTTCATTGTCCCTGCTGTATCCGGTCACACGGCCTGTGACTTCACCTTCCGTATCATCAGCTATAGGATCCCACTCGATGTGCAGGGTGATGTTCTCTATGCCGTTGAGTTTTGCCTTGACAAGGCCGCGGTAGATCGTGCCCTCTTCTGTAACCAGAGGTTCCTCTGCCTCATAGCATACGACATGTCCGTTGATGTGCGACCATACTCCGTCCATACTGACGAGCGGATGTCCTTCCTCGTCCTCGTCATAGAAGTGTTCCTGACCGATATACATCATGCCATCTTCCGTTGCGATGTAAGCGGCGATCTCGCAGTCGAGTATCGTGTCCCATGTCTTGTCCGGAAGCTGAGGCAGGTATCCGGCTTCAGTCTCTGTCACAGGGATATCTATGAAAAGGTCGGTGGTGTCGTAGTTCTCAAAGCCCTCTATATACCACTCCTTGTCCGTGTAATCCACAGCCATTAGCTTGCCCCAGGTGCTGTCCGATTCTTTATTGGCAGCCATTTCCTGGCTTGCCATAATGCTGCAGAACCGGTCAAAGAAGTCCATCTCTCTGCTGTATTCTGCAAACTCGAGCTGTTCATGCTCAAAATCATAATAACTGAGATCACTGTACGGGAAGTCTATCGCCAGTCCGTTGACACCCTCGGCAGAGTCGCTGTTGTGCCATACCACGCAGGCCTTTGCTGCTTTCGCTATCTCGTCCAGCTCCTCATCGGCAGCGACCTGCTGCTTGTAATCAGCGTTCTTAAGATTGGTAAGGAAGCTCACCATATCTACCTGTTCCTTGTCGGTAAACTGGTAGGATTTGGCGCGGCCGGCCGACATGTTGGCAAATACCGCAGGGCTGTCTGTGATCTCCAGTGTTGACTTTGAGTAAAGGTCTGTCAGTTTCTCATAGACAGGCTTTACGAGTGTGAGGTCTACAAGCGAGAGCGTGCAGTCGTGCTGCGGCTCACCTTCGTGTGTAGCGCGCATACTCTGATCATACGAGCTTATCATAGCCTTTCCGAATTCCTCGGTGCTGATCGTAGGGTCTTCCGCCAGTTTGCCGAATCCCGCTGTGTAGAACCAGCCCGTGCCCGGCTCGGTCTCCTCTGATGCCAGATAGTAATCCGCGTATGGCTCCAGAGCGTTGGCGTATTCTATATTCTGCATCAGGCAGGCGTCGAATCCTATGACGTCGAACTTCATGCCGGCATCTTTTATCGCACCGATGATCTCATTCGCAGACATTATGGTTTCTCCGTCCGCTCGTTTATTAAGATCATCAGCGCCATAGCCGCTGGCGAATCCGCCGCCGTGATCCCACAGCACCAGAATGTATCTGTCCGCAGGGTACTTGTCTTTTGCCCAGACAATGAAGTCCGTAAGGTTCTGAGGTTCGGACATGCAGGTCGTAGGGTCAAGGAGCTCTACTGTCTCCAGCTCACCTCCGCTTATAAGGTACCTTCCTACGGTGGAGTCATCTATCCCCTTCGTGAACCAGCGGTCTGATCCGCCGGCTTCCACAACAAAGTCAAGATGCTCGCCCTTTGCGGTGGCGTCCAGCATCTGCGCTATGTTTAAAGAGGCCATGCCTCTTCCGTCCTCAAGGTTGGAGCCTATTACGTGCTCAATGACGACGACCTTCTGATCCGCTGAATGATCAGGGAAGAAGTAGTCTCTGGTACGCTGCCCGTCGATGACCGCTTTGTAGTCAGCGCCTAAAGTATCCTCACGGCTCACTATTTCATCTGAGTCTGTGACCGATGAAAGCTTTTTAATGTTATCGTCCAACATGTACTGCGCTACAGGCCTGAACGGATGCACCATCATCGTTATGAAGAAGCATCCGACCACAAGAACGACGAGTTCTACCACCGAAGCGATGGCTGCGAGCACCTGTCTGAGTCTTTTGGCTCTTGGGCTGAGTGTCGTATCCTGCCTGAATACCGGTCTGCCCAGATACTTGCTCTTTCCGAAGCCGAGTAAAGGAAGGAAAAGGAGCGGCATCATTATGAGTCCGAATGTAAATCCCTTGCCTTTTCCGAACTGCCTCGCAAGCCTGATATATAGACGTATGAGAAAAATGCCGTAAACTATCAGGGCTGCTAAAGCCATTACCAGAGAATACATATTGTCCATCCCCAGGTAACGCGAAGTAAGGAACATGGCTATAGTTATCATGGCAGGACGCCAGAATGACCTCATCAGATAAAAGAGATCTGTCGACATCTCCATTTCACCAAGAATAGGGATAATGGCGCACCACTTCCTCTTGCCCATCTTCCCGAGTATCTTCCAGTAACTCAGGATCTGTATCAGCAGAGGAACGACCCAGACTGCGGGATTCCTGAACAAATACGTAGCGAGCATATTTTTTCCTCCTGTCCTATCTTACCTTTTCCAGTATTTTTTCTTTTTCATCCAGCACATAGCTCTTTGCATTTGTGTGCTTAACTTCGCTGCCTTTTACTATATCCTTGACAGCGTTGTATTTGTCAGCAACTGACACTATAGCGCCTTCCAGCGAATCCGGAGCCTCGGTTTCTCCTATCGGCCACATGTGGCGTTCGATGATGCTCTCGGCTTCCTCCGGAAGGTCTTTTACAAGCTCTTTTGCTACCGAAACGGATTCCTTAGGATGCTCCGTATTGGACTCCTTCAGTGACGCGAACTTTCCCCTGTCCAGCATGCCAAGGTCGTGACAGAGAGACGCTACGACAACCAAAGGTATGTTGACCTTAATGTTCAGTTTTCTGAGGGCATAGCAGATCATGACGCTGGACATGGCGACTCTCATCGTATGTTCGCCCAGTGTCGACCACTTGTGGTGGGTCTGATCATAAGCCTGCTTCATCTCATCGGACTGCAGCACTTCGCCGCCGTAAAGCTCCAGATCGCCCCTGATCCTCTCCTTGCGGTTTTCTCTCTTTTCTCTTATTTGTCTGTGTATCGTGCTTTCGTAATACGGTGTTCTCATTCTGTGCTGCTAGCCTTTTTACATCAGTGGGGATATCATCTTTGCCAGACTTCCGACTATCTTGTAAAAGAGTTTCTCTTTCTTTATGGTTTCCGTGGTGACCGGTCTGCACTTTCTGAGGGTCTCCTGGTAGTCCTTTTCTATTTCGGTCACGCAATCAGTTTTGTACATGTATGTAGCGCATTCAAAGTGATGGTAAAGGCTCCTGTAGTCGAGGTTGATGGTCCCGACGACAGCCTTTGTATCATCGCTTACAAATACCTTGGCGTGAACAAAGCCCGGTGTGTATTCATATATCTTTACTCCTGCCTCATCAAGCGACTTGTAATGTGTCTTTGCAAGCGAGTACGCGACCTTCTTGTCCGGGATGCCCGGCAATATCAGTTTTACGTCCACTCCCCTCTGAGCCGCGAAGCGAAGGGCCGTCTCCAGCTCTCCGTCGAGTATCAGATACGGCGACATGATGTGAACATAATCCGTTGCGCGGTACAGGATGTCGATATATACCGCCTCTCCTGCCTTGTACTCATCAAGCGGGCAGTCGCAGTACGGCATAACGCATCCTTTGGCGTCCGGCACTTCTTCTGCCGGCATCGAAAGCCATGTATCATAGTCAGGGTTATCAACGCCTATGTACCACATCTGCAGGAACATCAGCGCAAAGCTCTTTGCCGCAGGGCCTTTGAGCATGACCGCCGTGTCCTTCCAGTGCCCGAACCTCTCCCTGCGGTTGATATATTCATCAGCCAGGTTGACTCCTCCGTTAAAGGCGACTTTTCCGTCTATCACGAGGATCTTGCGGTGGTCACGGTAATTGTAATGAGAGGAAACTACCGGCTTTATGGCAGAGAACGCTCTTGCGTGTATTCCCTTTGCCTCAAGGAGCTTCCAGTAGTCCGGAGGGAGCGTGGACATCTCGCACATGCCGTCGTACATCACACGCACCTCGACTCCTTCGTTTGCTTTGCGAAGCAGTATGTCCAGGATGCGTCCCCACATGTACCCTTCCTCTACGATGAAATACTCCATGAAGATATACTTCTCCGCTTTCTCCAGTTCTTCCAGCATCGCCTCAAACTTCTTTTCTCCGAGCGGAAAGTATGTCACCTGAGTCTTGTCGTAAAGCGGGAAACAGCCCGTCTTGTTAAGGTATCTGCAGAGGTCGTCGGTTCCTGAGCCGTCATGCTCGACCGCCTTCAGCACACGTCCATCCTTATCCAGCTTTTTGAGGGTGTCGTTTATCTGTTTCTTTACCAGCTCCGTCTCCATGCGGTGGCCGATATTCATCTGTGTAAAGAGAAGCATGGCTGCTCCTGCCAGAGGAATTATGGATATGATGAATATCCATGTCAGCTTGGCGGATGAATCCATGCTGCAGTTGAACAGATATACGACCATCGCGAAAATGAATGCCGTCTGGATATAGAGAATGGCAGGCAGCGCTTTTCTGAACCACAGGAATCCTGATACTGCCAGACCCACCTGCAGTATCAGGAGCAGCGCGATCAGAAAGAATCTGCTGAATATGAGTCTCAGTATTCCCTTTTTTACCGGTTTGGCCAGACTCGCGATCTTTTCTTCTTTTTCCATTTTCCCTATGCCCCTCTAGTTCATTACGGCAGCTGCCATATCTTCAGCCGCCCATTTTATCTTGTCCACGGTCCCCAGCACGTCTCCGCGGAACGGGTTTGTCGTCACTATATACTTTTCAGCAAAAGCTCTTTCACCGAACTCCTCGCCCGGTATGTGTTCATCCTCAAATCCTGCTCCGGCCGGGATCAGGAAGTAATCATGATTACCGCCGGCATCATCCCAGGTGATGTCGACATAGTAATAGTGTCCGTACAGGTCAACGATATTCCATGTGTGTGAAGCGGTCGTACCGTCAGGTCCGACTCCGGTGCCGAATACCATCCTGTTGTCTACGCCTGCCTCGAGCAGCATCCTGTATAACAGGACGCAGTATCCCTGGCATACGGCCTTGCCGTTAACAAGGGCTCCGTACGCGGTCCGCCCTGTGTCACCCAGATCCTCTGCCGATCTGTACTCCGTGTTTCTGCAGATGTAATCGTGTATGGCCAGCACTTTCTCATAGTCGGTCTTGCGTTCCAGGTCAAGCCCGGCAAGAGTTTCCACTATCTTGCTGCTTACTTCGGCTTCCTGCTCCGCGCTGTCATAATACGTAAGCTCGTAGTTGACTTCCACGGCGGGGCTGGTGCCGTAATGCGTCGTCTGAGCCTCGCCTTTATATGATTCATACTGGAAATTTATATAATCTCCCTCATCAGGCTTTCCGGTATGTTCCGTGGCAAGTTTCAGCATCCTGCCGATCACCTGCTTCAGGCCTTCCTCATCAGTGCTTCCCAGAATGCCTATCGCGACGTGGCTCTTTCGCTGCTTCATGGCCTCGCGGAGCACGGCTACAGCGTCTTCCGCGTTATCATGATAGACGACATCGTCATCCGCAAAACACAGTAAGCAAGAAGCGGCAAATAATGCCGTTGTAAATAACACTATTGCCGCTGTCCTTATGCTTCTGTTCTTCAATTGTTTATTCGTAAGTCTCCCAGTGTCCGGTTCTGAGCGCCTTTAAAGCACCCTCTGCGAGGGCTCTCATCTCCTCTTCGCCCGGGAATCTCATGATAGGAGCGATCTTGCTTACATACGATGCGATCTCGTCGCAGAATCTCTCCGAGTATGCCATTCCGCCCGTGAAGATGATGGCGTCCACATTGTAGCGAAGGACTGCCGACATGGCGCCTATATCCTTTGCCAGCTGATAAGCAATAGCCTTGAATGCCATCAGCATCTTCTCATTGCCGTCATTGAAAGCAGCATTCTCTACGTCTCTGAAGTCCTTTGTGCCCGTATAGGAATACACTCCGGCTTCCTGTCCGATGATCCTCTTTACATCGGCCTTTGTCATGCCTTCCTTGAAGCAGAGATTTACAAGAGCGTTGGCAGGCAGGGCTCCGCCTCTGTCCATGCCCATAGCTCCGTCATCCTTGACGTTGTTCACGTCAACGACTCTGCCCTTCTTGTGGGCCGCTACCGAAACGCCGCCGCCCAGATGGCATACGATGAGATTGAGTTCTTCATAAGCCTTTCCGAGGTGCTTCGCGGCCTTTCTGGCAACCGACTTGTGGTTGAGCGGATGGAAGAACGACTGTCTTTCAAATCCCTCGAGTCCGAGCCCGGAATATCTCGCGAGAGGCTCCATCTCATCAACGCATACCGGGTCAACGAAGAACGCCGGGATGCCTACAGAGTCCGCGAGCTCCTTCGAGATATACGCTCCGAGGTTGGCTGCGTGCTCACCATACGGGGGGTTCTCGATATCATGGATGACCGCGTCATTTACTTTATATGTACCCGACGGTATGTGCTTGAAGAGACCACCTCTTCCGCAGATGGCATCAAAGTCCTCAAGCTTGTAGCCGTTCTTCTCTATGGTCTCAAGGATCGCCGCCTTTCTGAACGGAGCCTGGTCTACCACATGAGGATACTTGGCTATCTCTGCCGCGTCATGGTCGATGCCCACGCGCATCACTTCTTCTTCATCTTCGAATACGCAGATCTTTGTGGAAGTAGCGCCCGGATTGATTACTAGGATCTTCATTATAATTCTCCTTTCGGTATGATCACCTGTTCATACGATTATTGTATTTGCGGCGTTCGAGCTCGGTCAACAGTTTTTTGCGCAGGCGGATGTCCGTCGGCGTCACTTCGACCAGCTCGTCGTCGTCAATGAATTCCAGCGCTTCCTCGAGCGTGAATACCCTTGGAGGCGTCAGTTTTATCGTATCGTCTGATCCCGCTGCCCTCATGTTTGTTGCCTTCTTGGCGCGGCACGGATTCACCACCATGTCATCAGACCTGGCGTTCATACCTACCAGCTGGCCTTCGTATACGTGGTCCTGAGGCTTGACAAACATCTGCACTCTCTCCTGTATAGTGAAGATCGCGTAAGCGGTGCAGTTGCCCTCTTCCTGGGCGACAGCGACTCCGTTGATTCGTCCCTGTATGTCGCCCTTCCACGGCTCAAAGCCGGAAAAGCGTCTTACCATAGTGCCCTCGCCTCTTGTGTCGTTTATGAACTCGGAGCGGTAGCCCATGAGGCCTCTGGTCGGAGCCGTGAAGATGATGCGCGACCATCCGTTGCCCTCGGACATCATGGCTGTCATGAGGCCCTTTCTGAGATTCAGTTTCGAGATGACCGGACCTGTGTATTCATCAGGCACGCTCACGACTACCTCTTCTACCGGTTCGAGCTTCTCTCCGTTCGGTCCGCGCTTTACGACTACCTCAGGCTTGGATACCGCCAGCTCGTAGCCCTCGCGGCGCATGTTCTCGATGAGTATCGAGAGGTGGAGTTCTCCCCTGCCGGATACCTTGAACGAGTCGGTGGTATCTGTCGGCTCAACCAGCAGTCCGACGTTTACCTCAAGCTCTTTCTCGAGTCTCTCCTTTATATGTCTTGACGTGACATACTTGCCGGATTTTCCGGCGAACGGAGAGGTGTTGACCATGAAGTTCATGGAGAGCGTCGGCTCCTCTATGCTTATGGTGCCGAGCGACTCAGGGTGATCCGGATCGCATATGGTATCGCCTATGGAGATATCGGATATGCCGGATACGACCACGATGTCGCCGGAGCCGGCTTCAGCTACAGTCGTGCGGCTGAGGCCTCTGTATACGAATACCTGGTTGATCTTGTTTTTGGTGACGCTGCCGTCTGACCTGGTGACCGATACCATCTGGGCTTCCTTGATGGTTCCCCTGGTTACGCGGCCTATGCCAAGGCGCCCGATATAGTCATCGTAAGCGAGCGTCGAGACCTGAAGCTGCAGCGGTTCATCATCCCTGTCAGGATACGGGTCGCAGTGCTTGGTGATGCACTCCAGAAGCGGCTCGATGCTGAATCCCTCGTAGCCCTTAGGAGACTTATGGATCTTCTGCGTGCCTTCTCCTATGTTGATGCCTTCGACCTCGGACGGATCCCATACCGCGATACCCTGCCTGGCAATGCCGTAGAGGATCGGGAAGTCGAGCTGATCGTCATTTGCTTCAAGGTCCATGAAGAGTTCGTAGACCTCGTCTACAACCTCGTCTATGCGCGCGTCCTTCTTGTCTATCTTGTTGATGAACAGGATAGGGTTGACTCCCTGGGCGAGCGACTTACTGAGTACGAACCTCGTCTGAGGCATAGGTCCCTCGCTTGAATCCACAAGAAGGATGACCGTGTCGACAGTCTTCATGATGCGCTCTACTTCGGAGCTGAAGTCCGCATGTCCCGGGGTGTCGACTATGTTGATCTTATAGTCCTTGTACATGATGGAGCAGTTCTTGGAGTAGATGGTGATGCCGCGCTCCCTTTCGATCGCATCGGAATCCATCACGCAGTCCACTATCTGCTCGTTCTCACGGAAAACATGTGACTGCGCCAAAAGCGCGTCCACCAGTGTGGACTTGCCCGCGTCTACATGCGCTATTACTGCTATGTTTATTATCTTCTGTTTTTCTGCCATTTTTCTTCTATATGTTCTCGAACGTTCTGATGAACGATCTGAAATCTCTTGCGTAATCTATTGTTGAAGGCGTGCCCCTCAGATTGCTGAAGGCCTGCCCCTCTATGTCATCTATGTACCACTCAGGCTCCGGCACCTCGAGCGTGAGGAAGGATATCGCCCACGATTCCTCGGCTCCGAATGCCAGCGCGTACAGCATCATGTCGTAGTAGTACTGATCGTCCGCCAGGTGGTTCTCCAGGAGTTCCTTTGGTGTCGGATGGTAGATGAAGTTCCTGAGGCGGCGGATCCTGCTGACCAGCACGGCGTTGTTCTTTCCTCTGGCTCTCATGATGACTATGAGGAATGCTGCGAAGGCAGATGCCGCTACCAGCGGAAGCCCTATGATAGGCTTTCCGGTATTGACAGATACCCTGTATGCAGCGTAGAGGACCGGCAGCGCAAGCAGCAGCGAGCTCATCGCCTCCGCGAAGACTCCCGCGGAAGTCGACGACGAGTCCTTCCGGTCTATCACATTGCAGAGCAGCAGCGAAGCTAAGGCTGCCGCGACACCAACGATGGCGCTCTCTACGTAGTTAGGGCTCTGGTAACCGTAGAAATACGAGAGGCCGTTCGAGAGCGCAAGCCCCGCTCCAAGCACAGCTGCGCCTACGTATCTGAAAGTGCGGGATATTGGAGTGAACGGCGAGTCGTCGTTTGACGTGAATCCCGCCGCTACGTCGTTTTCTATGGACGCGCGTATCCTCTCCAGTCTGGTAGGGATCTTATCCATGTCGATGGCTCTTCCCTTGTATACGTCCTCAAAGAGTATGCTGTAGGCGTTCCTGTACATCTTCTCTTCGCCTACCGGGCGCTTGCCCTTGATTATCCTGTATCTCTTAGGTTCGTACTCGCTTATGCTGAGGTAGCCTTTCTGAGCGAACTGCAGTATCATGTGCAGCACGTCTCTGATTCGGACCTCGCTGTTAAAGGCGTATCCGAGCTCGACCGGCGTGATGCCCTCGATAGGCTTCGTCACGGTCTGCTTTTTTACCTTAGGGTCCTTTCCTCCGATGATCCAAAGCAGGAGGAGTATGAGCGACACCACCGTCATCACGAGTGTGATCGCGATCAGCGACCAGCTTCCGTCAAGCTCGTTCTCCCAGTAGCCTTCAGGCAGCTGGGCCTTGAGCGTGATACCGAAGTTTTCCGGGATCTTCTCGCCCGTGACTGTCACAGTGTGATCGGAATCCTTCGCCTTGAAAGTGATCTTGTTATCTACATCCTGAACGCCGAACTGGCCGGCATAGCAATGCATGTCATCGAACGGGAAGTCCTCCGGGAAGCTGACGCTGATATTGACCTTGCCTATCGGCTGCTTCCACTCAGGCAGAAGCACGTTGAAGTAGAACATGTCTTTTGCAGCATCCCCGTCTTCATACTCGCGTATCCTGTATTTGATGGTGTATTCATGAGCTCCCTCGGACAGTTTGTCGGCTTCGGTTATCGCTACCTTGCTCGCTTCCGAAGCCTTCTTTGTCTCGTAGGCCACGTTTTCCACCTCGATGCCCTCTATGCGGAATCTGCCGCTCGGGATCGCGAACTCCATCTTGTCGAGCTGTGCAGGGATATTGACGCTGATCTTCTCCTCTACGGTATACGAATGGTCCTTGCCCACTGCGGCTGTCATGTCATATCCGGTGACCTCGAAGGCGCCGTTCTCCGTCACAGGGGTTTCCGTTGTTTCTGATGCGTCCGTCGCTTCAAGAGCGTCGGTAGTCTCAACTGATTCGGTCGATTCGGCAGCTTCAGCGTCATTCGGGTCGGCGTACACCTTGCTGATGCCGAAAAATGTAAAAACGCAAAGGATAAGCACGGCCATGAGGCACATTGCAGCCCTGCGGTAAATGCTGTTATTTGTGTTGTTTTTGCTGTCTTTTTTTCTAAGTGTCATCTTTTCCTCTTTTGAAGCCATAGTTAGAGATATTTTAACACTTTAAGGCCTGTTTATTCAAGTGCGGAGAGCCTGTCACACAGGCTTGATTAAGAGCGTTCGCGTGTCGTAAAATCACATCAGACAAGCACATGAGACCGGCCCCGTGCCGGGTTTTTCGGAGGGAGACATGGTAAAGAAAAGAGAAGATTACATATCCTGGGATGAGTACTTCATGGGCGTAGCCCTGCTGGCAGCCAAGCGCAGCAAGGACCCTAACACACAGGTGGGCGCGTGCATAGTAGATAAGAACAACGTGATACTCACCACCGGTTATAACGGCTTTCCTAAGGGATGCTCGGACGACGAGTTTCCGTGGGACCGCGAAGGCGAAGTGACAAAGTACCCGTTCGTGGTACACGCTGAGCTCAATGCCATACTGAACGCTTCCGGCAAGGACCTCAGCGGATCCAGACTGTATGTCGCCCTCTTCCCTTGCAACGAGTGCGCCAAGGCGATAATCCAGTCCGGCATCAAGGAGGTCATCTACCTCTCAGACAAGTATGCCGACACGCCGGCGACACAGGCTTCAAAGCTGATGCTGAAGACAGCCGGCGTGAAGCTTAAACAGATGGAGCCTGAGCTGGATGAACTGGTCCTCGACTTCAGGGTGGCAAAGTAAGGAGATATAAAGATGAAGCTGATAATAACCGCTCCTCGCGGCAAGATGGCAAGCCTTATAGTTGCCGATGCCGCGGCAAGAGATGATGTCGAGATAGTAGCCGGCATCGGCCCTAAAGGCAGGGATTATATCGGTAAGGATATAGGCGAGGTGGCCATGATCGGAAAGACCGTGGGCGCGCCCGTCGTCGATGACCTTGAATCCGTGATCGACGGCGCCGACGTCGTCTGCGATTTTTCAAGAGTCGAGCTCGGCATGGAAGTCCTCGACGCATGCATCAGACATAAAAAGGCTCTTGTTATAGGTACCACGGGCTTCAATGCCGAGCAGCGCGCCCGCCTTGAAGCCGCGGCAAGCGAGATCCCTATCCTTATTGCCGCAAACACGGACCGCATGGTGAACGTGATGAGAAAGCTGCTGATGGACGCGGCCAAAGAACTCTATGAAGATACCGACATCGAGATAGTGGACATGCACGACAACACGAAACTCGACGCTCCGAGCGGCACCGCCCGCGAGCTGATCGAGAGCATGGGCGAAGCGGTCGGCGTCGATCTGGTCGACGATGCCGTATACGGCAGGCCGCTCGGCAGACATCCACGCGAGAAAGGCAAAGTCACTTTTCATGCCATACGCGGAGGCGACACCCCGTCCAGCCACACCGTCTACTTCTTCGGCGACGGCGAGCGCCTTGAGATCACCCACCACTGCCTCAACTGGAAAGGATGCGCAAAGGGCGCTGTCAATGCCTGCATATGGCTGGCAGATAAACCTATCGGTCTCTACGGCATCCGCGAGTCAATGGGCTTATAGATGAAATACAGGCTGAGCGGGATCAAAACAGATATAGACGAGCCGATGGAAAATCTGCCCCGCATCACTGCGAAGAAAGCGGGCATCAGGGAATCAGACATCAGTTTCTTTGAGATAAGAAAGAGATCCATCGACAGCAGAAAAAAGCCGCATATACAATTCGTATATGCGGTAGATTTCGTTACAGATAAAAAACTGAGCAGCCGCAGGATAAAGAACCTGGCCGAGGTCGATGAAGAAGCGGAAGCCGCTGCGGTAAGGCCGCCGGAAAACGGAACGGAGCCGCTCGAAAGCAGACCGGTGGTCATCGGCGCAGGTCCGTGCGGGCTTTTCGCGGCTCTCGAACTCGCAAAGGCAGGCTACAGGCCTCTTCTCATCGAGCGTGGTCCTGCCATGTCCGGCCGTGTCGAAGCGGTAGAGAGATTCAGGAAAGACCGTTTACTCGACCCTGAGGCCAACATGCTCTTTGGCGAGGGCGGAGCAGGCACTTTCTCGGACGGCAAGCTCGCGACAGGCATAAAGGACGGGCTGATCAGAAAGGTCCTGGCCGAGTTCAGGGATGCCGGGGCCGGCGATGACATAATGTATCTGGCAAAGCCGCACATAGGCACCGACGTCCTCCGCTCTGTGATAGTCAATATAAGAAAAAAGATAATCGAGCTGTGCGGTGAGGTAAGATTCGAAACCAGAGTCGATTGCATCATTAAAAGCGATGGCAGACTGCAGGCGCTGGATCTTTATGGCCCTCATCCTGAAACAGGAAAGCTTTCTGAGTACCGCATATCCGCAGACGCCGTCATTCTTGCCGTCGGCCACAGCGCCAGAGACACTTTCGAGATGCTTAATGAAGAAGCCGTCGTGATGGCGCAGAAACCTTTCTCGATAGGAGTCCGCATGGAGCATCCTCAGAGCCTGATCGACGCTTCGCAGTATGGTGAAGAAAACCTTTCGCGTGTCACGGACGCGCTCAGCGCGTCGGCACAGACCGGAAATCTTCCGCCTGCGGATTACAGCATCAATTACAAAGCCTCAAACGGCCGCGGAGTATACTCGTTTTGCATGTGCCCGGGCGGAGAAGTCGTCGTCTGCTCCACAAAGGACGGCGAGCTTTGCGTCAACGGCATGAGCAACAGAAAACGCGACAGCGGGACAGCCAACAGCGGCATACTCTGCGATGTGAGGACTTCCGACTTCGGCTCGGACGACGTGCTGGCCGGAGTCAGGTTCCAGGAAAAATACGAGAGACTCGCGTTCCGGAACGGAGGCAGCAGTTTTGCTCCGCCAAGCTGCTCCATGAAGGAGTTCCTCGCAGCCTTGAGCCCCGCAGAGCGTGTCATTGCCTCACTCCCTGACTTCGCGGCTGAAGCCATACGCGAGGCTGTCCCTGACTTTGCGCGAAAGATCAAAGGCTATGATGACCCGGACGCAATAGTCACTGCAGTTGAGACCAGAAGCTCATCACCGGTAAAGATACTAAGAGACGCCGGCGGCGAAAGCAATATAAAGGGCCTGTACCCTGCCGGAGAAGGCGCAGGCTACGCGGGCGGCATAACATCGGCAGCCTGCGACGGTATAAGAGCCGCCTGGCATATAATAGAGAAATACAAAAGACCGGAATGACCGGTCTTTTTCTTGATGTTTAATTCTGCGGATCCCGCCTAAATGATCTCTTCCCACTCTTTTTCTCTGAAGCCTGTGAGTACGGTATCGTCCTTTACAAGGAGCGGTCTCTTTACCAGCATGCCGTCCGACGCGAGAAGAGCAAACTGTTCATCGTCGCTCATGGAAGGAAGCTTCTTTGACAGTTCCATATCCCTGTAGATCATCCCGCTCGTATTGAAGAACCTCTTGAGAGGCAGTCCGCTTTTTGTGTGATACTCCCTGAGTTCTGCCTCGCCCGGGTTATTTTCCTTCAGATCTATCTTCTCATACGCTACGCCCCTGTCATCAAGCCATTTGAGCGCTTTCTTGCAGGTAGAGCATTTTGAATAGCAATACACTTTTATCATGATCATTCTCCTTTGCTGCTTACGGCAGCGGCTATATCATCTGCGGCCGAAAGGCCCGTGAGCCACGCGTTGCTGAGGTTGAATCCTCCGCACTGATAGTCTCTGTCGGCCAGCTCTCCCGTTATATACAGTCCCTTCACCAGGAGCGATTCTGATGTCGCCCCGTCTATCTCATCTAGAGAAACACCGCCCATCGTTACCTGAGCGTCGTTCCATCCGCGTATCTGCTTAGGGCTAAACTCAAGAGCGTGCACGTTGCGGGCTATCGTTTTGATTTCTTCATCAGTGAGCGAAGATACCGGTCTGTCCGCGATGACTCGCCCCTCTTCATCAGGTCCATCATCTGCTGCCTTGATCACGTAGTCCGCGAGCGGCTCCTTCAGGACCGTGCGCAGGATCTCTCCCGCCGGTGTCCCGGAGAATTTGCCGTTTTGTCTGTCTCTTATGTACTCAGCGATATCGCCATCCGGGAAAAGATCCGCCCTGACCAGGAACTGATCGAGTCCCTCTCCCATGCGCCTGTCGTATCTCATGTGTCTTGACATGTTGAAGACGCAGATGCCTGAAAGCCCGTACCTGGTGAACTGTATCTCGCCGGCTTCTTCGAATATCTTAGTATCCTCTCCGAACACATGCTTAGGATCCTTGTAGAGCGAGACCACGCCCGCGCTTCTTGTGCCGCCCAGAGTGATGCCGCAAGGCTCGCGGCCTTCATCCCACTCTTCGCACTCTATGCCTGTAAGAGCCGGCGCAGGTGTGACCACGCTGTGACCAAGGTTCCTGGCTATCCTGTAGCCGTCGCCTATGGTGCCGTAAGTCGGTCCTGCCTTGCCGCCCATCGCCATTATAACGAACGAAGCCTGCGTGACTATGCTGTGCATGCCGTCGCGGTCCTTTATGACCGTTTCCATCTGGAAGACATTGCTGCTTCCCGGCAGAGGATCTGAAACCAGCGATGCAGGCATGTGCTTTATGGACATGAGTTCTTCTCCGCAGGCGAAGCGGATCCCCAGCGAAGCCGCGCGCTCCAAAAGCAGAGCCACGACGTCTGCCGCCGACTCCGAGTACGGATAGACAAGGCCGTTCTCGTAAGTCCTTGTGACCAGGCCTATCTCCCTGAAGAACTCCATTATACGGTTGAACCCGGCAGCCTCCGTATTGGTTATATTGCAGCGGCCGCTTCCGGTAGCCCTTATCTTGCGCCCCGGCTCGGGCATCTTTTCTATTACGAGCACGTCAAGAGCCGGGACCTTCATCCCCAGCTCTATCGCGGCCGCAAGTCCCGAAGCTCCGCCGCCGATTATTACTACGTCAGCTACTCTCGTCTCTTTTTCCATCTGTTCTCCGTCTACCTGTCCGTGCTGCCGAAGCCGCCGTTTCTGGCCTCTTCGGACTCAGCTCCGTCAGGCACCTCGTACTTTACGACTATGCCCTGCGCGAAAGGCTTGCACTCTTCAAGCGGAACGGCAACATCCGATGGATTTATGAGGCTGATGATGATATGCCCCTCGTTATCCGAGTCGCAGTAATCTGCGTCTATGACGCCCACGGTGTTGGACAGCCTGATCCCATACTTGAAGCCAAGTCCGCTGCGCGGGACTATCAGCAGGACCTTTCCTCTATCGCCCTCTTCGCAGACCCAGCGCACGCCTGTCGCTATCCTGAAGCTGCTGCCGCCCTCGAAGTTTAAGTTGAACGGCATGAAAAAGTCGCAGCCCGCAGATGCGGCCGTCGCCTGCTTAGGCAGCTTTATGGCATCGTACCATTTTCTCAGCATCTCATCGCTGAGACCTTTTATGCCGCAGTCGGCCTTCCACTGTTCAAATGAAACTTTCTCAAAATGAGACATTTATACTCCTCTGTATGCGCCGCGCGCTCTCTAGTAGTTGGCGGCTGCTTTTCTGAGCTCCTCCGCCTTGTCCGTGTCTTCCCACTTGACCCCAAGCGCCGTTCTGCCCATGTGTCCATAGGCCGCGAGCGCTCTGTACTGAGGCTTGTCCAGCTGAAGCTTTCTGATGATGGCGGCCGGCCTCATGTCGAAGTGATCGTAGATAAGCTTAGCGATCTGCTCGGAATCCATCCTGCTGGTGCCGAACGTGTCTACACTTACCGATACCGGCTCGGCGACTCCGATCGCGTATGCAAGCTGCACCTCGCACTCTGTCGCGATGCCCGCTGCCACGATGTTCTTTGCGATGTAGCGCGCCATGTAGGCTCCGGATCTGTCGACCTTTGTAGGGTCCTTTCCGGAAAAGGCTCCGCCGCCGTGCGACGAATGCCCGCCGTAAGTGTCTACTATTATCTTGCGCCCCGTGAGGCCTGAATCGCCCATCGGTCCGCCTATGACGAATCTGCCTGTCGGGTTGATGAAATATCTGGTCTTCTCATCGATGAGATCCGACGGCACCACAGGGTCGATGACATAGGTCATTACGTCCGATCTTATCTGGTCGAGACTGACGTCCGCGCTGTGCTGCGTGGATACCACTATGGTGTCTATCCTTGTGACCTTGCCGTCCTCGTACTCGACCGTGACCTGCGTTTTGCCGTCCGGTCTGAGGTAAGGCAGAGTGCCGTCCTTTCTGACCTCAGCCAGCCTCATGGCCAGCACCTGAGCGTACTTGACCGAAAGAGGCATCAGCTCTTCCGTCTCTGAGTTGGCGTAGCCGAACATCATACCCTGATCGCCCGCGCCTATGAGCGCGAACTCGTCGGTGCTGCTGCCGGTCTTTACCTCATGCGATTCGTTGACTCCCATCGCGATGTCCGCTGACTGCGCCTCCATGTGCACGAACATTTCACATGTGTTGCCGTTGAAGCACGCGTCGTCGCTGTCGTATCCGATCTCGCAGATCACCTTGCGGGCGATCGCTTCGTAGTCGACGTTGAAGTTGCCGGAGGCCTCGCCGAATATGAAGAAACGGCCGGTCTTCGCAGCGCATTCGCAGGCTACGTGAGCCTTCGGATCCTGAGCGAGTATGGCGTCGAGGATAGCGTCGGACACCTGGTCGCAGAGCTTGTCAGGATGTCCTTCAGTAACTGATTCTGATGTAAATAACTTCTTCATTTATATATAAATTCCTTTCGTACCAGGCCAATAAAAAACTCTCTGCCGCACGCAGAGAGAACCCAAGACTCTCATCTGCCGGGGCATGGCCTTCGCCCCGTGGGAATTGGCACCTTCACTGCCTGTGAGGTTGCCGCGGGATCGAAGGGCCCATTCCCTCCCCCGCTCTTGATAAGGTCGTATTTATTATAGCTCTGCCGGGCGCAAAGTCAACAGCCTGCGCGTGACAATTATCTGAAAATATTGCCCTTTATCTGCTATACTTTAGCCATGGCGGAACTGGAACTCATACACGGAAAAAAGTCAGAGAAATACAACCACTTCAGCGACTACGACTTTGAGTCCTGCCGCGCTGTCTGCGCGAGGCTCATGGGTGTCGTGGCTCTTAAAGTGACCTGGCGCGGAAAAGAGAACCGCAGGTCCAGGCTCTATCAGGTGATGCATCTCGACTACTCCGAATACGGGGTCGATGAGTATCAGGAATTCATCTGCACGCCGGGTGAGGAAGACTTTGCCGATAACAGAGAAGAGATGAACGGCCTGTTCAACCGCTTCGTCGCTGTCATGGGAAGCGGCTTAAGGGATATAGATGCTCCGGTCATGCTGAGGCTGATCGAGGATGCCCTGCCGCTTGCCTCTGAGGATATGCAGCGGGAATACGATGACGACGAAAACAAGGAGTTCCGCGCCTACGCGAAGATGAGGCTCGGTTTCATGACAGATACCCTCAATTCAAGAGGCATCACATCGGCAGACTGCAGCAGCCGCGACGCCATAGAGGAGACTTCGCCGCTCAAGCTGTCAGCCTTCGAGACCATAAACTACTTCATAATGAGGCTCGTTGACTGCGACTATCCTGCTGCATCGTATCTTTCGTCGATGAGCGAGGACGCTCTGCGCGAGACAGGTCTCACGGATGCAGGAATACAGACGCTGGTGCGCACGGACATAGAGAAAAGCGACAGGAAAAAGGATCCTTCCGGGGACAGCCTGTCCTTCCCTTTCCGCTGCAGGATAACCACGCTTGCCAGGGACGCGTACTACCACGCGACCCTCGTCATATGGCTGAGCGGTAGCCAGCGGACCACCAACCCGGTCGTAAGGGATATAAAGGCGGGATCCATCATAAAGCTTTCGGATTACGAGGCGGCCATGCAGGTAAGCAGGCCGGAATACCTCACGGTCTTTGACTGCAAGGACGATATGCTTAAGGGATTCGATCCGAAGTATATATTGCCGTTTGCCAACTCGGCCGCGACTATGGTTCCTAACGGATGGCTGTATACAGCTTATAAAGGAAACAACAATCACGTCGACACATCCGCCTACAGGCTGAACGACGACGTGTACGGATACGCGGTGCTGACCATAGCCGGTGAGCTGGTGCTGATGAGCAACGATCTTCGGAACATTTCGATGCTTGATGACTCCACCATCTTCTCGCTATACGCGCCTTTCCTCAGCACCAAGGGGAGATACAGGATAGATTCGTCCGTTTTCCAGACGCTCTGCCGCGTGCCGGGCGCAATGTTCGACGAGCTGGTGGAGCCTGAGGGCGAATGACAGCAGTTTATACTTTTTAAAAAACATAAAACGTGCATCTTCACATTATGTTCGTTTTTTTGTCACATATTTTTCAACAAAACCAAAATGCCTTATTTTTCAAGGTCTGCGACTTTTCCACAAAGATTTTAAAAATCGTATACAATCTTTTCCACTTATGCATGTGGAAAAGTCCGCAACCTGTATCGTTGGAATTTCAACGCTAGAACGAGGTTTTTCCCTGTGTCAACAGGATTTATCCACAGTTTTTAAAAAATTTTTGAGCACGCGTTTTGTTCGATTTCGTGAAACGCGTGAAACATGGGAAAGGAACATTGATGAGCACTGAAAGGATCTACAGAACAGACCAATATGCCACCGAAAACGAGGCCGTTATCACCGCGGTCCGCGAGAAAAACGGCTGCGATGTGATAGCCTGCGACATTTCCGTCTTCTATCCTGAGGGCGGCGGACAGCCTTCGGACGAAGGCACGGTATCCGCCGGGGACGCGATATATGAGATAGTCCGCGCCTCTGATGATGACCTGTTTGGCGACGTCTGGCACGAGACCGATGCCCCTGCAGGCACGTTCAAGGTCGGCGACAAGGTCGTTCTTACTATCAACTGGGATCTTCGCTTCCGTCACATGCAGCGCCACTGCGGCGAGCACATGCTGAGCGGAGCCATGTACTCTCTTTTCGGAGGTACAAACAAGGGCTTTCACATGGGCGCGGAGTACATCACCATAGATATTGACCTGGACGGCCGCATGCTTACAGATGAGGAGCTCGATCTGGCTCAGAGCATGGTCAACGAGGCTGTGTGGGCAGATCTTCCTGTCACAGTCACATGGTTTGACGACTACGAATCATCTCTGGCTCTTCCTGTAAGAAAGCAGGTGCCGCATGACGGACGCGTGTCCGTCGTCACCGTAGGTGACACAGGCGACCCTTTCGACTGCATAGCCTGCTGCGGCACCCACCCTTCAAGCTCGGCAGAAGTCGGACTGGTCGCCATCTACAAGTGCGAACCTAACAAGGGCATGAACCGCATCTACTTTGACTGCGGCAAGGCGGCATTCGAAAAACTGAGCGCCGACTCGGCGCTGCTGTCCGACGCGGCAAAGCGCTACTCCTGCTCCCCTGCCGACCTCGTCTCGAGGCTCGATGCCGAAGCGGAGAACGTGTCCGCGCTCAAGGCACGCCTTGCAGGCCTGAGTTCATACGTGAAGGATATTGAGGCCGCAAAGATCGAAGACGCTGTCAGGGCCAGCGGCCTTGAACATTACGTTTACGAGTCCGATCTTTTCAGCACGGACGATCTGCTGAAGCTCGGCTTTACAGTGATCAACGAGATTCCGGGCCTCTTCCTGATAATGAAGCATCCGTCTGCCAGTACCTGCCTGCTGCTTTCATCGAGCGATGAATACAAGTGCGGGCAGCTGGTAAAGGAATACGCTCAGAGGTTCAACGGGCGCGGAGGCGGCCGTCCGGACAACGCAAGGGCCATATTCACCAGCCTCAGTGACATGCAGGCGTTCGCGGACGCTGTTTGCGCTTCGCATTAAGGCCCCTGAAGTGATATAATTTTGAAAACGACTTAACGGAGAATGGAGAAAAGATATGGAAGATAAAGTCATCGTAACTATCGACCGTGAATTCGGAAGCGGCGGCCACGAGGTGGCAAAGCGCGTAGCTGAAAGGCTGGGCATCCCTTTCTATGATGAGGAGATCATCGCCAGGGCAGCCGCCAACACCGGCTATCAGGAAGAATATATACGCGATAATGACGAGAAGGCTCCGGAGCTTTCCTTCAACACCATGTTCTCCGGATTCGATAATTTCCAGGCCTCTCCTTTCGCGAAGATCCAGGAAGAGGAGTTCAACATCATCAGAGAGATCGCGGCTGAAGGAAGCTGCGTGATAGTCGGACGCGCGGCGGACTACATCCTCTCCGAAGAAAGACATGTCAGCATATTCCTCTTTGCCCCGTTTGAGGACAGAGTCAGAAGAAAACTGCAGATCCACAACACAGCCGAGCCGGAGAACCTCTTTGATGTACCGACCGCAGAGAAGGCTGTCAGACAGATCGACAAGCAGCGCCGCAGATACTACGAGTTCTACACCGACAATAAATGGGGCGGCCGCGACGAGTACGACCTTCTGATCAACACCAGCCGGGCGGGTGTCGAAGGAGCCGTAGACATCATCGAAGCATACATAAAAGGCGGCAAGGATAAAGACCTGATGTCCGACCTTCAGAAATAGTAAAAACACTCTTGTCAGCGTGTCACGGACACGGGAGGGTTCAATGTGCGTGTGCGGCGGAATCCTCCCGTTTTTTATTTGCGCAAAGCCCCGCACGCCTTGAATTCTCGATTATTTAGTGTAGAATTTTACCATATTTGTTAACTTTTTCTACGGCGGCTTTGGGACCGCCGCGTATTGTAAGAAAATGTTTAATGGAGGAACCAAAATGAAAAAGATTTTAGTCCTTGCGCTTTCTCTGGTGCTCGCAATGCTGGCGCTCGCAGGATGCGGCGGCGGTGGCGGAAGCGCTGATGGCGATGTCATCAAGATCGGTGTATTTGAACCGGCTTCCGGAGACAACGGGGCAGGCGGCAAGCAGGAAACACTCGGCATCCAGTACGCTAACGAGATGCAGCCGACGGTTACCATTGGCGACAAGGAATACACCGTCAAGCTCGAGATCGTAGACAACGAGTCCGATAATGCAAAGGCCGTAACAGCGGCTCAGAACCTCGTATCCCAGAACGTATCCATAGTACTCGGATCATACGGCTCCGGCGTTTCGATCGCCGCTGCCGATGTATTCGCTGACGCGGGAGTGCCTGCTATCGGCGTAACATGCACGAACCCTCAGGTAACAGCTGACTGCGAACAGTACTTCAGGATCTGCTTCCTGGATCCTTTCCAGGGAACGGTACTCGCCAACTACGCGTGGGAGAGCGGCTGCAAGAAGGCATACTGCCTCTCCAAGCTGGGCGATGACTACTCTGTAGGTCTTGTAAACTACTTCGTAGAAGCGTTCAAGGGACTCGGCGGCGAAGTCGTCGAAGAGCAGTTCCCTGACAAGAACTCAGACTTCACATCTTATGTAGCAAATGCCAAGAAGGCCGGCTGCGACGTATTCTTCGCACCTGTATCCACAGAGGCCGCGGCTCTCATCATCGACCAGGCTGAGGCTCAGTCGCTCGGTATGCCTATCCTCGCGGGAGACACATGGGACTCCAACGTTATCACCGAGGCTGCCAAGGGCAAGAACGTAGATATCACCGTTACTACCTTCTATCAGGAAGGCGGAAACCCTGAATTCGACGAAGGCATCAAGGCATGGATGGAAGAGAATGCAGAAGCCAAGACAAACAACGGCGGCAACACAGACCTCGCTGCTGTAACGGCAATGGGTTATGACGCTTACTTCGTAGCTCTCGAAGCAATGAAGGCTGCAGGTTCGACAGCTCCTGCCGACATCCTCGCTGCTCTGCCAAGCCTCGAGGTATCAGGTCTCGTCTGCGGAGACGTATCCTTCAATGAAGTCGGAGACGCCAACAAGACAGAGGCATTCGTAAAGAAATGCAACACAGAGACAGGATCCTGGGAGTTCCTTAAGACACAGTCTGCGGACTGATCCGCTCAACAGTTTAACGGCATAATAAACACAAGCGGGAAGCCCTCGCGGCTTCCCGCGATTTTGTAAAAAGGGACAAAACATGTTACAAACCTGGTTACCATACATACTCGCCGGCATCGCGGTCGGCGGTCAATACGCGCTGATAGCCATAGGATATACGATGGTGTACGGTATCCTCAGGCTCATCAACTTTGCGCACGGCGATGTATTCATGTGGTCGGGACTCATCATGGTTTACCTTATCACCGTACTGCCTCTCTGGCTCTCGGTCATACTGGTAATAATCTTCGCGATAGTCCTCGGAACCACGATAGAAAAAGTCGCATACAGGCCTCTGAGGTCAGCGCCGAGAATGTCCATCATGATATCCGCGATCGGCGTATCGTACCTGCTGCAGAACTTTGCGCTGTACATCACCGGAGGTCTGACAAAGACATACCCTGAGATTAGCTTCCTTCAGAAGACTGTAAAGATCGGATCGGCGACCACAAAAATGGTTACGCTCATCACTCCGGTCCTTACCATAGTGCTCGTATTCCTGCTCGTCATGCTGATAAGACATACCAAGATCGGAATGGCGATGCGCGCGGTTTCGCGTGACTTCGAAACGAGCTCGCTCATGGGCATAGACATCAACAGGGTAATAACAGTCACGTTCGTAATAGGCTGCGGACTTGCCGCCATCGGCTCGGTCCTTTACTTCTCCAACTACACGGGCATCAACCCGATGTCCGGCGCAATGCCGGGCCTCAAGGCTTTCGTCGCTGCAGTATTCGGAGGTATCGGATCCGTTCCGGGCGCTGTCGTCGGAGCCTTTGTAATAGGTGTCTGCGAGAACCTCATCAAGGGCGCGGGCTGGACTACCTTCTCGGACGCATTCACATTCGTGCTTCTCATCGTCATCCTCATGGTAAAACCTACGGGACTCTTCGGCGAGAAGAACATCGACAAGGTATAGGAGGGCGCCATGGCAACGACATTGAACAAGAAGACCAAGTCGGCCCTCTCCGTAGCCGCAATAGCGCTCTTCCTGGTGCTGGTATATCTGGGCGACATCGTCATACCGGCAGGTTCAAGCTGGAAGATGCTCATAACCGTCATCGAGAAAGGCTCCATCTACGCCTTAGTCGCGGCGTCGATGAACCTGCTGAACGGCTTCACAGGCCTGTTCTCACTCGGTCAGGCGGGATTCATGCTCATCGGAGCATACACTTACGCCATATTCACCATACCTGCCGCTTCGCACGATACTGTCTATCAGTACTTTGAAGGCGGCGTAATAAAGTGGTCCATAGTCGAGGCGCTCGAGGGCAGTCTCGGTGTCTTCGGACACTATCTGGGAATGCTCATCCCTATGCTGGGAGCCGGACTAATAGTCGCGGTCATCGCCTTCCTCATCGGTATACCGGTGCTGAGGCTCAAGTCCGACTACCTCGCGATAGCGACACTCGGATTTGCAGAGATTCTGAGAGCTTTCTTCCAATGGAACACCCTCGGCCCTGTCACCAACGGATCCAATGTGCTGCGTAAGTACACGACATACGGAAACGCGGTATTCCCTGTGCTGATCGCAGGCATATGCATCGCCATAATACTGCTGCTGATCAACTCCACCTACGGGCGCGCCTTCCGCGCGATCCGCGATGACGAGATAGCAGCCGAGGCGATGGGCATCAATCTCTTCAAGCACAAGGAAATATCCTTCGTCATTTCTTCATTCTTCGCAGGCATAAGCGGAGCGCTTCTGGCGATGTTCCAGACCACGATCAACGCCACGCCGTTCAACACGGTCATGACTTATGAGATCCTTCTCATAGTCGTCATCGGCGGCATCGGATCAATCACAGGCTCCGTGATCGGCGCATTCCTCTTCACAGCCGCATCCGAATGGTGGCTCAGAGGTCTCGACGCCGGACGCTGGCTGGGCATCTCCGCAAGCTTCATGAGGCCTGGATTCAGAAAAGTAGTCTTCGCGGTACTGATCATGCTGATCGTGCTCTTCTATTCTCGCGGCATCATGGGAGACAAGGAGTTCAGCTGGGACAGGTTCATAGGCTGGTGGAAGAACCTTCCTTCCAACCTCAGGGCATGGCCTGAAAGACGCAAGGCAAAAGCTGCCGCAAAACGCGAGGCAAAGGCCGCTGCAGCTGCCGCAAAGGCAAGAGCGAAGGAAGCAAAGGATGCCAGCGATGCGAAGAAAGCTTCGGGCGAAGCTCTCTTTACCCCGCTCCCGGTTTCCGACACCGTGATGGTATTCGACAAGGAGGGCAAGTGATATGGCTGAAGACAAAAGAGAAGTCGTATTAAGGCTTTCCGACATAACCATGCAGTTTGGCGGAGTCGTCGCCGTAGACAACCTCAACCTTGTAGTCCACAAGAACGAGATCGTGGGCCTTATCGGACCTAACGGCGCCGGAAAGACGACAGCATTCAACTGCATCACGGGCGTATATGAACCGACGAACGGCTCCATCGAGATAAACGGTGAAGTCGTCATAGAAAACTACCCGCAGGGCAAGATGAAAGATACGTACAAAGGCCGCAACGCGGGCAAGTACACCAAGGCTCTTACCATGCTGCCTGACAAGGTGACAAAGCTGGGCGTGGCGCGTACTTTCCAGAACATCAGGCTCTTCAAGGGCATGACCGTTCTTGAGAACGTACTGGTGGGCATGCACATGAACCAGACGGAGTCTGTGTTCGGAGCCACTTTCAGAAGCAAAAAAGCTCGGACAGAGGAAGCGGCCATGAGGGCTGAAGCCGAAGAGCTGCTTCGCAAGGTAGACCTTTACGAGAACAGGGATGACCTCGCCACCTCGCTTCCTTACGGCAAGCAGAGACATCTTGAGATCGCCCGCGCTCTCGCTACCCACCCTTCGATCCTGCTGCTCGACGAGCCTGCAGCCGGCATGAACCCTCAGGAATCCGATGACCTGATGAAGTTCATCGGACGCATCCGTGACGAGTTCGACCTGTCCATTCTCATGATAGAGCATCACATGCAGGTCATCATGGGAATATGCGAGCACATCTACGTGCTCAACTACGGCGGACAGATCGCGGACGGCACGGCAGCCGAGATCCAGGCCAACCCTGCAGTAATAGAAGCTTATCTGGGAGGTGACGAATAATGCTTGCGATCAGAAATCTGAATGTACATTACGGAGGAATCCACGCTCTCAGAGGAATAGACATAGACGTGCCTGACGGAAAGATCATCTCGCTGATCGGCGCCAATGGAGCCGGCAAGTCGACCACGCTGAAGGCGATCATGGGACTGGTCCCGAAAAGTGACGGTCACGTTTACTGGGATGACAAGGACATCAGCTCGCTGAAGACAAAGGACATAGTCGGAGAAGGCATTATCCTCTGCCCTGAAGGGCGCAGGATCTTCCCTGACCTGACAGTCGATGAGAACATCGCGGCAGGAGCTTATCTCCGCAAGGACAAGGCCGAGATAGCCAGAGACAGAGACTGGGTCTACGAGCTTTTTCCAAGGATCGCGGAGAGGACCTGGCAGCTGGGCGCCACCCTCTCCGGAGGAGAACAGCAGATGCTGGCGGTAGCAAGGGCCCTCATGTCAAAGCCTAAGCTCCTCATGCTGGACGAGCCTTCACTGGGACTCGCGCCGCTTGTCATCAAGGACATATTCGCGTGTATCCAGAAGATAAAAGAGGACGGCGTAAACATCCTGCTGATCGAGCAGAACGCCAAGGCGGCCCTGGACATCTCCGATTACGCGTACGTAATGGAGACCGGAGTCATCACGATGGCCGGCCCGGGCAAGGCCCTGCTTGTAGACGAACGTGTCCAGCAGGCGTATCTGGGAGAATAGACCCGCATTTAAACAAACACAAAAGACCGGAAGGATCATCCTTCCGGTCTTGTTTTTTTATCCCCTATTTTACTGCCCTTCTAAGGTTTTCGACTTCCGCCGGGCTCAGCTTTCTGCACTGCCCAATGGCAAGCTTTCCTATCGTGAGATCGCCAAGGCCCGTACGGCAAAGCTCCAGCACCGGGTGTCCTATGGCTTCAAACATGCGGCGTACCTGACGGTTCTTGCCCTCATGGATTATTATCTCAGCTAATGTGGAATTGCGGTCATGCTTTGCCAGATGCACCTCGGCAGGCGAAGTAACGAAGCCCCCGATGTCAACGCCCGCTTCAAGGCGCTTTACCTCATCGCGGGTCACTATGCCCTGGGCGCGGACGAGGTACTTCTTGTCGAACTCCTTTGACGGGTGCATCAGCGCGTTGGCGAGTTCTCCGTCGTTTGTCATGATAAGAAGTCCTGTCGTATTGTAGTCGAGCCTTCCCACAGGAAAGACCCTGACGCTGTCCGGCACCAGTTCTGTTACCAACGGTCTTCCTTCTTTGTCTGCCGTGGATGTCACATAACCCGCAGGCTTGTTCAGCAGGTAATAGACCTTTTTACCGGCCGGCTCGATTCGCGCGCCGTCCACCTCTACTATGTCGCCTTCTTCCACATGATAACCGGGCGAAGTCAGCACTGCGCCATTGACTTTCACCCGGCCCTCTGCTATCAGTTCATCTGCCTTGCGGCGGCTCGTAACTCCCGCCGACGCTATGTATTGATTGATCCTCATCGTCAGTTTACTCTTCGCTTTCCTTGTCCTCAAAGTCGATCGACATCTGGCCGTAGCCTTCCTCTTCTCTTTCCCGTCTCAGTTCCTCGTACTCAGGCACCTCAGGCAGGTCTTTTAGCGAAGCGAATCCGAACTTCTTCAGAAATTCCTTTGTGGTCGCGTAGATGAGCGGTCTGCCGACGCCTTCCGATCTTCCGGTGACCTCGATTAGGCCCTTGTCGATAAGTCCGTCTATGACGCGCTCGCTCTTGATTCCTCTGATCGAGTCGATCTCGGATCTGGTGACCGGCTGGCGGTACGCGATTATGGCAAGCACCTCAAGAGCAGCCTGCGACAGTCTTCTTACCCTTACAGGTGTGCAGAGCTTCTGCAGAAACATGTCGTTTTCCGCAAGCGTGACAAAACCGAAAGCGTCGTCTACTTCACGTATCCTGATGCCTCTGCCCTCCTGCTCATATTCTGCCTGAAGCTCTCTGAAGAGCTCTCTTACCTCAGCTTTTTCCGCTTCGAGCACCTCCGCGGCGTCCTTGACCTCGAGAGGCTCTCCCCACATGAACATCATGGTCTCAAGCGCGGATTTCATTGTTTTATTGCTGTACATCCGAAATCTCCGTTTCTGTATAGATCTCATCATTGAATTCATCGCTGAACTCATCGTCGAATTCATCATCGGCGTATTCTATGACTCCTGCCGCCTCGGCATCGGCCTGCGCGGCCAGTATCTCAGGGTCCTTTCTGACCACCGTGATCTCTCCGAAGTTCTTGTCCTGCATGGCATCGTAATCCATGTTCTTGATCATCGACAGCAGCGACATGAACGAGAGTGTTATATCATATCTGTCAGGTTTCTCAGGCAGCAGCTCCGCAAAGGATATCCCGTCTGTCCCCGGTTTCAGTTTCTGTCCCAGCAGGACCGCCATATCCTTTATGCGCGCCTCTATAGTCTCCTTGCGCCTGCGCACTCTCTGGTAGCGCCTTGTCACCTCTTCTACCTTTTTGCGTCTGGTCAGGAAGAGTATGAAGGCGTTTACCAGCTGCTCGTCACTCACGCGCAGTATCTCGTCAGGATCGTCGATGTAAACCGACATATCTTCTGCCGGCTTCTCATGGACAGCCAGATTGTATTCTTCTGCCGCCTGCAGAGCCTCGGCCGCCCTTTTGATGCGCATGTAATCAAGCAGCCTTCCGCGGAGCTCGACTCTCGGGTCCTCTACGATCTCGAGTTCGCCATCAGTGTTTATCCTCGGCAGCAGCATGCGCGATTTAAGGCGTATGAGAATAGCCGCGAGCACTATGAACTCGGTGTCCACCTCGATGTTGAGAGATTCCATCTCCTTGAGGTAGCCGATATACTGCTCCGTTATCTCCGCGACCTTTATGTCATAAATGTCCATCCTTGCGTTCTCGAGGAGGTATATGAGCAGGTCGAACGGGCCTTCGAATTTGTCTATCCTGACTTTATACAACAGTGTTTTCCTTTTCTAAAAATATATCTCTTTGAGGTACAGTCCCTGCGGCGGAGCCGTGAATCCCGCCCTTGAGCGGTCCCGGCTCTCTATCGCCTCAGCGACGCTCGCGGCTGTCCTGCGTCCCTCGCCGGCTTCTATCAGCGTGCCGACGATTATCCTTACCATATTATACAGGAAGCCGTCCCCCGTTATCTCTATCGTTATTGAACTTTCACCGTCCGTGATATCCAGCGCGGATACCGTGCGTACGGTCGACTCCCTCGGAGTGCCGCCCGCGGTCTCAAAGCACTTGAAATCGTGAGTGCCTATTATGTGAGACGCTGCCTCGCGCATGATATCCACATCCAGCTTATCTGCGCCCGGATACTGCAGCGCACGGTTCCTGGCAAAAATATCTCCGGTCTTGTCAATGACATATCTGTAGGTCTTGCCCTTGCACGAGTATCTCGCGTGGAAATCCTCAGGCATAACATCCGCCGAAAGTATGCGGATGTCTCCGGGAGCCCCGCTCCTTCCTTCTCCGCCCGCGCCGAACCTGCGGTTCATGACCTCAGGCAGCTTCTCAACAGGCATGTTCGAATCCCAGTCGAAAGTCGCGCACTGGCCCAGGGCATGGACGCCCGCGTCTGTGCGGCTGGTGCCGTGGATGTGTACATCATGGCCGGCAATGTATTTCAGCACGTGCTCTATCTCGCCCTGCACCGTGCGGGCTTCGGGCTGGATCTGCCAGCCGCTGAAATTTGTGCCGTCGTATTCGATTTTGATAAGAACGTTTTTGGCCATTACAGTTCTATGAATAACATGTCCCCTATGTTCCACAGGAACAGGAAGTAAACCGTTACCGCAGCGCAGGCTGCCGGCAGCATCGGATTGCGGTCCTTTATGGTGCTCTTTTTTGTCGCTATGAGGACCGCTGAATGCACAGCAAACAGCAGTGTCGTCAGTATGTATATCAGGACTATGCCCGTACGGCCGGTTATGAGCCCCATGCATGTGAAGAACTTGATGTCGGCTCCGCCTATGCTGCCTGTTTTGAAAAGCAGCATGCCAAGTAGCAGTACGGCCGCGGATATGCCAAAGCCCAAAGCTGCTCCGGCGGCGGGTTCCCACCACTTCTCGTGATACTCCACAAAAGCGGTCGCGGCTATCGCCAGCATTATGCTGAACTCATCCGGCACCACCCGGTAGAGCTGGTCGGATATAGCCATCTCAAGGACGATAAACAGCACACAGAGCACAGATATCTCAAAGAGCAGACCGGAACCCCTTACGGCCAGATAAAGCCCTGTGAGGGCAAAATATCCCGTAAATGCGTACTTCCACGGACTGCTCGGCAGTCTCTGTCTTCCGTCCGCGTCGGCTTCAACCAGTTTGATCGGCAGTATCTTTCTCGGCGCGTCTTTAGGCGCTGTCTCATCCCAGTCTTCGAACCACTGGGGTTTTATGCGGTTAAACGCGACAACACTGCCGTTGCCAAACAATATGGCCAGAACGGCAGCGGTCACTATTCGTGCTATGAGTGCGGCACTGTATTCCATTCAGTATCCGGCTGTATTTCTATTTGATGCAGCTGTCAAGGAATTCCAGCATGTCGGCGTAAACCTGATCCTTGTCAGTCTCATTGAGGATCTCGTGTCTGTCGTCATCGTAGATCTTGATCGAAACATCGCACTCGGTGTTGTCCTTGTAGACCATGAACGTCTTGCGGACACCCTCTCCCCATGCTCCGACAGGGTCCTCGGCTCCGGACGTGATGAGGATAGGCAGCCCTTTAGGGAGCTTCTTCATCCGGTCTATGTCATGGGCCTTCTGCATGCCCGAGAACATATGGTAATACGCGTTAGGCGTGAAGTGGAAGGTACACCAAGGCTCGTTGCGGTACCAGTCCACGACAGCCTCGTCCTTCGTTAGCCAGTCCGATATGGTGCGGGCGTTCGGTATCCTCTTAAGATAACTGCCGAACGACATCCCGTCGATCAGTTTTGCAGACTTTCCCACCTTTTTTGTGCCGAGCATCTTCGCGACCATCTTGCCTGCCGCAAGCACCGCGCCCGGCTGCCAGCCTGTTCCCATGATGATGACACCGGAAAGCCCCTTTGCATAGTCAGCGCCGTTCTCGGTGATGTACTGACGGATCAGGAACGATCCCATGCTGTGACCCATCATCAGGTACGGCAGGTCAGGAAACTCCTTCTGCATCATCTCTCTCAGATGATGGATGTCGGCGATGACCCACGCGTTGCCCTCCTTGCCGAAGTAGCCGTGGTATTCATCGGACTGTACCGAAGCTCCGTGTCCCAGGTGATCTTCACCGCAGACCAGATAGCCGTGGTCAGCCAGATATGAAGCGAAACCGTCGTATCTGTCAATGAACTCGACCATGCCGTGGATGATCTGGAAAACCGCCTTCGGCTTGCCTTCCGGATCCCATCTGATCGCGTGGATCTGTGTCTTGCCGTCTGTCGATGGATAGTAGAATTCTTTTTTCGTCATGTCCACACCTCTTCGCTTTTTGATCAACTTAACTATAGCGAGTATATCATTTTGCCTGTAGGTCTATCTACTCAAATTTGTCTTCGGCGGCCGCTCTCCGTGATACTGATAGAACTGCGTCTCTATCGTACCGTTGTAGAGCTTGCGCCTCCTGTCGGCCTTGCGCCCTGTCCTCTTCATTATATCCTTTTCTATCTCTTTATCCGAAGTGATAAGGAAGAACGACCATTCAGGACACTCCGTCATGAGGTCCGCAAAGTGGCTGTATATCCTTTTTATGGATCTTTCGTCGCCTATGCGCACACCGTACGGAAGATTGGAAATGACAACGCCGTGCTCACCCGCCTGTACGCCCTTAGGTATGCCTGCTCCCGGCCTCCACTGCGTCATGTCCATGCAGATGAAATCGATGTCATCGATGACCCCGGCTTCTTCCGCGTTGTCCTTTGCCGCTTTGATGGCACGCCTGTCTATATCTATCGCGGCTATATTCAGCTCTGTGTCGAAGTCCGCAGCCTCAAAGGCCAGACGTTTTTCTTCTCGCCAGATCTCAGCCGGGATGATGTCCCATCCTTCCGCGGCGAACGGCCTTCCAAGGCCCGGCGCAATATTGCGGGCTATCATGGCAGCCTCGATAGGGATTGTCCCGGATCCGCAGCACGGATCGACAAGCACGCGGTCTTTTCTGTAGAAGCTTAGCTGCACCAGCGCAGCAGCAAGCGTCTCCTTCATAGGCGCTGCCACATCACTCACTCTGTATCCCCTTTTATGAAGCCCCACGCCGCTGGTATCCAGCAGCATCAGGAATTCATCCTTATGCGCGATGAATCTTATCCTGTATTCCGGACCGGTCTCCGGCATGGTTTCTCTGCAATAAAACTCGGACAGCCTCATTGAGACTGCCTTTTTTATTATCTTCTGGCAGGCGGGCACGCTGTGCAGCACGGACTTGACCGAGCCTCCCACCACCGGAAATGCTCCCTCAAGCGGTATGATGCTCTCCCATTCCAGCGCCTTTGTCTGCTGAAAGAGTTCTTCAAAGTCCGTAGCCTTGAACTCGCCCATGCGGACATATACCCTGTCAGCGCACCTGAGCCAGAGATTCGACCTCACGACAGCGCGTTCATCACCCATGTAGGTGACGCGCCCGTCCTCGGTCTTTATTATCTTGTATCCAAGCGCTTCGATCTCACGCCTTACCACGGCTTCGAGACCGAAGGTCGCCGTCGCGACCAGCTCCAGTTTCATTGGGGCCTCCTTGCCTAGATTATCTTTATCTCAAAATCGAAGTCCGACTTGTACAGCACTACTTCATCGCCCTTGCCGGCAGCCCTTGCCTCGCGCGTCTTGTTCATGTCTATGACACGCTGGTTCTCAGAGCCGCAGTATACAAGCGTAAGGTTGCGGAGTTTTTCCTCATAACGGCCGTCCACCAGTATGTCGATCATACCCAGCAGCTCTCCGACCGCAGAATCGCTCTCCGCTTTGGCCTCAAGCTCCTCAAGAGTATAACCGCTGTAGCTCATGAGGCTATAGCGCATGCCTTTAAGATAGCGGGCCAGATCGACGAGTGCTCTCGCCTGCTCAAACGGCTCGCCGCCTGAGAAAGTGACGCCCTTGATGTTAGGCTTTGCCTTTATCTCGTCGAGTATATCCCTGACGGTCATGTCGTATCCGCCGTTTGGATCCCATGACTCAGGGTTGTGGCAGCCTTTGCAGTGATGAGGGCACCCCTGCACAAAAAGGACGTACCTGAATCCCGGCCCATCGACTATGGACTCAGGCTCTATGCCGCATACCCTTATGACTTTGCTCGTATCCATCTCTTCCATGGCTGCGCCTCTTCTTTCATAAAAATAGCCGCCGACCGCTTTCCGGGCCTGGCGGCTATGTAAGATCATAACGGTCGATTAATTATGGGACAGACCGTGCTTGACTCTGTCCTCTACCTCGGCTCTCTTGCCGTTGTTGAATCTGTCGAGTGTGCCTACGAGATATCCTGTGATCCTTCTGATTCTTTCGAATTCCACACCTTCTCCGACCTTGCCGTTGATGTTCTTTACTGCCTTGTTATTCATAACGTACCTCCGTACCTCTCACTTCTCTTTTTCATGCCCGTTTATTATATCTCAATTCACGTATTTGTGAAGCAATATTAATGTATATTGTTGTTTTTTTTACTTAGAACCACATCATGTTGTGGATAAGCCTGTGGATAACCATGTGGAAAACCCACAGGCTCCCATTCAACTAGTGTGTGCAGTCGCAAGGAACAGGTACGCTTGGGTACCTCATGCGAAGCTCGTTCAGTCTCTCGATAGTGACAGGCTCGCCCTCGCGTCTTCCGCATCTTGGGCAAACGTCATCGATGACTCCCGTGTATCCGCAGACAGGGTCTCTGTCTACAGGATGGTTTACGCTGCCGTAGCCGACTCCTGCTTCCTTCATGAATCTGATGACAGATTCGAAGGCCTCAGGGTTCTTGGCGGTATCGCCGTCCAGCTCTACATAGCTGATGTGTCCCGCGTTTGTGAGGTCATGATACGGCGCCTCGATCGCGATCTTCTCGAAAGCTCCGATCGGGAAGTATACCGGCACGTGGAAGGAGTTTGTATAGTAATCCCTGTCAGTGATGCCAGGCAGCTTGCCGTACTTCTCTCTGTCTATCTTGACGAATCTGCCGGAAAGTCCCTCAGCCGGTGTAGCCAGCAGAGTGAAGTTGAGGCCGGTCTCTGCGCTCTTTCTGTCGCAGAACTCTCTCATGTGCTTGATGACTTCGAATGCCTGCTCTCTGACTCTCTCGTCCTCGCCGTGATGCTTGCCCGTGAGAGCTTTCATGGTCTCCGCAAGTCCGATGAATCCTATGGAAAGAGTTCCGTGCTTGAGGATCTCAGCTACGCTGTCATCAGGTCCGAGGTTGTCGGAGTCGATCCAGATACCCTGTCCCATCAGGAACGGATAGTTACGGCCCTTCTTTGTGCACTGGATCCTGAATCTGTGCAGCAGCTGTCTTGCAACGAGTTCCATCATAGCATCCAGCTTTTTGTAGAACACGTCGAAGTCTCTGTTAGCCTCGATCGCGAGTCTTGGCAGGTTGATCGATGTAAAGCTGAGGTTTCCTCTGCCGCATACGACCGCCTTTGAAGGATCATGGCTGTTGGCCATAACTCTTGTACGGCATCCCATGTAGGCAACTTCCTTATTGTAGTTGCCTTCCTCGTAGAACTTCAGATTGAACGGAGCATCCAGGAAACTGAAGTTAGGGAACAGCCTCTTTGCGCTGCATCTGATGGCCAGCTTGAAGAGATCGTAGTTAGGATCTCCCTCGTTGTAGTTGACGCCTTCCTTGACCTTGAAGATCGAAACCGGGAAGATCGGAGTCTCGCCGTTTCCGAGTCCCGCCTCTGTGGCGAGCAGGAAGTTCTTGATGACCATGCGGCCTTCAGGAGTCGTGTCTGTTCCGAAGTTGACCGAGCTGAACGGCACCTGAGCGCCGGCTCTCGAGTTCATGGTGTTGAGGTTGTGGATAAGAGCCTCCATAGCCTGGTAGGTCATCTTGTCCGTCCTTGCCCATGCTGCCTCGGCGGCCTGAGCGCTGCATCTTACCAGCTGATCTCTTGTGAGTCCGCCGGCCCAGCCTGACTTATCGAACCACTCGCCCAGCACTTCGCCGTACGAGCCGTTAGTCGCCAGAGTCGGAGCCTCAGCTTCAGCCTTGATCTTGTCAGCGATAGCCTTAGCGTCCGCATACGCCACGTCGAGCTTCGCGGCGATTATCTCAGTCAGCGCAGAGAAGTATTCCTTTATATATGTCCTTGCGATACCCGGCGCCATAGCGTAGTCGAAGTTTGGTACCGACTGGCCGCCGTGCATCTCGTTCTGGTTGGCCTGGATCGCGATGCATGCCAGTGAAGCATAGCTCATGATCGACTGCGGCTCTCTGAGGTAGCCGTGGCCTGTGCAGAATCCGTCCTTGAAAAGCTTGATAAGGTCGATCTGGCAGCATGTCTCGGTGAGCATATAGAAATCCTTATCGTGGATATGGATGTCACCGTTGATATGTGCCTTTGCGATGTCCTTAGGCAGTACGTAGTTGTCTACGAAGTACTTTGCGCCCTCGGAACCGTACTTGAGCATGGTGCCCATCGAGGTGTCGCCGTCGATGTTGGCGTTCTCTCTCTTGATGTCCGCATCCTTGGAGTAGGAGTAAGTGAGCTCGTTGTAGATGTTCATCAGATCGGACTCAGCCTCTCTGATCTTTGCGTGCTCAGCGCGGTAGAGGATGTATGCCTTGGCGGTCTTTTCCCAGTCATACTTGATGAGCATTGCCTCGACGATATCCTGCACCTGCTCGACTGTGCATGTGTCGCCTTCAAGCTGCTCAACGACCTTCTTGGTAAGGTAAGTGAAGTCGATGCTCGTCATCTTCTCGCCGTCGACTGCCTTGTTAGCAGCGTATATGGCGTTGAAGATCTTAGACTCATCGAACGGCATCTCCTTGCCGTCTCTCTTTACAATGCTTTTCATATTCTCTCTCCGTTATTCTTATTTTATTGTATGTATGAAAAATGTTGATTTGACTGGTTTTGGACGCCCTTTTCTTTTTAGAGCGTAAAAAAAGATGTTCCGTTCCGAACACTATATATTGTAGTCATACGGGTTTTTAGTGTCAATATGTTGTTATGTACTAATTATGTTTTTTTGCCCGGATCGTGCCGGTTTTCTCGGATCCCCAAAAGAAAAAGAGGTCAGAGCATATACTCTGACCTCTTCATCAAAAGCGCAGGATTTTTCGTTCACAGCGCGAAAGCAAGCGGGCGAGGAGCGGAGCTTACTTATGGTAAGTGAGCACCGAAGCGCCGCGCAGCTGACAAAGCTGTGGATGAAAAAGACAAGCTTTTAGCCGAAGTATCTCTTCAGAAGACCAGCAAATGCCTTGCCGTGTCTTGCCTCGTCTCTTGCCATCTCGTGAACTGTGTCATGGATAGCGTCGAGATTCTGCTCTTTAGCCTTCTTAGCGAGCATTGTCTTTCCGAGTGTTGCGCCGTTCTCGGCCTCTACTCTCATTCTGAGGTTCTTCTCTGTGCTGTCTGTGAGGACTTCACCGAGGAGCTCCGCAAACTTAGCAGCGTGCTCTGCTTCTTCAAAAGCGGCAGTCTTCCAGTACTCGCCGATCTCAGGATATCCCTCTCTGAAAGCGACTCTGGACATAGCCAGATACATACCTACCTCGGAGCACTCGCCCTCGAAATTTGCTCTCAGATCAGCGATGATCTCAGGGTCCACTCCCTGCGCAACGCCGAGAACGTGCTCAGCAGCCCATGTCATCTCCTCTTCCTGCTTGATGAACTTCTCTGCAGGAACCTTGCATACAGGGCACTTTTCCGGAGGTGTATCTCCCTCATGTACATAACCGCATACGCTGCAAACCCATTTTGCCATAATAATTTCCTCCTTGTAATTACATTTTGATTTGTAAGAGCGGGCTTTGCCGCCTCTTGCTTGTCAACGACGTTATGATAGCACATCCACGACAGGCTTGCACCTATTTTGATACAATTTCACATGAAATTCATATGATGTATTGAAAGCTTGATTGTAAACCACATTTCATTGAATATGCATCCGTAATGTGATATTGTTAGGGGGCAAAAGAGATGACCTGCACGTAAGGAGAATCCATCATGAAGATCAGGCAATCCGCGGAAGACTATCTTGAGGCAATGCTCATCCTGCAGGAGGAGCACGGATACATCCGCTCCATAGATATCGCAAAGAAGCTCGGAGTCACCAAGCCGAGCGTCTCATACGCGGTAAAGCGCCTCAGAGAGAACGGATATATCAATATGGATGCCAATGGGCCTATCACACTGGCTCCGGCAGGCTACAAGATCGCGAAGAGGATCTATGAAAGGCATAAAGCTCTTACAGCTTTCCTTGAGAAACTTGGAGTAAGCAGCGAGCAAGCCGAAGAAGACGCGTGCAAGATAGAGCACGACATCTCCTATGAGACATATGTGGCCATCTGCGACTATCTGAACGAAGGCCGCGAAGAAAAGCTTGGAAGCTACGACTTCGAATAAGAGGTCCAGCTGAAATCAAAACAACAAAACGCTTTACCACGAATGGTAAAGCGTTTTTTATCGTGTTAATGAGAAAGGATAGGCTCTTACTTCAGGATGATAGTGTTATCGATCGAAGTCTCTTCTGCCATAGCCTTGAGGCTGTCGGAAAGATCCGAAAGTGTTGCAGGCTCAGTTGGAGCGCTGAAGTCGACCTCAAGCGATCCCTCATCTTCAATCTTGTCGAAAACGAGAGTCTGCGCCTTATCTATGGTCTCTTCCTTAACAGGCTCCTCTGCCTTAGGGAGTTCTATCTCTGCAAGATCTCTGATCAGATCGAAATCGTCCTCATCGATGCGTGCCAGTTCAGCCTCGAGCATCTTGCGGAAGTTGTCCTTGAGTCTTCTGACCTTTGTGCTGAGTACAGCATGCTCGTCTGTCAGCTTTCTTACGTTGACCTTTGCGTCAAGCAGCATGTTCTCTGCCTCGAGCTCAGCGTCTCTCATCATGAGCTCTGCTCTTCTCTCTGCGCTTGCGGAGATGTCTGCCATCAGCTTCTTTGCAGTCTCGAGTGTCTCGACCATGGCATTGTCATCCTTCTGAGCTTCTTCGAGCTGCTTCTCGAGCGCCTTGATCTTGTGAGCCATTGTCCTGTTGTCGTTGAGTACCTTCTCATAATCTGCGACTATGAGATCCAGGAACTCGTCAACTTCTCTGGAGTTGTATCCCTTCTTGTCACGGCTGAATTCTTTCTTATCGATATCAATCGGCATTATCATAGTGTCTTACCTCACCTTTCCTATTGATTTACATTATCATTGTTATATTTTATCTGCGGACTGTTTATTTCCACGGACTTTCTTTCGAAATCGTCTTACCGGACTCTGTGGTCCTGTCTACCATTGCCTTAATGTTAACATTACGAGGGGCAAAAAGGTAGATATTCTGGTTGATTCTCTGGATGTTGCCCTGGAGCGCATATGTCGCGCCGCTCAGGAAGTCGAACATCTTGCGGGCCAGATCTGTCTCGACCTTTTCGAGATTGATGATGACCGGCTTGTTGTTTCTGAGATTGTCGATCAGCTTGCGGCATTCCTCGATGCTCTTAGGCTCGATGACTACCATCTTGAACGCGCCGGAATCGTTGCGTGATGCTCTGTCCGCCTGTACCTGCTGCTTCTCCGTGAACTTCTGCGGCGGTGCCACCTCGTTGAACGCGAGCGGGCTGATGCCGGTGTTTGCCGGAGCCTCAGGTGCTGCGGCTGCTGCTGCCCTGTTCAGTTCGTTCTTGTAAGCGTCGATCTCATCCTGCGTTATATCGTAATCATCTTCATACTCATCGGTGATCCCGACCAGGTCTTTCATTTTATCCATGAAACCCATTTGCTTGTTCCTCCTCTATCTGTAATTGCGCGGTCCGAATATCGAACTGCCTACTCTGACTATCGTTGCTCCCTCTTCCACAGCGACCTCGAAGTCGCCCGACATGCCCATGGAGAGCTCGGTCGGCGCGAACCTCTCAGGCGGGAGTTGCCAGCTCTTCATGTCTTCGAAGAGCTCTGCCGCTTCCTTGAAATACGGCCTTGAATCCTCAGGATCCGCTGCTATCGGCGGTATGCACATGATGCCGCATACCCTCACGTTTTCGCACTCAGCGGTAATGTCCGTCACCAGCTGCTTAAGGTCGCCTGCCGCGATGCCCGACTTGGTCTCTTCCATCGCGGAATTGATCTCTATCAGGACGTCCATCTTCAGCCCTGCGGCCGCGGCCCGCTTGTCAATCTCGCGTGCCAGCTTGAGGGAATCGACCGAGTGGATCATCACCACCTTGTCTATTACCTGCCTTACCTTGTTGGTTTGAAGGTGCCCTATAAGGTGCCATCTGACCGGTGATACATCGTCGATCTTCTCAAGGATCTCCTGGACGCGGTTCTCACCTATGTCCGTGGCTCCCGCGGCTATCGCCTCATTGATCTCTGATGCCGGATGCGTCTTGGTGACGGCGACCAGCTTTATATCTTCCGGATCCCTGCCGCTTCTTACCGCGGCGTCATCGACCCGTTTTTTGACTTCTTTGAATCGTTCAGCTATGGTCATGGTTTCTTTGCCGGATGCGATTTTTCAAGACCGGCTATGTCTTCTTCTGTCGGTTCCGCGACTATCTCGTCGTATGTACGTATGGTCTCAACGAAATTGCCGTCTGCGTCAACATATATATCCGAGAAAACCACGCACTTCTTGCCGTCATCCGCCTTGGCGCTTACAGGCTTGAATACGTGCTCTCCCAGCTTGTTCTTTACAAAGACTCCGCGCATCCCGTCCGGTGCGGTCACGATGCTGGAATCATCAAGCACCAGACCCTCCGCCTCGTTGACGGTGACCGTTGTATCCAGATTGCGGATCTCCAGGAAACCCGGGAAGAATGTCTTACACGAAAGTATTATCTTCGAAGTCTTTGTGCCGCTCTCTATGCGGCTGACTCTTACCGGAACCTCTTCATCATTTATGGTTATGTTTACGGTCTCGCCTTCGTAATACTTGGCCGCGGATTCGTTGTCCAGATAATAGACCAGATACCACTTGCTGTTGCGTACTACCTTGAATATAGGGTAGCCTTTGCCGCAGTGGTTGTCAGGCACCTCTATAGCCCTGCGTCCCGTGAGCGACTTGAGATCTTTTTCAGTGAGAGAATCGATCGCGCCGGTGCTAAGCTTGGCCTCGGCTCCGTCGACATAGTAGCTGATGTAACCCGAGTCTACGGCGACGCCATCCTCGGTGACCACCACATTGTCGCCGAGTTCCTCCATGATCTTGGTATATCTGCCGGCGCGCTCCTTTTCCTCAGGTTCTTCGGCAGTTTCACCTTCAGCGGCCTCTCCCTCGGCGGCTTCGCCTTCAGCAGGAGCCGGCTCCTCTGTCTTAGGCAAGGCATCCCATGCGCCCCTGATCACCGGATTGTCGCTTTCCGATCCGTCGATCATTTCCATGTCGACATCTGTCGGGGTCAGTTCAACGATCTGTGTGTAGGCCTTGATCAGCTTGTCGGTCTCCGCGAGCCTGTTGATCATGCTCTTCTGACCGGCAGCGTAGACTGTCTCGTCTCTCACGATAAAAGCAGAGACCTCATCAGTGACGTCTATACTTCCATATTGTGCTATATATGTCTTCTCGAGCATGCCCTTTACAGAAGGGATGGCATAGACGACTATACAACACAGCGCGATCAGCCCTAAATATAAGAGGATCGCGAATATCCACTTCCTTGTTAAAAGGCCTTTTCGATCAGTTTCCATAGTTCAAGCCGATTATACAACAAAAAAGCCTCATAACACAATATATATTTGTGTCAGAGGCTTGATATGCCTACATTTTGTGTATTTTTGTCCGCAGGTTTTTTACAGATACTTCTGCAGTATGGTCTTCTGCTTTTTTGACAGCTCCGGCTCGCTTTTGAGGTACGCCTCAAAGAGATCCGGACGTCTCTCCTTTGTGAGCGCCAGTGCCTGTTCCCAGCGCCAGAGATCTATCTCGCCGTGGTTGCCTGAAAGCAGTATCTCAGGCACCTCGTCGCCGTCATATTCTCTGGGCTTCGAATAATGCGGATACTCCAGCAAGCCTGAGTAAATGGACTCGTCGTTCACCGACTCATCGCCCGCCAGCACACCGTCGATGAACCTCGCAACCGTGTCAATGAGCACCATCGCAGGCAGTTCACCGCCGGTCAGCACATAGTCGCCTATGGAGACCTCTCTCGCGCCAAGTCTGTCGAGAGCGCGCTGGTCCACGCCCTCGTAGTGGCCGCAGAGTATGGTGATCTCGTCCTTTTCGGAGAGTTCTCTGGCCATATCGCCCGAGAGCATCTCCCCGCGCGGCGACATGTAGATGACCTCTCCGCCGTATCCGCTGCCTTCGAACGCGTCAAGAATAGGCTGCACCTGCATCACCATGCCGGCTCCGCCGCCGTAAGGCGTATCGTCGACACGGTTGTGCCTGTCAGTCGTGTAGTCGCGGATATCCGTGACGTTCAGCTCGATAATTCCATTGTCTATCGCTCTTCCCAGCATGCTCATGCGAAGCGGAGCAAACATCTCCGGGAAGATCGTAAGGATATTGATCTTCATTTCTTATACGCGTTTTCAGTCCAGGAATCCCGGGATAAGCTCGACCTCAATGACTCCGGCCTCTTCATCGATGCTTCTCAGGAAGGCGTCGACAGCAGGTATGAGGACCTGCTTTCCGTCAGGCGTGCTGACATCGAGCACGCTCTGAGCCGTGTTCTGTATAACGTCTCTGAGCACGCCGATCTCTGCTCCGCCCTGCGCTGTGTCCACTACGCTGCAGCCAATGAGGTCGCGCACATAATGCTCGCCCTCAGGAAGCTCTTCCATGTCTTTTGCATAGATGCTGACGTCCATGCCCCTGATATCCTCAGCAGCATTCCTGTCTTCGATACCGGCAAGCCTTACCACAGGCTTGTCTTTCTGGTATCTGACCTTCTCAATGGCTCCGCTCACGCTTTTTTCCGCACGCTCAAGAAGGAGGACCTTGCCCTCCTTCAGATTACCGGAATCCTGCGAGTACAGATTGACTCTGAATTCGCCTTTTATACCCACAGGGCTTCCGACCTTGCCTATCAGGACTTTCTCCTGAGATACGTCAGTCTTCTTCAACTATCTCCACCGACACTCTGAGATTCTTCTTGATCGCCGCAGCCTTTACCACGGTCCTGATCGCCTTTGCTATTCTTCCCGACTTGCCTATTATCTTGCCGATATCTTCGTCGGCTACTTTAAGCTTGACTATTATGTCTCTTCCGTCAGTCTCTTCGGTGACAAGGACCTCGTCCGGCTTAGTGACCAGCGCTTTCGCGATTACTTCTACCAGACTTCCCATTCCGTGCCTCCTTATTCGATAGCGCCGGACTTCTTGAGAAGCGCTCTGACTGTATCAGTCGGCTGTGCTCCGTTTGCGAGCCACTTCTTTGCAGCTTCGTTGTCGATGATGATCTCGCTTGGATCCTTCAGTGGATCGTATGTGCCGATCTCCTCGATGAACTTGCCGTTTCTCGGTGTTCTCGAATCAGCAACAACTACTCTGTAGAAAGGCTTCTTGTGAGCTCCAACTCTCTTAAGTCTGATCTTTACCATTTTCTTTCCTCCATTTATAAGTATTAGTTTTTTATATCTTTTTTAGAATCCGAGGTTGCGCATCATGCTGCGCGCCTTTTTCGAATCCGGATTAGCAATAACTTTGGTCATCTTCTTCATCTCTTCGTATTTCTTGACGAGCTGATTGACGTCTGTGACCGTAACGCCTGATCCCTTAGCGATTCGCTTACGCCTCGAAGCGTTAAGCACGTTTGGCTTTGCTCTTTCGAACGGTGTCATCGAGAGGATGATGGCCTCCCACTTTCTGAGTTCGGCCCTGCCCTGTTCAAAATCGATGTCCTTCTTCTGAGCCGCGCTGATTCCCGGGATCATGTCTATGAGCTTGCTGATTCCTCCCAGCTTGTTGATCTGTCTCATCTGGTTGAGGAAGTCCTCAAGGTCATATTTGTTGCGGCGGATCTTCTCCTCCAGCTTTCTGGATTCCTCTTCATCGAAAGCGCTCTCTGCCTGCTCGATCAGCGACATCACATCGCCCATGCCGAGTATCCTGGAAGCTATCCTGTCAGGGTGGAAAGGTTCAAGAGCGTTGTACTTCTCACCTGTACCCATGAACTTGATAGGCTTGCCGGTCACTGACTTTACTGATAGAGCCGCACCGCCTCTTGAGTCGCCGTCCATCTTGGTCATGATGATTCCATCGACTCCGAGCGCCTGATTGAATCCATCCGCGATGTTTACAGCATCCTGACCTGTAAGCGCGTCTACCACGAGGAGTATCTCGTGAGGCCTGACCGATGCCTTCAGGATCTTGAGCTCGTCCATGAGCTCCTGGTCGATCTGAAGACGTCCGGCAGTATCCACAATCAGCACGTTGCAGCCGCGTCTCTGGGCTTCTCTTACAGCCTCGCTTGCGATCTGCTCCGCGTCCTTCGTGTCCCTGTTGACATAGACAGGCGTGTTGACCGCCTTGCCGACTATCTCCAGCTGATCTATAGCCGCAGGTCTGTAGACATCGCAGGCTGCCAGCATAGGGTGCTTGCCCGTCTGCTTGAGCCATGCCGCAAGCTTGCCTGCTGTCGTAGTCTTACCAGTACCCTGGAGGCCTACCAGCATGATGACTGTGAAGCCGCTAGGGTTGAACGTCAGCTTGCTTGCCGTGCCGCCCATCATCTCGACCAGCTCATCTTTTACGATCTTGATGACCATCTGGTCAGGAGTCAGGCTCTTCAGAACGCCGGCGCCAAGCGCCTTTTCTTTTACGGTCGCTACAAATTCCTTTACGACCTTGAAGTTGACGTCAGCCTCAAGAAGTGCCATCTTGACGACGCGCATCGCGTCCTCAAAGTCCTTCTCAGATACAACGCCCTGGCCGCGCAGGTCCTTGAACGCTCCCTGTAATTTTTCGGATAATCCTTCGAATGCCATGTTTCTACTCTGTTATCTTCTCTATGATCCTTTTGATCTTATCTGCGTATGGCTCAACTATGCCTGCAGAATCAATTATCTTACATGCTTTTTCAGCCAGTTTCTGGTTCTCTTTGTATGAGGCAACCAGCTTCAGTTTCTCCTCATACGACTCGAGAGCCTTCTCGGCTTTCCTGAGTGTGTAGTGAACAGCCTGGCGGGTCTGACCGAGTTCTTCGGCGATCTCGGAAAGCGACAAATTGTCTTCGTGATACAGCGCCATTACCTCGCTCTGCGCCTCATTCAGAAGCGCGCCATAGAAGTCATAGAGCATGCTCGCGTATTCAACTCTTTCGATGTCATCTTTCATAGCGGATCTCCAATCACACCGCCATATAATAACATCTCTTTGAGTTGCTGTCAAACATTTTCTTTGACACCGTCCGTTTTTCTTTGCAAATGAACAGGGAGGCGAGTTTCCTCACCTCCCTTGTCTATTCAGTTGTTCAACTGTGCTCTATGAACTAAGCGTTCTTAGGAGCTGCGAAGTGAACGATCGCATGTACGAGTGCAACTGCGCCGAGAACTCCGGCAGCGACCCATGTCAGTGTGCCAATTGTCGAACCAGCGATCTCAGAGAAGTATGTTCCCTGAGCAGGTCCGAAGAATGCACCGAATGCGCCTGCTGCTGCTGCGAGTATCGCGAAGACGCCTGCGCCCTTGTTCTTATTCAGGAAGGACAGGATGGCTGCCAGTACTGCGAGTACTGCTGCTGCAAGGAGGCCGCCTGTAGCGACTGCTCTGCCCATGATCTCAGTAGTGATCAGATCGCCGTCTTCAGCCTGATATCCTCTACCAACTTCTACAGCGTTGAGACCCTCTTCGATCTCGAGGTGTTTGTCACCATTGTCGAAGTCGCCGTCGCCGTTCAGTCTGTCAGCGATGCTAACGAGGTCGAGATCAGCCTCAGTGTTGAAGAGTGTTGCAAGACCATCTCTGATCTGCTGCTCACCGTCTTCGTACTGAGCAAGCTGAGCCTTACCGTCTTCATACTGCTTGTATCCATCTGCAAGCTGCTGACGTCCGTCTGCAAGCTTTCCAGGAGCTGCTGCGTAATCCGCAAGACCCTGTCTGTACTGAGCCTTACCTGCTGCGAGCTTCTTCTTTCCAGCATCGTAGTCGTTCTGACCTTTGTTGACAGCCTTCTCTACAGCGGCTACAAGAGCAGGAGCTTTCTGCATGATCTGATCCATGGTTGCTTCGAATGTCTTGTCATCAGCCTTGAGGCCCTTGATGATCTTGTTGACATCGCCAAGCTGCTGCTTGATAACGTCGTTGTTCTTAACAGCATCCTTGTCAAGAAGCGGCAGGAGCTTGTCCTGGATCGTCTTCTTGCCTTCAACGAGCTGAAGGAGGCCGTTCAGGCTTTCGATGCTTCCATTTACAAAGGCAAGCATGCCTGATGCTGTAGTGATGCCCATAGCCCTTGCCTGATCGTTATCAGTAGCTTTTGCATCAATACCTGTTTTGAGCTGTTCACATGCACCGGCTGCAACGCTTGCTGCAGCTGCTGTTTCAGGAATGTTAGTCCACTCTTCTCCCTGGAGGCCTGCTCCGATCTGATTTACGCCCTTTATAGCCTGAACTTTATAAGCATCAGGAGCATCTGCATTTTCAAGTACTGCTTTTGCATTGTCAAGAGAATCCTGATAGCCTATCAGAGTCTCGAGAGTTGCCTTGTTGCTTTCAAGCGCACTCTTCTGAGCATTGATCTTGTCGGCATCGAGCGATCCGTCTGTGCTCAGAGCATTAACTGTATCCGGAGCTGTGCTGCAGGCCTTATCGAAGCCGCTCTTCCATGCCGGATATCCCTTTTGCTTATCCTGAAGTTCTTTAACTCCATCCTTGAGCTGCTTCAGCAGAGCCTTTGCTCCATCAAGAGTGCTCTTACCTTTTGCAAGCTCTTTTTCGCCGTTAGCGATAGCTGTTCTTGCTGCTGCGAGCTTGCCAGGAGCTGCTGCATAATCTGCCTCGCCCTGTGCAAGTGTCGCTTCGCCTTCAGCGAGCTGTACTTCCGCATCAGCGAGCTGATCCTTACCATCGAGGTAAGCCTGCTCGTTCTCCTTGAGCTGGTTGAGTCCGTCCTCAAGCTTGTTCATGTCAGCTGTGGACTTTTCACCTGCCTCTTCCCAGTAGTCCTTGCAAGCGAGAAGATCGTTTACGGTTACAGCACTGCCGTAAAATCCGAATAACGCTGCAGCTACGAGAAGAACGCTTAATGCTTTTTTCATTTTTATTCCCTCTCTATAACAAGATTAACATATAAGTAGTTGCGATTGGGCGTAGCAAAGCCAGCACCCATAATGCTGAAACTATTTTACCATTTTCAGTATCCTAAAACATAACAAATGTTAAGATTCGCAGAGAGTTTTATGTACTAATTTTAAAACATTGCATTTGATTACAAATAATACTGCTCCATATTGTTTATGTATATAAAAAACGGTCCCGGAGGTTTATCCTCCGAAGACCGTACTGTTTTTAACAAAGAAAAAGCGGCGACGTCCTAATTTCCCGGGAGGTCACCCTCCGAGTATCATCGGCGCTAAGGAGCTTAACTACTGTGTTCGGGATGGGAACAGGTGGATCCTCCTCGCTATTGTCACCGCAAATGGCTGAGTGTCAGC
>JAFRCS010000018.1 GCA_017404265.1 Mogibacterium sp. | reverse complement strand
AGGGTGGAACTTTGTTCCTCTCTGTCTCATGAGGATGCTTCCTGCGCTTACATATTCACCGGCACCTACCTTGAGTCCAAGTCTTTTCGCCTCGGAGTCTCTGCCGTTCTTGGAACTTCCTACTCCTTTTTTACTTGACATTGTGATTCCTCCTTAACTACTTGGCCTCGATGGCAGCAATGATATCAGCCTTGGTAGCCTTTGCGGATACCTTGATACCAAGCTCTTCTGCTACTGCCAGAAGCTCGTCTTTCTTCATTGAAGCGCTGACCTTAGGTGCAGCCTTTGCTTCTTCCTTTGCAGGCTTCTCGGCCTTAGAGGCCTTCTCAGCCTTAGCCTTAGGAGCCGATGCTCCGATACCGGTGATCTTTACCAGTGTATATGGCTGTCTGTGACCGTTTTTACGTCTGTAATCTTTCTTTGCCTTGTACTTGTAGATAATAACCTTGTCAGCCTTGCCCTGCTCAAGGACCTCAGCCTCAACAGCATATCCGTCTACAAAAGGTGTGCCTGCGACAAGCTTGTCTCCGCCTACAGCTACGACCTGATCGAATACGACCTTGTCACCTACCTTGGCATCGAGCTTCTCAACTCTGAACTCATCGCCCTGCTGTACTCTGTACTGCTTGCCACCTGTTTTGATGATAGCATACATATTAAAAATTCCTCCTTAAACCAGACTCGCCGAAGCTTGGGTGCATACGCTTGAAAACCCGCTCCGTGCGGTTAACCGACAGAAATGATACTACATTGCGTTTGCAAGGTCAAGAAGGAATTTCTTTTTATTTCAACAATATTTTAGTTTATTCGATCACTACACCGTCTTCGTCGACTTTAAGTCCGTTATCGGTATCAGACGGCTTGAGATGTTCCATGATCTTTCCGCGTATCTCCTCAAGTACCAACGGGTTCTCTTCGAGATAGGTTTTAACATTCTCTCTGCCCTGTCCTATCCTTTCATTGTTGTAGCTGTACCACGATCCGGATTTGTCAATGACTCCTATATCTGCAGCCAGATCGAGAATATCTCCCGAGATGGAGATGCCCGTACCGTACATGATATCAAATTCAGCTTTTCTGAACGGTGGAGCTACCTTGTTCTTTACGATCTTTACCCTCGTACGGTTTCCGAGCACTTCCTCGCCCTTCTTTATTGTATCGATCTTTCTTACATCGAGTCTCATCGAAGCATAGAACTTCAATGCGCGTCCGCCTGTAGTCGTCTCAGGGTTGCCGAACATGATGCCGATCTTTTCTCTAAGCTGGTTGATAAAAATCACGCAAGTGCTGGTTCTGTTGATAGCGCCGGCGATCTTACGTAGAGCCTGTGACATGAGTCTGGCCTGAAGTCCTACATGGGAATCTCCCATCTCCCCCTGGATCTCTGCCTTAGGTACCAATGCCGCAACCGAGTCGATGACTATGATATCCACAGCGCCGCTCCTTGTAAGCATTTCGCAGATCTCAAGCGCCTGTTCGCCTGTATCCGGCTGGGATACAAGAAGCTCATCCACATTGACACCGAGATTCTTTGCATATACAGGATCCAGAGCATGCTCTGCGTCAATGAATGCTGCCTGTCCGCCATTGCGCTGCGCTTCTGCTATAGCGTGCAGTGTCAGTGTTGTCTTACCTGAAGATTCCGGACCATATATCTCGATTATCCTTCCCTTAGGATATCCGCCAACACCTGTCGCAAGATCAAGGCTTACAGAACCGGTAGAGATCACGTCTATGTTGCTTACCGGACCCGACTCGCCGAGTTTCATGATTGCTCCCTTGCCGTACTGTTTCTGTATCTGATCCAAAGCCTGCTGAAGGGCTTTTTCTTTTGCTGCTTTTTCTGCGCTGTTCTCTGTCTGAATTGCCATATTGCCTCCCTGAATATTAAAAAGAACGCTTGTTCGTATGTATGATATATCGTTATCCTTCTGCTGTCAATATTATATTTTCAAGCTTTAAGAATTGTCGAACGGAAAAAGCACTTATTCCGACGATAAATGACCTTTTTCAGAGCGACGGCACTTTTATAACATGACTTCCCTGCTGTTTTTACCGTATAAGCATGTAAACTGCCCTGAGCATCCTGAGCGTGAAATACCTGCGGTTCCATGTACGGAAATTTCTTGAAGTATGTATTTCGATGTGTCCTTTTATATCCCCCACAGCGTATCCTATGTATGCTTCTCCGGCTTCATGTCCCGGATCGCTTTCAGGACCTGCAAATCCCGTAATGGATACTGCTATATCTGCTCCGGAACGTTTCTTTGTGCCTGCGGCCATGGCCTCTGCCGTCTCTTTGCTGACTACTCCGAATCGTTCTATGGTCTCGGCGGGAACACCAAGCTCCTTTATCTTGCTTTCATTCGAATAAGTGACATATGACGAAGAAATAACGTCTGAGGCTCCCGCTACGTCTGTGATCGCTGCAGCAAACAATCCGCCTGTGCACGATTCCGAGGAAGCTATTGTAAGCCCTTTTTCCTTCAGTATCCTTACAACTACCTCGTTGAGTTCTTCGTTTTCAAGACTGTATATATATTCGCCTGCGAGCTTTCTGACCCTCTCTGTCATCTCATCGACTGCCGCAGAGGCTTCCTCTTCGCTGTCACGCTGGGAAGCCACTCTCAGTGTGCACTCCCCCTCTTTGGCATATGTCGCTATCGTAGGATCGGTCTGGCCGTCTATGAGAGGCATGAGAAGCATCTCCAGATCAGATTCTCCTATGCCGATGGTGCGTATCACACGGTAAACCATCTTCTTTTCCATGAACTTCTCAAGATAGTCCCTGACACCGTTCTCAAATAGCCACTTCATCTCGCGCGGCGGGCCGGGCAGGCATATGGCTACCTTACCGTCTTTTTCAAGAGCAAAGCCCGGCGCCGTGCCGGATGCATTGTAGAATGGAGTGCATCCGTCCGGAAGATATGCCTGTTTCATGTTGTTCTCAGGCATATTGCCGCCGCGCTTCGCAAAAATAGCATTCAGATCGTCGACTACTCTTTCATCAAGATGCATCTCCACGCCCATGTACTCGGCTACCATCTCTTTTGTCAGGTCATCCTGAGTAGGACCGAGCCCTCCGGTCAGTATCACCAGATCTGTATCGGTAAAGGCGTCCGCCAGTTTTTCTTTCAGCCTGGCGGGATTATCGCCCACGACAAAGTGATACATCACGTCGAATCCCATGAGATTCAGCTTTTCAGAAAGATATGCCGCATTTGTATTTACGGTCTGCCCAAAGAGCAGCTCCGTTCCTACTGCAAGAATAGAAGTCTTCATTATCCACCTACATACTGAATACGTCGCGGTTCTTCCATACGTATTCCGCGCCCGAATATATAGTCATTGCCAGAGCTGCCCAGAAGATAACATTGGCGATCATGATCACTGTGTTGCCGATCGACGGAACAGAAAGACCGAACAGATACAGAATGACAGCTACCATCTGAAGAACAGTCTTGATCTTCCCGGACATTCCTGCAGCCAGCACCCTTCCCTCGGATGCTGCTACTGTTCTCATTCCTGCGACTATGAATTCACGCGCAAGTATGATAATCAGCATCCATGACTTGATAAGTCCTGACTCTATGAAGAGGCAGAGCGCTGAATACACAAGTATCTTGTCTGCCAAAGGATCCATAATCTTTCCAAAGTTGGTTACGAGTCCTCTTTTGCGGGCAATGCTGCCGTCAAGAGCGTCAGTAGCCGACGCGAGACAGAACAGAACAAGCGCGACGGGATAATACCCCATCATATATGCCGCTATAAAGAACGGCACCGCTATCATACGGCCTACAGTCAGTTTGTTGGGTAGATTCATTGCAGTTTCACCTCAATTCCTTCCAGATCATATTCATAAGTTCCTGTTATCTTAACGTGCACGATGTCACCCGGACATAATTCCATATCATTTGTAGTGAATGTGACCGCGCAGTCTATATCCGGCGCATCATATCTGGTGCGTCCCTCGTAAATATTGACAAGCTTTGGCAGAATATCTTCATCTACGTTATTGAAGTCTTTAACAAGGTCTGTCGAGTCTATTTCTATGCATCTGTCAACTATAACTTCAAGCGTTTTCCCTATCTTTTTTTCGTTAAGTCTTTCGCTGACAGCCTGCTGATGCTCCATGACCATATTCCGGCGTATCTCACATACTTCGCGGGGAACTTTGTTATCCATTTCAAATGCTGCGGTGCCTTCTTCGTCTGAATACGCGAAAGCACCCAGCCTGTCGATCTCGTAACTGTCTACGAATTCAAGCAGCTTTTCAAAGTCTTCCTCTGTCTCGCCCGGAGAACCTACAAGCAGAGTCGTTCTGATATGGATATCAGTTATCCTGTCTCTGAGTTTTCTTATAACATCCTTTATGGAATCTCCGCTGGAACGTCTTCTCATCAGTTTAAGGACATTATCCGATATGTGCTGTATAGGAATGTCGATGTAATTGCATACTTTTGGCTCACTTGCGATGGCATCAATAAGTTCGTCAGTAATACCATTATCGTAAACATACATCAGTCTTATCCACTCTATGCCTTCAACAGCACACAGCTTGTGCAAAAGTTCCGGTAAGCGCACCTCTCCATACAGATCCCTGCCATACTGAGATGTGTCCTGGGCTATCAGTATAAGCTCTTTTATGCCTGCGGCTGCCATGTCTTCTGCTTCTTTTACGCAGTCCTCTATCTTCTTTGAGCGGAACTTTCCCCTTATGCCCGGTATGGCGCAGAAGCTGCATGCGTTATAGCAGCCCTCTGCGATCTTCAGATAACCGTAGCAAGGTATGTATTCCCAGCGGAATTCAGGTTCATACTGATCGTATTTTCGCTTGCGGTATGGGAGCGTGTCGAGCATGCATCCGACAGAATCTCTGATATTCCTATCCTTATTATCTTCTGAGAGTATCATGTCCGGAATAGCGTCATAATCATTCACTCCGAAGAACATGTCGACTTCAGGCATCTCATCAGCTAGTTCTTTATGATAGCGCTCTGAAAGACAGCCCGTTACTATCAGCTTCTTTCTTCCGCCATCGGTTTGTCCTGTAAGAGATAATATGCCTTCGATGGACTCCCTCTTGGCGTCCTCGATAAAGCCGCAAGTGTTGATTATCAGGATGTCCGCCTCACGCGTATCATATACGATAACGCAGCCCCTTTCTTCGAGAGAGGCTGCGAGCGCCTGTGAGTCATATTCATTTTTTGCACACCCGTAGGTGTCAATAAATACCTTTTTCATGATCAATAATCACTTTCACTGTCAGCGTCCATTATCATGCGCTTTACAGATTCCGGGAGCGAATTGAAAGAATCCATGGCCCTTGTATTGCTGAGCTTGTCATTTGATCTGAATCCGTCGTCCTCAGGTGCCATTTCAGGTTCAGGCATCACTTCCTCGACAGGAACATATTCAGGCTCCGGCTCAGGTTCCGGTTCATCTGCCGGTTCCGGATCAGGTTCATAGACCGGTTCAGGTTCCGGCTCATTGACAGGCTCCGGTTCATATACAGGCTCAGGTATTGGTTCAGGTTCCGGCTCAGGATCGCCTCCGCCGTAATATTCTTCTTCTGTCATGAGGAGCTGGCGAGGTCTCGATCCGTCGGATGGTCCGATGATGCCCATTTCTTCTATCTCATCGATTATCCTTGCGGCCCTGTTATATCCTATGCGGAACCTTCTCTGGAGCATCGATACGGATGCCTGTTTGGACTTGAAGATGAATGCTATAGCATCTTCAGTCAGTTCGTCCTGAGACTCTCCCCCCACCTTCTTGTCCGTATTGTCCATGCCGTTCATGAGTTCTTCATCGTATTCAGGGTTTCCGCCTTCTTTCTTGACAAACCTGATTATCTTATCTGTCTCCTTTTCGGAGATGAACGGCCCCTGTACTCTGTAAGGTTTTGTCGAGCCTACCGGTGAGAACAGCATGTCGCCCTTGCCGAGCAGCTTCTCCGCGCCTGCCATGTCGATGATAGTACGCGAGTCAAACTGCGATGCTACACTGAATGCGATCCTTGAAGGGATATTAGCCTTGATAAGTCCGGTGACGACATCGACCGACGGTCTCTGAGTCGCTACTATAAGGTGCATTCCGGCAGCTCTGGCTTTCTGTGCCAGGCGGCAGATCGAATTCTCCACCTCGGACGGCGAAGCCATCATAAGGTCTGCGAGCTCGTCTATGATAATGACTATCTGAGGTTTGCAGTCAGCGTACCTCTGATCTACTCTCATCAGTTCGTTATATGATTCAAGATCCTTTACGTTGTTCTCAGCAAAGAGCTCGTAGCGTTTTTCCATTTCCGCTACAGCGATAGCAAGTGCGCGCGCAGCCTTGCGCGGATCAGTAACTACCGGAGTCAGCATGTGCGGAATACCGTTGTAGTTGCCGAGTTCTACCATCTTAGGGTCGATCATGATGAGCTTGAGCTCTGAAGGTCTGGCCTTATAGAGGAAGCTGGTGATGATCGAGTTGATGCAGACGGATTTTCCGGATCCGGTAGCTCCGGCGATAAGCAGATGCGGCATCTCCCGAAGGTCTGCCACGATATTGTTTCCGGAGATATCTTTTCCGACAACGAATTCGATGATGGATGAAGCATCCATGAACTCATCACTGTCGATGAGGTCACGTATGAGTACAGGTGCCGGCTTCTCATTTTCGACTTCGATTCCAACGGCTGCCTTGCCCGGTATAGGAGCTTCCATACGTATGCTCTTGGCTCTCATGTTGAGAGCTATATCATCCGAAAGTCTTGTGATACTGGCGACTTTTACACCTGTAGCAGGCTGCACTTCATATCTCGTTACGGAAGCGCCCTGCGTTACCTTGATGACCTTGGCATCAACACCGAAGTTCTTAAGTGTGCTCTCAAGAAGTTCTGCGCGTTCCTGCAGCTGAGCGTCGCTCATCATCTGCTTTGAAGATGTGTCTTTTCTGAGCAGGCTGACAGGAGGAAGCTCGTATGCAAAGTCATCCGTCATGGTATTGAAGCCTGCTGATATCTTAGCGTCTTCACTATCAGCTTCTTTTTCAACAGGCTTCTTTGTTGCGGAAGAACTCTTCTTTGTCGCAGCAGCGGCAGCTGTAGATGCTGCGACGGCAGCTTTGCCGGAAGCCGATGCGGCTTTCTTGGCACCGCCGTGCGCGTCAAGGCCGAAAGAACCTGAATGGCCTACGTCATCAGGATCACCAAGGCCAAGTCCAGTTGAGGACTTTGAAGACGAGCTGCGCTTTCTTCCCGGATAGCCGAAATTTTCTACATCATCACTGTCAAAGTGACGGTCTTCAGAATATATGCTTTTTGATGAAGATGTTTCCGCGCCTTTGCCTAAAGGACCCGGATCATCGATGGTCTTAAGATTGTCCTGAGACAGCTTCTCCCCGGTCTCACTGTCAATGCCGGCAGCAAAGCGGTCCATCAGTTTACCAAACAGCGTCCCGCGTCCTTCCTGCTTCTTTGCAGGAGGATCCATGACCTGAACACCGTTTTTTACGGAATCAGCCATGGAAGCGCCATTGAAAGGCTGCGGGATGTCGGTAGACACGCCGTAAGCAGATACCTGTGATTCGGCAGGTTCTTCCCTGATGATACCGCTCAGCACAGACCTCCAGAAAGGCTGCTTAGGTTCAGGAGCCGCAGCGGATACCATCGGATCACCCGTAAGAGCCTCCTTTATCTGGCCTTCAGAAAGTCTTCTGCGTTCATCAGCTTCGAGTTCCTTGAGGATGCGGTTCTCTTCTCTCTTTTTTCCTATCTTGCCTGCAAGCCTGGAGATCGGCGAATTGGCGACCATGAATATGGATATGATCATGACAGCCAGGGCAATGATTATAAGTCCCGGTTTGCCGAAGAACTTGACAAGCAGTGAGCCTATCTCCATGCCCACAGCTCCTCCCAAGTATCCTTCGACACCTGTCCTGTAATATTCAGCGATATCCTGGAATCCATATCTGAGTTCTTCGGTATCGATGAATCTCGAAGAATTCAGGACACACATGTTTATGTAAATCAGGAGGCTGAATATGGCGGTACCGGTCCCGATATGTCTGAGCTTGCCCAGCAGAAGCAGCGTGGCTATCAGGAAAACAAAGAAAGGCAGGACATATGCCATAATGCCGAACAGTCCGTTACATACATCATGCACTGCCTTGCCAAAGCTTCCGGTAGAATTCATTACAACGGTTATGAAAAGGAAAAGTCCCAGAGCAAACAGCGTTATGCTCCAGATAACGTCTATATTCCGCTTGTCGCGGTCGCTTCTGCGCTGCATCTCCTCAAGGACTTCCTGCTTTGTAGGATTAGCTGTCTTTGATGCAGCGGTTTTAGTTGTATTGCTCTTAGGTTTATTCTTGCTTCCCGGAGGTCTGCCGGGTCCGCGTTTCTGTCCGTTATTGCTTGTCTGCTGTGCCATATAAACATCCCCTGTCATATATAATGTATAAAGCCTATTAATTATACTACAAGATGTTGATTTTGTAACGGTTTTCTTAACAAAACAAAAGCCCCTTTAAAGGGGCTTTGTCTGATCTTTTGTTGTTCTTTCCACTACTCTGCGTTCACGACGTCCTTGCCGTCATAATAACCGCATGTAGGACATACTCTGTGTGGAAGTTTTGGCTCATGGCACTGAGGACAGATCGAAAGTCCGGTCATGCTCTTCTTCATGTTAGCAGCCTT
>JAFRCS010000013.1 GCA_017404265.1 Mogibacterium sp. | reverse complement strand
AGACAAGGGCGAAATCATGATCAGAGCTCATGCCGTAATCGACAACAAGAAGAACATGGAGAGACCGGGCCCTATCGCTATTCATACTGCAGTTGACCACGTAACTCAGGAGATCAGAAACGCAATGAAGAAGGATCTCACAGACGAGCAGGTCGTGGAGACTCAGACAATGAAGCAGGTAAGAAGACCTGGTAAGAAGAAAATCGTTATCGTTAAGGAGATCATGGGACAGGGTGCTATGCACGACAACTTCCTGTTCCCGACAGAGCCTGTAGGAGTACTCGGAGCTAAGCCGAACGTAGACCTCGGTAACGTTCCTGTAGCTGCTAACCCACTCGAGGTTATGGACGGCTGCATCCACGCTCTGACATGCATCGGACCTGCTTCGAAGGAGATGTCCAGACACTACTGGAGAGAGCCTCTGGTTTATGAAGCAATCCACGATGACGACGTTGACCTGGTAGGCGTAATCTTCGTTGGTTCGCCGCAGGCTAACACAGACAAGTTCTACGTATCCAGAAGACTCGGTCAGATGGTTGAGTCCATGAACGTAGACGGAGCATTCGTTACAACAGAAGGATTCGGAAACAACCACGTAGACTTCACTTCCCACATCGAGCAGATCGGTAAGAGAGGCGTTCCGGTTGTCGGATTCTCATTCTGCGCTGTACAGGGAGCTCTCGTAACAGGTAACCAGTACTGCGATGCTATGGTCGACAACAACAAGTCGATGTCCGGTATCGAAAACGAGGTTCTCGCATGCAACACTCTCTGCCACGAGGATGCTATCAGAGGTCTGGCTATGCTCAAGGCTAAGATGGCCGGCGAGAAGATCAAGGCACCTGAGAGAAAGTACACACACGCAGTCAAGGAGGCTAACGTAGAGCTGATCGAAAAAGCTTACGGCACAAAGATGGAGCTTGTTGATAACGAGCAGGCACTGCCGATGAGCGAAAAGAGAAAGGCTAAATACGACTAATCTGAAAAGGGAGATCGCTTAAGATATGAAATACGGTGACAAGATAATCAGGATGGAAGGCATCATCGTGGAAGTCCATGATGGAAGCGTAGCCATCGACTTCAAGGGAAGACTGGGACACCTCAGGATCCCTAAGAGAATGATCATTTCAGATTACGATCTGGAGATCGGTCAGGAAGTCGCCTGGAACATGAGCTTCATTGAACAGGAAAGTCCTGAAGTCAACGAAAGATATCTCGAGACGATCAAACATTCCAGAGAACTCCAGAACGAAATGCAAAGTAAGACCAAACAGGAGGACTAATACAAAATGAGTATGACAGTTGTAAAAGGTTTACAGTCTGAGATCTTCGTACCTATCACTCCTAAGTCGGTATGGGCTCCTGTGACAAAGCCGCTGAGCGAGATGACAGTTGCTCTCGCAACAGCTGCCGGCGTTCACAGAAAGGATCAGGAGAGATTCAACCTTGCCGGTGACTTCACCTGGAGAAAGATCCCTAATGAGTCTGAAGAAGACGATCTGATGGTAACCCACGGTGGATACGACAACTCTGACGTAAACAAGGACATCAACTGCATGTTCCCGATCACGAGACTGAAAGAGCTCGCTGCTGAGGGCTTCATCAAGGCTTGCGCACCTTACCATGCTGGTTTCATGGGCGGCGGCGGAAACATTGAGAAGTTCACCAACGAGACCGGTCCAGCAGTCGCTAACATGCTGAAAGAGGAGGGCGTAGATGCGTGCCTTCTCACGGCTGGATGAGGAACTTGCCACCGCTCTGCAACAATCGTGCAGAGAGCAATCGAGTCGGTAGGTATCCCTACAGTCATTATTGCAGCACTTCCGCCGGTAGTAAGACAGGCCGGAACACCGAGAGCTGCTGCTCCAATGGTACCTATGGGCGCAAACGCAGGCGCACCTCATGACGTTGAGATGCAGACTGCAATCGTAAAGGCATCCCTCGAGCTGCTCGAGACAATCGAGACTCCGGGCAAGATCGTATCGCTGCCTTTCGAATACCACGCTGTAATCTAGTAAAGACATATCGGTACAAAAAAAGAATAGGACATCGGACTATTCCGAAGATGGGGGCAGAGAAATCTGCCCCCATTTGAAAAAGAAACAAAAACACATTTTATTTGATCCGGCGCGTAACGCGCGAAAGGGAATAATACAATGGCAGATATTGAACTCAGAAGACTGGTGATCAGGGCATATCACATGGATGATGTGCAGTTCGGCGACGAAAACAAGATCACTACGGATGGCAAGATGACCATCACAAAAGACGGCCTTGACGCGCTGGCCGGGAAATACAGCGAAGTCATTGAAAAAATAGACATCCAGATCATCAAACCGGGTGATCATGACAGATATACAAACACAATCATGGACATCATTCCGATCTCCGTGAAGGTGCTGGGCAAGTGCGGAGAGGGCACCACCCATACCATCACCGGAGTATACGTAATGCCGACGGGTGTTGACGTTAACGGCGAGCAGGCTCACGAGTTCGGATCCTCCGAGGGCAACCTCAAGGACATGCTCTATCTCAACAGAGCGGGCACACCGGCGGACGACGACTTCATCATCTCCTTCGACATCACCTTCAAGAAAGGAATGGGCCAGGAGAGATACGCCATCATCGACGCATACAGAATGGTAGAGGAGTGGATGAACGAATTCAGAGCCCAGCTCAAGAAGTTCGAGGGCTCAAAGGCCACCGAAAAGCATGAGTATTACGACCGCATCAGAGAGGGCCAGAAGAAAGTACTGGTCATCAAGGAGATGATCGCTCACGGCGCGATGCTCGACACATGGATCTTCCCTGACCAGCCATGCGGCGTCGAGGGAGGCAAATCACTTATCGATTACGGCGCGATGCCTGTCATGCTGACTCCTAACGAGTTCAGAGACGGTGCAATCAAGGCGATGAATTAAGGAGGTGCGACATGGGAGTTGGTCCTTCAACAAAAGAAACAAGCCTTCATCATTTCAGAGATCCTCTGGTCAAGCTGCTGGGCGAGGACCCGGGAATCGACCTGATGGGCGTTCTGGTATTCGGTTCGCCTGAGGGCAACGAGGAAAAGATCAGATGCTCAAGGACAGCTGCGGTAGTCGCTGAGTGCTGCAGACCTGACGGCGTCATCGTAGAGACAGACGGCTGGGGCAACCTGGACGTAGACTATGTAAACTGCGTAAATGAGATAGGCGAGCGCGGAATCCCTGTGGCCGGCCTCAACTGGAGCGGTACAGCAGGCACTTTCGTAGTAGAGAGCCCGTATCTCGACAACGTAGTCGACTTCAACAAGAACCCTGAGGGTATCGAGTCCAACATCGTCGGCGAGAACAACTACACAGAAGACGATGTAAAGGAATGCATCAAGAAGCTCAAGATCGCGATGCTGAAAAAAGAGCGCGGCCTGAAGTAGAGTGTTTTACGCAAATAAAGAGAGCAGGCGTTTGCCTGCTCTTTTTTCATGCAATTATCAATCTTTGAATAACCGCACTTGTTTATCAACAAGTGATGCGAAAGCAGGGCTTTTATTGTACAATTACTATGTATGGGCAAAGATAAAACAAAGAGAAAAAGTCTGGGGCGTAAGACGCTCGCCGGAATAATCGCTTTTGCGCTGCTGCTCACTATCACGGTAAGTCTGCCGGTGAGCTACGGTTTTTCTGTGTTTTCAAAACGCCATTACTATGAGGACACCCAGGACTACGCCAATATAATCAACGCTGTCATACAAGGGGACAAAATAGCCGGATATCTGGAGACAGGTGAAAAAGACGGATATTACGATAATATCGATGAATTCCTTGCATCATTCCGTGATGAGGTGGATCTGACGGATATAAGCGTGTTCGTGCCTGATGGGGATGAAATGATATACATCTGGGATACCGATGGCGCTGATGATGATGCTGATTTGGGGGACCGCACGGATGTATTCCTTTCTTACATGGACTACGTTACTGAAAAGATCAACAGCAAAAGCACCGGCAGTTCCGGCGATGCATTGGACGATGCGATGCTGGTCGTGACACGGACTGTTGATAACACTTATATAAGCGCCTTCGCACCGCTATATGACAGCCGGGGCGATCTGGCCGCGTTCATCTGTGTCACACGTCCGGAACTGAAGATCGGATCTGTAGTCTCTCAGTTCATCTTAGCCATATTCCTTGCATCTGCAATCGTTTCCGCGATCATGATGCTGTTTGCGTACAGGGCCATGAAGAAGCGCTTCCTGGCGCCGATAGCCAAGCTGACGAAGAGCGCTGAGGAGATGGTCGACAATATCGAACGCGACAGGGAAGTGGCCGTGGACGTACACACGAACGATGAGCTCGAGACTCTGGCTGAGGCGTTCACAAAGATGGATGTCGACATCAGGGATTACATCGATGAACTCGCTGCGGTAACTGCCGAAAGAGAGAGGATAGGCGGTGAGCTGGATGCTGCCGCTATGATACAGCAGGGCATCCTGCCTAAGAGGGGAATGCAGTATGAGATACTGCCTGAGTTTGATCTTGCAGCGTCGATGACACCGGCAAGAGAGGTCGGCGGAGATTTCTATGACATCTTCATGGCTGACGACAGGCATCTTGCACTCGTTATCGGAGACGTGTCCGGCAAGGGCGTTCCGGCGTCGCTGTTCATGGTAGCGACAAAGATATTGCTGAAGTACGCTATCAAGCAGGGAATGAGCCCAAGCGAAGCTTTCGAGGATACAAATGAGAAGCTGATCGAGAGCAACGACATGGAGCTTTTCGTCACCGCCTGGCTCGCGCTCATCGATCTTGATACGGGCGAATGCACCGTGGTCAACGCAGGCCACGAGCATCCTGCAATCAGACAGAAGGGCGGGATCTACGAGTTTGTAAGGTATAAGCACTCGCCGGCTCTGGCGACCCTTGAGGGAATGAAGTTCAACGAGCGCGAGTACAAACTTGAGCCGGGTGACACGCTCCTCGTGTATACGGATGGTGTCATCGAGGCGACCAACTGGGACAAGAAGCTGTTCGGAGAGGACCGTCTCCTTATTGCGCTTAACAAGAACAGGGAAGCAACTCCGGATGAGCTGATAAAGATAGTAAAGGAAGATATAGCCGAATTCGTTGAAGACGGACCGCAGTTTGACGACATCACCATGCTGGCGTTCAGATTCAACGGAAAACAGGATAAATAGACTATGTTCACGCACTTGCATCTGCATACTGAATACAGCCTGCTCGATGGAATGAGCAGGATCTCCGAGCTCCCTGCATACGTCAAGGAGCTCGGCATGGATTCGTGCGCCATTACGGATCACGGCGCGATGTTTGGCGTGATCGATTTTTACAAGGCCTGCAAGAAGGCAGGCATCAAACCTATCATCGGCTGCGAGGTGTACACGGCGGCCAGGACGCTTTACGACAAGGATCCTGACAAGGACCGTAACTCCGGCCACCTGATCCTGCTGGCTAAGGACCAGCAGGGATACAGCAATCTGGTAAAGATAGTCTCAAAGAGCTACGTAGACGGCTTCTATTATAAGCCGCGTGTGGACAAGGACCTGCTGAGCCAGTATAGCGAAGGCCTGATCTGTCTGTCGGGCTGCCTGGCCGGAAATGTGCAGAGGATGATCCTGAACAGGGATTACGACGGGGCAAAGAAGGAGGCTCTCTGGCTTAGGGACAACTTTGGCGCGGAGAACTTCTATCTTGAGATACAGAACCACTTCCTTGAGGAGGATGAGAGGGTCATCGCGGGGCTTAAGACCCTGAGCGAAGAGACCGGGATCCCGCTTGTCGCGACCAACGACGCTCACTACATGAGGCGAAGCGACGCGACAGCGCAGGACGTTCTGATGTGCATCCAGACTCAGGCAAAGGTGACTGACGAGAACCGCATGAGATTCGAAAACGATGAGTTCTACGTCAAGTCGGAAGACGAGATGAGAGCACTTTTTCCGGAAATGCCTGAGGTCATCGACAGGACGCAGGAGATAGCGGAAAGATGCAATGTCGAATTCGAGTTCGGCAATTACCACCTGCCTGAATACATACCGCCGGACGGCAAGACGACTGACGAGTACTTAAGAGAGCTCTGCTACAAGGGGCTCGTGAAGAGGTACGGCGCAGAGGCGATGGATCCTGAGAGCGGATACCGTCAGAGGCTCGAGACCGAACTTAAGGTCATCGAGGGCATGGGCTATGTGGAGTACTTCCTCATCGTCTGGGACTTCATCCACTACGCGAAGTCGCATGGCATAGCTGTAGGGCCGGGAAGAGGATCGGCTGCAGGCAGCATCGTGTCATACAGCCTGGATATCACTGAGATAGACCCTATCAAATACAGCCTCATCTTTGAGAGATTCCTCAATCCTGAGCGTGTTTCCATGCCGGATATAGACATAGACTTCTGCATTGAAAGAAGGCAGGAGGTCATCGACTATGTCATCCGAAAGTACGGAAAGGACAAGGTCTCGCAGATCATCACATTCGGAACTCTGAAGGCAAAGGCGGCTGTAAGGGATATCGCAAGGGCGCTTGACGCTACTTACGCGGAGGGTGACGCTATCGCGAAGGCCATCCCTAACGAGCTTGGCATCACCATTTCCAAGGCTCTTGAGATGAACCCGGACCTCAGGCAGCGCTACGAGCAGGAGCCTCTTGTGAAGCAGGTGCTCGATCTTTCGATGGCACTTGAAGGACTGCCGCGCCATGCTTCTACGCACGCGGCAGGCATCGTTATCTCCAAGATGCCGCTTGATGAATACGTGCCGCTCTATTCATCGGATAAAGGCGTCGCGACTCAGTTCAACATGACGACTATAGAGGAGCTGGGTCTTCTGAAGATGGACTTCCTGGGGCTCAGGAACCTCACGGTCATCAGAGACGCGCTTCGCATGATAAAGGAGAACCACGGAGTCGACATCGATTTCTCGTCGATGGACTTCGATGATCCTGAGGTCTACAAGCTCATAGCCGACGGCAACACGAAGGGCATATTCCAGCTCGAAAGCGGCGGCATGACGGACTTCATGAAGAACCTCAGACCGACATGCTTTGAGGACATAGTCGCGGGCATCGCGCTCTACAGACCGGGCCCTATGGACTCTATCCCTAAATATATAGACAACAAGAAGAATCCGGATCACGTGAAATACGTGGATCCGCATCTTGAACCGATACTCGGCGTAACGTACGGCTGCCTGATCTATCAGGAGCAGGTAATGCAGATAGTGCGCGATCTGGGCGGCTATTCGTTTGGCCGCTCCGACCTGGTGCGCCGCGCCATGAGCAAGAAGAAGATGAGCGTCATGCTGGAGGAGAAGGAGTACTTCATCAACGGCAAGAAGGACGAGAAGGGCAATGTGGAGATAGCCGGATGCGTCAGAAACGGCGTGCCTGCTGCCGCCGCGAAAGTCATCTTCGATGACATGGTCAGCTTTGCTTCCTACGCCTTTAACAAGTCGCACGCGGCGGCTTATGCCGTCATCTCATACCAGACGGCTTATCTGAAGTGTCACTATCCTGTGGAATTCATGGCGGCGCTCATGACCAGCATGGCAGGAGACGCCAAGCACACGGCCGACTACGTCAGGAATTGCCGCGAGATGGGAATCAAGCTGGCGCCGCCTTCAGTCGTGGCAAGCGAGAAGAATTTCTCCGCAAAGGACGGACGTATACGCTTTGGCATGCTCTCGGTGAAGAACGTGGGCGAGGGTATAATCGACGCCATAATCGAGGGACGCAAGTCTGTTGAAGGCACTCACGACATATATGAATTCATAGACGCCATAGACGCGGGAGAATTAAACCGCAAGGCTATTGAGTCACTCATCCGCGCGGGCGCTTTCGATGATATCAACCCGAACCGAGCTCAGATGATGGCTGCCTGCGACGACGCAGTACAGAGGGCTCAGAAGAAGGCTAAGCAGGGAGGCAAGGCTCAGATAAGCCTCTTCCAGCTTGAAGACTTCGCGGATGAAGCCATCATGACTCCTGATCTTCCGAAGGTGGCCGACTTCAACAAGGACACCAAGCTCGCAATGGAAAAGGAGATGCTTGGAGTGTATCTGTCCGGCCATCCGCTGGATGAATATGCCGAGCTTATCCGTAACAACACGACAGCCGGCACCGCAGAGCTGACAGGCGGCGGAGAGGAATTCACCACGGGAGGCGAGGATGCCGACAGCATGGTGATCAACACCTCCAAGTTCAGGGACGGCGACCTGGTCATCCTGGGCGGCATGATAAGCGGTGTACGCACCATGTACACCAGAAAGTCGCAGGAGATGGCGAGGCTCACTCTGGAGGACTTTGACGGAGTAATCGATGCAATAGTCTTCCCTAAGGTGTTTGAGAAGAGAAGAAATTTCGTAAAGAATGACAATATAGTCGGCATATCAGGAAGGGTCAGCTTCAAGGACGAGAGCGAGGCTGAGATACTGGTCGAAGACATCGTTCCTATCGAGAACATCGGCTCACTTGCGAAGAACAGAGGCCGCGAAGAGCTGGCGGCCCTGAATGAGGCCCCTCGCAGACAGGCTGCGCCTATAAACGATCCGGTCAAGCTGCGCATCCCTCAGGAAGTGCTGGATGCCCATGGCGGGAGCCGCAAGCTTCTGATGCATATCACTGACATGATAAGCCTATTCCCGGGAGACCGCGACGTGCTGGTATATCTGCCGGGACAGAAGCCGGTGAGATGCAGTGCTGACAAGAGAGTAAGATTCACTGATGTCCTGAGGGGCAAGCTGGTCAGGATGCTGGGAGAAGAGAACGTAAAAGGATAATGAAGAAATACATAGTCATCTACACATCGAAAAGGGGATCCACAAAGCAGTACGCAGAATGGATAGCGGAGGACCTCGGCTGCGAGGCCCTTCCTCTTTCGAATGCGCTGAGGCTCGACCTTCACGAATATGATTGCGTCATTTACGGCAGCTGGATCAGAGGATCGGGCATAGTGGACTTCGACAAATTCGCTAAGATGCTCGACGCTGACATCATGGATCATCTGCTGGTATTCGGAGTTGGCTTTGCCGATGAGACCGCGGACAATTATGCTCAGGTCTGGGGATACAGCCTCGGAAAGATAGATCCTAAGAACGAGCACCGCGTCCTCATGTACATCCTGGGCGGAAGATACGATCCGGCGGCGGTCACGGGACTGGACAAGTTTCTCATGAAGACAATGAGGGCGGTTCTGCTTTCCGGCAGCACTAAGGACGCCAAGTCGCAGGCCAACATGATGAAAGACCGCATCGACAACGGATGCGATATGGTAAAACGCGAGAACATCACGTCTCTTGTAAAGGACGCGAGAAAGATCGCGGAGAGATAAAAGGATAATGTGGAAGAAGTTATTTGAACCGGTAGACATGACTCAGGGGGACCCGGTCCGCCAGATAGTGAAGTTCATGATACCGATGTTAATAGGAAATGTTTTCCAGCAGCTGTACAACACAGTTGACAGCATTGTCGTAGGCAAATATATAGGAGACAACGCACTGGCAGCCGTAGGAAGCGCGGGACCTATACTGAACCTGCTGCTGGTGCTGTTCATGGGAATATCCGTCGGCGCGGGCATCATGGTGTCGCAGTACTTTGGCGCCAGGCAGCGCGAGTCGCTGTCAAAAGCGATCGGCTGCTGTATAACCATGACCTTCATCGCATCTCTCATAGTCATGGCGATAGCGCCTTTGGTCATCATGCCGCTCCTAAGGCTGCTCAATACGCCGCTGGAAATCATCGACTGGTGCAACGGGTATTTGAGAATGCTCTTCCTGGGTATCGCGGGCTGCGCGTTCTATAACATACTGGGCGGCATGCTGAGAGGCCTCGGAGACTCGGTCTCCGCCCTGATATATCTCATCGTAGCGACTATACTCAATATCTTCCTCGACATATACTTCGTAGCTAAGCTGGGCCTTGGAGTTCCGGGCGTAGCGCTGGCAACCGTGATAGCCCAGTCCATTTCAGCGGTGCTTTCTTTCCTGAAACTCCGCAAGAGGACAGACTGCTTCGACATGAAAGCGGTTTATCTGAAACCGGGCAAAAAGTATATGAGAGAGCTTCTGCATCTCGGACTTCCGTCAGGCATCACGCAGGCCATATTCTCGCTTTCGATGGTAGTCGTGCAGTCGCTTACAAACAGCTTCGGCCCGATGTGCATCGCGACCAACGTAATAGTAATGAGGATAGACGGATTCGTCATGATGCCGGCCTTCTCGTTCGGAGCCGCGATGACTACTTTCACCGGACAGAATATAGGGGCAGGAAAACTTGACCGCGTTGAGACAGGGGCCAGGAAGGGTACACTTGTCGCTATGGCTACATCGGCGGTGATCACGGTTCTGATCCTCATATTTGGAAAGTACCTGATGGCGCTCTTTACCAACACGGATGAACTTATAGACCAGAGCTATCACATGATGATGATCATGGGTGTAGGCTATATAGCGATGGAAGTCACACAGTGTCTGCAGGGAGTCATGCGCGGAGCAGGCGATACTATGTCGCCTATGTGGATGTCAATGATCACAACGGTCGCTGTACGTGTGCCTCTTGCATACCTGATGACATGGATGACCAGGTCGCCGGAAGCGCCGCACGGACAATTCTACATGATGTTCGTATCCATGCTGATAGCATGGCTGATCGGAGCGGCGATGACGTATACCGTCTACAGAGCGGGACGCTGGAAAAACAAGGCTCTCATCTGACCGAACCGTTAACGATCCTGCTAATGGCTCCCGGACATCCGGGAGCTTTATTTTATTGCTTCGTGAACGCGAATTCACTTGACAGCATAAGCATCTTCAATTAATATGAAATCGAACTTGTGAACGATTATTCACGAGAGGCGAAACAGGAGGAAAAAAGCATGGCATACAACGGATTCGCGATAGACAAATACCTCGATGCTGACGCTGTGAACGCTCAGCTCGACAAGCTCATAAAAAGCCCTGTATACGGCGTTCTGCCTGACGCTCTGGCTGAGTACGAGAGGGAGTATTTCGAGAAGAAATGCGGCCGCTCCAAGGCCGAGATCAGTGAGGCCAAAAGCATCATCCCGGGCGGAGTCCAGCACAACCTGGCATTCAACTACCCGTTCCCTATAGTCATAACGAAGGCTGAGGGAGCGAAGCTCTACGACATCGACGGCAACGAGTATTACGACCTGCTTCAGGCAGGCGGCCCTACGGTGCTTGGAAGCAACCCTGAATGCGTCAGGGAGAAGGTCATCGACCTGCTGAATACCTGCGGACCGTCAACGGGACTCTTCCACGAGTATGAATACAAGCTCGCAAAGAAGATCTCCGACCTGGTACCGTCGGTAGAGATGTTCCGCATGCTGGGATCGGGCACGGAAGCAGACATGGTGGCAGCCAGAGTAGCAAGGCTCAGGACCGGAAACAAGAACATACTCAAGATGGGCGGAGCCTATCACGGATGGTCAGACATGCTGTGCTACGGAATAAGGATACCGGGCACAAAGGGGATGCAGTCGAGAGGCGTGCCTTCATACGCTTTCAAACACACAGACGAATTCTTCCCGGGTGATCTCGATGATCTTGAGAAGAAGCTCAAAAGAAACAAACTGACAGGCGGCACCGCAGCTGTCTATGTCGAGCCGGTCGGACCTGAGAGCGGCACATGGCCGGTGACAAAAGAGTTTATCGAAGGCACGGTGGAGCTGGCTCAAAAGTACGGAGCACTTGTCGTCTTTGATGAGGTAGTAACAGGTTTTCGCATCGGTCTTTCCGGAGCGCAGGGCTATTTCGGGATCGATCCTGACCTTACGGTATTCGGCAAGGTCATAGCCGGAGGGTATCCGGGAGCAGGCGGCATAGGCGGCCACAGGGACTGCATGCAGCACCTGGGAGCCGGACTCGATTCATCGGGCAAGAAGGTAAAGAAGGCGCTTTGCGGAGGAACGATGGCCGCGACGCCTATAAGCTGCTGCGCGGGCTACTACACACTTGAGGAGATCGAGAGGACCAACGCCTGCGAGAAGGCGGGACGCCTGGCAGACAGACTCACCGAAGGTATCAGGGCATCGGTGGAAAGACACGGACTTCCGTTCGTCGTATTCAATCAGGGCTCCATATGCCACGTCGACACGGTCGGGACCATGCACTTCGCCGTTGACTGGAGCAAGCCGTGGACTCTGCCGACAGTCATGAAAGAGACAGGCAGAAGACAGATAGAGATGGAGCATATCGGAGCCGCTTATATGGCAGAAGGCATCATAAGCCTTGCTGGCTCAAGGCTCTATACAAGCGCTGCATATACCGAAGAGATGATAGACGACGTGATCGCAAGACTTGACAGGGTATTCGACAAGTGCGGATTGCTCGAGAACTAAGAAGAGGTGACATAGATGCTCAAACCTTTGACAAAAGAGCAGACTGACAGCATCCTGAGGATCGCGGCAGAGGAGTTCGCAGACAAGGGCTTCTCCGGCACAGCTATAGGCTCGATAGCGGGCAAAGCGGGCGTCAGCGTCGGCGTCATATACAAGTATTACGCCGGCAAGGAAGATCTCTTCAACGCCTGCGTCGCAAAGAGCCTCGGGACTATGGAAGAAGTGCTGAACACCGCCAAGACAAGCGGCGGTTCCATGCTTGAGATGGCGGATGTACTTATAACGGAAGCGCAGAGATTCGCAAAGGAGAATCCGGAATACATAAGGCTGTATCACCAGATAACGGTGTCGGGTTCGCCGGCAGGCAAGACTCAGACTGCCGAGCTGATAGAAAGCGAAACAGCAAGGCTCTACGAGGGCTTCATAAAGAGCGCTTCGGAGAAAGGCGCAATAAGACGTGACATCGATCCTGCGGCTTTCGCGTTCTTCTTCGATAATCTCATGATGATGCTGCATTTCTCATATGCCTGCGATTACTATAAGGACAGATTCAGGATTTACTGCGGAGACGATGTTCTTGATAAGGACGCGTTCATAAAGGAACAGTTAATGAAGTTCATAGGAGGTGCTCTCAATGGCTAAGATACTTTCGTACGACATCGGAACCACCGGCGTCAAGACCTGCCTGTACAGTGTGGATGATTCGATAAAGCTTATCGGCGCCGCGTCAGAAGGCTACGAGCTTTACACGTTCCCGGACGGCGGAGCTGAGCAGCACGCCGACGAATGGTGGGAAGCCATCTGTAAGAGCACTAAAGAGCTTCTTGAAAAGAGCGGGGAAGATCCGGTAGAGATAGACGGCATCACGTTCTGCTCGCAGATGCAGGGCCTTGTACTGGTCGATGAAGAGGGAGTGCCGGTAAGGCATCCGATGAGCTACATGGACCAGCGTGCCTCCGAAGAGATGCAGGAGGGCATAGGCAAGGGCATCACAGTCGCTGGAATGAACGCAGGCAAGCTCTTGAAGTCGCTGGTTATAACCGGAGTTGCGCCGGGCAGCGCAAAGGATCCTATCTGGAGATATCTATGGGTCAAAAACCACGAGCCTGAAAACTACGAGAGAGTATACTGCTGGCTCGATGTAAAGGAATACATCATCTGCCGCATGACGGGCGAGTTCGTCATGACAGAAGACTCCGCGTGGAGCACCATGCTTTATGATACGCGCAGGAATTCGCGAGGATGGAGCAGCGAGATATGCGAGCTTTTTGGTGTCGATGAGATACATCTGCCGATGGTGATCAAAACTACGGAGATAGCCGGTCAGCTCAGGGAAGAGCAGGCTGCGGAGCTCGGTCTTAAGGCCGGAACTCCGGTCTACGGCGGAGGCGGCGACGCTTCTCTCATAGGAGTAGGAGCCGGCTGCGTAAAGGAAGGCGACACACACATCTACTGTGGAACTTCAGGCTGGGTTTCGACTCTCGTGAAGAAGCAGAAGGTGGATACCGACAGCATGATAGCCGCCACAGTCGGCGCGCTCGACGGCCTGTATAACTACTTTGCCGAGATGGAGACCGCGGGAAAGAGCCTTGAGTGGGTCAAGGACCATCTGGCAAAGGACGAGATAGGCGTCTATCTCAATAAGGAGGACATCTCAGGCAGCAAGGAGACGGTATACACAAGCCTCTACGATTATCTGTCGGAGGTCATAGACAGCTGCCCTCCGGGAGCAGGCGGCGTCGTATTCACTCCTTGGCTGCACGGAAACCGCTGCCCGTTCGAGGACCACAATTCGAGGGGCATGTTCTTTAATATCTCGCTCGATACCGGAAAGACGGAGATGCTGCGTGCCGTGACAGAAGGGGTGTGCTATCATTTAAGGTGGATGCTGGAGTGCGAAGACAAGAAGGTGAAGACATCCGACACGATAAGATTCGTCGGAGGCGGAGCTCTGTCTAAGGTCACATGCCAGATCCTCGCGGATATAACCGGCAGGGTCATCGAGACAGTCGAGAATCCGCAGAACGTGGGCTCGGCAGGAGCGGCTCTCACGGCGGCAGTCGGAATGGGAGCGGTAAGCAGCATGGACGAAGCTTCAAGGCTCATCCCTGCAGTAGCGGTCTACAGACCGCACGCCGAACTCGCTGAGATATACGATAAAAACTATGAGGTCTTCAGGAGACTTCATAAAGCAAATAAAAAGAACTTCGAAATGCTTAACAGCTGATGCGGTCTACGCTGAGAGGAGGCAATCATGAGCGAGCAATACGCAAGAGGCAGGTCCGCGGAAGTATTCCGCGAGGGCGATGACAAGGTTATGAAGCTGTTCTTCGAGGATTATCCGAGGGAATACGCCGAGAAGGAGTACAGTAACACGAAGATCGTCTCTGAACTTGGCTGCACTTCGATGAAGGTGTATGACAAGGTGGAGAAGGACGGCAGATTCGGCTTCATCATGGACTACGTAGACGGAGTCTCACAGAACGACATGCCGTCGAAGAATCCGGCATATATATTCAAGGCGGGCAAGGACCTCGCAAGGTGCCATGTGACAGTTCAGGCAAAGCATACCCGTGAGCTGGATGACATCCGGAAGGTCTGCGCGGACCTTCTGGACGATAAACTGATGGATTTCCTGTCCGATGATGAAAAGGTGAGGGCAAAGAAATACATCATGTCGCTTCCTGATGACGACACCGTGCTTCACCTCGACTTCCATACCGGAAACACTCTCGTAGACAAGGACGGCAGCTGCAAGGTCATCGACTGGATGACGGCTGCACGCGGCAACAGGGCCGTGGAATACGCTCTGATGGAGTTCCTTTTCTCAGAGGCTGAGCTTTTCCCTGAGGCATCGGAAGCACAGAGGAAGTTCATGAGCATCATCCGCGGAAGCATAGGCAAGCAGTTCTATAAGGAATACAACAAACTTACGCCTATATCCGCGATCGAGGTCGATAAATACCGCCTGCTGGCGCTGATCTTCAGACGCAGCTGGGGCATAGAGTTCGAGAAACCTTATCTGACAAGGAAGATCAAAGAACTCATCGATATAAAGTGCAGATAATACGCTTACTGAAAGGAGCGAAACCTAATGAAGATCGTATGTATTTGTGATGCCGGCGCTCCGGAGATGCTGATGCAGCTGATGCACAAGCTCCCGGGATGTGAGATAAAGCTGTATGTAAATCAGGAAATGATGGATATAAAGCAGCTTACCGCTGTTGAAAGGGCGGCAGAGCAGGGAGGCTCGGAAGTGTATGAGGCAAGCGATGAGCTTCTCGCGGCGCTTGCGGGAGCCGATGCGATAGTCACTCACTGCACGCCTGTCAATAAGGCGATGCTTGATGCAGCGCCTGATCTCAAATATCTGGGATGCATGCGTACAGGCATTGAGCACATCAACCTCGATGTATGCAAAGAGAGGGGCATCACCGTATTCAACGCGAACGGAAGGAACGCCGTCGCTGTAGCCGATCAGACCGTTGCCATGATGCTGTGTGAGATGCGTAACATCGCAAGAGGCCATGCGGCCCTCATGAGTGGAAAGTGGGTCAAGATGTTCCCTAACATGATGTACAGCCATGACATGAAGAACTGCACCGTGGGTATCATCGGTGTCGGCAGGATAGGAAGCATGGTGGCTGAGAGACTGAAGGGCTTCGGCTGCAGGATACTCGGCTGCGACCTCAACCTGCCTGAAGAGGAGATACTGAAGAGGGGCTGCGATGAAGCCGTAAGCAAGGAGGAACTCCTGAAGCGTTCTGACTTCGTGACCATGCACATGTTTTATAAAGAAGGCGATCCGGCTCTCATAGGAGCTGAAGAGCTGGGAATGATGAAGGAGACAGCCGTGCTGGTGAACTGCGCACGTGCTGGGCTGGTGGATACCGATGCGCTGATAGCGGCGCTTAAGGAGAACAAAATAGGCGGAGCGGCGCTGGACGTATTCGATCAGGAACCTCTGCCTGAAGACCACCCGCTGCTTAGCCTTCAGAACGTGACACTGACTCCGCATTCCGCAGGTTCGAGCATAGATGCGTTCACGAATTCTGCTGTAATAATGCTTGAACAGTTCAGCCAGATACTCAGCGGTAAAGAACCATCTAATAAGGTCAGCTAAAGCAGGCAAAAAACTTTATAAAACCCTTGCAATTGCAAGTCTGATTACCTATAATAATTGGGCACGCGCTTATGCGCGCCCGTATTTATTTGTCACACTGCAGTCTGCCGCGGTGCCCTGAAACGACGGGTCTAAGGCTGATACGGACGCAGTGGAAGTTAATTAACCGGAGGTTATAAAATGTCAGTAGTATCAATGAAACAACTGCTTGAAGCAGGCGTCCACTTTGGACATCAGACCAGAAGATGGAACCCTAAGATGGCTCCTTACATCTTCACTGAGAGAAACGGAATCTACATCATCGACCTTCAGCAGACGCTGGGACTCGTCGATGACGCGTACGATTTCATGAGAAAAGTCGGTGAGAGCGGCAAGCCGGTTCTCTTCGTAGGCACAAAGAAGCAGGCTCAGGCTGCCATCAAGGATGAAGCTGAGAGATGCGGAATGTTCTACGTGAACGAGAGATGGCTGGGCGGCATGCTCACGAACCACAAGACCATCAGCAAGAGGATCGAGAGACTTGAAGAGATCAGAAAGATGCAGGAAGACGGCACAATCAACAAGTATGCCAAGAAAGAAGCACTGAAGCTGATCGCTGAGGCTGACAAGCTCGAGAAGTACCTGGGCGGCATCAAGGACATGAAGGGAATGCCTGGCGCACTCTTCGTGGTAGACCCTAAGAAGGAAAGAATCGCTGTCAAGGAAGCTGCTATCCTCGGAATCCCTGTAGTGGGAATGGTCGACACTAACTGCGACCCTGACGATGTTGACTTCGTGATCCCGGCAAATGACGACGCTATCAGAGCGGTCAAGCTGATCACAAGCTGCATGGCTGACGCCATCATCGAGGCTAAGCAGGGCGAGAGCTTCCAGGCTGCTCCTGAGGAAGCTGCTGAGGCTGAGGAAGTCGAAGAGGCTGACGAGGCTGAAGAGGAAGCTGCAGACGAAGAGTAGTAGGTTCGAGAGAGGAGAAATCAAATGGCAGAAGTAACAGCTAAACTGGTAAAAGAACTGCGTGAAATGACAGGCGCAGGCATGATGGACTGCAAGAAGGCTCTCGTAGAGGCTGACGGAGATCTCGATCAGGCTGTAGAAGTCCTGAGAGAAAAGGGACTGTCGAAGGCAGCCAAGAAAGCCGGAAGAATCGCGGCTATGGGCCTTGTCAGGATCGCATGCTCTGAAGACGCAAAGACAGCTGCAATCGTAGAGGTCAACTCGGAAACAGACTTTGTCGCAAAGAACGATGAGTTCATCAGCTTTGTAGAAGGTCTGGCCAAGCTGGCTCTGGAAGCAAAGAGCAACGATATCGAAGCATTCAAGGCTATGCCTTTCGAAGGCGCAACAGCAGCAGAAGTGCTGACAGCCAAGATCGCAAAGATCGGTGAGAACATGTCGATCAGAAGAATCGATAAGGCTTCCGGAGAAGTTCTTGCTACATACATCCACGGCGGCGGAAACATCGGTGTTATCGTTGCTGCCAACGGTGCGGACAACGAGGCCAACAGAGCTGCGCTCAAGAACGTAGCAATGCAGGTCGCTGCAATGAACCCGCAGTATGTAAGCAGAGATGATATCTCTGAAGACGAGCTTACAAACCTCGGAAAGATCACTCTGGAGAGCGCTCTGAACGATCCGTTCACACTTCCAAAGCCGATCCTGAACGGACTGCTTGAGAAGGTAGAAGGCGTTTGGGAAAAAGCAGACGTAGACATCCTTGCTGAAAAGAGAGCTGACAAGAGCTTCAACTTCAACTATCTGCCTAACTTCCTTTCTGAGGAAGCCAAGACAAGACTGGCCGGTCTCGCGATCGCTGCCAAGCTTGAGATAGTTGAGAGCAAGATGTTCAAGAGCCTTGTTGACGGACGTATCAACAAGCAGCTCAAGGAGATGTGCCTGCTCGATCAGGTCTATGTAAGAGCAGAAGACGGAAAGCAGACTGTTGCACAGTATCTGAAGAGCGTTGACCCTGCACTGTCGATCGCAAAGGTAATCAGATTCGAAGTCGGCGAAGGTATCGAGAAGAAAGAAGAGAACTTTGCTGAGGAAGTAGCTGCACAGCTCAAGTAGTTCTGACACAATAACTCAAAAAGGACTGTTCGAAAGAACAGTCCTTTTTCTTGCTGCGTAAATTTTTATCAGGCCTACTTTAAGAACTTATCAATAGCCTTGTTGAGCTCTTCAATGGTATCGAAGTCGTCCTTCTTGACCGCGTCAATGATGCAGGTGGACATGTGCTCCTTTAGGATCACGCGGCTGACCGACTTGACCGCCGATTCGATGGCGGAGAGCTGGACCAGCACCTCTGAGCAGTCGCGGCCGTCCTCGACCATGCGCTTGGTGGATTCCATATGACCGATTATGCGGCTCATCCTGTTGAGCACTGACTTTGTGTGTTCAGGCGAATGGACGTGGCCGTGATCATGATGATGCGATCCGTCTGAGTGTACGTGTGTATGTGTAAACTCATGGCCGTTCTCATCTACGTGAGTGTGCTCATGGAAATGTTCGTGTGTATGAATATGTTCGTGATTATCTGACATATCAGTCTCCAAATTTGCTATAATGTGAACAATAATACCCTCGTTTGAAATGATAACAGAAAACGAGCGGAAATATAACCCTGTAAGGGGGATAACAAAACGATCAAGGAGGTCTTATGGCAGACCAGATGAATGAAAAGCTTCTCGAAAGAGACACTATCACGATGCCTGTTATAGACAAGCACTATCAGATGATAGGTACAAAAAAGGCGACGGAGATCATCGACAGAGCGATGAATCTGGCAAGGGAGGAGATCCCTAAAGGCGCGGTCGCTACATATATACCTGAGCTCAGCAAGATGGATCCTCATCAGCTGGGGATCTGCCTGTACCCTTTGAAGGGCGACAAGATCTGCATGGGCGACTACGATGTGAGATTCACGATGCAGTCGGTCTCGAAGGTAGTCATGCTCATAGTCGCGCTGGAAGTCTGCGGTTTGAAGCCGGTGTTCAGAAAGGTGGGCATGGAGCCTTCAGGCGAAGCTTTTGACTCTCTTGTAGAGCTGGACGTCAGTGACTCCAAGCCTTACAATCCGCTGATCAACTCGGGCGCCCTGGCTGTCTGCGGACTGCTTCTGCCGGAGGTATCCTTCCAGGACATGCTCAGATATACAAGGAATATCTGCTCTGACCCGGGCATCGAGCTAAACGAGGAAGTGTTCGATTCAGAGATGAAGACCTGCTCAAGAAACCGCTCCATAGCTTATCTGCTGCAGAGCAAGGGCATCATCACGACAGACGTAGAGGACACTCTGAGATTCTATACAAAGATGTGCTCCATGAACGTCACTGCTGAGTCGCTGGCTAATCTGGGCAAGAAGCTGGCCAACGACGGAGTGTGCAATCTGGACGGAAAGAGATTCATGTCATCCAGGACAGCGCGTATCGTTAAGACACTGATGCTGACATGCGGCATGTACGACGGATCGGGAACCTTTGCCATCAAGGTCGGCATCCCGACCAAATCCGGAGTAGGCGGCGGACTGCTGTCCGTATCCGACAAGCGCGCCGGCATAGGCGTGTTCGGACCGGCGCTTGACGCGCAGGGCAACAGCATAGCGGGCTGCAAGCTCTTAAGAGAGATCTCCAACGAGCTGAGGCTCAATCTGTTCTACGATCCTGAATGGAACAAGGAAGAAACTGATGATACCGTCCTTAAGGAAATGGCGGCAAAATCGGTGATGTAGGATGAATATAACGGTATACTGCGGAGCAGCCGAGGGAAACGACCCGGAATACATCGCGCGCGCAAGAGAACTCGGAGCGTGGATGGCAGAGAAGGGACACAGGCTCATCTACGGAGCCGGCAATTCCGGCATGATGGGCGCTGTTTCTGATGCTCTGATAGAAGGCGGCGGAGAGGCTATAGGAGTCACTCCGCAGTTTTTCGTTCTGGCGGAGGAGACCCGCACCGATCTGACTGAGGTGGTGATCGCTGATGACATGTCCACCAGACGGAACTGGATGATAGAACACGGGGACGCGTTTATCGCTCTCCCGGGAGGCATGGGCACACTGGACGAGATATCGGAGGTCATGACCTACAAGCGCCTGGGACTTCTGGGCGAACTCAACAAGCCCGTGATGCTGTATAACGTGAACGGTTACTATGACCGCTTCTTCGGTTTTCTTGACGACATGCTGGAGCAGAACTTCTGCCGTCAGATTGATTACGATAATGTTATTGAGGTCACCTGCATAGCCGATATAGAGCGGGCGCTTTCCGCTGCCGGCAGCATAGATGAGACAAGGACGTCAAAATATAAGTAGATGAAAAACCTCTTCAAAACGCTGATGCCGTATAAATGGACCGCACTGCTTGTTCTGCTTCTCATGGCAGGACAGGCTTTTTGTGAGATGAATCTGCCGATGTACACGCAGGCACTAATCGATACGGGCATACAGAACAGAGGTATAGAGCATATAGTGCCGGAGGCGATAACGGTTTCCGAATTCGAGGCTGCCTCAGCCGGCATGAGCGCAGACGAGCTGGCCAAATGGGAAGACTGCTTCATCACGGACGCAGGCGAGACGACTGAGGACGGGGCAGCCATCTACAGACGAAGGGACATGACTGACGATGAGCTGACTGAGCTTGACAAGACGCTTCTGATGCCGCTTGTCACACGCTACGCTGAAAAGAACGGGGACACTCTGGCTAAGGCCGAGGAGTCCGCCGGGACAGGATCCGGGAACGTCATAGACAGCAGCGGAAAAGGGCAGGAGACCAACAGCAACCTGCTGGCGATGGGCATAGCTTACGCGGGAGACTGCGACGCAGAGGCGGGGCTCGATCTTCTGGCCATACAGAACTCGTTCATGTTCAGATGCGGCGGACTGATGCTCCTTATGTCGGTCATAGTCATGGCATTCACTACCCTGGTATCGCTGCTCGCAGCAAGGGTAGGAGCCGGAATCGGCAAGGACTTAAGGTCGAGGCTATTTGCCAATGTAATGTCATACTCGAGCGCTGAGATGAACGAATTCAAGACATCGTCTCTTATCACACGCGCCACCAACGACATACAGCAGGTGCAGATGACATCCACCATGATGCTTCGCATGATGCTCTTTGCGCCATGCATCTGCACATGGTCGATCATAAAGGTATATCAGACGCACGCGCACATGAACTTCGTCATAGTCACGGGCGTCATAGCGATACTTCTGATGGTGTCTGTGATGTTCGCCATCGCGATGCCTAAGTTCAAAATAATGCAAAGCCTCATCGACGCGCTGAATGCCGTATCCAGAGAAATACTTACGGGCATACAGGTCATCCGCGCTTTCGGACGCGAGGACACGGAAGAGGAGAGGTTCGACAAAGCAAATAACGACCTCTACAGAAACCAGCTCTTCGTGAACAGGGCGATGATCTCAATATCACCTTTCCTGATGATAATCATGTACGGTCTTTCCATCTGGATCACCTGGGTGGCTGCCGGCAGGATCGACGCGGGCGGCATGCAGGTAGGCACCATGACAGCCTTTATCGCGTACTCGATGGAGATAGTATTCTCGTTCCTCATGATCGCCAGCATGGCGATATTCCTGCCAAGAGCGGGCATAGCAGCTGACCGTATCTATGAGGTGCTCAATACCGAGACTTCCATAAAGAACAGGGACGATGCCATAGAACTGACTCCGGACGACAAGGGAGAGATCAGATTCGAGCACGTTTCGTTCAGATACCCTGACGCGGAAGAGGATGTTCTGACAGACATCGACTTCGTAGCTAAGGAAGGCGAGACAACTGCCATCATAGGAGCTACGGGCTGCGGCAAGACTACGCTGATCAACCTGATCCCGAGGTTCTTTGACGCGACGGAAGGACGCATCACTGTTGGCGGCAAGGACGTAAGGGACGTGACCCTCGAGTCGCTGAGAGATGAGATAGGCTACGTGCCGCAGAAGGGCATACTCTTCTCCGGTACCGTTTCCGAGAACATACGCTGGGGCGATGAGGACGCGACCGATGAAGAGGTCAGGTTAGCGTCGGATATAGCCCAGGCGACAGAGTTCATAGACGAGAGGCCTGAGGGCTTTGACAGAGAGGTGTCGCAGGGCGGCGCCAATGTTTCCGGCGGTCAGAAGCAGAGACTGGCTATCGCAAGAGCCGTGATAAAGAAGCCTAAGATCATGATATTCGATGACTCTTTCTCTGCTCTAGACATGAAGACTGACGTCACGCTGAGAAGAGCGCTGGCGGAGCATTCGGAGGGCACTACGCGCATCATAGTCGCGCAGAGAGTCGGAACCATACTGCACGCCGAGCAGATAATCGTGCTGGACGAGGGCAGGATAGTAGGCAAGGGAACACACGCAGAACTCATGAAGAACTGCGATATTTACAGGGATACAGCTATATCCCAGCTGTCGGAGGCAGCGCTCGCGTAATAAATGAGCGAAGACAAAAAGCCGAAAACAGAATACGAGGCAAAGCCTGATCAGGAAGCTGAAGAGCAGCAGACCGGACAGGGAGACGGATCGCGCCAGAGAAGGCGCGGCGGCGGCCCGAGCAGCATACTGGCGCCGGGAGAGAAGCCTAAGAACTTCCGCAAGGCTATAGCGGACACGCTCAGCTACATGGGCGCGTACAAGTACGCCATTGTGGTGGTCATTATAGTGGCTGCGCTTGCTACCATATTTGAGACGGTCGGCCCTAAAGTCATGGGGCGCGCGACCACTCTGCTCGCAGAGGGTGTCATGAATAAAATTCATGGCACCGGCGGCATAGATTTTGCCGCTGTCGCGCGCGTGCTTCTGCTGACTGCGGCCCTGTACTTCATTGGGGCTTTCGCGCAGTACATCCAGGCCCTGATCATGACCAACATCACTCAGAAGATAGTCTACAGGATGCGCCGCGATATCTCAGAGAAGATAAACCGCATGCCTATAGGCTACTTTGAGCGCGTCCAGACAGGCGAGATCTTATCGCGTATCACAAACGATGTAGATACTCTCGGCCAGTCGCTTTCCCAGAGCATATCCAATTTTATCTGGGCGATAATCAGCATGGTGGGCATTGTGGTCGTGATGCTGACGATCAACGTTACCATGACACTCATAGCCCTGCTGGTCATCCCGTTCTCCGCTCTGGTGATGGGACTTCTCATCAAGGTATCGCAGAAGCACTTCGCTGCCCAGCAGAAATACCTTGGCATCATCGACGGCCAGGTAGAGGAGACCTTCTCCGGACATCTGGTAGTCAAGGCTTTCAACAGGGAAGCCGCGGTCACGAAGGAATTCGACAAGGCCAACGAGAAGCTCTATGAATCCGCGTGGAAGTCGCAGTTCCTTTCAGGCCTGATGAGGCCGCTCATGCGTATCGTCAGCAATCTGGGATACGCTGCTGTCGCTGTTGCGGGAGGAGTCTTCTGCGTAAGGGGAGCAATAGGTGTCGGCGACATCCAGGCCTTTGTCCAGTATGTAAAGAACATAGGACAGCCTATACAGGACATCGCGCAGATCATGAACCAGGTACAGTCAATGGCGGCTGCGGCCGAGCGTGTATTCGAGTTCCTCGATGAGGACGAAGAGATCGACGCGCCGGGAGCCGAGGATGAGATGGGCGAGATAAAGGGCGCAGTAGAATTCAGGCATGTCAGGTTCGGATATAAGAAGGATCAGCCGGTCATCAAGGACTTCAGCGCCAAAGTGGAGCCTGGTCAGAAGATAGCCATCGTAGGTCCTACAGGCGCGGGCAAGACGACTATGGTAAAATTGCTTATGAGGTTCTACGATGTGGACGGAGGGTCCATCCTCATAGACGGCCGCGACATAAGGCAGTTTACCAGAAAGGAGCTCCGCGACAACTTCGCGATGGTGCTCCAGGACACATGGCTCTTCAGCGGCACTATAAAGGAGAACATCGCTTACGGGAGAGAAGGCGCCACGAACGAGGAGATAATCCATGCGGCCAAGACTGCGAAGGCGCACCACTTCATAAAGGCTCTTCCGGGCGGATACAAGATGGTCCTCAACGAGGACGCAACAAACATTTCGGAAGGCCAGAGGCAGCTGCTTACCATAGCGCGCGCCGTGCTGGCTGACAAGCGGCTCCTGATACTCGACGAGGCGACGTCTTCTGTAGATACCAGGACAGAGGAAGAGATACAAAAGGCTATGGACGCCCTGACCGAAGACAGGACAAGCTTTATTATCGCGCACAGGCTCTCGACAATACGCAACGCTGACCTTATACTTGTAATGGAACACGGCGACATTGTAGAGCAGGGTACGCACGATGAGCTGCTTGCAAAGGGCGGCGCATACGCTGAATTATACAATTCACAATTCGAAGAAGTTGGCTAGATCATAAAAAGAAAGGCGAGGAAAAACATGAGAACTTACAGAGAAGAGTACGAATATTGGCTGGCGTCCGACGTAGTCGACGAAAAGACCAAGGAAGAACTCAGAGCGCTTGAGGGCAAGGAAGAGGAGATAGAGGGCAGATTCAAGGCCATGCTCACCTTCGGCACTGCGGGCCTCAGAGGCATCATGGGAGCCGGCATCGGCTGCATGAACGTTTATACAGTTAGATACGCTACACAGGGCCTTGCCAATCTGGTGATCGCAAACGGCGGACAGATAGGCGGAGATTCGAAAGAGGGCAACGGCGTAGCCATCGCTCACGACTCGAGACTGAACTCCAGGCTTTTCGCGGAAGAAGCAGCGTCTGTTCTGGCAGCTAACGGCATCAAGGTGTATATCTTTGACGACATGCGCCCGACACCGGAGCTTTCATTCGCGGTAAGAGAGACAAAGTCGATCGCCGGAATCAACATCACCGCGAGCCATAATCCTAAGGAATATAACGGCTATAAGGCTTACTGGGCTGACGGAGCCCAGCTTGGACCTGAGCACGCTGACATCGTATCGGCAGAGATCGCAAAGGTCGACATCTTCAAGGATGTAAAGACCACGGATTACAAGAAAGCTGTCGAGGACGGCATCATCGAGATACTCGGCGACGAGATGGATGAAGTTTACATCTCGAGAGTCATGGAGACTTCGGTCACCCGCAAGTACATCGACCAGGTCGCCAAGGAGATGAAGATAGTCTTCACACCGTTCCACGGAGCAGGCTACAAGCTGGTACCTGAGATCTTAAGACGCCAGGGCTACGGAGCCATCATCCCTGTAGAAGAGCAGATGATACCGGACGGCAATTTCCCGACGGTCAAGTCGCCTAACCCTGAGAACACAGAGGGCTTTGCTCTTGCCATCGAATACGCAAAGAAAAACGGCGCTGAACTGGTCATCGGAGTAGACCCTGACAGCGACAGATGCGGAGCTGTAGTAAAGGCAGGAGACGATTACAAGATCCTTACCGGAAACCAGGAAGCATGCCTGATGATGGACTACATCTTCACAGTCAGAAAAGAACTCGGCACCATGCCTAAGAACCCGTTCGTCTGCAAGTCCATCGTTTCGACAGTAATGGCAAACAAGATAGCGGACTACAACAATGTTAAGATGTACGAAGTCCTTACAGGCTTTAAGTTCATCGGCGAGAAGATCAAGGAGCATGAAGAGAACGGAGACGAGAACTTCGTATTCGGATTCGAGGAGAGCATCGGATTCCTGGGCGGATCGTATGCAAGAGATAAGGATGCTGTCTATGCAGCCATGATGATGGCGGAGATGGCATGCTGGTATAAGGCCAGAGGCATGTCGGTATACGACGGACTTATCGCTCTGTATGAGAAATACGGATGGTTCATCGAGAACACCGAATCCACGGTATTCGCGGGATTCGATTCAGCCGAGAAGAGAGAAGCCGTGATGGCCCGCATCAGAGAGAACGCTCCGGAGGAGATCGGACTCAAGGTCGAAAGCGTCACTGACTATCTCGGAGACGTACCGGGCTTCACAAAGAGCAACGTACTCTTCTATAACCTTGCTGACGGATGCGCTGTTGCGGTAAGACCTTCCGGAACAGAGCCTAAGATCAAGACATACGTAATGGTCAAGGGCGATACGCCTGAAAAGGCAGAAGAGAACCGCAAGGCCGTAAGAGACGCAGTCGACGCGCTGCTCTCATAAGGCTGCGATATAAAAGGAGAATAAAGGGTATATGAAGCAAGACAGGGCCATGACAGCCATAGGCATACTGACCGTCCTCATGGGTCTTCTTATGCTGAGCGTTGGAAAGTTCATCATGGGAGGCATCGTTATGCTGCTCGCTTTCGGCATCTTCTGGACGCGCGGAGGCGGAAAGTTCAATGACCGCAGCATATATGAGAAGGTGGTGAAGACCGATCTTGGCATCGATGAGCTCTATGAAAAGATAAAGGACATCGACACGCCGTTCGGCAAGCCGTGGATAGCCGGACACAAGGGCTATGAGGGGGACAGCATAGTCTTCGGACCGGGAAAGTTCAAGGACTGTGTGGTCATCTCTCGCGTAAAAAACAGCCTCAGCATCAAGCACCTTACCCTGATAGAAAACATCATCAGGGGAGAGGAAGATGAATACAGATTCAGCGACCTCGTCAACACGGCAGAGGCTGAGGTCACGCCTGAGAGATACGCCATATTCGCGGGCTTCAAGCTGGCAGCCGTCATGCTGGTGAAGCATCTCATGGAAATCGTTGAGAAGCTCTCGGCGGACAGAAACGCGGAGGCGCCTGACAGCCTCGACTTCTTCACTTTCTACTACCACAACTCCAGCGACGGATATCTAAGGAACTCCGATGGAGAAGAGGTGCTGAAGGTGGAGCACTCATACAGCCCGTTCAGGTCAGCCGTACTCGATTCCGACGGCAGCGAGATGGCATCCGTGATGCCGCATGCCTTTGACGGCAAGGGTATCGTTCTCGACATGGCAGGCTACGAGATGTTCGCCAACGGCGAGCACTACGGCGAGATAAAGAGGTTCAAGGACGGCAAACAGGAAGGCTTCATCTGCAGCACTGAGGAGGGAGAATTCCGCGTGAATATCTTCCCGTCATGCATGAGAGCCAAGGTGTCCTGCAACTATACCGTTGAACACGATGGGGAGCTGAAGGCGGTGATCGGAGGCTCACCGAGCCTGCAGTTCGATAACGAAGGCTGGTGCCGCAACGACCTCATCCTCTCATACGATGACGACTATCTTGTGCTTTATGCGATACTCGAGATATTTATACTTACACTTAACTCGAGGTTTTTGAAATGATGCCGCATATGTGGTAGAATAAAGTGCAAAAATATGACGACCAAACACATAAAAGGGGTAAAAAGATGAAGAAGATACTTCTTCCGATCGAAGAAACACAGCGCAGTCTGAAAGCGCTGCATTATGTCAAATCACATTACAGCCCTGATGAAGCGGAACTGGTGCTTCTCATGATCGATGAGAAACTCAGCTACTCGGTAAAGTCCGAAGCTGAAGCTGAAGCCATCAAGGTGCTCGACGAAAAGCTGGCGCTCATTGCCACAGAGCTTGAAGGATACAAACTTTCGATGCTTTCAGGCGTAGGCAAGGCGGGCGTACGCATCACTAGAGCCGCACGTGAGACAGGCGCTGATCTCATAATCATGACCAAGTCTTCCAAAGAGGACATGCTCAGCTCGATAGGAACTACCGCAGAATACGTGATCAACAACGCGCCGTGCGATGTGGTCATCGTTTCCGAGCAGGTCAACAGACGCAACGAGTACAGAGGCCTGGTATACAGGACTGCAAAGGGCACGGTCAACCTGAGAGGACAGCTTGGAGACAAGCAGAGCGAGTGCCTGCTCCCGAGCGTAAACCGCGACTGCATCTATCACATCAACGTGACTGTAGGAAAGGTAAGATTTTTCCATACTGCATACAATCCTGATACCAGAAACTGGGATCTTCCGCCTCTTCCGGGACAGGAAGTCACCATGGACATCGCAGCGGGAGAATCCCGCAACATCCTTGTCAAGGCTGACAGCAATGACGGCAAGGCTGACAGGATCAGGATAGTCAACAGAGACATGAAGAGAGAAGCGGTATTCGACTTCAGGATCACCGCTGCTCCTAAGGAAGCGGTACAGGAGCCTATCCCGGAACCTGATTTTTCAGCAAAGCCTGGTTTCGAAAACCGCGCTACGCAGGAAGTGCCAAGGATCCCTGTAGACTTCGAGGCGCCTGAGGTGCCGACATTCCTGGCAGAGCACAAGCCTGAAGCAAAAGCCGAAAAGCCGGAAGAAAAATCGGTATTCTCGGTTGAAATAAACGAATAATAAAATCTATATAAATGGAGGAACCGGAAATGAAGAGGATCAAGACTATCACAACAAGAGACATGGCTGAGTCGAAGGTAAACGGCGGTTGCGGCGAGTGCCAGACTTCCTGCCAGTCTGCAAGCAAGACTTCCTGCAGCGTTGCTAATCAGCACTGCGAGCAGCGCAAGGAGAAGTAAGAAGCTTACGGCGGCGCTGCTGAGGCAGCGCCGTTTTTATTTAGTCTGAGGAAATATGATACATCTATACAAACTTAATGGATTCAATATGGCGGTCGACGCCGCGAGCGGAGCTGTCCACTCGTTGGATGAGGTGGCTTATGACGCCATCTCGCTCCTCGATGAAAGCGGTGACCCTAAGGGCGTACTAAAAGACGAGAGTGCGAGAGATAAGATCGCTTCGGAGATCGCGTGCCGATATGACATTTCCCGGAACGAATCTCAGGAGACACTTGATGATATCGCTGAGCTCTGTGAAAAGGGCCTGCTCTGGTCATCCGATCCTTTCGAGGAAGCGGCCGACGAGATAAAGTTCAAGCAGTCGATCCTCAAGGCCATATGCCTTCACGTGGCACATGGATGCAACATGGACTGCGAATATTGTTTTGCGGGCAAAGGCGATTATTCCGGAAAAAGCGGGATAATGAGCGCTGAGGTCGGAAAGAAGGCTCTGGATTATCTGGTGGAGCATTCAGGCAGCAGGAGACATCTTGAAGTGGACTTCTTTGGCGGCGAGCCGCTTATAAACTGGGACGTCTGCAAGGAGATAGTCGCCTACGGCAGAGAGCTTGAGAAGAAGCACAACAAGATATTCAATTTCACGCTGACCACCAACGGCGTACTCATAGATGAAGATGTCATCGACTTCACCAATCGTGAGATGGGAAACGTCGTCCTGAGCATGGACGGCAGAAGAGAGACCCACGACCGCATGCGCAAGAGCAAGTCGGGCGGGGGCACTTACGATGCCATCATGGACAACTTCAAGGCTCTTGTGGAGGCAAGGACGACTGACGACCCGGCAGTAGCTTCAGGCAGAAAGAGCTCCGAATACTACATGCGCGGCACTTACACTGCATACAATAAGGACTTTGCGGCGGACGTGCTCGCAATGGCTGATCTCGGATTCAGGGAGACTTCCATAGAGCCTGTAGTGGCTTCTCCTGACGCGCCTTACGCGCTCAAGGAGGAAGATCTGCCGCAGCTGTTTGAAGAATACGAAAAGCTCGCTCTTGAGATGCTGAAAAGAGAAGAGGCGGGCGAGGGCTTCAGCTTCTACCACTACACGGTCGATCTGACGGGAGGACCTTGTATCTACAAGAGAGTCGCGGGCTGCGGAGTTTCGACGGAATATCTCGCTGTCACTCCGACGGGGGATCTTTATCCATGCCACCAGTTCGTGGGCGATGACGACATGATAGTCGGCAATATCTACGAGGGCATCACTCACCCGGAGACGGTCGCCATCTTCACGAATGGCAACAATATCTACACGCGCGACAAGTGCAAAAACTGCTGGGCGAGGCTGTACTGCGCGGGAGGCTGCGCGGCCAACAACTACCACGCCAACGGCGATATAAACAAGGTATATGAATTCGGCTGCAGGCTGCACCGCAAGCGCATAGAATGCGCTCTGATGATGGCGGCAGCACGTGATAAATGATATAATTAAACAGTTATGAGAACAGCGATTTTGGCATCACAGAACAAGAATAAGATAGTCGAGCTGAGAGCCATACTGGAGAAGTACGGGCTCCATGTGATATCCCGCGATGACGCGGGTATCCCGACCGACGACATAGAAGAGACGGGCACTACCTTTGAGGAGAATTCCTTCTTGAAGGCAAGTGTTATCATGGACATGATACATGCTGACCCGGCTCTGGCTGAAAAGTACGCAGACAGCCCTGTGATCGCGGATGATTCCGGCCTGATGGTCGATCATCTCGGGGGCGCTCCGGGCGTCTACAGCGCGAGATACGCGGGCGAGGGCTGCGTTTACGATGACAACAACACCAAGCTTCTGGGCGAGCTTGAGGGCGTTCCTTTCGAAGAAAGGACAGCAAAGTTCGTTACAGTCATCACACTGATATACCCGGGTCCTGAAGGCGCTCCTAAGACCGCCAAAGAACAGGACGGAAGGTACATCCTTGTAGCGAAGGGCGAGTGCCACGGTCATATCGCTGAGGAGAAGCTGGGCAGCGGAGGCTTCGGCTATGATCCGGTATTCATTCCGGACGGCTATAAGAATTCCTTCGCTCAGCTTGGTACGGATTTCAAGAACACCATCAGCCACAGGGCAAATGCCATTGCCGAGCTTGAAAGACTGCTCGGATAAAACGCATGAGTGATTTCTGGGAAAACACAGTAAGTGAAGATCACGACGAGAATCATAAGCTGCCCCTGACGTGGAAGAGGGTCAGAAAGATCTGCTTCCATCTCTGGAGGCAGTTTGACGACCAGTATTATGCGGGATTTGCTGCGCAGATCGCGTATTTCTTCTTCATGGCATCAGTGCCTATGCTTATCGTACTTACGCAGGTACTGGGTATTTTCGATGTCTCGATGGATTTCATCAAAGACTGGCTCGAGCAGCATTTGTCGACGGAGATGGGCAGCTTCCTTGAGGGCCTCTTCAAGGCGTCTTCAACGTCGGTATCCAACTTCTTCATGATCATCCTCGCTCTCTGGGCGAGCTCTTCACTTGCTTTCTCGCTGTCAAGACTCACGACATACACGATCAGTTACGGAAAGTACAGGTTCAACTTCTTTTCCGAGAGGCTGAAGTCGATACCGATCGCCGCGGGCTCCATCCTGGTGGTAGCATTGACTCTGGTCGGCTATGTATACGGCGAACTCATTGCGAAGAGAGTGCTTCAGAATCCTGAACTTCAGCAACTGATCTCCGATCTCAGGACGCCTCTTTTAGGCGGGCTGTTCTTTATAGTAATACTCGCGAATTACTATCTGCTGCCGCGCATACGAGTGCCTGTGAGAGCTGTGCTCCCGGGCGCTGTAGTAGCTACGGTAGGTATCATGATAGTCACGTGGTTCTACTCCCTGTATATCTCCAGGGCGGTCAACTACAACCTTATCTATGGAGCTTTCTCAAACATCGTAGCCATGATGCTGTGGTTCTACCTCATAAGCTGGGTGCTCTGCATAGGCATGATGTTCAATAAATCCTGGGACATCCACATGCGCCGCGGAAGACTTACGCCGGCCAAGATCAAGGAGTACCTGATCAGGCAGTACGGTTCCAACGGCGAGGAGATGTGGAACAAGCTTATAATCGGCGAATACGACATGGCGGACAGGTCGCTCGACAGTCTGGCGGTCAGGTTCTCCAGAAAGTTCGACCCGGGTTATGAGGAGAAACGCGAAAGAGAGATAGCCGAGCTGGAAGCGGAGAGAAACGTAAAAGAGCGGATCGAGAAAGAACTTGAAGCCCGCAACAGAGAATACGAGCCGGAGGATGAAGAATAATGCACGACAGAAAAAAGCTGCTGTTCATCATGAACCCTAAAGCAGGAGTCATGCTGGCTCCTAAATACATGGCCTCTATAATCGAGAGTTTTTCCGGAGCCGGATATCTGACACAGGTTTTGATGACGACCGGGAAGGGCGATGCCAGGGACTTCGCGGCAGAGTACGGCGGCGAATCGGATGTGGTGGTAGTCTCGGGAGGAGACGGCACGCTGAACGAGGTAATAGACGGTCTGCTGAGCAAAGACCTCAGGACGCCGATAGGCTACATACCTGCGGGTTCAACGAACGACTTTGCCAGCTCGGTAGGCCTGCCGAAGAACATACATGAATGCGTGGACAGGATAATCAACGGAAAGGCCGGGGCCGTGGACATAGGCTGCTTCAATGACCGCTACTTCAGCTACGTGGCCAGCTTCGGAGCATTCACCTCCGTGACATACTCGGTGCCGCAGAACCTCAAGAACATTTTCGGACATGCGGCCTACGTGATGGGCGGAGTGACCGAGCTTGCAAACCTCAAGCCGATACACGCAAAGATCACGCTCGAACCGGGAACAGACAAAGAGGAGGTCCATGAGGGCGACTACGTACTCGGCGCGGTCTGCAACTCCAAGTCGATAGGCGGAATACTGAACCTTGAGAGGCTGGACGTGGACATGAACGACGGCATGATGGAGGTCCTCATGATTAAAATGCCTAAGGACCTGATCGAACTGAGCGACATCGTGGCATCCACGCTTGGCGGAACGTTCAAGTCACATCAGATAGAAAAGTATTCGGCGCACAGCATGAAGGTTGAGATCGAAGAAGGCATCCACTGGACGCTGGACGGCGAGTATGAAGCAGGCAGCGAGGTATGCGAGATAAAGACGATAGAGTCGGCCATCTCTCTCATAAGATAAAAGGGAGAAGGACATGATAATCAAGTACATAGGCCATGCGTGCTTCAAGATCCTTGATGATAAGACCGGTTATTCCATAATCCTGGACCCATACAGATACGGATCGGTACCGGGCTTCGGAAAGATAGTGGATGTAGCCAGCGAGGTGCTGTGTTCTCACGGGCATGACGATCACGCAGGCAGCGAGCACGTGAAGATCGAGCCAAAGGAAGAGAGTCCGTTCAAGGTGGAATATATCGACACTTTCCACGATCCTGAGAAGGGCGCTCTTAGAGGCGAGAACAGGATATATGTGATCACAAACAAGAGGACCGGCGAGAAACTGGTTCACTACGGCGACATCGGCGAGAAGTTTGAAGATCTTCTGACTGAGGAGAATCTTGTGCTCTTAAAGGATGCCGACATAGCGCTTGTTCCGGTCGGAGGAGTCTACACATACGACATGCTTGAGGCTCTTGAACTTATTGACAGGACGACGCCTAAGCTGGCGATCCCTATGCATTTCAGATCGGAAATAGCGGGATTCGGTCTGCCAAACATCGACAGCCTGGAGAAGTTCATGGACACTGCTGCCGGAAAAGGCAAAAAGGTAGGCATTTCAAGAGTAAGTTTTATCAATACAGGGGACATCGAGCTGGGCAGCGACATACTGGTGCTTCGCCCGCAGAACTTTTAAAGGAGGGTATTTATGTTCAAGTTAATAGTATTTCTTGCAATCGTTTATGTAATTCTCAAGATCATAAACACCAACGCGAAGCTCAATGAAAGAGAAGCGCAGCGCGCAGCTGAGGAAGAAGCCAGAAGAGCTGAGGAAGAAGCATTCGAAGAGGATGAGATCACACGCGCTGAAGCCGTTGACGTTGAACCTGAAGTAGTAGAAGACGCTGAGAAGGAAGAAGAATAACATGATAAAAAGCATGACCGGGTTCGGCAGAGGAGAGTATGCCGACGAAACAGGTAAGGTCACAGTAGAGATAAGAGCGGTCAACCACAGATATCTGGACATCTCCGTCAAGATGCCCAGAAGATACTCGTTCGCGGAAGAAGCCATCAAGGCCGCTATCAAGGAGAAGCTTTCCCGCGGCAAGGTAGAGGTGAACGTCAGCATAGACAATGCCGGCAAGAGCGACAGCGATGTCAAGCTGGACGCCGATCTTGCGGCAAAATACTATGACGCTTTAAGCACACTGAGGGACAGCTTTGAGTTTGGAGAGGAATCCAAGGTGTCGCTCAGTCTGCTTGCAAGGATGCCGGATGTAATAAAGACGAGCGCCGCAGAAGAGGATGAAGAGACCATGACGCAGAGATTGGTGTCCGCTGCAAGGAAGGCCACTGACGACATCTGCGCGATGAGAGAAGCAGAGGGAGCAAAGCTCGCGGCAGACCTTGAGGCAAGGGCGGACATAGTTTCGGATATACGCGCGCGTATAGAAAAGAGGGCACCTGAAATCGAAAAGGAATATGCCGCGAAGTTCAAGGCCAGAGTCGAAGAGCTTCTTGACGGTGTATATGAAGTGCCTGAGGAAAGGATAGCCCTTGAAGCAGCGATCTTCGCTGACAAGGCAAATATCACTGAAGAACTCGTGAGGCTCGACAGCCACGTGAGCCAGCTGAGGGCCTTCCTTAAGACAGACGGCGAAGCCATCGGCAAGAAGATAGACTTCCTGATCCAGGAGATGAACCGCGAGGCCAATACCATAGGATCGAAGTCGAACGACCGCGAGATCACATCGATGATGCTGGATCTCAAGGCCGAAATAGAGAAGATAAGAGAACAAGTCCAGAACATAGAATAGAAAAATCGGTTACTAACCCTGGGCGGGTGACTTGAGGACGCCGGCACTTAACGATTGACGAGCCTAAGGCGAAGTCAGAGTTTAGTACCGCTGTGTCCGAACGTCAGCGAGAGCGTGCCCGGCAGGGTCAGTAACCGATTTATTGCATTAATGGGGAATAGTTGGGTCTTGAAAAAAGAGAATCTGTTTGCGCGGATCGCGATCGGCTTTGCGATCGGCATTTTGCTTGGCCTTTTTGCCCCGGGATTCTCGATCTCGACCAGGATCGTTGGCGACATCTACCTCAGGCTGATCAAGTTCATGGTGCTCCCGGTGCTGGTATGCGCGGTAATGACAGGCATCATCAACTCGGCCAATATAAAGTCCCTTAGGAGGGTCGCTGTCAAGACGGTAGTGCTGTTCTTCGTGATGTTTATGGCATCTTTCGCGGTATCGTCCGTGGTAGCGACGAGCATACGCCCGGGGCAGGGCATCGTCTTTGAGAACCAGCCGGTATATGAAGGGACTATAGCCGGAAAGCTGAGCGCGGCAGACGTGCTGAGGCAGCTTTTCCCAGGCAGCCTGGAGGACATATTCTCGTCAAAAAACATACTCGTGACCATCATACTGGCGATCATACTTGCCGTAGTTATAGTCAGGATGGGCGAGAAGGCAGAGCCGGTAAGGGATTTCATCAACCGCCTTTCAGACATAGTGTTCCGCATACTCTCCGTGATAATGGAGACATCGCCTATAGGCGTCATGTCCCTTATAGCCTTCTCCATAGCGGAGTACGGAGCGGGACTCTTCATGGCGATAGGCAAGTACATACTGTGCTGCTGGCTGGCCTGCATAGCTGTATTCATCATAGTGTTCATGCTGCCGGTGATTTTTTACACTGAAACAGATCTGAAGACCTATCTCAGGGCCTGCGGCAGGGTGGCGCTCATGACCATTTCCACAACAAGCTCGGCGGCGACGCTCCCGACCACCATCAGGGTCTGCACAAAAGACCTGGGAGCGCCCGAGGATATAAGCAGTTTCATACTGCCGCTCGGCTGTACCATAAACATGTGCGGAGGAGCCTGCTCGTTCTGCTGCCTGGCGTTCTTTGTGGATGAATTCTACTCGCTGGGCCTGCCGTTTGCGCAGCTTGCGGCGATGGCACTTGTGGCGGCGCTCCTGAACATGGCCGCGCCGGGAATTCCGGGAGGTGGGATAGTACTGATGACATCGTTCCTCACCATTTTCGGACTGCCGATCGATCTTATAGGACCTGTAGCCGCGTTCTACAGGCTGCTCGACATGGCATTTACCACAATAAACGTGGAAGGTGACATCGCGGCCAATCTGATAATTGCGAAATCAGAGGCTAATGTGCTAAAATCATAGATTGACGGGAGGTACATATGAGCCGTAAAAGAGGAAGATTATTCGTCATATCCGGACCGTCCGGAACGGGCAAGGGTACTGTGTGCAAAGAGCTCCTAAAGGACATCCGGAACGAATTCTCGGTGTCGATGACGACACGCGCTCCGCGTGAGGGAGAGGTCCACGGCAGAGAGTACTATTTCGTATCGAGGGATGAGTTCCTGACCAATATAGAGGCGGGCAATTTCCTTGAGCACGCTACTGTATTCGACAACCTCTACGGAACGCCTAAGGACATGGTGATAAGCCGCCTTGACAGGGGCTACAACGTGATCCTCGACATAGACGTGCAGGGAGGCCTGCAGGTCAAGAAGGCGATGCCGGAGGCCATACTCATTTTCATCCTTCCGCCAAGTCTCGCGGAACTCAGAAAGAGACTCATTGGCAGAGGCACAGAGGATGCCGCGAAAGTGGAAAAGCGGCTCGGACAGGCCCTCAACGAGATCAGACTGATAGGCGAATACGACTATTACATAGTCAATGAAGATATAGACGAAGCAGTCGATCTGGCGCGCAGCATAATCGCAGCGGAATCAGCCCGCGTGCCTGAGGCGGTCAGATCCATCATAAGAGAATACGAAAAAGAGTCAAAATAACTACCGAAAGGGGAAACACAATGCTTCTTTATCCATCGATCAACAAACTCAGAGAAAAGACAACAAGCAGATACTCGCTGGTCATCCTCACATCAAAGAGAGCCAGAGACATTGTCGACGGCAAGAGACCTCTTACCGAAGAAGTGAGCGAGAGACCTGTAAGCCAGGCAGCAAAGGAGATAGCGGCTGACATGATCACTGCCGCCGTTAAAGAAGAAGGGGAAGCGTAATGAAACACAGACCTACGATGCTGATGATCCTTGACGGATTCGGCTACAGAGAAGAATTTTACGGCAACGCCATAATGAAAGCGAGGACGCCTGTTCTCGACGAGATCTTCGACAACTATCCGTTCATCACTATCTACGCGAGCGGCGAGCCTGTAGGACTCCCTGCCGGACAGATGGGCAACTCAGAGGTAGGACACCTCAACATAGGCGCCGGAAGCGTCATCTATCAGAACCTCCTCAAGATATCAAGATCCATTGATTCCGGAGAGTTTTTTGAGAATGAGGCCCTGAATGCTGCAATGAAGAACGCGGCTGAGGGACACACTCTCCACATCATGGGACTCGTTTCTGACGGCGGCGTGCACAGCCACATGAAGCACCTCATGGCTACGATCAACATGGCTAAGAAGTGCGGAGTAAAGGACGTTGCGGTCCACTGCTTCCTTGACGGAAGAGACGTTCCGCCAAAGAGCGCCATGACATGGCTCGGACCTCTCGAGGAATATCTGAATGATAACGACGCCGGACGCATCGGCGTCATCTCGGGCAGATTCTATGCAATGGACAGAGACAAGAGGTGGGAGCGTCTCGTAAGAGCTTATGACGCGCTCACTCTCAGCGAGGGACTCATGGCTTCAAGCGCTCAGGAGTGCATGGACAACTCCTACGCCAAGGACGAAGTGGACGAGTTTGTTCAGCCGACAGTGATAAACCCTGTTCCTATCAAGGACGGCGACTCCGTGATCTTCATCAACTTCAGACCTGACAGGGCAAGAGAGATCACACGCGCTCTGGTAGATCCTGAATTTGACGGTTTCGAGAGAAAGTCCGCTCCTAAGGACCTCACTTACGTCTGCATGGCTGAGTACGACGCAACGATGCCAAACGTACTGGTGGCATTCCCGCCTCAGGACGTAGACCCGACTCTCGGAAAGACCATAGCTGATCTCGGACTGAGACAGCTCAGGATCGCTGAGACAGAGAAGTACGCGCATGTCACGTTCTTCTTCAACGGCGGCGTCGAGGAGCCGAACAAGAACGAAGACAGGATACTCATCCCGTCGCCAAAGGTCGCGACATACGACCTGCAGCCTGAGATGAGCGCGCCTGAGGTAGCGGCCACGGTCATCGAAAAGATCAAAGAAGATAAGTATGATCTGATCGTCCTTAACTTCGCAAACCCTGACATGGTCGGACACACAGGAGTGTTCGAAGCAGCCGTAAAAGCCATAGAGGCTCTCGACGGACTTATCGGACAGATCCGCGACGCGATATTCGAGAAGGACGGACAGATCCTCCTGACAGCAGACCACGGCAACGCGGATACCATGCTGGACGAGAAGGGCGAGCCTGTCACAAAGCACTCTACTGCAAAGGTTCCGCTCGTACATATCTGCAAGGAGCCGGTATCGTTCGCGGCGACATCGGGCAAGCTGGCAGACATCGCGCCTACACTGCTGACGCTCATGGGACTGGATGTGCCGGAGGGCATGGAAGGAAACGTGCTGGTATAACAGTACCAAAAATAGGACTTACAGTGACACAGGACCTGATCCTGTGTCACTTTTTATTGCTATGGCTAGGAATGACAGCTAAAATATAAACATGGCGAAAGAATTTACAGACGAACAACTTAAGGCTATTGAGACCATAGACAAGTCGGTGCTCGTATCCGCGGCGGCGGGGTCCGGAAAGACCTCGGTGCTTATTGAGCGCATCATAAGGATCATCCTCGAGGGCAAGGCCAACGTGGATGATCTTCTTGTTGTTACATTTACGAACGCCGCCGCATCAGAGATGAGGCTGAGGCTTTCATCTGCCATAAGAAAGAGGATGGCTGATCATCCTGAAGAAGCTTCGCGCATGAAGGATCAGCTTGGCAGGCTGTACCGGGCGTATATATCGACCATCGACAGTTTTGCCCTGCGTGTCATAAAGGAATTCTTCCATGAGATAGACATGGAACCTAACTTCACGGTCGCGGATGATATCCAGTGCGAGCTTCTGAGGCGCGAGGCCGTGAGCGAAATGATGGATGATGGCTTTGCCAGCGACGACCTTATCGAGGGAGGCAGTTTCAGGGCGTTCCTGAGACTGTACAGCGAGGAGCGTACCGAAGAGAAGTTCATGGACGACCTTCTGAGTGCGTATGGAAAGCTGAGGACCATGCCTGATTACTTCGAGTGGGCATATGGCAGGGCGGAGCAGCTGAAGGTGACAGCGGATACTTTCGAGGGGTCGGAGCTGCAGAATATCATGAGGACAGACGCGCTTGACGTTTTCGAGAGGGTCATGGACAGTTACCGCAGGCTGCAGGCCATGATGGATCAGGCCGGCATACCGGAGATGTTCGATGAGAAGTTCACCCTCCAGGTGGCTGCCGTACAGGAGATCATCACAATGCTGAAAGAGGGCAGGCTCGATGCGGAAGTATTCAGCGCAATCGACAACATCCCTCCGACAAGGCTTGGAGCAAAAAAGGATCAGAAGGAAGCCTATGAAACAATAAAAACAGAAGTATCCGGTCTTAATGACAGTCTGAAAGAAGATATCAAAGACTTCAGAAAAAGATACCTGATGCCTGACTTCGATACGCGCATTAGGGAGATGAACGCGACATACGGATATACGGTCTATTACCTTAAAATGCTTGAGGAATTCGAGAAAAGATATGAAGCAAAGAAGCTTGAGAACAGGGTGATAGACTTCTCGGACATGGAGCATATAGCGGTCCGCATACTGAAAAATGACGAGGCGGCGGAGATCCTGAGAAAGCGCTTCAAGTTCATCTTTGTCGATGAATACCAGGATACAAATAACATACAGGAACATCTCATTAGCCGCGTTGCCAGACCGGACAACGTGTTCAGGGTAGGTGACGTCAAGCAGAGCATATATAAGTTCAGGCAGGCGGAGCCTGAGATATTCGAAAGGCTTTACGCGAAGTTTTCGTCGGGGGAGGATCCGGACGGAACTGCCATCGATCTGGGCAGCAACTTCAGGAGCAACGGCGCCACTATCAATTACATAAACCACGTTTTCAGCCGCATCATGGAAGGCTATGACAGCCGGGCCATGCTCTGCAAAGGCCTGAAGGATATCCCTGAAGAGTACGATTTTGTGCCTGAAGTACACATACTGTTCTCAGAGGAAGGCAATACGAAAGAAGCGGCTGAGGAAGCTCTTGAGGATGATACCAAAGCCGTCGAGGCAGGCTTCATCGATGAAGAGATAGAAGAGATAACAAAGGAGGAAGCCGAGGCCGAGTATATCGCAAAGCTGGCAGCTTCCATAATAGGGACAGACTTCTACGACAGCATCAAAGGCGAAGTGAGAAAGGCCGAGGCCCGCGACATAGTGATACTGCTAAGGGCCGTCGCGTACAGGGGCGAGGTCATGAGCCGCGCTTTAAGAGACCGCGGGATAGAGCCTCACATAGAAGAGACCGAGGACTATTTCGATACGGTCGAGATAGGTGTAGCGCTGTCGCTTCTGACATGCATAGACAATATGAAGAGGGACGTGCCGCTCATTTCCGTGCTGCACTCCGAGGTCTTCGGATTCGAGCCGTCCGATCTGGCGCAGATAAGGATAGAGCATACCGCGTCCATGAAGGAAAAGCGTAAGACGATGCCTGCGTACTGGGAAGCATTTGACTGGTACTCGGAAGAGGGACCGGAAGGAGCTCTAAGGGAAAAGGCTGCGAACGCGAAGGCGAAGCTTCTCGAATGGCGCATGCTATCGCGCATGATGCCGCTTGAAGACTTTGTATGGAAGGTGCTGGTGGATTCCGGTTACTACAGGATGGCCGGAGCCATGTCTGGCGGAGCCGTAAGGCAGGCCAACTTAAGCGCGCTCGCTGACAGAGCGGGCAGGTTCAGCAAGGAGTCGATAGCGACCCTCAGCTCGTTCATCTCGTTCCTTGAGATACTGAAGAGCAAGAAACTCAGCAACGGGCAGGCGGCAATGGCAGGCAGCGATGATGATGTCGTGCGCATTTCCACCATCCACAAAAGCAAAGGCCTTGAGTTCCCGTTCGTTATAGTCGGAAACCTTGGCCGCTCGTTCAGAATGGACAACAATGAAAAGAAGTTCAGCTTCGATTCCGGAGTGGGAGTCGGACTGCCATACGTGGACCCGGCGCGGAGATTCTGGCGCTCCACACTGGTACAGCGTGCCATCAATTCGAAGTCAAGACGCGATGAATACAAAGAGGAACTGAGGCTGCTCTACGTTGCAATGACAAGAGCGCGCAACAAGCTGTACCTGGTGGGAAGCTGCAAGGATGAGGAAGACCTGAACAAGGCTGTGACACGTCCGAGAAGCTACCTCAGGGCCATGAACGGCGTCCTGATGACAGGTTTCAACAGGTACTTCATATCTCCGCTGATACTCACAAAAGCTGCCGCGGAGACCGGAAAGCGCGAACGCATAGAAGCGTATCTCGATAAGCCTCTCAGCGCTGAGGAGCAGGCGATATACGATGAGATCGACAGAAGGTTCAGATACAGATATCCGGATGAGGATCTGCTGACCGCGAAGGCCAAGTGGTCTGTCAGCGCCATACGGAAAGAAGAGCTCGAAGAGGAAAATGCAAAGAAGCGCGAGGTCGTTGTGATGTCCGGAGACGAGGTCACAAACATCAGGAACGGAGCGGAGAGCAAGAAGCGCGCGTCCGCGGCAGACATCGGAACAGCGTATCACCGCATAATGGAATTCCTCGACTTCGGGAAAATCACCGGCAGCGCAACCGATATGGACTACATAGCGGAGAGGGCAGCATTCCTTAAAGAGAAGGGCGCTATAGATGAAGACGTATATGCTTCGCTCGATCTGAGCCATATCGCGGCGTTCTTCGAAAGCGACCTCGGCAAAAGGGCGCTAGCCGCGAGCAGGCGGGGCAGCCTGAAACGCGAAAAGCCGTTTACGCTTAAGACCGCAAGAAACGGCAAAGAGATGCTGGTGCAGGGTGTCATCGACTGCTGCTTCGAAGAGGACGGCAGGATGATACTCATAGATTACAAGTCGAGCTATATAAGGCCGGGCGCGGATCGCGAAGCCGAACTTGAACGCATAAGGGACGAATACAAAGTGCAGATAGAACTCTACAGCGAGGCCGTAGAGAAGGGCACGGGCATGGAAGTCAGCGAGGCTTACCTATACCTGTTCACCATATCCGAAGCCGTCCGCATGTAAACAACACAATAAAAGAGACCGCCGAAGCGGTCTCTTTTTGATTTGAGGTTTTTAACCTAAAGAGTCACCTTTATACAAGGCCCTGAGCCATCATAGCGTTAGCAACTCTCTCGAATCCGGCGATGTTAGCGCCAGGTACCAGAGCGTTCTTGTCACCGTAGTATGTCTCACCAGCCTTAGCGCAAGCGCTGTAGATGTTCTTCATGATCTGGTGGAGCTGATCATAAACAGCCTGGTGCTGGAATGCAGTGTGACCTGCGTTCTGGCCCATCTCGATGCAGGAGCAAGCAACTCCGCCCGCGTTGGCTGCCTTAGCAGGACCAACAGCTGTCATGTTCTCGATCAGATACTCGAGAGCATCGTTTGTTGTAGGCATGTTAGCGCCTTCGCAATAGAACTTGCAGCCGCCTTCAACGATCTGCTTAGCATGCTCCATGTGAACGTCATTCTGCATAGCGCAAGGGATGAACATGTCGATCTTGCAGCCTGTATCCTGGAATACGCCCCATGGCTTCTTGCCTGCGAAGAACTTAGCGTTAGGGAATTTCTCTGCGTAAGGTGCGCAGATGTTCTTGCCGGATCCTCTGAGCTCGAGGAGGTAGTCAACCTTCTCCTGAGTTGTGATTCCGTCTGGATCATAGATGTATCCATCCGGTCCGGAAATTGTAACGCACTTAGCACCGAGCTCCCAGAGCTTCCAAGCTGTACCCCAAGCTACGTTACCGAAGCCGGAGATAGCAACGTTCTTGCCCTTGAAGTCTTCGCCGTTTGCCTTCAGCATTTCTTCAGCATACCATACGATACCGAATCCTGTAGCCTCAGCTCTTCCGAGAAGTCCGCCATAAGGGATTCCCTTACCTGTGAGAACGCCTTCATACTTGTCAACGATTCTCTTGTACTGTCCAAAGAGATATCCGATCTCTCTAGCGCCTACTCCGAGGTCACCGGCTGGAACGTCTGTGTTAGCACCGATGTGTCTGTAGAGCTCTGTCATGAATGCCTGGCAGAATCTCATAACTTCTGCATCGCTCTTGCCGTTTGGATCGAAGTCCGAACCGCCCTTGCCGCCGCCGATTGGGAGACCTGTCAGGGAGTTCTTGAAGATCTGCTCGAATCCGAGGAACTTGATGATTCCAGGATATACGTTTGGAGCAAATCTGAGTCCGCCCTTGTAAGGTCCGATTGCGCTGCTGAACTGATATCTGTAGCCCTTGTTGACCTGTACCTTGCCGGCATCGTCAACCCATACTACTCTGAAAGTAACTCCTCTTTCAGGCTCAACGAGTCTCTCAAGAAGTGCAGTCTTTTCATACTCCGGATGCTTCTCAACAACCGGCTTAAGAGAAGTAAGAACCTCTTCTACTGTCTGGTGGAATTCAACCTCGCCAGGATTGTTCTTTTTGCACTGCTCGATGACTCTTTCTACATAATTTGCCATTGGTATCACTCTCCTTATAAAACACTCAAATGTGATAACGGGCATAAGCGCCCTGTGATTAAATTTTAACACCACGCAATTAAAAGTCAACAATATATAGCCCATTTGAAACCCAAAAAAGGGCGAGTAAAAACCGCCCGGCACGCTCTCGCTAACATTCGGACGCAGCGGTACTAAGCTCTGTCTGCGACTGCGTCTTGCCAGTCGCTAAGTGCCGGCGTCCTCGAGTTACCGGGCTGGTTTTTTCTCGCCCTCTTAGGGCAAAAAATGGTATAATTAAATATCTATGGGCATTACATTAAACAGCGAACAGAATAAGGCTGTGCGGCATCTGAACGGGCCTGTACTGATACTCGCGGGAGCGGGTTCTGGCAAGACCGCGACAATGACTCACCGCATGGCGTACATGATAGATCAGGGCATAGATCCACGCAGCATACTGGCCGTTACATTCACAAATAAGGCGGCCGGTGAGATGAGAAGCAGGGTGGAGAGCCTGGTGGGTGAAGCTTATGGCATATGGATAATGACCTTCCATGCCATGTGCCTTCGCATGCTCAGATACTCGCCTGAGAGACTGGGCTATAAGGCGGGCTTTACGGTCTATGACGAGACTGACAAGAAGACCCTTGTGAAGAGGATATGCAAGGAGCTCGAGGTCAACGACAAGACGACTTCGCCTTCGATGATCATCGCAATCATAAGCAAGTGCAAGGAGCGTGAAGAAGGTCCGGAAGACTTTCTAAGAAACGGAAGCGGGCTCCCTTACGAGAAGAAGATATACGAGGTCTACCGCCGCTATACGGACGAGTTGATGGCTGCAAACGCCATGGACTTTGACGACCTTCTGTGGAACGGAGTGAAGCTGCTGGAGCAGAACCCGGACATACTCGAATACTACGCGACGCGCTTCAGGTATATCATGGTGGACGAGTACCAGGACACCAACTATCTGCAGTACAAGCTGATAAAAATGCTGGCGTCTGTACACGGCAACCTCTGCGTGGTGGGCGATGATGATCAGTGCATTTACCAGTGGCGCGGCGCGGACATCAGAAACATACTCGATTTTGAGGATGATTTCAAAGATGTGTTTACCATCAGGCTTGAGCAGAACTACCGCTCCGACGGCAATATCCTGAAGCTCGCAAATTCGGTCATTAAAAATAACAAGGCAAGAAAACAGAAGGCTCTCTGGACAGAGAGATCTGACGGCGAGAAGATCACATACAAGAGGCTCGAGGATGAGAAGCAGGAAGCCTGGTGGATAGGCTCCGAGATCGAGAGGCTCAGGGCCGACGAGGGATACGATTACAAGGACTTCGCGATACTCTACCGCAAGAACGCGCAGTCGAGGAGCTTCGAGGAGAAGTTCAGCTTCCGCGGCATCCCTTACAGGGTGCTGGCGGGGCTCAGATACTATGACCGCAAGGAAATAAAGGACGTGATGGCCTACCTCAGGCTCATTGAGAACCCGGGCGACAACGTGTCGCTGCTGAGGGTCATAAACGAGCCTAAAAGGGGCATAGGCGACAAGACGATGTCCGGTGTACAGGAATACGCAGAGGCCTACGGGATGACGCTTTTCGAAGCGCTTTCGGACAAGCAGCTGCAGGCGACATTCGGACCGAAGCTGAGGGGATCCGTAGAGGCGTTCACCGACATGATAAGCGGCATCAGGGCCGAGCAGGAGAACCTCGGTATCCTTGATATATACGACAATGTGCTGAGCCGCTCCGGCTACCTGAAGGCGCTCGAAGACGCGGGCACGGTAGAGGCTGAGAGCCGCATTGAGAACATCATGGAATTCAAGTCTGTCATCGCCGAATTCGAGAAGGGGCTCGCTGACGGCACGGCACAGGCAATGCGTGATGAAATGAGGGCCGACAGGCTCGAACTCCTCGGAGAGGGAGTCGAAACGGATGAACAGACGGAGCTCTCCGCCTTCCTTGAGCAGATCACTCTGATGGCGGACATAGACAATCACGATGAGAATGAGGACGCTGTAGTGCTTATGACACTGCATTCCGCAAAGGGACTCGAATTCCCGGTGGTATTCATGCCGGGAATGGAGAACGGGATGTTCCCGGGGCTCGGCGCATATGAGGACGACCACAGCATGGAAGAGGAGCGCAGGCTCTGCTATGTGGGCGTGACACGTGCCATGAAGAAGCTTTATCTGACGGGCGCACAGGTACGCACTGTCTACGGCCGCACGGACTTCCAGCAGGAGTCGCTGTTCCTCCGCGAGATGGACAGGGAATGCATGGACGGCGACCAGACAGTGGAAGACAAGGTCAGAATAGGGACCGGACTCAGAGGCGAGAGCAGCTGGATGGGAGATTACTTCTTCGGAGGCCGCTCGCACGGTACTGCTGACGGATACGCCGGAGAACCTGCTTCCAAGCCTTTCGACAGCCTGTCCGCTGCAAGAAGGCAGACAAAGGAGAAGGCAAAGATACACCAGGAGTTTTCGAACGGGGATATAGTCAGACACCCGAAGTTCGGAGAGGGCATGGTGATAGAACAGGATGATAAAACCATGACGGTCATGTTTGACGATTACGGACAGAAGAAGCTCGGCAAGGGCTATGTCAAAATGGAGAAGGTCAACTGATGAGCAAAAAAACAGAGGAACTTGTGCTCCTGCATTCCAATGACATCCACGGAACATTTGCGGGAGATACGGATGAAAACGGTAAGCTCTGCCACAGTCTGGCTCAGGCGGCAGGGTATGTAAAAAAGGTCAAGACTGAAAACCCTGACACTGTATACTGCATAGCAGGCGACGTATTCCAGGGCTCGCTTCTGGACAGCGATTTTCACGGCATGTCCACGATGGATATGCTAAACCTCATAGATATCGACGCGATGTCCATTGGAAATCACGAACTGGATTACGGGATATCGCATCTGATGTTCGCTTCGCGCTACGCGGACTTTCCGATACTCAACGCGAACTTCCGCATAAGAAAAAACGGCAGGACACTGTTCAAGCCGTATGAGATTGTCAGGACCGGCAATTTCAAGGTGCTTTTCATCGGACTGATAACCGGGAACATAGTAGATCAGACAAAAGCCGAGGGCCTTGTAGGGACATTCGTCACAGTCCATGATCCTGCTGATGAAGTAAAGAAGATCGTGGAGCAGGTCAGATCAAAAAAGGTTGAGCCTGACCTGACAGTTTTGCTGACGCATATCGGATATGATGCTGATGTCGAACTTGCCAAAAAGCTGGACCCTTCGCTGGGTGTCGACATCATAGTCGGAGCGCACTCACATACATACCTTGAAAAGCCGGATATCGTAAATGACATCCTCATCCTTCAGGCAGGCACCGGAAATACCCATATCGGTGAGCTGCGGCTTTCCGTTGATGAGGCCACTAAGGATATCACCTGCTGGGATTACAAGCTGGTCCCTGTGGATGAGGAACATTGCCCTGTGGATAAATTCGTAAGGGCTATGGTCAATTCCTATCAGATGGATATCGACGAGAAATACAGCGCCCTCGTAACAAGACTGAAGAGAAACCTTGACAATTACGGCAGGGGAAACACCACGGAAGTGGGGCAGCTGTTTGTTGACGCGTTCTCGGATTCTCTCGATGTGGATATAATGATGATGGCAAGTTCCAGCACCAGGTGCTACAGATTGGACATGACCGTAACACTGCAGGATCTCAGGGAAGCATATCCGTATGACGGCAAGATCTACAGGGTAAAGGTCAGCGGAAAACAGCTGAAGCATATAATAAGCTACATGCTCAGGGATGAGGTGCTTGACGATTGGAAGGACGCTTTCTTCCACACATCCCAGGCGCTTCATATCGTATATACAAGAGAAACCGGTGAGCTGGAGCTTACATATAAAGGAGAGCCAGTAGCTAATGATCACATGTTCAGCATAGGTCTTCAGGAATTTTATTTCATCAATTCCGAAGCTGTTCTTGATCAGACCAACGAAGAACTCTCAAAGGCTGCCGGCATCACAATAGTCAGCGAGGATGCTTTCGAAACTCTTAAAAAATACTTACAGGAACACAAGGGTCTTGGAGGAAGAATAGACAACAGGATCATTATCCAATAAGGAATGAATATGGATAAAAGGAAAAGAATAGACGAACTGGTCGAAAAACTGAATGAGGCCTCGCGAGCATACTATACCGACGGCACTGAGATTATCACAAACTACGAGTACGACGAGATGTATGACGAGCTTCTCGCGCTCGAGGATGAGACCGGCTATATACGGGATGACAGCCCGTCGATCAACGTAGGATTCGAGACGGCCGCGGGACTCCCTAAGATAGTCCACGAGAAGAAGATGCTCTCCCTGAACAAGACCAAGGACAGGGACGAACTCAGGGCCTGGCTGGGAGATCAGAAGGGCATGCTTTCGTGGAAGCTGGACGGTCTGACTGTCGGCATAACTTACGAGAACGGAAGACTGGTGCAGGGAGTCACAAGGGGCAACGGTACAGAAGGCGAGCTTATCACCGCCAACGTCATGGCCTGCCGCAACGTTCCGAAGGTGATCCCGCACAAGGGAAAGACAATCATCAGGGGAGAAGCGGTCATCAGGTACTCTGACTTCGAAAAGATAAACGAGGCCATAGAGGACGCTGATGCCAAGTACAAGAACCCGCGCAATCTCTGCAGCGGCAGCATACGCCAGCTGGACCCTAAGGTCACGGCTGCGAGGAATGTCATGTTCTACGCTTTCTCGTTGTATCAGTGCGAGGGCGTGGAATTCGCTACAAGGCAGCAGAAGATGGAGTGGGTCAAGTCTCAGGGCTTTGACGCGGTCGACTATGTGATGGTTGACAAGGACAACCTATTCGACGCGATCGATGGCTATGAAGCCGCAATAGCTGACTTCGACATCCCGTCAGACGGACTCGTGCTGACGCTTGATGATGTCGCATACGCGGCTACTCTTGGAGAGACGGCCAAGTTCCCTAAGGACTCCATCGCGTTCAAATGGCGCGACCAGCAGGCTGAGACTGTGCTCCGCGAGATAGAGTGGAGCCCGTCACGCACGGGACTTCTGAACCCGGTAGCCATATTCGACCCTGTGGAGCTTGAGGGCACTACGGTGTCAAGGGCATCGGTGCATAATATAAATATCATGGAAGACCTTGAGCTTGGGATAGGGGACACTATCCAGGTCTATAAGGCCAACATGATAATCCCTCAGCTGGCAGGCAATCTCACAAGAAGCGGCAACATGGAGATACCGGCGGTATGTCCGGTATGCGGTGGCCCTACGCGCATCAAGGATGAGGAGGGCACAAAGACTCTTAACTGCACAAACCCTGACTGCCTGGCCAAGCACGTCAAGAAGTTCTCGCACTTTGTGTCGAGGGATGCACTTAACATAGAAGGACTTTCCGAATCGGGCCTTCTGAAGCTGATAGGGATAGGCGCTCTCAGAAGCTTTGCCGATCTTTTCAGGCTCGAAAACCATAAAAATGCTATTATTGGTATGGAAGGTTTTGGCGCAAAGTCGTATGATAACCTTACAGCGTCGGCAGCGAGGGCTTCAAACACCACGCCGGCGAGACTGCTCTACGGGCTCGGAGTACCGGGCATTGGAGTAGCGACCTCAAATCTGATCTCGCGCTCCTGCAGAAACAAGTGGAGCGATATACAGAGCCTCGACGAGGAGGCGCTTACGGACATAGACGGAGTCGGTTCCGTCATGGCCCGTGATTATGTGGGCTTTTTTGCGGATGAAGACAACAAGGCCGCGATAGACGAGCTGCTTGGGCTGCTGACTCTTGATGAGTCATACGAGGCCGCGGGAACAAGTCTTGAGGGCAGGACCTTCGTCATAACCGGAAGCCTTGAGCACTACGCTAACCGCAAGGATCTCAAAGCCGAGATCGAGGCGGAGGGCGGCAAGGTGGCAGGCTCGGTATCCGCGAAGACCGACTACCTCATAACAAATGACCCGAATTCCGGCTCGTCAAAGAACAGGACGGCCAGGGAACTCGGAGTCGCGATCATAACAGAAGAGCAGATAATGGAAATGCTAGGCAAGTAGGGAAACGGAGAAAGGAGGAACGGACCAATGGAGAACGTAAACATGGTTCCTGACATGGATCAGGCTTATGATGAGTCCTTTATCAAGATCATCGAATATCTTGACACCAAGAAATACTTCCATGCCAGAGACGAACTCCTTAAACACAATGAAGTCGAGATAGCTGAATTGCTGGTGGACATCAGGCGAGAGTTCGACCTCCAGAGGATGGTGGTCCTCTTTAGAGCGCTTCCGAAAGACATCAGCGTTGACGTCTTTGCCGAACTCAGCATCGATGATCAGGTGGATATCATCAATATCATCACCGACCCCGAGATAAAATTCATTCTCGACGAGCTCGACTTCGACGACATGATCGACGTACTTGAGGAACTTCCGTCCAACATTGTGGACAAGATCCTCGACAAGACTCCTAAGAGCGAGCGAAAGCTGATCAACACTTTCCTTAAGTACAAGGAAGACAGCGCGGGCGCCCTGATGACGCCGGAGTACATCAACCTCAAAAAGGATGCCACTGTAGCTGAAGCGCTGGCTCACATAAAGGACGTGGGACTCGATTCCGAGACCATCTATACCTGCTACGTGGTTGACAGGGGCCGCAAGCTGATAGGCGTAGTATCGCTCAAGTCACTGGTAATTTCCCCGGATAATGTCAAAATATCCGAACTGATGCATGACGACCCGGTCGTAGCTCATGTAGACGACGACCAGGAGGAAGTATCCGAGCTCTTCACAAGATACGGATATCTGGCCATCCCGGTAGTAGATAACGAATTCAGGCTTGTCGGTATCGTTACCGTAGACGACATCCTCGAAGTCATCGAAGAAGAGACGACCGAGGATATCGAGCGTATGGGCGGAGTCATCGACACGACGGACAAGGAGTATCTCGACAGGTCCGTCTGGCAGCACGTCAAAGCGAGGCTGCCGTGGCTGTTTCTGCTCATGTGCTCGTACTTCGTGACGGGCGGCATACTCGCTACATTCGAGGATGCCATGTCAGCCGTAATAGCGCTGGTCATTTACATGCCTATGCTGATGGGTACGGGCGGTAACTCGGGCTCGCAGTCGTCGACTCTGGTCATCCGCGGTATGGCAACAGGAGAACTCGAATTAAGCGACTTCATCAAGGTAATGTGGAAGGAGATAAGAGTAGGTGTGATCGTAGGCATCTGTCTCAGTGCACTCAACTACTTCAGGATCGTCTATCTTGATCACAATCCGCCTATGGTTGCCATCACGGTATGCGTGTCCATGATACTCATAGTCATCATTGCCAAGCTGATAGGCTCGATGCTTCCGATGATAGCAAAGAAGATCGGCATCGACCCTGCGCTGATGGCGGGACCTATGATGGCTTCCATCACGGACATGATCTCACTCTGCACATACTTCCTGATGGCGGGGCTGTTCCTGCACATATAAAGCAGAAAGAAATTACATTTTAAAGGAGTTTATTCATTTATGGAAACAAAGAAAAAGAGCAGCGGACTGGCCCTGCTGCCTTTTGCGGTATTCATAGTCATCTACCTCGGCGCGGGAATGATCCTGCAGAGCAGGGGAGTCGAGATGGCGTTCTATCAGTTCCCGGCTGTTGTAGCCATGTTCATCGCGGTGCTCATAGCATTCGCCATGAACTACAAGGCCGGCATCAATGAGAACTTCAAAGTGTTCGCCAGAGGCGCGGCCAGCGAAGACATAATGAACATGCTTATGATATTCCTGCTGGCCGGAGCATTCTCCGCCGTGGCAAAAGCCATGGGAGGAGTCGAGGCGACAGTCAATTTCGGGGTATCCATAATCCCGGCATCACTTATCACAGCCGGAATGTTCATAATAGCGGCATTCCTCGGAACAGCGACCGGTACATCGATGGGCACAATAGGCGCTCTCGTTCCGATCGCCCTTGGAATGGTGGACAAGGCAGGACTCAGCCTTCCGCTCGTGATGGCGGCCTGTGTATCAGGGGCCATGTTCGGAGACAATCTCTCGATGATCTCCGATACGACCATAGCCGCGACAAGGACGCAGAACGTTGAGCTCAAGGACAAGTTCCGCACCAACTTCTGGATAGCCTTCCCGGCAGCGATAGTGACCATAGTGCTGCTGGTGATCTTCGGAAGACCGGAGACCGCCAAGGCGATCGAAGCAAGCGGCTATGACATAGTCAAAGTGCTGCCTTATCTGCTGGTCCTTATCCTGGCCCTCATCGGAGTCAATGTATTCCTTGTTCTTACCATAGGAATATTCAGTGCGGGCATCATCGGAATGGCATACGGAGACCTGACGTTCTTAAGCTTTGCCGGCGAGATATGGGCAGGCTTTCAGGGAATGATAGAAGTATTCCTGCTGTCGATGTTCATCGGAGGCACAGCCGAGATGGCCAAGCATTACGGAGGACTCAACTGGCTGATAGAAAAGATGTCCGGCATGATAAAAGGAAAGAAGTCAGCGCAGGTAGGCATGAGCGCTCTGGCTCTGCTGACAGATATGGCTACCGCCAATAACACGATAGCCATCATCGTTGACGGACCTATGGCAAAGGAGATAAGTGCCGAGTACGGCGTGGACACGCGCAAAACGGCATCAATACTCGACATATTCACATGCATCATGCAGGGCCTCATCCCTTACGGAGCGCAGTTCCTGCTGGTGGCATCTCTGTCAGAGGGAAGGGTAAGCCCGGGAGATGTCATACCTAACAACTGGTATCTGTTCCTCCTTGCCGGATTCGCAATACTCTCGTACTTCGTTCCATGGTATGAGAAGATCACACTGAAAGATCAGTAATAAAAAAACCATCGGGCTTTCGGTGAACTAGTAAGATGAAAGTAGACATGTTAAAAAAGCATGTCTACTTTTCTTATGCTAGGATTTGCTTAAGGAGGTGATTTTATGGCTAGGCCAAAAGGTGGAAAGAATAGAAAGTGGACAAATGAAGAACGCCTGAAAT
>JAFRCS010000012.1 GCA_017404265.1 Mogibacterium sp. | reverse complement strand
GACAACGTTTCAAATCCACCATTCGTTCCTGATAGGTACTCTTTGACTACGCTAAGTCTAAACTCATCTGAATACTTTCTTTTTCTTGACATAACAAAACCCCTTTCGTCAGATTCTGTCTAACAAAAGGGGTTCACTTCAGAAATGGATCCGGAGGCTCTTTTTTATTTGTTTCAACCCTGTTCTTATACGAAGAAGAATGCCGCACCTATCATGACATATACCGTAACCAGCTGAAGTCCTTCAAGCCAGTTCGATTCACCATCGGAAGCGACGCGGTTAGCGATGAGAACAGAACCCGTGACCGCGACAAGTTCAAACGGGGTAAACACTATACTCATCGGTGTGAACAGAAGGCTGAGAAGTGTCAGCACAGGTATGACGAAAAGTATTATCTGAAGACTCGATCCAAGCGCAATCTCTATCGCGGCGTTCATCTTGTTTTTTACCGCCATGATGACGGCCGATGAGTGTTCGGCGGCGTTGCCGATTATAGGAACGAGTATGATGCCTACAAAGGTCTTATGGAGGCCGGCGCTTTCAGCCATAGGTTCCACCGTGGACACGAATACTTCGGAAAGGAGGGCGATGCATATCGTCGATGCAATAAGCAGGACGATAGCTCGCGGCAGGCTTGCCGTGCGGCCTTCCTCTTCATCCGGGAGTGATTCCTCATACAGATTGCGGTGTGTCACGAAGGTGAACACGAACTGCATTACATATACGAGCAGCATTAGCAGAGCGATTATCACACTGAGCCCTTCGTACTCTGTTGTCAGGCTGCTCTCCGGGAACGCGTGGGTGAATATCGCCGGGATCGACAGTCCGAGTACCGCAAGCAGAAGCATGCTTGACGTTATGTTAATGGAATTTTTGTTGAACGTTTGTGTCTTGTATTTGAGTCCGCCCACCAGCATCGACAGGCCCAACACCAGCAGTATGTTACCGATGACAGAACCGGCGAGCGATGCCTTGACGACGTCGAACATCCCGGCCTTCATTGCTACGAACGCGATGATAAGCTCTGTAGCGTTTCCGAAAGTCGCGTTCAGCAGGCCTCCTATCTTCTGTCCGCAGAAGCAGGCGATGTCATCGGTACTCTTTCCCATGACCCCCGCAAGGGGGATTATCGCCAGCGAACTGCACACGAAAAGCAAAGGATCAGAGAATTCCATGATCTTGCCAACTAGTGTGACAGGTATGAATATCAGCAGTATATATAAGTATTTCATTCTTTGTTCTCACGATACAGCGTGTCACAGTACACGCATCTGTAGCTGCGCGCGTCCTTATCGACGAGCCTGAACTTCTGAGGTATGCCTCTTTCCACCGATGTGATGCACCTTGGGTTGCGGCACTCAAGCACGTCCGTCAGTATCGTCGGAGGCGCAGGCTTGAACTTCTTTACGAGCTCGCGGTCTTTGACGACATTGACCGTGATATTAGGACTTATGTATCCGATCAGATCGTAGTCGATAGGTATGTCGGCGTCGATCTTGATAATGTCCTTCATACCGTACTTCTCACTGTTTGCTCTCTGAATGATCGCTACCGTGCAGTCAGCCTTGTCGAGGCCAAGGAGGTGATAAAGCTCAAAGCCCTTTCCGGCTTTGATGTGATCCAGCACATACCCGGTGTTTATTCCATCTATGTTCATGTGTTACCTCCTATCTATTTGATACCCAGCAGATACAGTATGAGTGCCATGCGGATGTACTTGCCCATCAGCGCCTGATAGAAATAACAGGCTCTCGGATCATCATCCACATCTACGTCTATCTCATTTACGCGCGGCAGCGGGTGCATGATTATAAGGTCTTCCTTTGCAGGTTTCAGCATGGCTCTTGTAAGGATAAAGCTGTCCTTGAGTTTTTCGTATTCTTCCCAGCTTGGGAACCTCTCCTGCTGTATCCTTGTCATATACAGTATGTCGAGTTCAGGGATCGCGTCATCAAGGCTCTCCACCTCGCTCCATTCGACACCGGCTTCATCGAGCTTCTCCCTGATGTATGCCGGCAGTCTGAGTTCTTCCGGAGCTATCATCACATATTTGACGCCCTCATATCTCAGCAGCGCCTCAATGAGCGAGTGTACCGTTCTGCCGTACTTGAGGTCTCCGCAGAGGCCTACGGTAAAGTTGCCGATCTCGCCCTTCTTGCGGTGTATCGTCATGAGGTCGGTCAGCGTCTGCGTCGGGTGGAAGTGACCGCCGTCTCCGGCGTTGATTATAGGGACCGAGGACTTGACCGCGCCTACTACCGGCGCGCCTTCCTTAGGATGCCTCATCGCAATGATGTCGGCATAGCAGCCCGCCATGATTATCGTGTCAGACACGGACTCGCCTTTTTTCGAAGAACTCGAGTCTGCCGAATCGAATCCCAGCACGTTGCCTCCGAGCTCCATCATGGCCGCTGTGAACGAGAGCCTTGTTCGTGTGCTCGGCTCAAAGAACAGAGTGGCCAGCTTTTTATGGGCGCAGGCGTCCTGATATTTCTCCGGATTCGCGATTATGTCATCGGCAGTCTCCATCAGGTGATCAAGCTCTTCAACGCTCAGATCGGTGATATTGATCAGATGTTTAAACTCTCCCATACGATTCCCTTTCTGTATTACTACGATATATATTATTTTTGTTTTGAATATTGTTTCCAGTCAAGCTTCAGACCATTTGCTATGATCGCGATGAAGTCCTGAACGTTGGTGACTATGGTAGTGGCTGCGAGACTTCCTCTGTCAAGCAGCTTGTTGACTACGAATTCATCGGCGTCAACGGTGTAGAGGAACACCGGTCTTACAGTACCGTCCTCAAGAACTCTGAACGACGGGGTCATGTTGCCGGTCGCTATCGTGTGCAGCATGGTAGCCAGGCATATGACCGTGGTCGTCTTCCTTATGACACTGCGCATCTTGTCCTGTCCCTGATAAACATCTCCAATAACCTCAGGGATAGGGCCGTCATCCCTGATGGATCCTGTCAGTACGATAGGGACATCGTTTTTGACGCAGCTGTAGATGATGCCGTTGTCGATGTCATAATCCTCTATGAACTGCGGGATGGATCCGCTTCGGCGCACTCTGTTATCCACATCGAGGTGGTTGTAGTGGCCGTTAGGCATGGACTTCTGTGTATAGATGTCCTGGCCGAGCGCGGTATTGAGCATGGCTCCCTCGAGGTCATGCGTAGCCAGCGCGTTGCCTGCCAGCAGTGCGTCTACATAGCCGTTTTCGACCAAAGCCTGCATGCATGCTCTCGCGTCATGGTCGAAGGCGAATGCCGGTCCCATGACCCATGTGATGAATCCGTGCTCTTTTTCATATTCCAGCAGTTCAAACAGTCTGTCATAATCCCGCGCGTAAGATGTCTCTCTGCTGCGTCCCTGGCGGAACACGAACTGATCATCGAGTTCTGTTTCATCCTCCATGAAGCCCCTGCTGTGAACATATATGCCTTCGTGTCCGTCCTCGCTTCTGCCGAGCATCACCAGATCGCCTTTTTTGATGTTGCGGTTCTCGACCACATCGAGCCTGCCGTCCGGTCTCAGCACGACGCTGGAGTCCATGCGGCTCTCCTCTGCAAGTTTCCACTCTCCGTTCACCTTGAAATACTCAGGGAACATCGATGTGCTGTGATAGTACTCCGGCGCGACTCCATCCATGTCCGCGGCTTCAAGCCTGCAGTCGGGTGCGCTTGCCAGCTCCGGTTTTGTAAAATCAGGAGCATTGTAAACAGGCATTTTGAATAGCATATCAGTTTATCTCCTCTCCGGTGTATGTATCCTGTCAGGCCAGGGTCGCTACCAGTACGGCCTTGATGGTGTGCATTCTGTTTTCCGCCTCATCGAACACGACGGAATTCTTTCCGCTGAAGACCTCTTCGGTCACCTCGCGGATGTCGTATCCGAGCTTCATCTGCTCGGCTGCCATCGTCGTTTCAAAGTTGTGGAATGATGGCAGGCAGTGCATGAAGATGTAGTCAGGGTTCTCCGTCTTTGCAACGAGTTCTTCAGTGACCTTGAACGGTGTCAGCAGTCTGACTCTCTCCGGGATCTGATCTTCTTCTCCCATCGATGCCCAGATGTCCGTATAGATGACATCGGCTCCCTTAAGGCAGGAATCATCGTCGGTAACGGTGATCTTAGCTCCTGTCTCTGCCGCTGCGGCGTTGGCACGTTTCAGCACTTCAGGATCGACTCCGTCGCAGAGTTCCTTTGGTCCGTATGCGGCGAATTCCATGCCCATCTTGGCGCAGCCGTACATCCAGGCGTATGCCATGTTGTTTCGTACGTCGCCTACAAATACCACCTTGACTTTGTTGAGCGGCTTGTCTATGTGCTCTTCTATGGTCATGATATCCGCGAGTATCTGTGTCGGATGGTCTACGTCTGTAAGCCCGTTCCACACAGGGACCCCGGACTCTCTTGCCAGCTCTTCCACCACAGCCTGCTCGTAACCTCTGTACTCGATGCCGTCAAACATGCGGCCAAGTACTCTGGCTGTATCCGCGATGGTCTCTTTCTTGCCCATCTGCGAGCTCTTGCTGTCAAGGAACGTTACTCCTGCGCCCTCATCCATCGCGGCTACCTCGAACGAGCATCTGGTCCTTGTAGATGTCTTCTCAAAGAGCAGGACTATATTTTTGCCTTCAAGCGATCTTCCCTTGATACCGCTTTTCTTCTTTGCCTTCAGCTCGTGCGCGAGATCGAGCAGATACCTGATCTCGGCCGGTGTGAAGTCCATCAGTGTCAGAAAACTTCTTCCTTTAAGATTGACTGCCATTTTTTCCTCCTGTGCGCTGCGTTTTTATAAGTCGTCTCTGTTTACAGGGCAGGACATGCAGCGCGGACCGCCTCTGCCTCTTGAAAGTTCTGAGCTTGGCATCGTTAGCACCTCTATGCCGCTTTTGTGGAGCAGCTCGTTGGTCACGTAGTTCCTTTCGTATGTTATGACCTTGCCCGGCGCGATGCAAAGGGTGTTTGATCCGTCGTTCCACTGCTCTCTCTGTGCCGCCATGGCATCATCGCCTCCGCAGCGGATGAGTTTTACCGCCGGCAGACCGAGTTCCTGTGACAGGAGCGTTCTCAGGTCTTCAGTCTTCGATTCGAAGCGTATCTCTCCATCTGCGCTAAGGCTGAGTTCGAAGAGCTGCAGCGGCCCTTCTATCTCAGGATGGATGGAGAACTTGTCGTAGTCGACCATGGTGAATACCGTGTCGAGGTGCATGAACGCTCTTTTCTTAGGGATGTTGAAGACCAGCACCTTGCTGAAGTCCGAATTCTCGAGAAGGTTCTTCGTGAATGTCTCTATGCCTGCGGCAGTAGTCCTCTCTGAAAGGCCGACCGCGACAATGTCCTTGCTGAGCACCAGTACGTCTCCGCCTTCGATGCTGTACGGATCGCTGTAGTCGTACCATTTCTCCGTGCCGTTTGGCGCAAAGTCTTCGTTGAATTCGTACATATACTTGAACAGCAGGCTTTCGCGTCTCCTTGTGACAGTGCTCATGTGGTGTATGGACACTCCGTTGCCGATGCAGGCGGCCTGGTCGCGAGTGAAATACATATTTGGCATAGGATCCATGTAGAAAGGATATGCCTCGTCGATCTTCTCGGCCAGCGTCTTCGGTTTGTACTCTGTGATCTCACTCTTTCTGACTCCGGCGATGACCTTGCTGACCAGATCTTCAGGACTCATCGCGATGAGGTAAGCGTATACGGCTTCTTTTACTCCGCGTGATGAGAAACTGACCTCATCAAGCATCTCCCTTATGAAACGGTCCCTGATATCTGCCTTCCCAAGGGCTTTCGCGACCTCGTCTATATAATAAACGACCTCGACGCCGTTCTCCTTCAGGATCTCGGCGAAGCGGTCATGTTCCTGCTGTGCTACCTTGAGATATGGTATGTCATCAAAGAGAAGCCTGGCGAAGTTGTCCGGTACGAGTCCGTCGACTTCGCTTCCTATACGGTGAAGAAGCACTTTGTTGAGTTTGCCTATCTCCGAATAGTTATGTACGCCCCTAACCATTACGCGTTATTTCCTTTCCTGCTCCCTCGCGTGCTCTTCTTCAGCCTGTCTCAGCCTCTCGCTTAGGCCTGTGAGTGCATCAAAAGGAGCGAACTGTTTGGCTCGCTGTGAGCGGGGCATCTTCGGCCTGTCTGATGCCGGACGCTCCCATATTTTCTCCTTGTCCATTATACTAGATATCCTTTCTTCTTTCATCACTTCTCGTCATTCTTTGTGACCTCCAACCTGATGATTTCTCTCCCTGGTTGTCGCTGCTTCTTCAAGGTCCATTGCCCTGAACATCGCATCTTTGCCGTACTTGTTTCTTATGGAATTGACCGCCTCCTGAAGAGCGGTATCGCGCTTCAGTCTGGCCTGCGTTTCGGCTATAGGGTCGGCTCTGTCGTCCTTTTTCTTTTGCCCCTGTGTCTTGCCTTCTTCCTTGGCCTCGGCATCTGCAAGGTCAAAGAGGGTCATCTGCTTGTCGGCTTCTCTCTCTTTTATGTCGTTGAAGTTGACGAATATGCGCCTGACCGGGTACTCATGGTCCGTGATCCTGTCGTAGAGGTCAGCGACTGCCGGCATTATTAGCGATGAGGCGTCCGTCGGCACAGGGAAGGATACCGAACCGTGCGACATCGGAACATGCAGAGCATTGCTGTAGCCTACCGCTATGGAAACGTTCTGCGTCATCTTGCGGATATCCGTCATCTCGTGGCAGAGCTGCTCGGTCATCTCCTTTATTATGAGCAGGCCTTCGGCATTCGTGTAGTCGCGCATCAGCACCTGGCCGTGCGAAAGCGAATGGCTCTTGGTCTTGTAGCCCTTTATGTCTGACATCTCTGTCGACTCGAGCCCGTACGCGTGGTCTATCATGAGTTCCGCGTTGATGCCGAAGTTCTTATAGAACCAGTCCTCGTCGCGCGCGGCAAGAGCAGCTATCCCGCCCATGGTGTCTATTCCTATGCGCTCAAACTTCCTGGCGGTCTGACGGCCTATCATCCAGAAGTCTGTGAGCGGCCTGTGATCCCACAGCTGTTCCTTATATGTGTCTTCATCCAGCACTCCGATGAAATCATCGGCGTGCTTTGCGATTATATCCATGGCTATCTTGGCCAGATAAAGGTTCGGTCCGACTCCCGCCGTCGCCCTGACACCTATCCTTTCGTATACCTCTCTCATCAGGAGCTCCGCCATCTGCTTCGGATCAAGCCCGTAGCGTTTCAGGTATGCCGTCACATCAAAGAAGACCTCGTCAATGGAGTAAACGTGCATGTCCTCCGGCGCTATGTAATCAAGGTAGACCTTATATATGGCAGCTGCGTACTCCAGATAGAGTTTCATCCTCGGGGGTGCCATTATGTATTCGAAGCTCTTAGGGATCTCAAATACCCTGGCCCTGCCGCTGACTCCGCGGGCTTTCAGGGAAGGAGACACGGCAAGACATATAGTACGGTCCGAGCGGGTAGGATCCGCCACGACAAGATCCGTCGTCATCGGATCGAGTCCGCGTTCCACGCACTCCACCGAAGCATAGAAAGACTTTAGGTCAATGCAGACGTAAGACCTCTCCCAGTTACCATAGTCAAATTCTTTTGATGCTGTTTTTATCATTTTGATGTTTTTATGGTGGTTTTATATGTCTGTCAGGTAACTGGAGGACGCCGGCACTAAATGCTTTCTTTGATCATAACGGCGTTGCCGTAATGATGAAAGCATTGATCTTCGGCGGCAAGCGCCTCCGATAAATGCGATTGACGAGCGCCGGCGAAGTCAGAGCTTAGTACCGCTGCGTCCGATTGTTAGCGCGAGCGGGCCTGACAGATATATAAAACCACTCTTTATCCAAACTGACGACGGTACTCCACCGGCGTCATCCCTTCAGCTTCCGTAAAGTTCTTTGTGAAATAGCTCTGCGAGCAGAACGCCAGCCTGTCTGCTATGACCGCAACGCTGAGGTCTGTGTCCCTCAGCATGCGCTTGGCTTCCAGTAGCCTCTCGTTCAGTATGAACTCGCTTATGGTGATACCAAGCTCATCCTTGAACACCGCCGACGCGTAGGTACGGCTGATGCCCACTGACTCCGCTATGTCGGCCAGCTCTATCTTCTCGGTCAGATGCTCCTCGATATATGTCATCATGCGGGCCAGCCTTGGAGACCTCTTCTTTTCTTTAAGTACATATTTCATCTTGACAGCGTAGCTGTGTGCCATGCCGTGCACCAGGTCGTAGATGTCCGGCAGCGAGACCGCGTTGTCGAACTCCTTGATGAACTCATCGCGTATATCGTAAGAGACCATGTCGAGCAGTCCGGACTGTATCGCCACCAGGCACATCTCATTTGCCGCGCCGACCGCCTCATAGTACATCTTGTCCATCGCTTCACTGTAAGAGCTGCACCTGTTGTACAGGGCGGTCGGATACTCATAATTGGCCTGCGAAAGCTCAGCTATCTTTTCAGTATCACCGGCAGCAATAGCCTCAAAGTACGGCTTCTTGCGCGCATAAGGAAGATAAATCTGGTTTCTTCGTGTACGGCTCAGTATTAAGTTAGCAGTTTTTTTATCTGACATTATTTGACCCTTAATTGTGGTTTTATATGGTCAGTCAGGTAACCGGCGGACCATATAAACCATGTTAATAATCTTATATAATTCGTAACAATATTATAACATCGCGCCTCTGCAATCAATACAATGAAGGTGTAACGGATCATGTTTTTGCAGGCTGCCAGTTCAACTCGCAGGAGTATGTTTGCAGACACGTTACAGAAGATCCTCCGGTCTACGGGGAGGATAACTTCGAAAAACTCGATATGAGATAGTGCTTTGAAGAAACGGCTATGCACAGGTTGATGGGGTTCGGCGTGTTCAGAGTCGTTTTTTCATTGCGAAAAAAAGGGAGGCTGCTGCCTCCCTTTGAAATGTGTGTTGCCTGTTTTAGTCTACTTTACCCAGACCTTATAGACCTTGCTCCATGGTGAGTAGTATCTGAGACCGCCGGAATCCTTGTACGTCCTTACCTGTACGTAGTAGTACCTCTTACGTGCGTTGGTCTTGATATTATTGCTGACCTTGCTGTACTTGGTGCCTATATTCTTTGTAACGCTTTCGGACATGTCACTGTTGCGGCTGTATTTTACCTGATATCCGCTTGCAGTGCCCTTGGACATTTTCTCGACCTTGACGTAGAACTTCTGCTTCTTGCCCTTGAGCGTCTTGACGTCGGTCGCATTTACTGTGACAGTCGGTACTGCCAGATATTGCGACAGTTCACTCGATGCAGTCGTCAGATAGTTGGCGCATGTGATCTCCTGATTCTCATCGCCCTCTGTCTTTTTTGCGACCTTGATAGGTATAAGAGCATATCCGCCATAAGATCCTATGCCCTTAATGTATGCATAACCATTACCGGTCGCGTTGTTCCTGATGCCGCCGGTCACGTAGTCTGTTCCTTCTTTGAGGAGCTTATTTCCGTTATAGAGTTTGAACTTTGGTGACTTGGCGTCTGCGACACTCAGGGTGGTCTTTCCGGTGATTTTTGTCACGACTTTGCTTGTCGCGTTTTTCTTGTTCAGGTACCAGAAATTGACGTCCACGCTGCCCTTGATGCCCGCAAGATTAAGCATTCCATCGATTTTTGCGCTGCTGGAATATTGCCACTTTGTGAAGTTAGTGGATGATGTGTTGCGGTTGTAGTACTGCGCACACCAAATATCAACATCCGGCGCCAGCTGGCTCGTTGTAATGTAAGAGCTGTAGAATGATGTGCTGGCATAGATGCCCGGTGTGTAACCTGCAGCCTTGATAGTATTACAAAAGGCGACAGCAGCATTTGTTGCAGCAGTTTTCGATATGCCGTAAAGTCTTCCGGCTTTTCCTCCGTAGAATTCATAGTCCATGTATACAGGCAACTCAAGATCCTTTGGGCCAATACCGAGAGCTCTGAGCCTCTTGATTGCGTAATTAGCTTCCTTTACGGCTTCGGTAGTATTCTTTGCCTGCGAGAACACATATGCTCCTGTCATCACGCCGGCAGCTTTGGCCTGACGGTAATGGGTCTCGAATTTGCTGTCTATATCCATTGACAGAGTAGGATTGATGCCCCCTGTATACGTGACCCTGAGGATCGCGTAATCGACTCCGGCTGCCTTCGCTGAGTTCCAATTACAGTTCTTGTTCTGCCAGTATGAGGCATCGACGCCATTTACGATGACATTTCCGGTGAACCTGCCATTATGATAGTACGTTGAGTAATCCACCTTGCTGAACGGACTCGCTGAAGAGAATTCTGAGGCTGCAAATGCTTCTCCGTTAATAAAAACGTTGCCCGTGAACACGCATAAAGTTGTCATGAAGACGAGCACTGCCTTTGCAAAATTCCTTTTGCCCTTTTTATTCTTCATTTGTATGCTCCCCTTTCGGTCGCAATTGCGCTTCTGATAACCGATATTATTACCGGTATATATTATCAGAAGGTTGCTACCTCAGGCTTGCATGCTTCACAATTTTTAAGATTCCTGATGTACAGGACAGGGCCCTTTTCCTGGTACGCGTCGGTGTATTCGCAGCGCACTTTAGCGGTGATCTCGATCCAGTCGCCGACACTGAGTTTTTCAGCGCCCGCGTAATATGCGAGCAGGCCGGCAAACTGTATGTCCGCCTCGCAGCAGGTCATCACGTGGCGGCCGAAAGCGAACTGCCCCTCAGGCAGCTCATCGGAGAGAGCGACACGGCCTTTTATGATGAAGGTCTTGCCGTCGTAATCGTCCTCGTTCTCGTTGATGTCCCTGTACCACTCCGCGTACCACTCGTCCTCTATCTTTATTTTGGATGCCTTCATGTCGTAAGGCAGAGGATCAATGATGTCGTCAGGTTCTATGTCGTCTATGCCGTACTCGTAGACTATCATGTTGCGGCGGTTGGCGATCCTGACTTCCTTGTGGTAAGGCATCTTGTCGAAGCCCTTTTCGCAGCGGTTGAAGACCACCATGTCCGCAGTCTGCATTTTGTTGAAGCAGAGCTGGCGCATGTTCTTGTTGTACATCATGAATGTGGTGGTATCGAAGAGCGCCATCTCCTGCGCGATGATCCAGTCAGGAGGCATGGCAGCAAAGAGTTTCTGATTCTCCCACATGCCGTTCATCTCTACGACCACGCGGTCAAATCCGCCCTGCCTGTCCATCCTTCCCAGATTAACTTCGTTCAGCTCGGCTTCAGTCTTTATGCGTTCCACCCTGACTCCCGGCCCCACGAACTTTTCCGGTTCATACTGGACTTCGCCGTTCTCGCATATCAAAAGAAGGGTGCGGCCATCATCGCCGAACTCATGATTCTCGAGCGTTTCCTTTATGAATGATGTCTTGCCGGCTCCGAGGAAGCCGGTGAACAGATAAACAGGTATTTCTCTCATGACAGTTTAAACAGCTCGTGCAGTTTCTCCTTGTTGAGTCTTGTTCCGATGACAGCTACCATGCCCGTAGCTTCGGCTCCGGTCTCTCTGACCTCGCCCTCGCCCGGTACATAGTCGAACTCGAGCCATCCGCCGTCAGCGTTTTCTACGATGCCCTTTGCTCTGATGACCTCGCCGCATTCGTCCAGGCTGTCGATGATGTCTTCAAGTTCAGCCCTGGTGTACTTGTTGCTTGTCTGAGCTCCGACTTCATCGAACACCTCATCAGCATCGTGTCCGTGGTGGTGATGATGGTGATGGTGGTGATGTCCGCATCCGCACTCATGGTCGTGGTCATGATGGTGGTGCTCGTGATCATGTTCATCATGATCATGGTCATGATGATGTTCGCAATGTTCGTGTTCATCATCATCGTGATGATGGTGGTGATGATGGTGTTCATGGTCATGGTCGTGATCATGTTCATGCTCATGTTCATGAGCCTCGAGTTCCTCGTATGCCTCTTCTCTGAGCTTGTCGAGTTCGGCGTTAAGCGTCTTGTCGGACTCCATGACCTCGAGCATCTTGGCGCCGGACAGCTGATCCCAGTCAGTCGTTACGACTTGCGCGGTCTTATTGAGCGTCCTGATGTCCTTTACGACCTCATCGAGCTCGGCGGAAGTCATGCTCTGCTGGTGCGAAAGGAAGATGGAGCTTGCGTGCTCTACCTGGTTCGCGAAAAACTCGCCAAAGTTCTCCATGTACATCTTATATCTCTTGGCATCGACCACGGTCGTGAATCCGTTCAGTTCAATCTTGTCGTTCTGAAGATCCTGCACCGCGATAATGACGTCGGATAGCTTGCCGACTCCAGACGGCTCTATGAGTATCCTGTCCGGATCGTACTGCTCGATAACCTCGTTGAGGGCCTTGCCGAAATCTCCGACCAGAGTGCAGCAGATGCAGCCTGCTACCATCTCATTGATCTTTACTCCCGATTCCCTGAGGAAGCCGGTGTCTACTCCGATCTCACCGAACTCGTTCTCGATGAGCACGATGTTCTTTGTATCATAGCCTTCCGCTATGAGTTTCTTGATAAGCGTCGTCTTTCCTGCTCCGAGGAATCCCGAAAAGATATCTACTTTTGCCATTGTGTTTCCTTCTTTCTGTATATGATGGTCCGCGGCTTTGGCCGCGCTTTTTTCGTTCCTTACTATTGTACCACTCCATGCAAGCCCCTGCGCCTATCATTTTTGGTTTACATTTCTTGAACAACCGCGTCTGTTGAATATATAATTGCGGCATGAAAAAGATAAACATCGAGATGAATGAACGAAAGGGTGAATTCCTTGTAGGACTGGCTCTGGCGCTTAGGGCCAGCTCTTTGCTGTTCGGAAAGATCGCCATGCGTTCCATGGGGCCTTTCCTGACCATTGCGATCAGATTCACCATCGCTTTCATCATCATCGCGATACTCTTCCGCAAGAGCATAACCAAGGTGGATGCCAAAACGCTCTTCCACTGCGCGCTCATTGGCGCTACCTTCTTCCTTGCGATGCTGACCGAGATGATGGGTCTCAAGACGACAGCGTCTTCAGTCACGGCTTTCCTTGAGGGCATGGTGGTAGTCACCGTGCCGGCTCTTGCATGTATCATCTACAGGAGACTGCCGGATAAGATAACCGTCATATCCGCCGTCCTTTGTCTGGCAGGCGTCGCTCTGCTGACGCTCAAAGGCGATCACATAGGATTCACCAAAGGCGAGCTTCTGGTCCTTCTTGGGACTGTCTGGTATTCGCTTTCGGTCATAGTCACGGATACTGCGGCCAAGAACGACGACCTCATGGTTGTATCGATATATCAGCTCCTCTTCATCGCAGTCTTCGCGTACATAGGCGCGTTCTTCTTTGAGGAGATACGCCTGCCGCAGAGCGGCACAGAGTGGGGAGCCGTGCTGGCGCTCGCCATCATCTGCAGCTGCGTCGGCTTCACCATACAGCCTTTCGGACAGAAGTACATCACGGCGGAACGCGCGGGCATACTTGCGGTATTCAACCCGCTCACCGCAGCTGTTCTGGGCATCGTGTTCCTGCATGAAAAAATGACCCCGGCCATCATAGCCGGAGCCATCCTCATCCTTATTGCTATCGTTCTGCCTTCCTGGATACAGGAAAGGGCAGCCCGCAAAGATCAGACTAAGAACTGATCCTTTACTCCTTTGTAATCTTCCAGTTTGTACGGCGACAGAACGCCCTGATCTGTGACCACTCCACTCACGAGCTCCGGCGGTGTTATGTCGAATGCAGGATAGTATCCTTTCACATACTGATTTGCCGTCGGAACTCCCATGGCCTGCAGCACAAATTCCGGATCTCTCATCTCTATCTTTACTGTATCCACGGTCGGATGTCCCTGATCAGGCGTGCCGCTCACGTAGTAAGGCACTCCGTGATACTTTGCGGCTATCGCTATCTGATAGGTCCCTACCTTATTGACAACATGTCCGTCACAGCAGATGACGTCCGCCGCTGAAGTAAACAGGTCTATGCCTTCATTTTTCATGACCGCCGCCGGCATGTTGTCGGTGATGACGGTAACGTCGAATCCCATGTCGCGGCAGACCGTAGCGGTAAGACGCGAGCCCTGGAAATACGGCCTGGTCTCAGGGCAGAATATCCTGATATCCTTCTTCTGCTTCTTGGCTTCTCTCAGCATCATGCCGACTATGGTCTCGGCAAAGCACTGGGTCATTATGGCTCCCTTCTTAGGAAAGAGCTCTGCCAGATATTTGCCTGTTCTGCCAATGCCCTCGTATCTGCGGTTGCTCTGGTCGATCGCGAGATCTCTGACTGCATCCGATACATCCTGGATGCCGAACTTAAGCGCGTCCTTCGCGGCGCTCAGACACTCTTCGGTGATCTTCTGCATGCGCCACGTGGTGGTTGGCCTCGCGTGAGATATGGTGTAGGCGGCTTTGGTCAGATAATCGATCTGATCGGCTTCCGATCTGCCGGCGCACTCATGCGCGGCAAGGGCCATGCCCATGGCCGCGGCAACATAAGGCCCCGCGCTCTGGGTGACCATGTCCTTGATCGCAGCCGCTACTTCACGGTGGTTGTTGCACACGACCTTCTTCACGTCGATAGGGTAGATGCGGCGGTCCAGTATGTAGACCTTGCCGTCCTCATACCAGGCGATGTTCTCGTACTGCAGCATCCATGCCAGATCCAGATCCTGTCTCAGCATTTTATGCCTCCGGTTCCGCGGCTTTGGCCGCTTGCTCTGCTTTGCGCTTCGCTTCCTCCTCTTCCTCGAGGACGCGGTATGCCACCTTGCCCACCAGGGTCTTTGGCAGCTCCTCACGGAATTCTATATCGTACGGCATCGCGTATTTCGCGATGTTTTTTCTTGCATATGCCAGCAGTTCCTCTTTGAGAGCCTCGTCTCCCTTGATCCCCTTCTTAGGCATGACGAACATCTTGACCTTCTCCATCTTGTAGTCGTCAGGCACTCCGATGGCGCAGCTCATCTGCACCTTCTCGTGAGCGTCAAAGATGTTCTCCAGCTGTGCCGGATAGATGTTGTATCCGGATGAGATGATCATCCTCTTTGCTCTGCCTCGGAAGTAGATGAAGCCTTCATCATCCATCGTTCCGAGGTCGCCCGTGTACAGCCAGGTGAGGCCGTCCGCGTGCTCTCTCAGTGTCTCGGCAGTCTCGGCAGGCATGTCGAGGTAGCCGGCCATCACGGTCGGTCCCGACATAATGATCTCTCCCTCCTCACCGTACGGGAGCTCTTCTGCTGTGCCCGGCTTGACGATCTTGTAGTACATGTCAGGGAACGGTATGCCTATGCTGCCTTCCTTGTGCATCTGCGGAGGAGTCAGGCAGGCTGCCGTAACGCTCTCCGTTGTGCCGTAGCCTTCGCGTACCTGTATCTTTGACTTGTGGTCATAAAGGAATTTGTCGAACTTCTTTTTGAGTTCTACCGAAAGCGAGTCTCCGCCCGAGAAAACGCCCTTCAGCGACGAGAGGTCCTTTCCTTCCATTGACGGCAGCCTCAGCAGGGCCTCGAAAAGAGTCGGGACTCCCGCGATGAAGTTGCATCTGTACTTTGTGATCAGCTTTGCATAGCTCTTTGGCGTAAACCTCGGCACCAGCACGCAGCGTCCGCCGCCTGCCAGCATCGTGTGTATACATACTCCAAGGCCGAAGCCGTGGAATATAGGCATCGCGGCCAGCATTTTGTCGCCTATCCTGTAGATAGGGTTTGCCGCGATTACCTGACCGGCAAGAGCGTTGAAGTTGAGGTTGGTAAGCACTATGCCCTTGGTGATGCCCGTGGTTCCTCCGGAGTAGAGGATGGCCGCCGGGTCATCAGGCTTTCTGCTGACCTTGTACTCGTAGCCGCAGTGTCTGCCCAGGCTCATAAAGTCAGGCCACTGGAACACAGGCGCCTCTTTAGGGATCTTCTGTATCTTTCGACCCTCTGTCAGCATGTAGCCGACCCTGATAGGTCTCGTCAGCTCGTCCCTTATACGGGCAATGATAACGTTCTGTATCTTTGTATTTTTACGGATGGCCTCTATCTTGTGATAGAACTGGTCGAGCGTGACCACCATCACGGAATTGGACATGTTGAGGTAGTTCTCTATCTCTTTTTCCGCGCTGAGAGGGTGCACCATGTTGGCGACCGCTCCCACCAGGTTGACCGCATAAAGCATGTAGATAGCCTGCGGACAGTTAGGCATGGCGATGGTGACCCTGTCATCCTCGCGTATGCCCAGTACTCTGAGTGACTTTGCGCAGAGATTGATCTGGTCAATCATGTATTTATATGTGATGTGCTTGCCCATGAAGTCGAGAGCGATCATCAGAGGATGCTTTTTAGCGGTCTCCTCCACCTTCTCGTACATGGTTCCGTTGAAGTATTCCACTGTCAGCGGCAGTTCGCCCCTGCTCTTGTCCCACGGGATCTTTACCGTTTCAGGGACCGGGAATACGATGTTTCCGTTTTCATTAAGTGTCCAGTTATTTACCATTATTATTTCCTTGTTAATTGTTTTATTGCAAAACGCAGTCCGCGTGTATTTTATCATCATTTGTTATATAATTCATCTGTCTATGCTCGAATTAAGGAATATATCAAAGGAATACAAAACAGGCGCGGAAACAGTTCACGCTCTCAGAGACGTGAGCCTGGCTTTTCGTGAGAGCGAATTCGTGTCGGTGCTGGGTCCTTCCGGATGCGGCAAGACCACCATGCTCAATATCCTGGGCGGACTCGACCAGTACACGGACGGTGATCTTCTTATCGATGGGATCAGCACCAAAGAGTATAAGGATGCCGACTGGGACGCATACAGAAATGACACTATAGGCTTCGTATTCCAGAGCTATAACCTCATTTCGCATCAGAATGTACTTTCCAACGTCGAGCTTGCTCTGACGCTTTCCGGAGTGTCGGCGGCCGAGAGAAGGGCCCGCGCCATAGCAGCCCTTGAGCAGGTAGGACTCGGCGATCAAATAAACAAGAAGCCGGCCGAGATGTCCGGCGGCCAGGTGCAGCGTGTGGCCATAGCGCGAGCTCTCATCAACGACCCTGACATCATCCTCGCCGACGAGCCTACGGGCGCTCTCGATACAGAGACCAGCACCCAGGTCATGAGCATACTCAAGGAGATATCCGCCGACAGGCTGGTCATCATGGTAACACATAACCCTGAACTTGCGGAAGCCTACTCCACAAGAATAGTAAGGCTGTCTGACGGTCGGGTAATAAGCGACTCCAATCCGTTCGTGCCGGGCGCGGCGAACGCGGCTCTTGCCGGAGCAGTACCGGCAGCGGTAGACGCGGCAGATGCTGCAGGTCTCGCGGACACGGCGGCGCCGGGAAGGCGCAAAGCAAGCGGGAGAGCTTCGGGCAGGCGCAACCGCTCCATGTCGATGGCGACGGCGCTTCACCTCTCTCTGAACAACCTGATGACCAAAAAGGCCAGAACGCTTCTCACGGCATTCGCGGGCAGCATAGGTATCATCGGCATAGCGCTCATACTTTCCGTCTCGCACGGATTCCAGACATACATAGATAAACTCGAGGAGGACACGCTTTCGTCCTATCCTCTCACCATACAGGCTGAGACCGCCGACATGACATCCATGATCGCGGCGTTCATGGCAAACGCCCAGGACACAGAGGGCGAGGCATCCGGCGACAAAGTCCACGAGCAGCGCATAATGACAGACATGCTCGCAAGTGTCGGCACCAACGACCTCGCCGCGTTCAAGGAGCGCGTGGACACTAACATCGATACCATAGGCGACTGGTTCAATGCCTACGATTATTCGTACGGTCTCACGGTCAACATCTACTCTACCAACATGGAGTACGGACCTCTGCGCGTCAGCCCGGGCTCCATCATGCAGTCGTACATGAGCGGTTTCCAGCAGTCCAACTTCTCGATGATGAACAGCGATGTCTTCTTCCAGATGATGGACAACGAGGAGCTTTTGAAGTCGCAGTACAAGGTGCTCGCCGGTAAATGGCCTGAGAAGTACAACGAGCTTCTTCTGGTGCTCGACAGCGAGGACCAGCTGAACGACTACATCGTATATACGCTCGGTCTGCGTGACCCGCAGGAGCTGAAGGATATGATCAACGATGTCATGAACGGCGAAGAGGTGGAGAACACCAGCGAACAGCTGGAATGGACATATGACGACTTCCTCGGCATGGAATTCGCTCTGGTGCACTCATGCGATACATACAAACGCAATTCCTCGTACGATGTCTGGGAAGACATGTCGGAGGATGACGCTTACATGGAGGATCTGATAAACAGGTCCGAAAAACTCAAGATCACCGGCATCGTATGCGCCAAGGAAGTCTCTGCGGCAAACGCGATGGATTCGGGTATCGGCTACCTGCCGCTCCTGACTCGCCACATGATCGAATACGCCTCCGAGTCCGACATCGTCAAGATACAGCGGGAAAACAAAAACACCGACGTCTTCAGCGGCAAGACATTTGAGTCCATCCGCAACAAGACGGATGAGGGCCTCGGCTTCGAGGACATGATAAGCATAGATGAAAACAAGCTGAGGAAAGCGCTCGGCGGCGATATCGATCCGAATGCCGTTACGGACGCCATCAAAGATAATATCCAGGATGCTCTTGAAGACGCCGATCCAAGCGGAATGATAAAAGATATCATGACAGCCGTCGGTACGAATGCAGGAGCGATCATGAAGGACCTTCTTACGCAGGAACCGGATAAGCTGTACACCATCCCTCTTGATGATGAGGCGATCGACAAAGCTCTCGGAGACCACCTTGACACAGGAAAGCATCGTTCCGTTGTAAATAAGCTTCTCAAGGAGTACGTTGCAGAACTCAAAAAGCAGGCAGCGACGATGCGCGAAGAGTGGTCAGGCCAGGCGCAGGCCCTTCAGACACAAATAGAAAGCCATCCTGAAATGATCCCGTTCATAATTGCCCAGTATGAGCAGCAGGGGATCACCATAACAGAGGAAGAGCTGCGTGAATCCCTGGCAAATGCGGATGGAAGAGTAATGCTCCCGACTGCCGCAGAAAAATTGCCTTCTCTGCTGGAGGAATTCCTTAAGAGCGATTCGACAGTCAACGCTGTCGCGGCTTATGCGGAGGGAATAGCTCTTGCGGAGACAGCAAAGAATGTCCCTCCGGCAGTGATCAACACGGCTAAGACTGTAGGCGGCCTGATCAAGGTCGACGCCGCAGGCATAGCTGACGCATTCACCATGAAGATGGATGAAGATGAGATCACAAGGCTTATAACGGCCTATGTATCGGGCGGCCAGGAGACGAATTACGACCGCAACCTCAGGAAGCTGGGCTACGCAGATCTCGCTAAGCCTGAAGCGATGTCGTTCTACCTCAAGGATTTCGAATCCAAGGAAGCCTTCCTGAAGTTCATAGACGAGTACAACAAGGAGATGCAGGACAACGGCGATGAAGACAAGGTCATCAGCTACACCGATGTCACCGGCGTCATGATCAAGTCGGTCAAGAACATCACCAACGCGGTAAGCTACGTGCTGATCGCATTCGTGGCGATCTCGCTGATCGTATCCTCGATCATGATCGGAGTCATAACATACATCTCCGTCCTTGAGAGGACCAAGGAGATCGGAATACTCCGCGCGATCGGAGCCTCAAAGAAGGACATCGCCCGCATATTCAACGCGGAGACCATCATCGTCGGACTCTGCGCGGGCGTCATAGGAATAGGCGCGAGCCTGATACTCCTTGTGCCTATCAACCACATACTGATAGGCCTCACCAAGATCTCTGCTCTCAAGGCGATACTGCCTGCGGCGGGAGGTGTCGCGCTGGTATTCATCAGCATATTCCTCACGTTCATAGCCGGACTCATACCATCGGGCATGGCGGCACGCAAGGACCCTGTTGTGGCTCTGCGTACGGAATAAGGCAGTCTTTTAAAAGAATAGAAAACCAACACAAAAGCGGTGACCTGGTGCCACCGCTTTTGTCGTTTTGTCTTAGGTATTATATGGAAATGTTATATGGAGGTTTCAGAGTTTTTCTCTTTACACCCATATAATAGTCCCCGATTATGTCGAAATGGTGATGTTTATGAGAATGATATCTGTAGATTAAAAGAATACGCCCCTTATCCAGATCTCCAGACCTATGCCGATCAGGATGATTCCGCCCAGGATCGAAGCCTTGCCGGCGAATACAGTACCGAGCTTTTGGCCTATCCTGAGGCCTGCCAGACAGATGAACAGTGTCACCACTCCGATGATGAGCGAGGCGGAAACGGCCTGCAGCAGGCTGTACGCCGCGATGGTGAATCCGACCGAGAGGGCGTCTATCGATGTGGCGATGCCCTGCATGATGAGATCTCCCGTTCCGACCTGTTCCTGCCCGCCGCTCTGTGGGTTCCGGTTCTCCTCGATGCCTTCTTTCAGCATCTTGCCTCCTATATACAGGAGCAGCAGAAGAGCTATCCACGGAACCAAGCCGCTGAACCATTCAAGTTTGCTCTCAGCGGTGTGGACAAAGACCCAGCCTATCATCGGCATCGCGAACTGAAATCCCGCGAATGTGCCGGCGATGATCAGCATCCTTCCTATTTTCATGTTCTTATCGGCCAGGCCGTTGGCGAGCGATACGCTGAACGCGTCCATGGCGAGACCGACACCCAGCAATACGCTGGTGATGACAAGTTCCAGACTCAATTTATCCCTCTTTATATACTTCTTTAAAACATGCCTGCTGTCTTCAGTATGAAGAGCCATACCGGCATTGTAAAGCACGCTCCGATGGTGGATATGACCACGGTCTCTCCTGCAAGTCTCCCGTTGCCTCCCATCGACTCGGCCATCGCGTATGACGCGAGCGCGGTCGGTGTAGCCAGCATCAGAAGCACCGCTATGAGTGCTACATCTCTCATCCCCAGCCAGACGGCTCCGGCGATCCCGAGGGCAGGCCATATCATGATCTTAGACGCGACGCAGAACGCGATCTTCTTTCTGTCGCTGCTGAAGCCCTTTAGGTTGAGCGCCGCTCCCAGGAGTATCATAGCGATCGGTGCCGTGCAGTCCGACAATGTGCTCACAGTCTGCTCTATAGGCACCGGCAGTTTTATGCCTATCAGCATCACGACTCCCGCCGCGATGGCACCCAGGATTATAGGGTTCTTAAGCACGTTCTTTGTGGTTCGGACAAGGTCTGCCTTGCCCCCTCTGAATCTCTCCAGCACCACTACTGACATGACGTTGTAGATCGGCACTACGAATAAGATCACCAGGGCCACCTGAGTGACGTTGCCTTTGCCAAACAGATTGATGCCTACCGGAAGCCCCATGAGTATTATGTTGCTGCGGAACGCCGACTGTATCATCGTTCCCTTGTTTCTATCTTCCTTTACGAGCCGGCTGACGGCAAACCATGTGACGGCTATCTGCAGGCAGGTAAATAAAACACTGTATACAACAAGAAGCAGATCGAAGTTTTCTCCTATGTTCTTGCCGTAGAGATTGTCAAACATAATAAAAGGATAAAGCGTAACGAAGACCACACGGGTGAACTTCTTTACGTCTTCATCGCTTACCACACCGGCAGTCTTCAGAAGGATGCCGATGAGGAGATATATGGCCGACGGTATGACGGCGTTTACGCAAATGATAAAGTTCTGAAGCATGTTAGGTATTATATCACTTAACGGCCGCCTGCTTCCACGATATGACAGGATTCATCGACTATGGATTCGACATCCGCTATGTCGTTTTCTCTTGTGAGTATCTCTAGCTCGTCGCCGCCGCGGAGTATTGTGTTGCCGTCCGGGATTATCTCTATGCCTCCGCGGGTCACGGATACGATCAGTGTGCCCAAAGGCAGGCCGAAGTCAGCCACATGGCCGCCGTCCATGCGCGATCCGATGTGGACCTCGGTATCGATGACAGTCTTTCTGTCACGGAGGAGCGCGCTTCGGCTGGCTGAAGGCCTGCCCATGCTGCGCTCGAGGAGCTGCGTGTAAATAGGCTTGACTCCGAGAGCTTCCGCTGTCAGATAGGCAACCAGTGCGGTCAGCACGAGCGGTAACAGCGTCGTGAAATCGCCGGTCATTTCGGTGATGAGAACGACACCTGTGACTGGCGCGCGAACTATGGCTGCGAAGTATCCGGCCATGGCGACGACCACGAAGCCGGTTATATAGGTCTGGTCGACGCCCGCGAGGCCGAGGAGTCTTGAAAAGAGGCCTCCGGTGAGCGCGCCAAGTACCAGAAGCGGCAGGAATATGCCTCCCGGTGAACCCGATCCGAAGCTGGCTGTCGAGAATACGAACTTGACCAGAAGCAGCAGGGCGATAGCCCCCAAGGCGTACTCGCCGCGGCTGATTTGTCCTACCAGTCCGCTACCGCTTCCCAGCACTTCCGGATATATGAAATACATGACGTACGCAAGCGCCATCATGCAAAGCACTCTGCCGAATGCCGCAGCCCTTGCCGCGAAGACTGTCGGATGGAGTCCGTCCTTTATGAGCGCCGCGTTCTTTCCGGCTATACCGCACACAAAGTCCGCGAATACCTTGCCGGCCTTTTCGGATATATTCTGCATAAAGTCGATGGTCCTGTTATATACAGCACCGAATACACCCAGTATGAGTCCCAGAAGGATGACTGCCCAGTAATACTTCAGCGGCAGTCCGTGCTCCACTTCAAAGCCAAACACAGGGGTAAGTCCCAGTATATTGGCCGTAACAAAATCACTTGCCGCGGCTGCTGCCATGGTGGTCAGCAGCACCTCTGCCGAGAAATTGCGGTGCAGTTCTTCAAGGCTGAATATAGCTCCTGCCAAAGGCGCTCCAAAGGCTGCCGAAAGTCCTGCTCCGGCTCCGCAGGTGAGGAGCAGCCGCTCTTCCGTGAGCGGGGTACGCCGGGCCCGCGCAAATCCCTTGCCGACCATGGCGCCTATCTGTATGCTCGGGCCCTCGCGCCCAAGCGCAAGCCCGCCTCCAATGGCGAGGGCGCACCCCGCCATTTTTGCTGCGATCACCTTCCACCAGTTCATATCCTTTTGCCCGCGGAGCTCGCCCTCCACTTGAGGAATGCCCGATCCGGCTATATCCGGTTCTGTCACCAGTAGTACCGTGATGGCTGCCGTGACCGCTATAAGTATAAGGGCTATTATGAGCGCAGGTCCCAGCCCGGAGCCTGCTAACTCCACCATGCGGTCTCTGAGCGCGTCGGCTCCCGTAAGCATGAGCCTGAACACAGAAATAAGGGCCCCTGTTATAAGTCCTATCAGGGCCCCTTCAAGTATCAGTCTGTATTTGTAACTCTTTTGCCGGCGTCTGCCCGCGCCGGCCGAGTCCTTTTCAGTAAGTTCCATTTTCTTCCTTTTAGATATTGCTTCTGACGATATCCGCAAACTCCCTGCAGGTCTTTCCTCCCTGGAATCCGGTCATCTCTGCCCCAAGCATCTCATCCGCCTTTTTGACGGCAGCCTCAAGCACCGCAGCCTTATCCGCCAGTCCGATATGACGCAGCATCATCACGGCAGCTGTCATGAGACTTGCCGGATTAGCCAGATGCGCTATACCGTCGGCGACCATGCGCAGAGCGCTTCCGTGTATGGCCTCAAACATCGCCATGCCTGTTCCAATATTTGCCGATCCGGCCGTACCGACTCCGCCCTGTATCTGCGCCGCCTCATCCGTGATGATATCTCCGTAGAGATTCGGCAGAACAAAAACTTCGAAGCTGCTCCTTATATCCTTGTTCACCAGGTTGGCGGCCATGATGTCCACGAACCATGTGTCAGTCTCTATCTCAGGATAGTCCTTTGCAACATCGAGGCAGATGCTCTGGAAATCGCCATCGGTCTTCTTCATTATATTAGCCTTGGTGACTATCGATACGCGCTTCTTTCCGTTTGCGCGTGCAAAGTCGAACGCGGCCTTCGCTATCCTGCGTGTTCCCTCTGAGGTCGTTACCTTGAAGTCGACGGAGAGGCCTTCACCGGCTCCGCTTCCGAGCCTTATGCCGCGGCTTCCAAGCGCGTACTCGCCTTCCGTATTCTCTCTGTAGAATGTCCAGTCGATGCCCTCAGCAGGCAGCTTTACCGGCCTTACATTCGCGAAGAGGTCGAACTTCTTGCGAAGGAACACATTGGCACTCTCCAGATTCTTGCCGCCCATCGCCGCGTTAGGCGTGGTGGTAGGTCCTTTGAGTATCACATCACAGGCTTCCATCTGAGCAAGCACATTCTCCGGCACGGTCTCGCCTGCCGCGAGTCTCTCCTCGAGCGTAAAGCCCGTGATCTCACGCAGCTCCACCTTGCCTTCCGCTATCTCATCCGCGAGCAGCTTTTCAAGCACGTCCTTTGTCTCATCCATAATGACAGGACCGATGCCGTCTCCCGGCGCGAGTCCGATGATCGTCTTCATCTTTCCGGCAGCAGCGCCGGCTTCCTCACCGGCAGCCATCCGTTCGTTTCTCACATACTGTTCAGCCAGCATCTCGCGGAACTGCTCCACCGCCTGATCTATCTGTTTTCTTATCTCTTTATCCATCCCATGGCTCCTGCTTATATCTCATGGCCATGCCGGCCACAGACTTATTTTAATCTTCCCAAAAGAGCTCATCAAGAGTTTTGCCGAGCTCACGGCATATCGCTATGCACAGGTTGATAGTGGGGTTGTAGTCGCCTTTTTCTATCGCGCTTATTGTCTGCCTGGAGACACCGATGAGATCGGCCAGCTGCTGCTGTGACAGATCCCTGGCGACGCGCGCTGATTTCATCTTAAGGTTTTTCATATGCGTCCTCCTGTCTGCGCGCTTCGACTATTCTTCTTCCTCTTCGGTTTCTTCAGGATCATCGTTGCTGCTCCTGACCTTCAGCGCGACCATTAATATAATGAACGCGATGACGAAGATCAGCGCTGACCATGGTCCGAACGCGAGCTTGCCATCTACCATCGCGCCGCCGTTCATGAGTCCCGAGACAGCGGATATGGCATTGCAGACTATGACTATCCACATGACCGCGCGATATGTCCTGGTGTCCATACCGACTCCAAAATATGAGTCGTTCTTTACACAGTATAACGCATATACCATTATTCCCACGAGTAAAATGAAGAACAGGAAAAGTTCTCTTGTGACCGGGAGTGTTTCAAAAGCACGGAAGCTCTCGAGGAGAAGATCGAACGTCAACAGGCCAAGCAGTGTGAAGCAAGCGTATTTATAGCCTCTTCCTCTGACAAGCTCCTGTCTCTCATCGAAGTTGCCCTTCATTTTATTCTTATTGAACTTCCGGATTATCCCTAAAATTAAGATCGCGACTATGATACCTACCGCGAGTCCTGCTGCATAATCATTATTCATGGTTTTCCTCCTTTGCGGACGGCGTCCCTTTCCGTCCCTTGCGAGTGCAGAATATACCCGTAATAGCAAAATGTCAAGTATATACGACAAAAATATTAAAATATTTATCATTTTGACCTTAATAGCTGGAATCGGTCATGTTTAAGCAATAAAAAACGGGCCTCTTTGGCCCGTCTTCTTCCGACTAGTTATTGCCGTCCGGTTTTTCAGGCGGATTCCCGCTTGGCGGTGTTCCTCCCGGGCCGCCGCTGCCATCCGGTTTCTCAGGAGGTTCTCCGTCCGGCGGTGTTCCTCCCGGACCTCCATTACCATCCGGTGGGGTTCCTTCAGGCATGCCTGAACCTGTGCCGCTTCCCGTACTTATATCGAACGCCTCGCCTGTCGAAGCGGATCCCGCCGTATACTCCTTGCCGTCCACATAGAGCTTATGTCCGTTAAGGTCTATCGCGGATCCCTTGCTCACTGTGAGTCCGGAAACGTATGAGTCGGCTGTCAGCTTCCATGTGCTGCCGTCTTCGATCTCGACATACACGTCTCCGTTCTGTCCGTCCGTGTTGATAGCTCCGTTGAACGACGAGCTGTCCTTCAGATAAAGATTCAGCGTCGAGACATCGTCTACAAGCATGCTGCCGTTGATGGTCTGGCCGGACGCGGTCATATTGACCTTGCCGCCGTTGGAACCTTCATTGCCCCATCCTGCAGCCTGCGCTCTGAGGAAGAGTCCCTCTGCGTCCTCATTTGTGATCTCGACTCCGGAAAGGCTGATCTCGGTCGCTGTATTGTTTACAAAGAAGATGTCACCGTTCTTGTTGGTGATGCTGCCTCCGCTTGCGGTGAACGACGATGTGCCCTCGGCCGCGTCGCCCGACATCGACTGATAGATCATTACTGCCTGATATGAATCAGACTTGTCGCTGTTCTTGGTATTGTTGTCCGCAACCAGTGTGTCGTTATTGAGCGTCACGGAATTCTTTCCCTCCACGACGACTCCCTGCGAAGCAGTCGACTCCATGTAGGCGTCATTTACTGTAATGTCTGCCGTGGAGTAGATGACCGGGGAGCCCATGCCCGTGGTCTTGTAGTAGCCCTTCGTTACCGTAACCGTGCCGCCTCCGCGGTCGGATCTTATTGCCGCCGATGATCTGCCTGCTGTGTTGATGGTCAGGTTCTCCGCGTTCATCGTGCCGCCGCCCGTAGTCATGAGACCGCCCGAGCAGTCACCCTGAGTCTCGATCACAGAATTGGAGATGTTGACCACAGTCCCCTCACCGTATGAGAAAACCGCGTTGGCGTGTCTGCCGTTCGTCTCGATGAGCGAATCGCTTATGGTCAGCGTGCCTTTTTCCGTCACAAAGACCGCCGAGTTCTCACCGTAGAAATCCGCGTCGTCGCCGTCGGCGTCTCCCGTCTTTGTGACGCCTATGTTGGAGTACGAAGCCTCCTCTCCGCTGACTTCTATGGCATGTCCGCCGTCACTGTCATCCGTGATAGTCTCGTTGACCGTGATGTCTTCTTTGGTCAGGTAGGCAGTTGCCTCTTCCGCGTTCTGCTCCGCGCAGGCGCAGAGGCTGCCTGCCATCATTCCGCTCAATATCATCGCCAGTATTGTCTTTGTTCTAAGTTTCAATTCGGATACCCCCCCTGTGTTTTATCTTACACCGAGATAATAGCCCCCGATTCTTAAATGAACTTTAAATGAATAAAAAAGCCGGATCAATGTCCGGCTGTGTATTTGAGCAATCCGCCTGCGAGCAGCATGGCCTTCTGTCTGTCCGCCAGCTGCATGGTCAGCGGTATCTCCGCGACCTCTGTCAGAGCGGCAGAACCATCTGCCAGTCCGTATTCAGTCCGTCGCATGATCTTGGCGATCAGTCTATTCTCCTTAAGTCCTTTGTGGATGTCTTCCAGCATCAGGGCATCTCCCTGCTGCACAAGGTCGTAGTCAGCTTCGCTCTCAAAAATGAGAGGCAGTATGCCGGCATTCACCAGGTTTGCAGCGTGTATGCGGGCAAAGGACTTGGCTATAACAGCTTTGATGCCAAGCGCGAGCGGAACGAGCGCAGCGTGCTCACGGGACGATCCCTGACCGTAGTTTTCACCGCCGACTATGATGCCCGGAGCCGACGCCTTTGCGCGCTCAGGGAATTCAGGATCGACTACCTCGAAGCAGAACTGCGAGAGGTAAGGGATGTTGGATCTGTACGGCAGTATCTTTGACCCCGCCGGCATAATGTGGTCGGTCGTGATGTTGTCGCCTGTCTTGAGGACCACCTGCGCGTCTACCTTATCGGCCAGCGGTTCTGTCTCAGGGAACGGCTTGATGTTAGGTCCCTTGATGACCTCAGCATCCTTTGCCGCCTCTTCATCAAGAGGAGCGATGATGCCGCTGTCGTTTATCCTGAACTTTTCAGGAACATCATATATGGAAACATCTGCCTTCGGACCTGACTCTGCCGGATCTGTGAAGTATCCGGTCAGAGCGGATGCCGCGGCAGTCTCAGGGGAAACAAGATATACCTGTCCGTCCTTGGTGCCGGAGCGTCCGAGGAAGTTGCGGTTGAATGTGCGAAGCGACACTCCTGCCGAGCTTGGTGAGAAGCCCATGCCTATGCATGGTCCGCAGGCGCATTCCAGCACTCTGGCTCCCGCGTCTATAAGGTCGGTGAGCGCTCCGCATTCTGCCAGCATCGAGAACACCTGCCTCGATCCCGGGGATATGGAAAGGCTCACGCTGTCAGCTATCTTTCTGCCCCTGAGCATCGACGCTACCTTGAGCATGTCCGCGAGGGATGAGTTTGTACACGATCCTATGCAGACCTGGTCGACCTTTATATCCTTAAGCTCGCTGGCCGGCTTTACGTTGTCAGGGCTGTGCGGGCAGGCTGCCAGAGGTCTGAGCGCGGTTAGGTCCACGCTGATGACCTTGTCATACTCCGCGTCCGGATCGCTTGCGAGAGGCTTCCAGTCAGCCCCGCGGTCCTGAGCCTCAAGGAAAGCTTTTGTTGTAGCGTCGCTTGGGAAGATGGACGTAGTGGCGCCAAGCTCTGCACCCATGTTTGTGATGGTGCAGCGCTCAGGCACGCTGAGCGTCTCAACTCCCGGGCCCGCATATTCTACTATATAACCTACGCCGCCTTTGACGCTCAGCTGCCTGAGGACGTCAAGTATGACGTCCTTGGCGCTGACCCCGTCTGTCAGACGGCCGGTCAACTCAACTTTTATCATGCCGGGCATCGGAATGTAGTACGCTCCGCCTCCCATGGCGACCGCAACGTCCATGCCCCCGGCACCCATGGCCAGCATGCCGAGGCCCCCGCCTGTCGGCGTGTGCGAGTCGGAGCCTATAAGCGTCTTGCCCGGCACACCGAATCTCTCATAATGCACCTGATGGCAGATGCCGTTGCCCGGCCTCGAATACCAGATGCCATGCTTGGCTGCTACTGTCTGTATATATCTGTGATCGTCAGCGTTCATGAAACCCGACTGCAGAGTGTTGTGGTCGATATACGCGACCGAGCGCTCCGTCTTCACTCTCGGGATGCCCATGGACTCGAATTCAAGATACGCCATCGTGCCGGTCGCGTCCTGAGTCAAAGTCTGGTCGATGCGAAGGCCTATCTCCGAGCCCTTTTCCATCTCGCCGCTCAGCAGATGTTCCTCTATTATCTTCTGTGCTATCGTCTTCCCCATCTTAGTACTCCTTAGCCCTGCGTCGTCATGAATTCATTGACCTTGTTGTGGATCTCGTTGGCGCCTATCTCAGCCACACGGCCGGAGGCGTACTCCGCGTCGACCCAGTCTTTAATATAAATAACAACAGCGCTGTGCTTGTCCACCATTTTGTCGCCCTGCAGTCCGTAGCTGGTGTTGAGCCAGTGAGCGATGCCGGCGGCTCCGGAGCTCTGGCTTATATTTACCAGCGGAGGTCTCTTGAGGAATTTTTCGGTGTCGAAGATATTGTATATCTCCTCATTCTTGAGAAGCCCGTCTGCGTGGATGCCCGCTCTTGTCACGTTGAAGTTTGCGCCGGCAAACGGTGTCTGCGCAGGCAGCATGTATCCGACCTTCTGCTCGTAGTATCTGGCAAGGTCCGTGATGACCGTCGTGTCCATGCCGTCCAGCGTCCCCTTCAGCTGCGCGTACTCAAAGACCATGGCTTCAAGAGGGATATTGCCCGTCCTCTCGCCTATGCCGAAGAGTGTGCAGTTGACCGCGCCGCAGCCGTAGAGCCACGCAGTGGCCGCGTTCGATACAGCCTTGTAGAAGTCGTTGTGTCCATGCCACTCGAGGCACTCGCTCGGCACTCCCGCGTATTCGTGGAGACCGTAGATGATGCCCGAGACCGATCTCGGAAGAGCGACGCCCGGATATGGAACGCCATAGCCCATCGTATCGCAAACTCTTATCTTGGCAGGCATTTTAGCTTCGCGGGCCATGTCCTGTATAGCGCTGACGAACGGTACAACGAAGCCATAGAAGTCCGCCCTCGTGATGTCCTCGAGGTGACAGCGCGGCGTGATGCCGGCTTCAAAAGCGTCGTGTACTACTGACAGGTAATGCTCCATCGCCTGTCTGCGCGTCATGCCCAGCTTATAGAAGATGTGGTAGTCCGAGCAGCTTGTAAGTATGCCCGTCTCCTTGACGCCCATCTCCTTGACTATCTTGAAGTCATCTTTCTTTGCCCTGATCCACGTAGTGATCTGCGGGAACTCAAGTCCCAGGTCCTGGCAGGCCCTGATGGCTTCCTTGTCCCTGTCTGAATAAGTGAAGAACTCGGTCTGCCTGATTATCCCTTTAGGGCCGGAGAGCTTTGACATCATCTTAAAGATGTCCACTATCTGTTTAGTGGTGTATGGTTCTCTGGACTGCTGGCCGTCGCGGAAGGTCGAGTCGGTTATATATACCTGTTCAGGCATGCCGTAAGGGCTGGTCCTGAAGTTGAATCCGACCTTAGGCACTTCTGTATATCCGAAAAATTCACGCAGAAGGTTAGGATCCGGAATGTCCTGGACCTCATAGTGATAGTTTTCCATCTCAAGAAGGTTGGTCCTTTCGTTAAGGCGGGTCCCCCTTGTTGGAGCTTCTTCTACTTCATTTACTTTCCTCATTTATGGAACCTCCGTAAATCAGTAAAAATGTATACAAGTATTTTAATCGAACGATTACGCCAATGTCAATCGTTAACCGGCCTCATTTGCTTGTATTTTCAGTGTTTAAAGCGATTTTGACACTAAAAGAGGGCGCCTTCCTTCGGAAGCGCCCCTATATTGCGTCTTTCAGGGCCATGTGTCCCATATGTCATTTTTCGTTGTTTTTAGGCTATATTGTATACAATAAGGCCCAAATGTCTATAAAAACCACTCAGAATGTCTTTTCAGCAGGCTTACTCTTTCAATCACCTTCTGTGCAGCTGCTGCCGCCCTTGGTGATATGCGGCTGATCTTGTGTACCGGCATCTTTCCGCTTACCTCAAGCGGCGCCGGCTTTATCTTCAGCTCTTCTATCTCGCAGCCCGCAAGCCTTCTTATCTTTGCAGCCGCAGCCTTGCTGAATTCAGTCATGGCTTCGCCATCAAGGGCCGTAGCAAATCCATGCGCGCCGCCCCTTCCGGCCATGCGGCTTATAAGAAACGCTCCAGCGCCTATAGGCCTGAATCCGCAGTCCTCTGCCAGGCTCTTGAGCTCAAAGAGGGCGTTGCCGTACGATCTTCCGCCATACGAAACGGACGCGATGGTCATCGCGCCGTTGCCCGATATCTTCCTCAGCGCTTCTGCGGCCGGCAGCGGAATTTTGCCCACATAAACAGGCATGCCGATAACGACCACGGTCTCCTCATCCACCTTTATGCCGGCCGCCTGCTCCCTCAGCAGGTCATGGCACTCGACGGTGATGTCATCCGGACTGCAGTCATCGAGCAATGCCGTTATGCTTCTTGCCAGGCGCTCGGTCATGACGGCCGCGCCTCCGACAGGACTGTAATGTAACCCTGTTACCCTCTTGATCATGACATAGAAATTGTAGCACCGCCTGCAGAGTTTTTTTCGTAGAACGTGTGAAGATTACATGGATTCGGACAACAAAAGATCCGGGACCGCAAAGCCCCGGATCGCGCGTCTTTTCTATTTGCCAAACTCCTCGGCCCACTGGTTGAAGTAGTCTATCTGCATGGCCTTCTTGACCTCGCTGAGCGTCTGCTCGGCTGTCCTTCTTGCCTCGTTGGTTCCTTCTGTAAGAGCCGCGATTACCTCTTCAGGATGAGCCTCAAAGTAAGCTCTTCTCTCTCTGATCGGACTAAGGAAGTCGTTCAGCACCGCGAAGAGGAACTTCTTGACCTTCACGTCGCCAAGACCGCCTCTCTGATAGTGAGCCTTGAGTTCATCGAGATCCTTATACTCAGGCAGGAACTTCTCGAATGAGTCAGGCTGCACGAACGCGTCCAGATATGTGAACACCGTGTTGCCCTCGATCTTGCCCGGATCCTCGATCCTGAGGTGTCCCGGGTCTGTGAACATGGACATGACCTTCTTGCGAAGGGTCTCCTCATCGTCCGAAAGGTAGATGGTATTGCCCAGCGACTTGCTCATTTTTGCCTGGCCGTCCGTACCCGGCAGTCTGAGGCATGCCTCGTTCGGCGGGAGATAGATCTCCGGCTCGACCAGCACGTCGCAGTTGTACGTCCTGTTGAATGACCTTACGATCTCTCTGCACTGCTCGAGCATCGGCTCCTGGTCCTCGCCTACCGGTACGATGGTAGCTTTGAACGCCGTGATGTCGCTCGCCTGGCTTATAGGGTAGGTGAAGAATCCCACCGGTACGCTCTCGCCCTCAAAGCCTCTCATCTTGAGCTCGGCCTTTACGGTCGGGTTTCTCTGTACTCTGGAAACCGTAACAAGGTTCATGTAGTAAACTGTGAGCTCGTGAAGCTGCGGCACCTCGGACTGGATAAACATGTAAGTCTTCGCAGGGTCGAGGCCTACCGACAGATAGTCGAGAGCCACCTGGAACACGCTCTCCCTGACCTTTTCCGGATTGTCGAAATTGTCGGTCAGCGCCTGCGCGTCCGCGATCATTACAAACACTTTTTCGTAGCTCGGATCATCCTGAAGCTCGAGTCTCTGCCTCAGCGATCCAACATAATGTCCTATATGCAGTCTGCCTGTAGGGCGGTCGCCCGTAAGCATTATCTTCTTCTTTTTATCAGCCATTTTGTCCTTCCTTTATCTCTATCCTTTTCCGGTTATATCTGCTTCATCGGTCATGCTTACCTTCGCCATCGATAGACCGTCTTCTCAGTCACGACCGCATCGACCGGCATGTCGTGCTCTTCTGACGGCAGTTCGTCTGCCAGAGCTTCTTCATAGCACAGCGCCATGGTAAAGCAGTCCTTCCTAACTGTCGTAAGGTATTTATCATAGTAACCCGCGCCGTGGCCTATGCGCCTGCATTGTCTGTCGCAGCCTACGCACGGCAGTATGATGATGTCTATCTCCTCAGGCGGTACAAATTCTGTATCCGCCTTGGGTTCCGGAATGCCGTATGCCCCGGCGGTCAGGTCATCGAAGCTTGTTATAACGCGGGCCTCCATGGCATCGAAAGCGCCCGTCCTGTGTCCCTCTTCATCAAGATCGGTGCAAAGCGGCAGGCACACCCTTTTGCCCGACTTCAGAAGGCTGTCTATGAGCGCAAGAGTAGACGGCTCATTTCCGACAGAGCAATACGCGAGAACAGTCTTTTCGGTCTTTTTAAGCCCCAGAAAGCCCGTCCTTTTCTGCTCCTTCATCTCCGGGATGTTGAGAGCATTCAGGGCGATCTTTGCCGAAGCCTCCTTGCGGTAATCCTCGCTTGTCGCGTTCAGCTTCTCTTTTATTTCTTTTCTGATCTTTTCCTTTTCCGTCATGCTTCTATTGGATTTCCTTCCGTGTCGCGCGGAGTCATTTTGCTTATTATATTCTTTCTTATGCGTTTCGTGAAGATGATAGACATAGTAACTCCGGCGACCTCAGCGCACGGAAACGCCCACCACACCATGTCGACTCCGCCTATCTTCGCGAAGATGTACGCGCACGGGATGATGATGAGCAGCTGTCTAACCAGCGAAATGTACATGCTGTATACGCTCTTGCCAAGAGCCTGGAAAGCCGCGCCTCTCATGATCGCGTATCCCGCGAACGGGAAGTTGAGCGATATGATATGCAGCGCAACGACTCCCATCGATACCATTTCAGGCGGCGCGTTGAAGAGAGCCATCAGTTCCTCAGGGAACAGCCAGAATATCAGCGTGCCCACGGACATGACTCCTATGCCGTATCTGACGCCTATGCTCATGGCCTTCTCCAGCCTGTCCCTTCTATCTGCTCCGTAGTTGTACGCAATGATAGGCACTGAAGCGTTGTTCATTCCGAAGATAGGCATGAACACAAAGCTCTGCAGCTTGAAGTACACGCCGAATGTCGTGACCGCCAGGTCGGAGAACGCTGCGAGTATCTTGTTGAGGCTGAAATTCATCACCGCGCCTACCGACTGCAGGACTATCGACGGGATACCTATCCTGTAGATCTCCTTCATAGTCTGCCAGTGAGGGCGCAGCCTGTGTATCGAGAGTGATACCTCTTTGTTGAACTTCCTGTTGAACGTGTAGCCCAGGATGCAGCCGAGTATCTGTCCGAAGACCGTGGCGATCGCTGCTCCCTTTGCTCCCATTGCCGGCAGCCCGAAGAAGCCGAAGATGAGGATAGGGTCCACTATGGCGTTGAACACGGTGCTGGACACCTGCATGTAAAAAATGTAGTTGGTCTTGCCTGTGCCCTGCAGAAGTCTCTCAAGCATAGACTGCATCATCGGCGCGATCGAGAGCCACTGGGTTATGCGAAGATAAGCCGTGCCCTCGGAAATGATCATGGCGTTGGTGCTTTCTGCCGTGATCAGATCCATGATAGGTTCCGCGAAGCAGCCGACAATGAAGAATATGACGTAGTTTATAGCAGCCAGGATGAACCCGTTGTGAGCCACTTTGTCAGCCTTGTCGTATTGCTTGGCTCCCAGGTATCTCGAAAGCAGAGCGCTCATGCCGACAGCTGTTCCTATTCCGAACGCTATGTTGAGGTTCTGGAATGGGAAGCAGTATGAGACCGCCGTCAGTGAATCCGTGCTGTAGTGACCCAGGTATATCGAGTCCACGATATTGTAAAGGGCCATGACGAACATCGACACCGCCAGCGGCGCCGACATCTTCAGCAGCAGCGGATGCACAGGCTCGGTCCCGAGCCTGTCGGAATCCCTCTTCTGAGGCGTTTCTTCATTAACTTGTAACGAATCTTTTTCTTCTATCATATAAGTTGCTTGCAGCCCTTAGCTTCTGAGTTCTTCGCCTCTCCTGCGGGCTGCAGCTCTCTGGAATGCTTTTATTATCTCAACGATCGGAATTATCAGGATCGCGAGTCCCATAGCGATGCCGTATTCCCTGAGATCTATGGTGGTGAATTCAAACAGTCTTGCCAGGGCAGGTATTTCTATTACCGTCGTTGTCAGCAGCATGGCTGCGGCTGCCGAACCCCAGAGCCATACGTTCTGCCTGTTCAGCGTGAACAGGGATTGTCTGCGCGATCTCATATTGAACGAGTGGAATATCTCGCACATGGACATCGTCAGGAATGCCATGGTGATGCCGTCGTTGCTGGCCACGATGTGCCACTGTCCGGTCTGGATGAACTCACCGATGAAGTAAGACGCAAGGACCAGCAGAGTCGTGACTCCGCCCTGATAAAGGATATCCACATCCATGCCTCCCGCGAAGACTCCCTCACGCGCGCTTCTTGGCCTCTGCTTCATCGCGTTTCCTTCGCCTTCCTCCATGCCGAGGGCAAGGGCCGGCAGCGAGTCTGTTATCAGATTGATCCACAGCAGGTGCGCAGGCTTCAGGATGGTGAATCCCAGTATGGTGGCAATCAGTATCGAGAGTACCTCGGATATATTGGTCGCCAGCAGGAACTGTATGCACTTGCGGATGTTCGAGTAGATGCGGCGTCCCTCTTCGACGGCCGAGACTATGGTCGCGAAGTTGTCGTCGGCAAGTATCATGTCGGCGACGTTCTTGGTTACGTCCGTACCCGTGATGCCCATTCCGACTCCGATGTCTGCGGACTTTATGGCAGGAGCGTCGTTGACGCCGTCGCCTGTCATGGCAGTTACCATGCGGTGCGCGCGCCATGCCTTCACTATCCTTACCTTATGCTCAGGCTGCACCCTCGCGTATACCGAGTAGGTGCCCACTTTATTGAGGAGCTCTTCATCGCTCATGTCATCAAGTGCGGAACCGAGTATGGCATCGTCCGCGCTGTCGATCATGCCCAGATCCTTGGCGATGGCAACAGCCGTGTCGAGCTGGTCGCCGGTGATCATGATAGGTCTGATGCCTGCCGTACGGCATTCAGCGACCGCGTCTTTGACCTCAGGTCTGATAGGGTCTATCATACCCAGGAGTCCTACGAAAATGAGGTCTTGCTCCAGAGCCTTGTCATTGAAGTCGTTAGGTCTCTCGTGATAGACACGCACTGCCAGCGAGAGCACCCGCAGGGCCTTTCCGGCCATCCTCGCGTTGTCTCTTCTGACATTGGCCTCGAGCTCTTCCGTCATAGGCTCTACACCGTGGTCTGTCAGTATATGAGTACTGTGGCGCAGCACTACGTCAGGCGCGCCTTTTGTGAACTGTACGTATTCGGACTTCGCGATCAGCTTGTCAAGCTCTGTGTCCATTCCCGCAGGGGAATCCATGTCATTGTTCTTGTGAACAGTGGACATCATCTTGCGGCCTGAATCGAACGGTGCCTCTCCCACGCGAGGGAACAGGTCTACCAGCTCGTTCTTAGGCAGATTCTGTTCCGAAGCATAAGCGACGAGGGCCGCTTCCGTCGGCTCGCCCACTACTTCTTCCACTCCGTCCGTGACCTTCAGTTCCGCGTCGCAGCAAAGAGCCATGCCCGCGGCCAGTACGTCCCTGTCGTGTCCCGCGTAGTCCACGACTGTCATCTTGTTCTGTGTCAGCGTTCCTGTCTTGTCCGAGCAGATGACCTGGGCACAGCCCAGTGTCTCTACGGCGGTCAGTCTCCTTATGACAGCGTTCCTGCGGGACATCTTTGTGACTCCGATGGAAAGGACTATGGTCACTACCGCGACAAGCCCTTCCGGGATCGCTGCTACCGCGAGTGATATCGCCAGCATGAAGGTGTCTATCATGACATCCATGCTGAGCCTTCCTGCCTTCACTACGCCAAGGGCGAAGATGAAGAGGCAGATGCCGATGACCAGCTTGGTGAGAATGCGCGAGAGCTGAGCCAGCTTTATCTGAAGCGGCGTAAGTTCTTCTTCCGCCTGCGCCAGAGCGTCGGCTATCTTGCCCATCTCGGTCGACATGCCTGTAGCGGCGATCACGGCCTTGCCTCTGCCGTATACCACGGTGCTTCCCATGTAGACCATGTTGCGTCTGTCAGCGAGAGGAATGTCCTTTGCGCTTTCGCCAAGTTCAAGAACCTCAGCCGTCTTGTTGACAGGCACCGATTCTCCGGTCAGGGCGGCTTCTTCTACCTTCATGGACGCCGCTTCGATAATGCGTCCGTCGGCAGGGATGCTGTCTCCGGCTTCAAGCAGAACTACGTCGCCAACGACGAGCTCGCTGCTCTCTATGCTCGCTATCTGTCCGTCGCGAAGCACTTTGGATCTGGCAGCTGTCATCTGCTTGAGAGCTTCAATGGCTTCCTCAGCCTTGTTCTCCTGTACTACGCCTAGCACCGAGTTGAGCACGACTACGAATAAAATGATGAAGACATCGGACGGATTCTCATGCTGGTACAATGATGTGACCAGCGACAGAGCTGCCGCCACGAGAAGTATTATGATCATAGGATCCTTCATCTGATCAAAGAACCTGGCGATACTGCTTCTCTTCTTTGCTTCTATCAGCTTGTTTGGTCCGTCAGCCTCAAGCTTTGACGAGGCTTTCTCCGTCGTCAGGCCCTGCGTACAGGATCCCGCTTCATCGAGTACAGACTCGATGCTTTCCAGATAAGGTCTGTAATTATCTTTCATTTAAATAAGATCCCCCTTTTGTCTGAATTATGTTATCTGATTCGACCGGTGGGATCAGGTGTGGGCACCGTCTCGCAAATGCCCCGGCCTCATTCCGCCGATAACCAAAAAATTATATCATTTATAACGTTTCATTTCCATAAAATAAGCTTCGCGGATATCGAGCTTCTTGTTCCCGTTGTACTTTAAAAAAACTTAAGGAAAGTGTTGAAAAATCAAAGTGTTGAAAAATCAATGCTTTATGTTTGACGTGTCCTGAATGATAATTTATTGACGATGTTTTTGTTTGACATCACATTTTCAACACATTAGAATTTATATGTATAGATTCAGATTGGGGTACTATGTTCGTCGATCTGAACTAGTACAGACAATCTCTATATGTTATTGTTGTTTTTCAAGGAGGTTTTTTTATGAGCGTTGGTGAATTTATAGGCTGGTTAGACGGTCTTGTATGGGGTACCGTAATGATGGTTCTCATCATCGTTGTAGGTATTCTTCTGTCCGTTAAAACCAAGTTCCACCCTCAGAGAAGGATCGGCCTCTCCCTCAGATACGCCGTTAATAACGAAGAAGGCGCAGAGGGAGACGTATCCAGCTTCGGTGCTCTGACAACAGCCCTCGCTGCTACAGTAGGTACAGGAAACATCGTAGGTGTATCCACAGCTATCATGGGCGGCGGTCCTGGAGCCCTCTTCTGGATGGAGTTTGCGGCATTCTTCGGAATCGCTACAAAGTATGCAGAAGGTGTTCTCGCTGTTAAGTACAGACACGTAAAGGATGACGGATCGATCCTCGGCGGACCTTTCTACTACATTGAAAAAGGTATGGGTCCTAAGTGGAAATGGCTCGGCAAGCTGTTCGCACTCTTCGGAGCACTCGCTGGTGCGCTCGGTATCGGAACATCCACACAGGTCAACGGTATCGTAAACGCTATCAACAAGGTTGCTACAGAAGTAGGCGCAACAAAGGTTGCCTTCTCAGCATTCGGTGCTGATCAGTCCTGGGTAAAGGTAATCGCTACTATCATCATCACAGCCGGAACAATCGCTGTAATCGTTGGTGGTATCGAGAGAATCGCTCAGGTTACTGAGAGAATCGTACCTGCCATGATGGTACTCTACGTAGTATCCGCTCTGCTGGTATTCTTCTTCAACATCGGTAACCTCGGTCATGCTCTCGTAGAGATCATTGCCGGAGCGTTCGGACTCAGAGCTGCTGCAGGCGGCGCAATGGGCGCATTCCTGCTGGCTATGCAGAAGGGTGTTGCGAGAGGTATCTTCTCGAACGAGGCTGGTCTTGGTTCCGCTCCTATCGCTGCTGCTGCTGCACAGACAAAGGAGTGCGTACGTCAGGGCATGGTATCCTCGACAGGTACATTCCTCGACACAATCGTAATCTGCACAATGACAGGTCTCTGCGTAGTAATGACAGGTGCTCACGAGCAGGGTCTCGAGGGTGTAGAAGTTACAATGTGGGCATTCGGAAATGGATTCCCATGGCCGACGATCGTTGGTTATGTGATCCTCGCTACATGCCTCGCACTCTTCGCATTCTCCACCATCCTCGGTTGGGACTACTATGCTGAGAGATGCTTCGACTACTTCACAAACGGAAACAAGGGCGCTCTGAAGGCTTACAGATGGCTGTATGTAGCTGCTGTAGCTATCGGACCTTTCCTGCCTCTGGGAGTTGTTTGGGACTTCGCCGACCTGATGAACGGTTTGATGGCATTCCCGAACCTCGTAGCTCTGTTTGCTCTCTCCGGCGTTGTTGCCAAAGAGACAAAGGACTTCTGGGAAAGAAGACAGTCCGGCGCATACAACGACAACCTGCCTGATAAGAAAGCTAAGAAGGCTTAAGGCAAAGTCGTTATCCGGATCAAGTCGATCACAACAAAAGAAGACCTCGCACTTATGTGCGAGGTCTTTTTTATCCGTTATTCAGGATCATTTTTTCTTGCTGTTCTTTGATCCTCCGGTGCTTGGAGCGCCAACGACAGGCTCCGCGTTTACCTTTCTCCAGGTCTTCCTTACCTGATCGATCTGCTTCTTATCTACGTTTCTCTTTCTGAGCTCCTTGATATACATCTCTTCGCTCATGCCGATCTGCTTGTAGTACTTGATCATCTCTTTCTCTTTGTACTGGATGAAGAAGTATCCGCCTGCTACGACCGCGAGTCCTATCAGCATCGAGATAAGAAGTCCCCACCATTTCATCTTCATGATCAGCAGGACTGACGCTGCTACCCATACCACGCCTACTGCGATGGCAACGTTCCTGAACGTCTTCTGGCTGAACCCTTTAGGCTGCTTTACGCCTGCTGTGTTGATCTGCTGTTTATAGAGGTTCTTCTGATAGCCTCCGGACGGACGGTTGTACTGCGCATTGCCCTGCATTCCGCCCTGCATTTTTCCATATCTGTTCTTTGCCATTTCCTTTTTCCTTCCGTTTTTTCAATTTCTATGTGAGTTTACCATACAAAAAGGCGGACAGCAATAGTCCCTCCGCTCCTCTTATTGCAGAAAAAGTCATGTTTGCCGTATAATATTACTACTATGAAGATGACAGATTTATTGGAAAAAGATAAAGACAAGCTCCTCACAGAGCTTGCCGCGGCAGGAAGCGCGGACAAAGCCGTGCGCGTCCTCGAAAACGAGGTGGACAAGCTGCTGCTGAAGCACAATGAGCACTGCGAGAGCGACCGCGAGAGAGAGTCCGCCGCGTATATGATGCAGGCGGTAAGGCTTTCGTTGCCTTTGATCGATTCAAATGGTGCCATAAAGGTCTGGGAGAGAGGCAATGGCGGTTCAGATGAAGGCGGTTCCTTCAAGTTATCGTTCCTGATCCTCGCGATCCTCGGTCTGGCTCTCTGCGTATTCGGCTTCGGCCCAATGTTCCTCGAATCATTTATGTCGGCCGCAGACAACGCGCGCAATGATGTGATAATGCGAGGAGGAGCGACAGTCGTCGGACTCGTATGTCTGTATTTCGCCGGCTACATGTACAGCCGTCCGAAAAAGGCGGGCAAGAAGGAGCATCAGGTGGATATCAAAGTTGACGCCGACAAGATCTACCGCAGTTTCAGAACGATTCTCCTTTCAGTAGATCAGAGCCTTGAGGAGATTGCTGCAGCCGAGCGCTGGAGCAAACGCGACCAGGCCGGCAGCATTGACGGCAGGACGGTGACAGCTTCCGAGCTCGATCTTTTCTCGGATCTTCTGGCTGCTGCGTACAGCGGCGATCCGGAGTTTGCTCTAGAGAAGATAGAGCAGATAAAGTACTTCCTGCACAAACAGCAGATAGAAGTCGTCGACTATAACAGCGATACCGCCAAATACTTTGATCTCATGCCGGGCGTAAACGCGGCCACTATAAGACCTGCGCTGGTCGCTCAGGGAGGCCTCCTGAAAAAGGGCCTCGCCTCCACCGGCAGATAAACACACGGACGAAAGAAAGGCTCAGTAATGGATCGTTTTTTCGGATTTGACCTTGGCGACGCTGAAAGCGCGGTCGCCAGGCTGCACAAGGAAGACCAGGTAGTGCCTGAGATGCTCACCGTCGTTGGTGAGCAGAGTTTTATTACGGCCTACGCTCAGCTCGCTTCCGGAGAACTTCTCATCGGCGAGAAGGCCTGCTACGCAGACAATGTAACAAAGCGCAAGATCCGCTTCAAGAGCAGGTTCCTGACAGACCGCTCAAGCGCTGCGGATGTCAAGAGCTTCGCGGCGGGCGTGCTTGGAGAGCTTTACGGAAGCGGTGACCTCATCAAGAACGAAGACTGCTCGTTCTATGTCGGCTGCCCTGCAGGATGGAACAAGAACTCCAGGGAGCACTACCGCGAGATTTTCGAAAGCGCGGGCTATCCGCCTGTGAAGATAATCTCGGAATCAAGGGCTGCCATGGTGAGCGCCTGCCAGTCCAAGCACCTTCAGATCGGAGTCGACATACTCTCGAAGCCTGTGCTGGTTGTTGATATAGGCTCGTCCACAACGGACTTCGCGTATATCATGGGAGGCAAGGAAGTCGAGATGCAGACGGCCGGTGAGGTCGTGCTCGGCGGCGGCATCATGGATGAGATCCTTCTTCAGGAGTCCATTGACTCTGCGGGGCTTTCAAAGAAAAAGATCAAAGCGGTCTTTGACGCCAGCGACGCCTGGAAGAACTACGCTGAGTTCGCTGCCCGCAGGCTGAAAGAGAAATATTTCTCTGATGAGGATTACTGGTCGACTCATGAGTGCAAGGAGACCATAGTCATGCACTATGACCGTCCGGTCAAGTTCACGCTCAGGATGGACAGCACCATTGCCAAGCGTCTCGTCAACAAGAAGACATCTTCTCTGAACGGACGCTCGTGGAAGGATGTATTCATCGCTTCGCTCAAGGATGTCAGGGCAAACATCACAGGCGACCTGCCTGAGCTCATCTTCCTTACCGGAGGAGTCAGCAAGCTGCTGGAGATCAGGGACTGGTGTGAGTCGGTATTCCCGGAGGCGGTCATCATATCCGCCACCGATCCTGAGTTCTCGGTCGCCAGAGGTCTCGCGTACTGCGGACGCATCGATGAGGACATCAGAGAGTTCCGCGAAGAACTCGATCAGCTGATAAAGTCGACTACTATAGAGGACATAGTTGCAAAGCACATCCCGACCCTGTACAAGGACGCTGTCGACTGTCTGGTCGCGCCTATAATCGAGCATGTCGCAATGCCTATTTTCGACCGCTGGAGAAACGGTGAGGTGCAGAAGCTGAGTGACACGGATGAGATACTGCAGGCCGAAGTCGCCGAGTTCCTCAGAAAAAATGAAACAAGGGAGCTGCTGGCCGGACCTATCACCGCATGGCTAAAGCCGGTCATCGAAGAACTGGAGTCCTATACAGTACCTATCTGCATAAAGCACAGAGTGCCGTACACAGCGCTGAGTCTCCGCTCATATCTCTCTGCTGATGATATCGACATCAAGGTCGATGCCAAGAATATCTTCGCCGTAGATGAGATGACCTTCCTTATCGACTCGATAGTCACGGCGATAATCGCGATCCTTATATCCGCGATAGATCTCATCCCGTTCATGGCGGGCCCTGAGGGAGTCCTGATCGGAGTCATCGCATCGGCAGTAGTGCTTATACTCGGCAAGGACAAGATGCAGGAGAAACTGCTTACCGCAGACATCCCTAAGGCCGTACGCAAGATGGTGCCAAAGAACACATTCAAGATGCGCATGGACAGTATCTGCTCCGACGTCAAGGAATCGTTCTACGAGAGCCTTGATAAGGAAAAGAACGACGAGATCACGGAGCGCATGGTAGAAGACATCTCCGGCCAGATAGAGCACACGCTCGTAAAGATGGCTGAAGTAGTCGAGATACCGCTGGGCCAGTAGCGGCATGTGCTTCGGACTTTCGAGGACTCGAGCCGCCCGCGCTTTTGCGGCACAACAAAAAGAGGACAGGTTTACCCTGTCCTCTTCAATATTGGTTCTAGAACGGATCACTGACTATGACCTTTCCATCTTCCTGTACGATGATATTCATGCCATCCTTGACGTACTCAAGAAATTCATCGCCCAGAGAGTCTATAACCGGCATCTTTGCCTCAGGAGCATCCAGCCATACGTCGGCCAGTACTGCTCCCGCGGCCGCCAGCGAATCTATAGGATTCGAGAACAGCATTGCCGCAGGCTGGCGTCCCATTGAGCATGCGCAGTACAGCACCAGTCCGCCTGTTGTGGAGCCTATGGTCTGAGGCAGGCACAGAGCCTTGCCGGCCATCTGCTTTCCATACAGATCAGGATTGTTCTGGTCGCCGCAGGTCGCCTTTTTGTCGCCAAACTGCAGTGCTTTCTGGAAGGAGGCGAGCGTGTTAAGGCCGCCGTGTGATACGAGCGCTTCGGCAGATACTCTGCCCGGCGCTACAACGCGTCCCTGGAATGACTTCATGTCTATTTGCCTCCTTTCTTCTGAGTGATCTGCTCTGCGATCTCATCGTCCGTATAGAAGCGGGCCGATGTGTATGTTCTGAGCTTGTTGCTTGAAGTGATGACAGGCATCTTTTCGCTCAGCGGATTGTTCATGTACATGAGAGGGCAGATATACGAGGTGATGACTCCGGTAGCCTTGAGCCTCTCGGCGTAAGGCGTCTTTCCGAAAGCTTCAAGAACGTCAGGCGCAGCGGTAAAGACCGTAGGTACCGTAACCTTCTTCTCCCCGCTCTTAGCGAGTCCTTCTTCCACCTTCTCTGTCCAGTCCTTGAGCTGCTGCAGGCTCATGTGAGGGCAGCCCATGAAGCACAGCTTCGGAGCCGCATCCTTGTTTTTCCAGATCACCGGATACTCGCGGTATACTCTCTCGAGTTCGGCGTCATCGATCACATAAGTCTTTGCGTCTTTTTTTATGAGCTTCTTTCCGGACTTTGCAGCCTCCGGTGTCAGCTTATCGATGTGATAAAGGCCTACCGCGCCGTTCGAAGCTGTAGCCGCTCCGAAGTCCTTGAGGTATGTGCAGGCCTCCTCATTGAGCTCTGTGCCGAGCCACTTGTCGAGTCCGACCACGTATGGAATGTCTTCCATGACCTTCATGCCAATGGCCGATCCGAGGAGCTGCGCCTCAGGCTTCTTTGTTGTCTTGATCTCAACTATCCAGTCCGCTTTACGGCCCTCATCCGTCAGAAGACCGAATTTCGGAACGTATCCGATGACCGATCCCATCAGGTCGATGATGCCCGAGTTTCTGTTGCATCTTGCGCCAAGTACGGAGTTTGCGTAAACGACCGCAGATGACTCCGACCAGCTGAGCACTTCACCGAATCCCGGCTTGTTGCCTACCTCGTCCATGTAGCAGGTGCAGGTGAACGCGTTGTCCGAGAGCAGTCCAAGATCGGCCAGCTGCTTCTCGTAGTCCTTCTGTCTGCTGTACATGAAGAACTTGAATACCACATCCTGCGCGAAGTTGCTCGGAACGTTCTTGTCGAGCGGCTTCGGGTCTACGGTGAACTTCTGTCCCGACGGAGCTCCTGCTTCAAGCAGCTTGTCCATCAGCTCGTACACAGGGCCGAGAGCCTTGAGTCCGAACGATGTTACCAGGTGGTTGTACTTGCTGCTGATAGGCACCATCTCAGTAGCGCCGAAGAGCTCGCCGTATCTGACCAGCGATTCCATGACCTTCGCGAGGGTCTCGCCCTTGGAGCCTTCGAGAATGGCCTTCTGCTCATCGGTAAGTTTTACTTTGTAGTCCAATGATCCCATCTCCTTTCCGTGATTATATAAACAGCATTGTCAACTATTATTCTAACACACTGAAGCGTGTGCTTCTCACTGTTTAATTATCCGCCAGACGCGAGTTGTTCTTCATGCTCACGGTCGATGTCTGAAGGATCTTTCCAAGCGCTTTGGTCGTCTCTTCTTTCGCTATATCGCAGATTTTCTTATTGGCCTCTGCAGCAAGCGAGAAGTCGCCCGTCTCCGCCATCTTTTTATCATATTCGATGATGACCTGACGGCAGCGGATGTTGACCTTGTTCTGATAACGCTCTATGTCCTGTATGCAGTGATCGTAATCCTTGTCCACCATCGCGCCTATGAGCCTTGAAGCCCAGAATAGATTCTCCGAGCTGACATCCAGCGTGATCTTGCTGAGGAAGTCAGGCATCGACGGAACGTTCGTGTAAACAGGCACCCAGCATGAGAACGTGGTGCAGCCGTAGCATATCCATTCTATGCCTCTGATCTCTGCAGGCATGCCGCTTCTTATCTGGCAAAGATTTGTGACTCCCGTACGGTTGATACCGATGGAGCGGTATTTGCCGCTGAGTCCATGCTGACGCATTCCGTAAGGATCGTACGGCGTCCCCTGGAAATGCGCGGACAGCAGATACTGCACGTCTTCTACGGTGACCTTTCTGTCAGGCTCGAGCGACCATGGGATGTTATCGCTTTCAGGTCCGAAGTCCGCATCCGGTCCGTCCCATTTATACGTCTCCGGAGCCAGATAACGGCACATGAACCATGCTCTTGGCGTGTCATATACGTGGTCCATGTCACGGCGCGATCCGAAAATCCGCCTCGGATTGAAGTTTCCGTCCTGATTGAGGTCAAGGTGATTATCTTTGATGAATTCCTTCAGGTCTGCTGAGCACATATAGTTCTTCTGCTTTCCAAAAGCATCATCAAGATCGAATGAATCTCTGCAGAACATATTAGGATTACATACTACGCGATCGTCAGGCACTCTGCTTGCCATCCAGTGATGGCCGCCCATGGTCTCGAGCCACCAGATCTCATTCTCGTCATTGAAGGCTATTCCGTTTACCTCATATGTGCCGTATTCCTCAAGCAGCTTGCCAAGCCTTACGGCTCCCTCTCTTGCGCTGCGGATATACGGAAGCACCAGAGTGATCATGTCCTCTTCTCCGATGCCTCCCGGCACTGCCTTCTGTCTGCCCTTAGCCGGCTTATACTCAACAAGCGGATCGGCAGCAAGCACCATCGGATTCGATGTAAGCGTCTCCGTCGCGGACATGCCTACTCCGGCTGCGTTGATCCCGGCTTCCGCCCATATGCCTACCTCAGGGTCGACATGCGGACTTGCCGTATATCTTATCGGATCTTCGGGGAGATCAATCTCCACGTGCGAGATCTTGCTTTTATACTTTCTTGGCTGCTTATCCGGTTCGACGACTATGGTCTTCATTACCTCGAAATCCCCGTCGTCTGTTCTGGCTATCATGGTCGAACCGTCATAGCTGGCCTTCTTACCTACCAGCACTGTTGTGCATGACATTAACCTGTTCCTCCTGTTTGTTTATATTTCTCCATCCCGTTCAAGTATAGCACAAGGATGTATGTTTCGTTTATTCTTCGCGGTTATATATGGCTGATATTGGCTCCCTGTTGCCGCCTATGATTATGACAGCGAGCACTGCCTGTATAAGCATTGCGATCATGATGATCATGCGCTCGCCTATGAATTCGCTCGCAAGGCCTCCTATGGCCTCACCCAGAAATGCGCCAAGCATCACAAGCATGTTGAACGCGCCGGTCACGCGGCCCTTCTTTTCATCAGGTACATAGCTCTGCATGGCAGATATCCTTATCGTATATGTAGTCACGCCTCCGATACCGACAAGGAAACACAGCACCATCATCACCGGTACTTTACAGAACAGATAGAATGCTTCCGCCAGTGAGTTGAAAACATACAGGATCAGCGCCAGAGAGTATCTCTTAGCCGCAGGGACCTTGGTCTTGTAATGTATGCCTCCTCCGATGGATCGTCCTACCACCGCGCAGCCCCAGACCAGCATGTAAATGTACTCTCCATTTGCAAAGTTGTTCTTGAAGTAAGGCAGGGTGATGACGTTCTCTATCCCTCCCATGGTGAACAGGACCGCGAAATAGACAGTGACCGCCAGCAGTCCTCTCTCACCGGCAAGATAGCGTAAGCCCTCCTTTATATCGACCAGCATCTGCCGCCCTTTGCCGGCGCCCTCCAGCGCAGTGGCCTTCTGGTTTTCGATGTATTTCTCTTCATTTCTTATCTGCGTCTCCATCACCGCAGCAATAAAGAAGCAGACCGCGTTCGCTGCCATCAGCGGAGCGATGCCTATGCCTTTGTACAGGAATGCCGCCACCGGTACCATGACCATCGAAACGGTATCCAGTATGCTCTGGATGGAATACGCCTTCTGATAATTGCCCTCTGTTATGAGCAGCGGATACAGGCTGTCGTAAGCAACCATGTACATGCTGATTATGCATCCGAGCACGAAGCAGAACAGAGCGAACACGGGGAAGGAGAACCATCCCGTCGACAGGGCCCACGCCATCACCAGATAAAGCCCGGCTGAGATAAAGTCCAGTGTGTATATCGTCTTCTTCCTTGAATACCGGTCCAGTATAGCTCCGGAAAATATAGGCATTATTATCTGCGGTATGGTATACATCGCAAGATAAACAGCATAAAGCATTGTCGACTTGGAGATATCAAGCACCATAAGACTCATGGCAAAGTCCGCCATGGCATTTCCAAACATCGATACTACGGTGCCGGCAGTTATTATGGTAAAGTCCCTCGTCCAGAGAGACGGCTTCATATTCTCCATTTTCATTGACCCCTAATGCAAAAACATCTGCCCGCATATCCGGGCAGATGCCTTATTTCAGAATATCACGGATTCTATGGGTTACCGCCGGTGTCGCCTCCGGTATCACCGCCCGGATCTCCGCCCGGATTACTGCCCGGATCACCACCGGTATTGTCACCTCCGGTATTGTCGCCTCCGGTATTGTCGCCTCCGGTATTATCACCTCCGGTATTGTCGCCTCCGGTATTGTCGCCTCCGGTATTATCACCTCCGGAAGGTTCCGTTCCCGGCTGTACGTTTGTCGCATCGTCTGTGATCTCAGGCTCTATCGGTTCCTCTTCTAATTCTTCAGGTTCTTCCTTTTTCTCTTCGACATATCTTCCAGGGTTTTTCTCAGTACCCTTTGTATAATACTCACCGTTCTCTTTTATGACATTTGAAGGCATCTCAAGGTATTCTCCATCCCTGATCCCCTCTATCTGTCTCATTATTCTGCTCCAGAGCGCTGCCGCTGTTGTGGATGTAGTGTTCATCTCCACATTCAGGTCGGTGCCTATCCACAGAGCAGCCGAATAATCCGGCGTAAATCCGTCAAACCATATGTCGAATGTATCGTTCGTGGTTCCGGTCTTTCCGCCTACCTGTACTCCTGAAATGGCTGCGTTGCCGGCTATACCGTTGGAAACTACTGACTTGAGAAGGTCTGTCATTATCCACGCAACGCCCTCATCAAGGACCTTGCTGGTCTGGGACTCGCCCTTCAGAAGCGTCTTGCCGTTGCCGTCGTCAACTGTCGTGTAGCATACCGCGGTGTTGTGGACTCCTCCGTTAGGGAAGACAGCATAAGCGAGCGACATTTCAAGAGGCGTTACCCCGTATGTCATGGCACCAAGCGCAAGGGCGGCAGGGTTCACATCATTTGCCGCAAGGCTCGTATCGGTCTCAACGGTAGTGAGTCCGTATTTTTCCAGCATTTCAACAGAGTAATCAAGTCCGACCTGCCAGAGTATCTTTACTGCACAGGTATTGATCGACTGCTGCAGAGCTTTTCTCAGTGACTGTTTGCCTGAGTACGATCTCGAGAAGTTCTGAGGCCACTCCTCTCCATTTATCTCAAGCGGCTCATCCACAACGACCGAGCTCGCGGTGATGTAGTCTCCCCAGCCCTGTGTACCTTGCTTATCAAAGCCATAATCGGTGTACTCGAAGGTCTTGTTCTTCGCGGCATATTCATAGCTCTTCTGGAGAGCTGCCCCGTAAACGGCAAGCGGTTTTATAGATGATCCCGGCTGTCTTGGGCTTATGGCTCTGTTGAAAAGCTTGGAGCCGTCGCCTCCGCGTCCGCCCATGAATCCGACGATGTGTCCGGTACCTACTTCAGTCACTACCATGCTGGCCTGGACTTTACTTCCGTCCTCTGTAGAAGGGAAGTTGGATTCTTTCTGGAACTCTTCATAGATCGCGTTCTGGACATCGCTCTTGAGTGTCGTGTGGATCTGAAGGCCTCCGGTATATACCATACGCTGAGCGTCTTCCTCGCTCATTCCATACTTGTCCATGAGATCAGTTGTAACGATAGTTGCAACGTAATCGCTGAAGTATGTATATGCGTTCTCTTTCTGCTCAAAGCTTGGGGCAAGTATGTCGATGATGTCCACATTGGCCTCGCCGGCGTCAGCAGTCGAGATATAGCCTTGTTCAGCCATGAGATCCAGGACCATGTCACGCCTGTCCTTGGACAGATCGTTAGCGTAGAAGCCTGTCCCTTCTTCCTCTTCATCTTCGTCTTCTTCGCTGCCTGTATAGCTTTCTTCTTCGTCTTCTTCAGAGGTTTTGACTTCGTCGAGCGAATAATAGTTGATATTCTTTATCTCCTGATTGCCTTCCGGATCTTCCGTGATCAGGGCATAGCTGTCCGGCGCCTGCGGAAGGGCCGCCAGGGCAGCGCATTCCGCGAGCGTCAGATCGCTCACTTCCTTGGAGAAATATGTTCTGGCCGCGGAGCTGACACCGTAGTTGCCGTATCCGAGATATATGGTATTCAGATACGCCTCGAGTATCTCATCCTTGCTCAGCTTCTTCTCAAGACGCCATGCAATAAACATCTCAGACAGCTTTCTGTGTATGCTGCGCTGGCTCTTGATTTCAGACAGATAGGCATTCCTCGCCAGCTGCTGCGTGATCGTAGACGTGCCGCTTATGGATGAGGATCTTCCTGTGAGCTTCGACAGTACCGCGCCGCCCATCCTGCGCCAGTTGAAGCCGTGATGCTTATAGAACGTTTTGTCCTCTATGGCAATAAAGGCATTCTTGAGGTCTTCCGGCATCTCGTCTATTGGTACTACTGTTCTGTCCTCGGTATAGTGCAGGGTATCGATCTCGTTGCCATTGACATCATAGAGTATCGATGAACGGTCGATATTGGCGTAAAGGCTTTCCTCATTTATCTTTCCTACACTGATTGCGGTTATGATCACCGAGAGAAGAACGACAGCGACTCCCAATACGAAAAGACCGCCGATGACTCTCAGGATCTTTCCGCCTGTCGAGGCTTCTTTAAATCGTACCATTGCGTTCTTCGAAAAACCGTCCCGTGCTTTCTTAGCAGACTTGCTCTTTGCTTGTTTAGCAGGTTTGCTTTTTGCCTTCTTTGCAGGTTTGCTTTTTGCCTTCTTTGCAGGTTTGCTTTCCGGTTTCTTGGCGTGTTTACTTTCTTCTTTTACTCTCATTTTTATCTCCTGCATATCACTATACGCTTGTTTTCAATCGTCAGTACAGAGTATAACACAATCGGTCAAAGAAAAAGATGTAGATTCCAAGGAAATCTACATCTTTGATCCTGTCTTAGAATGATTGCGCCGTCCGGTTGATGATCTCATTCTGCAGTTCTTCATCCAGATTCCTGAAATAATCGGAATAGCCCGCGACACGTACTATCAGATCCTTGTAATCATCCGGATGCTTCTGGGCCTCCAGCAGAGTCTGCTTATCGAAGACATTAAACTGGATGTGATGGCCGTCCATCGCGAAGTACGTGCGGATCAGGCTCGCCAGATTCTCAAGACCGGTGTCACCCGCGAGAGCGCTTGGCGTGAACTTCTGGTTGAGCAATGTGCCGCCCGTTGAGCAGTGATCCATCTTGGCGCAGCTCTTGATGACCGCTGTCGGTCCGTGTGTATCCGCGAACTTCTCAGGCGAGATGCCCTCGGATACCGGCTTGTGCGCGCGTCTGCCGTTGGCTGTCGCTCCGATGACCTCGCCAAAGTATATATGGCAGGTCGTAGGCAGCATGTCGACATGGTACTGACCGCCGCTCATGGTAGGTCTTCCCGTGATGTCGTCCCTGTACAGCCTGAAGACTTCCTTCATGATATCGTCGGCATAGTCATCATCATTTCCGTACTTAGGAGTCTTGTTGGTGACCATGTTGAGTATCTCCTCGTGGCCTTCGAAGTTGTCATCCATTGCCTTGAGGAGCTCGTCCATCGTGAAGTTGTGGTTATCGTATATGTTGTGCTTGATGGCTGCCAGGCAGTCGGTGATGGTCCCGATACCTACTCCCTGGATGTACCTTGTGTTGTATCTGGAACCGCCGTTGTTGTAGTCTTTGCCCTTTTTGATGCAGTCATTTGTCACTATCGACAGGCAAGGAGCCGGCATGTACTGCGCGTAGAGTTTCTCTATCACGTTGTTGCCGCGCACCTTGACGTCCGCCATGTAGTGCAGCTGTCTGGCGAAAGCATCCCAGAGTTCTTCATAAGTCTTGAAGTCGCGCGGATCGCCCGTCTTGAGGCCAAGCTGCTGTCCGCTCTGCGTGTCGTATCCGTTGTATAGCGTCAGCTGGAATATCTTAGGGATATTGAAGTATCCTGTGAGGATGTATGCCTCGTTGCCCCAGCTTCCCGTCTCTACGCAGCCGGAAGAACCTCCCTGACGTGCGTCCAGAAGAGTCTTGCCCGCGTTCAGGAGCTCCTGAACTATCTCATCGGTATTGTAGAACGCCGGCTGGCCCCATCCCTCTCTGGATATCTCACAGGCTCTCTTCAGGAATCTGTGCGGGGTCTTCTTGCTGATCTGCACGTTTGAATTTGGCTGTACCAGCTTCATTTCGTCCATGCAGTCAAGGATCAGATAGCTGACAGCGTTTACGCCGTTGCTCCCGTCCTCTTTGATACCGCCGGTGTTGATGTTTGCGAAGTCTGTATATGTACCGCTCTCCTTGAGCGTGACGCCTACCTTTACAGGCGCCGGCTGGTTGTTGAACTTGACCCAGAGGCACTCCAGAAGTTCAAGCGCTCTCTCGTCATCGAGTATGCCGTCCTCTACGTCCTTTGCATAGTACGGATAGAGATGCTGGTCGAGCCTGCCCGGGCTGAAAGCATCCCAAGGGTTGAGCTCGGATGTGACCGCGAGATGGGTGAACCAGTAAAGCTGGATCGCCTGCCAGTAAGTCTGCGGCGCGTGGGCCGGTATGACGTCAAGGTTGGCTGCCATCTGTTCGAGTTCAGCCTTGCGTACCGGATCCGTGCATTTCTCTGCCTCTTCCTCAAGCAGTTCCTGATATCTCTTGCCGAGTATCATGACGGCGTCGCAGTCGATAAGCATCGCCTCAAGCTCGTCTTTTTTGGTGACCGCGTCTACATCGTTCATGAAGTCGAGATCGTCGATCGCCTTATGTATTTCAGTCTTGTATTCCGCGTAACCTTTGGTGAACACGTTCTTACCGCCGCAGGTGTGCCCCGGGCCTCTCTGTTCCATGAACTCGGTGAACATGCCCGCAGCGTAGCATTCCATCCATTCTTCCGTCATGCCCGCAAGGATCTTGTCCCTCATGGACTTGCCTCTCCAGAACGGGATGATGATCTCTTCCTGATCCTTTAGATCCTGCTCGGTCACGCTGTAGTTGACTACAGCGCGGTCGTTCATGATGTGCATGTCATCGAGAGTGTGGCAGGTGAGTTCAGGGAAAGTTGGTGAGGACTGAGGGTCCTTGCCCTTCTCTCCTACAATGAGCTCGCCTTCGCCGAGATAGAGAGTCTTCTTTGAGAAGTACTCCTTCAGCACCATTGCCCTGAGTACAGGCAGGGAGACCTTGTCTTCCCACTGCTTGTATACCTCAGTCTCGATCTTTGCTCTTTCGAGATCGATATGCGGCTGTGTCTCCATGCTGACCTTGCGAAGAGCCTTTATCCTTGCGTTCATTCCGCGTTCTTCCATGTTATCCTCCGATTTTTACATTGCCGTAACCGGCATCGTTCCATAACCTGACGAAGCTTTGCATCTCCTCGTCGTCCGGTGCTGTCAGTTCGGCTCCGGGATATTCCATCCCGAGTTTGCCGTATTTATGCGAGCCGGTATTGTGATACGGCAGCAGATTTACCTGAAGCGGCCGTATATCGTTTTCTTTAAGGAATCCGATGATAGCTTCCATCGATCCCGTATCGCCGTTCACTTCTTTCACCACAGGTATCCGGATGTATATCCTTGCGCCTGCCGCCGCGAGCCGCCTGAGGTTTTCCAGTATGAGCGCGTTGCCCATGCCCATGTACTCACGGTGTTCATCGTCGTCCATGACCTTTATGTCGTAAAGCCAGGTATCGACGTAAGGGATGATTGCCTCGTAGTTGCTGTACGGGGCCTGGCCGCAGGTGTCTATCGCGACGCTCACGCCCTCTCTGTGGAGCTTTCTGACGAGATCCTTTATGTAGCCGCTGTCCATTGCCATCACTTCGCCGCCGGACAGGGTGACACCACCGCCCGATTCCTCATAAAACATAAGGTCCTGCAGGCATATCTTCACAAGCTCATCGACCGTGTAGTCGCGGCCCACTACCGTACGATAGTTGCCAAGGCACGCTGCCTCGCATTTACCGCATACCCGGCATTTCTCACGGTCGGTCACGGACTTGCCGTCCGGAGAGATCGTGACGGCTCCTTCAGGACATGCTTTGGCGCATCTGCCGCAGCCTGTGCACTTTGGGATATCCACCTGGAGCTCCTTCTCAAAGCTCTGCGTCTCCGGATTATGGCACCAACGGCATCTCAGATGGCAGCCCTTGAAAAAGACCGTCGTCCTTATACCGTCTCCGTCATGTATCGAGTACTTTTGTATATTTGTAACTGAATGCATCCTGTTTTAGAGCGTGTATTTCTCCTTATACTCCGCAAAATGCTCCCTGAAGAATTCATCCTGTCTGAAATCCGCCTGGAGATGATATGCATGAAGGCCTCCGAGTTCAGTGACCGACTCCAGAACGTCCACAGCTATATTGCTGCAGTGGTCGGCTATACGCTCGTAGTCCGTGATCAGGTCATTGAAAACGAAGCCGTGCTCATAAGCGCATTCCTGCCTGCTTATCCTTTCGACATGGTTGGCTTTTATAGAATCGCAAAGATCGTCGATGACCTCTTCAAGCGGATCCACAAGCAGCGCCTTTTCGTAATTGTCATTCGCAAAGGCAACCATTGTAAGCTCTGTAATATCCAGTATCGCGTCTTCCAGAATCTGAAGTTCTCTGCGCGCTTCGTCCGTGAATTCGATTTTTTTCTCGTGTATCTCTTCGACGGCCTCCCCGACATTCCTCGCATGGTCCGAGATCCTCTCGAAGTCTGAGAGAACTCTCAGGTTCTTGCTGACTTCCTTCGAGTGTTCTTCGTCAAGATCGGATGTGGTGAGCTTGAAGAGATAGCTTCCCAGTTTGTCCTCGTAGCGGTCCAGCAGGCCTTCCAGGTCGTCAACCTTCTTGATGCCTTCCTTGCTGTATTCCCTTCTGACCGAAACAGCACCCTCCACACTGTCCAGTGTTTTTTTGGCCATAGAATCGATGACTTCCTTGCTCTGCGCAAGAGCGAGCGTAGGGTGGTCGAGGAATCTCGGCTCGAGCTTGTCCATATCGGCTTTCTCTGCCAGTGCTTCCTGACTCTCAGGGAAGAGGGCGATGACCAGTTTTTCAAGAAGACCTATGCATGGTGCGAGAAGTATGACTACCGCAAGTCTGTAGAGCGTGTTTGTGAGAGCAACAGTGACCATGTTCATCTCCATCTGCATGAAGCTGAAGTGGGCAAAGGCGTTAATGATATAGAATATACCTCCTACCAGTACGGCACCGAGAACATCGATGATCAGGTATACAAAAGCAGTGCGCTTGCCGTTGGTGCTGGCGCCGAGAGCGCTGAGCATTACAGGCACCGAAGCTCCGATGCCGATACCCATCAGGATAGGGAAGGCCATGTCAAACTCGACCGCTCCCGTGACCGCAAGAGCCTGAAGTATACCGACGGCTGCGCTCGCGCTCTGGATGACCGCAGTCACCAGCACACCGATGAGCACGCCCAGTATAGGATTCGTGAAGCTTGTCATCATGTCGATGAACTTCGGATCCGATCTCAGAGGGACGATGGCTCCTGACATCATGCTCATGCCGTACATAAGTACAGCGAATCCCAGCATGATACCTCCTATGTTCTTATGCGCAGTCTTCTTTGCGAACATCCACAGCAGGATACCTATAAGAGCTACTACGCCGGTCAGTATCTCCGTGCTTAAATATGAAGCAATTCCCGCGCCGGAGCCTCCAATGCTGTTGAGAGCCAGGATCCAGCCGGTGATACTGGTTCCGAGTATGGCTCCCAGCACTATGCCTATGGCCTGCTTTACCTGCATCATGCCGGAGTTTACAAAGCCGACCACCATGACCGATGTGGCTGATGACGACTGTATTGCCGCCGTTACTCCGGTACCCAGAAGGATTCCTTTTATAGGATTTCCTGCCAGTCTGTACAGGATCATCTCCATCTTGCTTCCGGCAACTTTTTTAAGTGAGTCGCCCATGACCGACATTCCGAAGAGGAACATCGCTACGCCGCCAAGTAGAGAAATTATATTGGTTGCATCCATAAAATCTTTCTTCCTTTCCGATTTTATTATTAAAAAGAGACTTTCACCGAAAAAACAACAGTAAAAGTCTCGCTACTTCGAACATACCCCGGGGAAATCTTCCCGTATTGACGAAATATGTCACGCATCGCTGCGCAAGCTACTCCCTCATTAACCATGCTAAATATCACACATCTGACCCGGGTTTGTCAACAGTTTCAAGGCTCTTAGTGTTTGCGGAGCCTATTCGAAAAGTTCGCTTGCTTTCTTAAGAAGATCGCGTATTTCCAGGTGCTGCGGACACACCGCTTCGCACATGCCGCATTCAATGCAGTCGCTCGGCTTTCCGCTGTCTTTGGTGATGCTTTCGAATGTCGCCCAAGGATTGACCTTGTCAAACAGTTTCTTGCTGTTATATGTGGAGAACAGGTTCGGTATCTTTATCTCCATAGGGCAGTGGTTCTCTTCCACGCAGTATCTGCATCCGGTGCAAGGTATTGCTCCCATCGAGCCGAATACATCCACCACCTTATTGATGGCCTCAAGTTCCTTATCGCTTAGAGGTTCAAAGTCTCCGTCATTGCAGCTGAAAGTATGGATATTGTCCTCCATCTGCTCCATATTACTCATTCCGGACAGCACCATTTCGATCCCGTCGAATCCTGCGGCAAACCTGAGGGCGTAGCCCGCATTGCTGCAGCCGGATCCGGTCTCAGCTCTCAGATCATCCAGAGCCTTCTGCGCCTCTTCCGGCAGGTTCACGAGGTTTCCGCCTCTGACAGGTTCCATGACAAGGACCGGTTTTCCATGCTTGCGGCAGACTTCATAAACCTTGCGGCTCTCTATGGAAACGTCCTCGTAGTCAAGGTAGTTGAACTGTATCTGAACTATCTCGACTTCAGGATACTCAGTGAGTATACGGTCCAGTACAGTTGCCTTGTCATGGAACGACAGTCCCACATGGCGGACCTTTCCCTCCGCCTTGAGATCGAATGCGGTCTCATATGCGCGGCACTGCTTGAAGAACTCAAAGTTTTTTGCATTCTGCGCGTGCATCAACAGAAAGTCAAAGTATTCAACTCCGCATGCCTCAAGCTGCGAATCGATCAGCGGTCTGATATCCTCTTCCGTCTTGAAGTACGCGTCCGTAAGCTTGTCCGTCAGGATGTACTCGCTGCGGTCGTGCCTTGATGTGAGGCACTCCTTTACCGCGATCTCACTGAGTCCGTCATGATACCCGTGAGCGGTGTCAAAATAGTTGAAACCCTTTTCAAGGAACAGATCCACCATCCTGCATACCTGCTCATTGTCGATCTTATCATCTTTCATCGGCAGTCTCATCATGCCGAAAGCAAGATGCTTTTTTATTTCTTTGAATGTTCTGTTATACATTTCCCTTTTCCCCCTGTTCCAGATATATGGGATCATTTGCGCTTCCTATCAGGCGTTCTCAGGCAGACAGTGCATGTGTGTCTGTCCAAGTACGCGGAAGCCTTCTGCATGGGAGCAGAAGCTGCGCAGTCCGAAGCCCGCTGAACGCAGTTTCATGTACAGCGCAAGCTGTTTGGCTTCATCGCTGCCCGCAGGAAACTGGCTTGTGTGACATCCGAAGATCGCCTCATTCTGAAGCCTGAACTGCTCCTTTGTAACCTTTACGAAGCGGTTCGCCTTCGCGGTCATGTAGAAGGCTATGCCTTTCACATCCGCCGGTACCGTACCGTATTGTTCCATCACGCTCGGATACGGCGCAAAGTACGCGATATGCGCTGCCGCCCGTCCCGCATTCAGGTGATCTATATGGCATTCCTGTCCTGTATAAGGGTCCGGCGCAAAGACCAGCTCCGGCTTTATATCACCAATGGCTTTCGCGATGCCCTTAAGCATGTCCTCATAGTCATAGAAACCTCCGTCGGACAGGTCCAGAAAGCGCACATCCGTCACTCCCAGCACTTCCGCTGAGCGTACAGACTCTTTCCTGCGGAGTTCTGCAAGAGCGTCTCCCTTTATGCCCCCGGAAAAACCGTCGCCGTATCTTCCGTCGGTCAGTATAAGAAAACTTACCTTCTTTCCGGCCGCAGTCAGCTTGGCTATCGTGGCGCCGCATCCTATCTCTATGTCGTCCGGATGGGGCCCAATGAACAGGTAGTTTGAGAACTCTTCTACCTTAGGCGCCGGAGCCGCTATCTTAAGCGCGAGTTTTGTAATTCCCATGTCACGTCTCGTTGATATTACTGTATTTCGCTAATAATTAATTATATCGAAAATACAACAGGAAATGTGCACATCCTGTCAAATTTACGGGGAGAAATGTGGTATTATCAAAAGAAAAATGTGGGCGCAGCCTTGTTGGCTGTTATCACGGGCATTGGAAAGACAGAGGTCCCACATGAATTTTGTTTTTATCTCACCTAACTTCCCGGACAATTTCCGCAACTTCTGCGACAGACTCAACGCTAACGGGGTCAATGTTCTGGGCGTAGGCGACGCTTCCTATGATTCGCTCAGCGACATGCTCAAAAGCTCGCTTACCGAATACTACAAGGTCGATTCCATGGAGGATTACGGCCAGGTTTACCGAGCCGTCGCTTTCTTTGCCTTCAAATATGGCCGCATAGACTGGATCGAATCAAACAATGAGTATTGGCTTGAGCTGGACGCAAGGCTCAGGCAGGATTTCAATGTCATGACCGGTGTTCAGCCTGAAGATCTCGCGCTCTGGAAGAGCAAAGCTGCCATGAAGCCTGTGTACCGCGCAGCAGGCATTCCTTCCGCGCGTCAGCACAGAGTGTCCACCATTGAGGCCGCCCTTGAGTTCCTTGGTGAGATAGGCGGATATCCCGTCTTCGCAAAACCTAACGTCGGTGTCGGCGCCAGCGAGACATTCAAGATCGATAACGAAGAAGAACTGAAAGACTTCTTCGCTGCAGTCTCCGGCAAGGATTACGTGATGGAAGAATACATTGCCGGAGACATCTATACCTATGACGCCATATGCGACGAAAACGGAGATCCTGTCTTCGAATCATCATTCACCTGCGTCAACGTTGCTGACTCCGTCAACGATGACACGGAGGCCATCATATACGTCGTTCCAGAAGTGCCGGATCAGCTGCGCGATTACGGACGCAGAGCCCTGAAAGGCTTCAAGGTCAAAAGCCGCTTCGTGCATTTCGAGTTCTTCAAACTCACGGAGGCCCGCAAAGGCCTTGCCGAGGCGGGAGAATTCGTAGGGCTTGAAGTCAACATGCGTCCCGCGGGGGGATTCATCCCCGATATGATGAACTTCTCGCATTCTACGGACGTCTACCGCATATGGGCGGACATGGTATGCGGCATATCCTCCGCTGACGCAAATAACGGTCCTGACCGCTACTGTATCTTCGTAGGCGTCAAGGACAGATTCAAACATGTTCACAGTCACGATGAGATACTGTCCCGTTACGGTGACAAGATCACGATGTGTCAGCGCATGCCTGCCGTTTTCTACGCAGCCATGGGCAGCCAGATGTACATGGCTCTTCTGGATACGGAGAAAGAGGTTGGTGAGTTCGCTTATTACGTCCTCGATGAAGAGGCTCCTAAGCTTATGCCTCATTTATATAAATAAACTGCGCAAATATAAAAGACTTCCGGCCTTGTGAAGTCTTTTGCTTATGTTCTTATTCTCCGAATACCGCTATGTAATCCTTCTTGAATTTCTCGATACCGATATCCGTCAGCGGATGATCGATCATCTTCATCAGAACTCCGAACGGTACCGTCGCGATGTCTCCGCCTGCAAGAGCGCAGTCTGTGACATGCATCGGATTTCTTACACTCGCGCAGATGATCTCTGTCTCGATACCGGCTACAGCGAAGATGTCCGCGATCTCTCTGATCAGGTCTGTGCCTCTTACCGAGATGTCATCGAGTCTTCCGAGGAAAGGCGAAACGTATGTAGCGCCTGCTCTTGCTGCCAGGAGAGCCTGGTTAGCAGTGAAGATCAATGTCACATTTGTCTTGATACCCTCTGCTGACAGGACCTTGACTGCCTTCAGTCCTTCCGCTGTCATAGGGATCTTGACTACCATGTTCGGATGGATGGCCGCGATCTCGCGTCCTTCTTTGATCATTCCCTCAGCGTCTGTCGTTGTTGCCTTGACCTCGCCGCTGATAGGGCCGTCAACTATCTCCGTGATCTCCTTGATGACTTCATTGAAGTCTCTGCCTTCCTTGGCGATCAGCGAAGGATTTGTCGTCACTCCGCATATGATGCCCATGTCGTTGGCAGCCTTGATATCTTCGACTTTAGCTGTATCAATGAAAAATCTCATTGCTTGTTCCTCCTTAAGAAATAGCTTATTTGAACGCCTTTACAGTAGCAACGATATTCTCTGCCGAGAGGCCGAAATCCTTGAGCAGATCCGCAGCAGGACCGGAATGACCGAATTCATCGTTCACTCCTATGCGGCGTACCGGAGTCGGCAGTTTCTCAGCAAGAAGCGAGCTGACCGCCTCGCCGAGTCCTCCGATGATGGAGTGCTCTTCGCATGTGACGATCTTTCCGCATTCTTTCGCAGCCTTGAGTACCAGTTCCTCGTCAAGAGGCTTGATGGTGGCCATGTTGATGACTCTCGCATTGATACCGTCTGCCTTCAGTTCTTCGCCCGCCTTCATGGCTTCGCAAACCATCAGGCCTGTCGCGATTATCGCCACGTCGTTTCCATCCTGAAGGACTTCTCCCTTGCCGATCTCGAACTTGAAGCTGTCCTCATCGTGGAATACAGGCACGCCGGAACGTCCGAATCTCAGATATACCGGACCCTCGAATTCATAAGCGGCATTAACTGCAGCACGCGCTTCAACGTCGTCCGAAGGGCAGATGACAGTCATGCCCGGGATGCTGCGCATGAGAGCGAAGTCCTCGCAGCACTGGTGGGATGCGCCATCCTCACCAACGGAAATACCGCCGTGTGTCGCGCCGATCTTGACGTTCAGATGCGGATATCCTATCGAGTTTCTGACCTGCTCGAATGCCCTGCCGGCAGCAAACATCGCGAATGTCGACGCGAATGGTACCAGCCCCATCGATGCAAGTCCGGCCGCTACGGCCATCATGTTGCCCTCTGCGATACCGCAGTCAAAGTGTCTGTCAGGGAATTCCTTCTTGAAAGTGCTCGTCTTGGTAGCTCCTGCAAGGTCAGCGTCAAGAACGACCACATTATCATGTTCTTTTCCGAGCGCTGCGAGCGCGTTGCCGTAGCTCTCTCTTGTCGCGATCTTCTTTACATCTGCCATATTACATCGCCTCCACTTCTTCGAGCTGCTTCCTGAGTTCTCCCATGGCCTGTTCGTACTGCTCATCGTTAGGAGCCTTGCCGTGCCATCCGGCCTGATCTTCCATGAAGCTCACTCCTTTGCCCTTGAGCGTCTTCATGATTATCGCGGTAGGAACGCCCTTTGTCGCTCTTGCCTTGTTGAAAGCATCTTCTATCTGGTCGAAATCATGGCCGTCGATCTCCACTACATTGAGTCCGAACGCCTTAAATTTGTCCGGGATAGGATACGGATCGATAACGTCCGCGATCCTTCCGTCGATCTGAAGGTCATTGTTGTCGACTATCACGCAGAGATTGTCGAGTCCATAGTGATGAGCGAACATCATCGCCTCCCAAACCTGGCCTTCTTCGATCTCTCCGTCGCCAAGCAGCGTATATACTCTCAGATCCTTGCCCTGCTTCTTTGCGCCAAGAGCCATGCCGGCAGCAGCGGATACACCCTGGCCGAGAGAGCCTGTGGACATGTCCACTCCCGGAGTCTCGTTCATGTTAGGGTGTCCCTGCAGACGGCTTCCGATGTGTCTGAGTGTCAGAAGTTCTTCAACAGGGAAGAAGCCTCTGTTTGCCAGTACCGAATATAGTCCCGGCGCTGTGTGACCCTTCGACAGAACGAATCTGTCTCTGTCAGGATCTTTAGGATTCTCCGGGTCTATATTCATTTCCTTGAAATACAGATATGTGTACACATCTGCAGAGGAAAGACTTCCGCCCGGATGACCTGATTTGGCGGCATGGGTGCCTTCGATCACGCCCATCCTCACCTTGCAGGCAAGTATCATCAGTTCTTTCTTTTCGTCTTTTGTCATGGCTTTCTCCTTATGCCGCTATTCCTTGGCAGCTGCCCTGAGAGCAGCTACGATCTCTTCCTGTGTATCCATTGCCAGGACCTTATCCGCAAGAGCGTCAGCCTCGGCCTTTGTCCACTTTGAAATGATGCAGCGGGCTGTGAGAACGAGCACAGGGTTTACGCTGTACTCATCGAGTCCGAACGACATCAGCAGCGGGATCATGAGAGGATCGGCAGCAGCTTCTCCGCACATTCCCACAGGGATGCCTTCCTTCTTGCCGCATTCAATGATTCTCTTGATTGATCGGAGCACTGCAGGCTCGAACGCGGAGTAGAGATACGCGACCTTTGCATTTCCTCTGTCTACGCCCATTGTGTAGCCCGTGAGGTCATTCGTTCCGATCGAGAAGAAGTCCGCCTCTTTTGCGAGGAGGTCGGCGATCATCGTGGATGCCGCTGTCTCCATCATGCATCCTACTTCGATGCCTTCATCAAAAGCGATGCCCTCCTTGCGAAGATCATCCTTGATGCCCTCAACAAGCTCCTTGACTTTTCTGACTTCCTCGACATTTGTTACCAGAGGCACCATGATCTTGGCTGTACCGAACGCGCTTGCTCTTACTATTGCGCGCAGCTGCGTCTTGTACATGTCGGTGTTGGCAAGGCAGTATCTGACGGCTCTGAAGCCGAGGAACGGATTGTCCTCTTTCTCAAAGTCCATGTAAGGGATGTCCTTGTCGCCGCCGATATCCAGTGTACGGATGATGATGGTTCTGCCCTCCATGGTCTGAAGGGCTTCCTTATATGCCTCAAACTGCTCTTCCTCTGTAGGAAGGTGTGTATTATCCATGAAAAGGAATTCCGTACGGAAGAGGCCCACGCCTTCTCCGTCGCATTCCATTGCTTTCTTTGCGTCCTTAGGAGTACCGATGTTGCAGAAGATCTCAAGCTTGTCGCCATCAGCGGTCAGTGTCTCCTTGCCGATGAATTTCTTGAGCTCCGCCTGTTTCTTTATGTACTCCTCGCGCTTGATGAGATACTGTGCAAGGACATCTCCGTCCGGATTGATGAATACATCACCGGCTGTACCGTCAACTATGGCGGTATCCTTGTCCTCTACCATATCCACGATACCCGGTACGGAAAGAACCGCAGGGATCTCAAGAGCTCTCGCCAGAATGGCGGAATGGGATGTGACGCCGCCGATCTCAGTGATGATACCGGTAACGTTCTCTTTTACTATCTGTGATGTCATCGAAGGCGTAAGATCTTTGCATACGAGCACAGTGCCCGGAGCCAGCTTGCTGATCTCGACATCCTGTATCCCCAGCAGTTTCTTGAGGATGCATACCTTGACGTCCGCGATATCCGAAGCTCTCTGACGCATCATTTCATCGTCCATTGCGGAGAACATCCCATGGAACATGTCGCAGACAGCCGTAAGCGCGGATTCTGCACACTGGCCGGCGTCTATCATGCTGAACATTTCTCCCGACATCGCAGGATCCTGGATCATGACAGCATGGCCCATAAGGATGTCAGCTTCCTGAGGCCCGATATTTTTTCTTACGTCTTCTGCCATCGCGAATGTCTCTTCAACAAAGTCGTCTATGGCTTTCTGAAAACGGTCTTTCTCTGCGGCTGTATCCGAAATGAGTTTTGCCTCAAAAGAAAGATCCTGTTCGACAATGCGGCAGATGCTGCCGATTCCGATTCCGCGTGACGCGGCAATTCCTTTATACATTTTTTGTCCTCCGTTGATAAAATGCTCCCCCGCAAAAACGCAGGGGAGCACATGAAATATGGTCTTTATTATTCGCCCATGCCGGACTCAATGAATTCAGAGAGTTCAGCGAGTGCTTTCTCTTCATCCGGGCCCTCGCATACAAGTTCGATCTCCGAATTGTGTTTAATGCAAGCGGTCATAAGGAACATGACACTCTTGCAGTCGAATGCTTTTCCATTGAAATTTACTTTTACACTGCTCTCGTACTCAGCTGCCATTTTTGCAAGACGGCTGGCCGGACGCATGTGCATTCCCAGAGGGTCATTGATAATGATTTTCTTTGATACCATAATGTTCTCCTTTTGTTCTACTGCCCATATGACCGGCGCGGAAAACCGCCCCGGTCATACAGGTTGGATCATTAAGCCTAAGGATCGTGTGCGGACCTGCCTGACAGCACAGCGCTTTTTCAGCAGGAAGCCTTTACAAGTCTTCTTATCTGATCAAGTCGGGGCCTGGCTGTCACAGCAAGAAGGTTTCTTCCGCACTCTTCTTAATGATTATATTTTAGAACAGTCCGATACTGAATGCAAATGCGATCAGAACGGATACAGGGCCTGTTACGATACGGGAGAACAGAACTGCCGGAACACCATACTCGATGGTCTCTGGCTCTGCCTCTCCGAGGGACAGACCAACCGGTACGAAGTCGCATCCTACCTGTCCGTCGATAGCGAACAGAGCCGGAAGTGCGTACTGTGCAGGGATAGCTCCTACTGCGAACTGCTCACCCATGAGTACGCCTACGATCTGAGCGATTACAGCTCCAGGGCCGAGGATCGGCGACAGGAACGGCAGCGAGCAGATGAAGCAGATGACCAGCATGCCAGGAAGTGTTCCTGCCAGAGGTGCGATCGTGTTAGCGATAACGTTACCAAGTCCGCTGGCGCTGATGATACCAAGGATAGTACTTGTGAACGCCATGAACGGGAGAATGTTCTTGATGACCATCTCGATGGTCTCACGGCCGGCCTGGAAGAACTGGCCTACTACGTAACCAACTCCCTTACCGAGGCGAACTACGAATCCCTGCTTTTTGCCTTCGTTGGCAGCAGCGATCTCAGCCTTAGCCTCAGCCTTTGTCTTAGGTCCCTTGTCAGCTGCTGCTGCGGCGGCGGCTGCAGGTGCTGCTGCGGCTGCTGCGGCTGCTTCGCCGAGAACCTCGATGTCCTTTTCCTTTACAGCGGAGCAATAGATGTCCGGTGTAATGAACTGAGCGAGAGGGCCGGACTGTCCTACAGGCATCAGGTTAACTGTGTAGATACCCTTCTTAGGATAGACGCCGCATCTTGCTGTTCCGCCGCAGTCAACGACTGCGATCATGATCTCGTCATCAGGGAGAGTTGTCTTCCATCCGTCAACAGCAACGCCGCCGGAAAGGTCAGCGAGAGCCTGAGCTATTGGATGGATTCCGCCGCCTGTTACGCTAAGAACAGTGTGGCATTTTTCTGTTGGTGTTACTGTGAGAGGGCCGCCCCAGCCGCCGTCTCCAGCGTTGATCTTAATAGTCTTATACATGTCTTTTCCTCCCCTCACTAATTGTTCCTTGTCATGAACGCATAGATCCTTTCAGTGAGAAGACCCCTGATAAGAATGACTATGAGACCTACGATGAAATAACGAACAGCGAGTCCGCCAACGCTGAGTCCTGCTCTCTGCAGACCTTCAGCAATGCCGAGGTATACAAACAGCTCGCCTGCGTTTGCGTGCGGGAAGAGTCCTGTGATCGGGTGTACGAAGCTTACTGTCGCATCATAGTAAGCAGGTTTATACTTCTCCTCAACGAAACGTCCGAATGTGTAGCACATAGGGTTTCCGAGGAAGAATACTGCCATGAGCGGGAGCAGCGTATACCTGAGGACCGCGAATCTTGTGATTCTCTTGGCAAAAGCTTCTACCTTTTCAGTTCCGACAAGCTTGATGATCGAGTTGACAAATGTCATCAGGCAGACAACCATAGGGATGATGCCCGATACCCAACCCATGAAGGTCTCGCCGCCGGCAGTGAACAGTGACATAAAGCCTTCTGCCAGTTTGCTAATAAATTCCATAAAATCCTCCATTCGATTTAGCTCTGTCTCCATACAACACTTTATATGGATCCAACGTACTTATATGTAGCACCGGCTCTCAGCAGTGTAAGCCCCGTATGCCGCTTTCCGGTGATGCATAACTGAATGATCTATCTGAGTTTCTTTCCCTTTTTGCCTCTCTTCGTTTCCATGTAGGCTTCCTGTTCTCTTGTCAGCTCTCTGTCCGTGAGCCTGACCTCAAGCGCTTCGAAAGCTCTGAAGTATCCCTGCAGTCTCTTCCATTCTTTTTTGTCGAGTCCTGCTGCGATGTCAAGGAATGTATAGATGCTGTTGCCTACCAGAGGCTCTCCCATGAGAGTTTCTTTTTTATGGAAGCGTGACAGTATGCCGATACCGTCCATTACCTCTGCGCCGGTGATGATGCCTTCGCTGTCGCAGGCTATTATGGCAACATGCCCGTCCAGGAATCTTCCGCGTTTCTGCCCCATGCCGACGTTTCCAAGCTGGTGCATCCTGCGTACCGCTTTTCTGTAGTCCTGGATCTGAAGAAATCCGCCTATGGACTGCATTATGATCAGGATGAGTATTATAAGAAGAAGAACGGAAATTCCCGGGAGTTTCATTACATTTCCTCCTGTACGAACAGATTAACCCATTTTCAATGTAATTATTTTAACCTCTACAACTTAATATATCAAGAATTATGTTCTGAGCAAATGACTTAATTGACAATTGTTAACGCTCGCTTTGAGCCTTTTGTTTCAATGTTGCCATAATACATCGCCATTTATGCATATACTTCTATTATCGGCATCTTAGAGTTTTCCGACCGCACAAAAAAAGAAAAACTTTTTTGCAATATATACGCAAATGTTCTTGACAAATGTTTAAATATGCATTATGATGATGACGGAAAATGGAACTATAATGAGATCACTACATTATATATATGGTTATGAAAGGAAAGAGAGGAGCAAATCCATGGCAAAAGCAGAAAGACCATTCCTGATCGTCAATCCTAAATCTTATCTCTACGGGCAGAAGAGCCTTGAGCTGGCTCTTGCGGCAGACAAAACAGCCGCGGAGACCGGACTTCAGATCTTCTTCACATGCCCTTACGCTGACATCCGCCTGATCAGAGAGAACACAAGTCATGTGGTCGTCTGTGCGCAGTCTCTCGATCCTCTGACACCGGGCCGCGGCATGGGACATGTCCTTCCGGAATCTCTCAAAGAAGCCGGCGCAGACGCGGTATTCCTCAATCACGCTGAGAACCCTAAGACAGTCGCAGAGCTTTCCGCTTGCGTGAAGCGCGCAAAAGAGCTCGATATGATCACAGTCGTATGCGCTGACAGCACAATGGAAGCTGCCGCAGTCGCATGTCTCGATCCGGATATCGTTCTGGCAGAGCCTACCGACCTGATCGGCACAGGCAAGACCGCCGACGATTCCTATGTCACCGAGACCGTGGCTGCGCTCAACAAGGTGAACCCGAACGTACTGGTCATGATCGCGTCCGGCGTCGTCACAGCTGATGACTGCTACAATGTCGTAAGACTCGGCGCTGACGGAACAGGCGCTACATCGGGCATCCTGAACGCTCCGTCCCCGGCTGTACGCGTACAGGAAATGGCGGAAGCTATCGTGAAAGCCTATAAGGAAAGAACAGAATAATATAATTGAAGGTAATGCTGAGAGCAGAAAAGGACAGGTAAGCAAATGAAAATCTACAAAGAGCAGATCGATCTCAGATCGCACGGAACCACACCTACTTTTATCAACATCACGCCTCAGGTAAAGGAAGCCATCGCGAAGAGCGGCATCCAGAGCGGGATAGTGACTATCATCTCCCCGCACACAACCTGCTCCGTCTTCTTTGAGGAGTTCGTACATGACACAACGGAAGACGGAACGGAATTCCTGCAGGTAGACCTGAACGCGGCTCTGGCCAAGATCATCCCTGACCAGACAGAGATCCCTCCGGCAGGACAGTATATGTATCCGGGCCCGGAGCACTACGCGGACGTTGCTTCCTGGCCTGATGCCGAAGCATATCTGCCGGGCGGAGACAAGACCGCTCTTCTCAACTGCGACGCGCACATGAAGGCTACCCTTCTTGGCAACAGCGCTACGCTGGAAGTCGAGGGCGGAAAGCTCGCAGTAGGTACCACAGGATATGTATATTTTGTAGACTTTGACAGGACAAGAGAACGTCCTAGAAAATGCAGAGTCGTGATCATGGGTGAGTAAAGAACAAGGAGGATACGGAAATGCTTGTTAATTCAAAAGTACTGTTTAAGAAAGCTCAGGAAGGCCATTACGCCGTTCCGGCTGCCAATGCTCTGGACATGGAGAGCATCAAGAACCACATTCTCCTTGCTGAGAAGCTTGGTCTCCCGCTGATCGTAGGTGTAGCTGAGTGCCACCTCGGAGACAATATCAGTCTCGAGGACGCTGCTCTGGTAGGCAGAAAGTATGCTGCCGCTGCAAGCGTACCTGTAGTGCTGCATCTTGACCACGGCGAAAGCTTTGAGACCTGCAAGAAGGCCATCGACCTCGGATTCACATCCGTCATGATCGACGCTTCCATGAAGAGCTTCGACGAGAACGTTGCTACGACCCGCAAGGTAGTCGAGTACGCCCACGCGCGCGGCGTCACTGTTGAGGCAGAGATCGGCCATGTAGCCAGTAACTTCGACGAGAATGACACGGAGACACTGTACACGACTGCTGCCGAAGCCAAGGCATTCGCTGAACAGTCCGGCTGCGACTCCCTGGCCATCTCGATCGGAACGGCCCATGGAGTATACAAGGCAAAGGCGATCCCTGAGATCAGCTTCGATTCGCTCGCTGCCATCCGTCAGGCTACAGATATTCCTCTTGTGCTCCACGGCGGTTCGGGCTCCGGAGACGACAACCTGGCCCGCTGCGCAAAGGAAGGCATCTGCAAGGTAAATATCTATACTGACCTTTACCTCGCTGCCATGAAGGATCTTGAGGAAGAGGACAGCTCAAACTACATGAAGGTCCTGAAAGCCCTGCAGAAGGGAATGAACGAGTGCCTCGAGCACTACTACAAAGTGTTCGGCACAAAAGCAGAATAATAAACAGTATTAACACAGGCGGAAGTCCCGTACAGGGCTTCCGCCTTTTTATGCCTTTTTTGTTTGTCACAGGCCTTATGCCTCTTTCTTCTCGGCTCTTTCGATCAGTTTCTGGGCACACTCGGTATCCGTTATAAGGATATTGATGTAACCGCCGTTGATCGCGCCTATCACAGCTTCAACTTTCCTCTCCCTGCCGGCAATGCCTATCTTATTCGGTACCTTGCGAATGTCCTCAAGGCGCATCGCTGCTACGCGGTCATTGAAGAAACGGAATGGTTCCGTATTGCCGTCCTTGTCATAGAACTGCAGGCACATGTCTCCTACGGCACCGTACTCAACAAGAGTCCTTCGTTCGCTGGAAGTTATATATCCGGCTTTATCCAGCGTGTGTTCAGTACCGTCCGGGACGCCTATGCCGACGACTACCACATTCAGATTCTTGAATTCATCCAGGATATAGTTGACCGCTTTCTCTTTCATGAAGAACTCCAGGACTTTCCAGTCTGAGAAGACCGCCGGCGAAAGGAACTGTGTATATGTGCCTCCGAACTTTTCCGCGAATTTCCTGGCGAGTTCGTTTCCCTGCACATCCGTACCGTCGACTGTGATGCGGCTGATACTTCCCTCCAGCGCAACGAACAGGAGGTCTTTATTCTTCTCATAGGTTTTGTTGGTGCTCACGACATTGTTCAGTGTATTGCCCATCGCCACACCGATCCTGTCTCCATCCTTGAAAAAGCTGTCCAGATAGTCCGACGTGGTTCCGAATATGTAAGAAGCGGCTTCCTGCCTTGTATCCAGCACGCTGTTTTCTACGATGAGCACATCCTTGAGTCCATACGCTCTTTCAAGAGTCTTTTCCATGTCACCGTAATCATAGAAGCGAGGATTGTGGAGCTCGATCGTGACTATCCCGAGGTCCTTGCCCTTCTGCAGCATGCGAAGTACGGAGGACCTCGAAACTCCCAGAAAATCTCCCACTTCCTGCTGGTTCATGTCATCCTGATAGTACAGGCTGCAGACTTTGTATATCAGCCGCTCATCATCTACGATCTTTTTCATGTCAACGCACCATTTCTAAATGTTACAAAAGAATACACACAATTGTTGTTATCACGTATTTATTATACCGAACCAGGTTAACAAAAGCAACCATGCGCAGATATTGCAAGTTAACAATTTCTTCATATTTTCTACATAAATGCATATGTTTGAAATTATTATTAAGCACACTCAATTTAATCAAATGTTCAGAACAAAAAGATTGAAGTCTTGCTTTTTACGACATATAATACAGATGGTAAAAAACTCAATCACCGAAACTAACAGGAGGTCCAACATGAAATACGACGTTACCGTTACCGGCCTCGGCCCTATGGCGCTGGAGTTCCTCAACCCGGAAATGGAGATGCAGTTCGTGATCCTATTCAACGAAGACGCACCGCCTGAACTGGCTGAGCTGGCTATCCTGCATACAGCAGGTGAGCTCAAAGAAGCACCGGTCCCTGGCGACACCATGAAGATCGGAGAGAAAACATATACGATCACAGCTGTCGGCGATGAGGCTATCGAAACTCTTACAACACTGGGGCACTGCACACTCGCGTTCAGCGCAGATTCGGAACCATACCGTCCGGGCTGCATCATGCTGGATGGAGAAGTAGTCACAGCAGAGGATGTTGTGAACGGAGCTGTCATACAGATCTTCTAAAACTGATAACAATTTCACTCAAAAGATAAAAACTCATATCAAAGCATAGGATCGATTTAAGGAGGATTACTATTATGCTTAACATGAACTGGAAACTCGAGCAGAGAGAAAAAGAAGGCAAGATCATCAAGGTCGGTATCGTTGGCGCAGGACAGATGGGCCGCGGAATGGTTACACAGATGGTTCTCATGAAGGGAATGACACCGGCTATCGTATCTGACATCAACGTAGATCTTGCAGTACAGGCTTTCAAGTATGCAGAAGTTGCTGACGAGGATATCGTTGTTGCAAACACTCTCGAAGAAGCAAACGCTGGTATCGCAGCCGGCAAGTATGTTGCTTGCGGTGATGCATCTTTCGTATCCGCTGCAGAAGGCGTTGACGCTGTCATCGACTGCACAGGAGTTCCTGATGTAGGCGCTAAGGTTGCTACAGACGCTATGAAGAACGGTAAGCATGTAGTAATGCTCAACGTTGAGACAGACGTTGTTATCGGACCTTACCTCGACAAGTTCGCTAAGGATCACGGCGTTATCTACACAGGTTCCGCCGGAGACGAGCCGGGCGCTGTCATGGAGCTCTACTGCTTCGCAAAGGCTATGGGTCTCAACGTAGAAGTTATGGGCAAGGGCAAGAACAACAAGCTCGACTATGAGTGCAACCCTGACACAGTACTCGAAGAGGCTACACGCCGCAAGATGAGCCCAAGAATGCTCTGCGCTTTCAAGGACGGCACAAAGACAATGGTAGAGATGACTGCTATGTGCAACTACACAGGTCTTATTCCTGACGTTATCGGCGGACACGGCCCTGCAACAGCTCCTGGAACAGAGGGCGTTAAGCAGCTCAACGAGATCTTCAAGCTGAAGAAAGACGGCGGAATCCTCGACAAGCACGGCGTAGTTGAGTACGTAAACGGAATCGCTCCTGGAGTATTCGTAACAGTTTCAACAGACAATGCTGAGATCGCCTATCAGCTGCAGTACCACAGCATGGGTCCTGGACCACTCTGGACACTCTACAGACCATATCACCTCTGCAACCTCGAGACACCTCTCACAGTTGCCAAGGCAGTTATCGACGGCGAGAAGACTTGCGTAGCCAAGGACGGACTCGTAGCTGAGTGCATCACAAGAGCTAAGATCGACCTCAAGGCCGGCCAGAACCTCGACGGAATCGGCGGATACACAACGCTCGGCTCCATCTGCACAGAGAAGGAAGCTACAGAAAAGGGTTATGTACCATTCGGTCTGATCAACAAGAACGCTGTTATGAAAGTCGACTGCAAGAAGGGCGACCTCATCACATACGACATGGTAGAGCTCGACAAGAACACTCTGATCTATAAGCTCAGAAAAGAGCAGGATGCTATGTACGGAAAGCACGTTCTGTAATAGAAACCTCTTAAACAATAAAACATAAAAGAAACAGCTGCTGGATCTTAAAGGTCCAGCAGCTGTTTCTTTTTGATATTGAATTCTTCTTCAGTGACTATGCCCAGGTCCAGCAGTTCTTTCAGTTTCTTTAGCTCCTCATAGGGATCGGAAACTGTCCGTCCGGCTGTCTGCGCTGTCTGCGCGGCGCCCGGCTGACCGCTGTCTCCTCCTTCGCGCAGCTTATTGAAATCTCTCAGCGCAAGTTCAAGCTTGCTCTTTCTTGAGCGGTAAAACGGGATGGCATGGTCCTTGCCCTGTGTACGCAGCGTCAGTATCCCGTATGAGGAAAACAGCGGTGCGCTGGTGATCTCAAGCGATTCGATCTCGGAATACGGGTAATGCTGGCCGCGGGCGATCAGCTCGTCATCATCAAAGATGATGGGTTCTATGCTGAGATTTCCTTCTATCTCATGATACATGTCCATATCCTCCCTTCACACCGGGGCTTTTGTCTTTACGTTGAGATGATATCACACAATTATTGACATTTCGATACTCAAGTAAATAGAATACAAACAGAAGATAATAAGGAGGGATAAAACATGATCATTCAGGATACCCGCGATAAGATCCTGTCGCTTATAGACGAAAAGACCGCTCACAGACTGCGGACCTCTTTGGACTACGTGATCAAAACCGGGGACGGTATACTGCTGTCATCCCGCTGGATTGATAATTCCCCGATGATGATCTATTCAACACCTTCGGAGACCCATTTCTGGGCAAAAAACAAGGAAATTCTTGAGCTCGGGAAAAATGCGGATGATTCCAAGGGCAACGAACTTTTTGGATTACTGCTTGCGATCGCCACTAATGATCTCTCGATACTCGACAGCTTTGACGATAAGATTATTTCATTTGAAGAGAACCTGTTTGGCGGCAAGGGTGTTACCGAGGAAAACTTTGGGACTATTCATGCTTTCCGCAATGAAAGCTGGGGCATGAGGCGTTATTTTGAGAGAATGGAAATGCTGACCACTGACCTGGCTGTGATAGATTCTTCCTACAGCTTCATTGACAGCAAATACGACAAGCTTCTCAACCACTGCCTCCGCACACAGGAATACCTTGATCAGATACGGCAGGCATATGAAGCTCACATCGGCATAGAACAGAACAACCTGATGAAATTCTTCACCGTTATCACATCGATCTTCCTTCCGCTCTCTCTGATCGCCGGATGGTACGGAATGAACCTCATGATGCCGGAGTTTGGTTGGGTCTACAGTTATCCTTTCGTGATCACGCTCTGTGTCGGAATCATCGCTATCATGTTGTGGCTCTTCCGGAAAAACAAATGGCTATAAATTAAAAAAGACTCAGGAATGAGTCTTTTTTTATTGGGTTCGCGGCCTTATTTATAGGTGAGCATATCGATCTTTACTCTGTTGATCGGCTCAGGCACTTCCTGCTTGCTGAGTTCTTCCTGGATATGTTCGAGCGCCGGAAGAAGGTCTGCGTACTGACTGTCGATAGCATTGGCTACCGGCGCTTCCTTTTGCGCGACGCCCACTGAGTAAGCTGCCTTGTTGAGCGGCTGAAGGGTACCGGCCCCCGCTATGCATCCTCCCGGACAAGCCATTCCTTCAAGCAGGTATCCGTTATACTCTCCCGCAGCGGCCTTCTTCATCATCTTGATGCATTCATCAAGACCTTCCGCGCGTACTATTTTGACTTCACGATCAGGATCCACTCTCTTTATGTGATTGGCAACAGCCTGCGCTACTCCGCCGCTGATGGCAAAACCAAAACCGTCGCTGCTGGCCTTTCTAAGAGGCTCTCCTTCTTCGCATTCAGCGAAGACCACGTCCTTTGCGTCAAACATGCCCGCAAGTTCCTCAAACGTCAGCACAAAGTCCACATAGCTCTTCACTGTGTGTCTGCTTGCCTCATGCTTCTTTGACAGGCACGGCCCGATGAACGCTATCTTGCATTCAGGATGCATTTTCTTTACCAGTCTTGCAGTAAGTACCATCGGTGTGAGAGCCATGGATATGGTGTCCGCGTACTCAGGGAAATGCGTCTTTGCCATAATGGACCACGCAGGGCAGCAGCTGGTACACATGAAAGGAAGCTCTTCAGGTACCTCCCTGAGGAAGTGCTCGGCTTCTTCTATGGTGCAGAGGTCGGCTCCGATGGCTACCTCCATCACGTCCTTGAATCCGAGCTTTCCGAACGCCGATTTCATCCTTGTATCCGTAAGGTCTTTACCGAACTGGCCCGCGATAGCAGGAGCCACTATTGCATACACTGGAGTACCGGATTCTATGGCCTTTATGGTCTGATATATCTGGCCCTTGTCTACGATAGCGGCAAACGGGCAGCTGTTGAGACACATGCCGCATGACACGCACTTATCCTGATCTATCATCGCGTGACCGTACTCGTCCTCTCCTATGGCGCCAAGGCCGCACGCCTTTACACATGGTCTCTCCTGCTTGATTATGGCGCTGTACTGGCATGCCTTCATGCACAAGCCGCACTTGATGCATTTTTCGGTATCTATGACGTTGCGGCGCAGGTCCCTGTCATATGAAATGCATTTTTTAGGGCAGACTTCCATGCACGGATGTTCCAGACAATTCTGGCATCCGTCAGTGATGTATACTCTTTTTTCCGGACAGCTGTGGCAGGCGAAGCGGATTATATCGATCAGAGGAGGTTCATAGTATTTCTCCTCTATCATGCTCTCATCGACGCCTTTGGATGTAGGTGTGTGCTCGTTGACAGGCCTTATTGCCATGCCCATTGCAACTCTTAAGCGCTCTCCGGCAATCGCCCTTTCCAGAAACAGCGAGTGCCTGTACGGGTCCTCATCGCCGTTTACCATCTGATACGGAAGATCATCAAGCGCTTCAGAGCCTCCGCCTTCATAGGCGAATCTCGCTATCTCCGTAAACACTTTATGACGCAGACGGCTTTTTTCTGTGTTCATTCCTTTCATATGTGGTCTCCCTGCCCTGTTACGGGTCTGCTTTCATATAATGCACTTATATCCACATGTTAACATTTTTTGCAGTTTTTGCTTACTGTATGTTTTTAAGGAGTTCTTCCTTGTCCCAGATACCGGACAGGTTCATTGCAGCAATCGCTCATATATGTCCCTGTCTGTGTCCTTGAACACATTGAATATGATCCTGTCCATAGTGCCATCGTGTTCAGAGATCCACTTCTTCACTGTCTGCACCGCAATCTCCGCGGCTCTTTGATTAGGAAAGTGGAATACACCGGTCGAGATGCAGCAGAACACCACACTTCTGAGTCCGTTCTCAAGGCACATGTCGAGCGTATTCGCGTAGCAGTCCGCAAGATCCTTCTCCAGTTCAGGCGTCAGTTCAAACTGTACTATCGGCCCCACTATGTGTATCACTTTTCTCGAGGGCAGATTATAAGCGTCCGTAAGCATCGGTACGGCAGTTGGCTGCTCGTAATCTTCACCAAACTCCATCCTCAGCTGTCTCATCCTGTTTGCGCATTCCAGCCTCAGCTGTACACCGGCGGCTGTATGGATGCAGTTGTCTATGCAGGCATGCAACGGAATAAAGCACCCCTCCATCTGAGAGTTTGCGGCATTGACTATCGCGTCTGCCTTGAGCCTGGTTATATCGCCCTGCCAGACCGAAAGCTGTGGATCAGTTTCGCATGACGGGATGGAGCTGATATCGACTATCCCTTTCATAATGCTCTCGCGTCTGAGATACGCGTCCTGTATGCTTCGGAACTCCTCACTGACAGGACTTGCCATCCGTACGTTCATGAGGCTGCGCAGCAGGTCCTTCTGTCCCTGCTCATCCATAGGGACCGGTATTTTTTTGTAGATAGGGTTTTCGGCCTTCAGCTTTTCTATCAGCCAGACCCTCTGTTCTTCCTGTGTTTTGTCCATATGTTTACTTCAGCAGCTCATGAAGAGTTTTTCCTTGCTGTCAGTCTGTAAACGTGCCATACCCGGCAATGGCCTCATCTATGGTCATTGCGCCCGTACAAACGCCGTAATTCGCCTGCCTCACCTGTTTGACAGCGTCATCCGTAAGTCCGATCACTTCCGGTGACAGTATGCGGGATTCCGGAACGTCTCCGAATGCCGCGTACATGTTGTTGAAAGACAGGTCTTTAGTCGGCGACATAAGGCCTTTGTTCTGCGCCATCTTGTTCAGTTCCTGTGATGTGATCAGGAAACGCATGAATTCGTTTGCCATGTCCAGATTTCCGCTGTCCTTGTTGACGGAGAACTGCAGATTCGGCATATCAAGGAAATTAGCGCCATCGTCCGACATAGGGACCGGAACAAAGGTATATATAAACGGGTTCGCGATGAATGCCTCGGAACGGCTCTCACGCTTCTTTGTTCCGGATACGGTATCTCCGGAGCAGGTCATCATTGGCACATCGCCTTCAAAGAAACGCAGGATCACGGCTTCATAGTTGTCTTCGATTGCTGCGCAGGCGTCAGGATCCGCGCAACCATCTTTCATGAATTGCTCCATCTTCTCAAGCGTAGGCCGCATATATTCACCTGCTGGAGTATCAAGAGCGTTGAGCTTTTTGACAGCTTCCGCATCATTTGCCACTGTTTCGCAGAAGTACGGATATGCAGTAAGAGTGTAGAGGGATGTTGTCTCCTCTTTGGTGAAGCCCATCAGTGGGTTTTCATATCCCTTTTCGCGGAACGCATTGCATACATCTACCAGTTCCTGATAAGTCGTCGGAACACTCAGGCCCTCTTTTTCGAAAAGATCATTATTGACAAGCATGCCGTAGGTGTTGGCAAAGACCGGTACCATCGGAAGCGTACCGTCGCTTGTATTCAAAATGATATTGCTGCGGATGCAGTCCAGATCAAGGCCCAGTTCAGGATCGGATAAATCTTCAGCATGATCTATTGAAGACTGATATTGCTCGCGGCCGTACATCCAGGAGTAATTGACGTAAATGTCAGGTGCGTCGTTTCCGTCCAGGACCATGCCGATCATGTTGTTATAGTCATCGACCTTTGTAAACGTCAATTCCACATTTGGATAATACTCGTTGAAGCTGTCAAATTCAGCTTCCAGCGCCTCAAAGTTGTCGTAACCGCCGGCTACAGTGATATGGCAGTCGGTGGCAGTATCCAAAGCCGGGCTGAATCCTTCTCCGGTCGCTGCTTCCTGTTTCTCTGAGCCGCATGCGGCCAGTCCCAGGATCATAAGCGCCGTCAAGAGCATGCATATAGTTTTTTTCATTTTTGTCCTCCTCTATCCTTGATTCTTCGGACCTCTTTGATAACTAATTTTATGTCTACAGGCTTCGCAATATGTCCATCCATTCCCGCTTCCAGGCATTCCGTGACGTTTTCTGAGAACGCGTCTGCCGTCATCGCGATGATAGGAATGGAGGACGCCCAAGGATCCTCCAGTTTCCGGATAGCCCTGGTCGCGTCCAGACCATTCATCTCCGGCATCTGTATATCCATGAAGATCAGTTCATAGCTGCCCTCCGTAGCCGTGCTCATCATATCCACGCAGATCCGGCCGTTTTCCGCACGGTCTGTAGTGATCCCGTACATGGTCAGTATTGTGGATATGATCTCCCAGTTGATGTCATTATCCTCGGCTATGAGGATGTGCAGCCCATGCAGATCGGAATAATCATCCTCAGGCTCAGTAGAGATCGACTCTTTTCCGATAAGATCGTTGATCTTGTCATAGAGGGTAGAGCGGAACAGCGGTTTGCTTACAAAGGCATTCGCTCCGGCTTCTTTCGCTTTATCCTCTATATCTGACCAGTCATACGCGGAGATAAGCAGGATCGGAATGTCTTTATCTATCTCCGCACGGATACGCCTTATCGTTTCAAGACCGTCTATCTCAGGCATCTTCCAGTCAATAATAATAGCGTCGTAATCCCTTCCGGAAAGGTGTCTGTGCTCTATCATGCCGAGCGCTTCCAGTCCGTTCTGCGCCTGCTCCGCTGACGCCCCAAGAGACTCGAGGATATCAACAGTTGTCTGAAGCATGACCTCGTCGTCATCAACGATCAGAACATCGATGGATTCAAGCTGCATGTCTTCGCGCTGCCTGTCAGCTTCAGGGATATCCAGTACGACAGTGAAGGTCGTTCCTTTTCCCTGTTCGCTCTGACAGTCGATCGTTCCGCCCAGCAGTTCGACCATCTGCTTTGTAATGGCCAGACCAAGGCCGGTTCCCTGTATGCTGTTGACGCGGCTGTCAGTCTGACGCGAGAAAGGCTGGTACATATTTTCCATGAATTCCGGGCTCATGCCGATACCTGTATCCGATACGACATATGTGAGCCTTATGCAGCCCGGCTTCTCACTCTTTTCCTGGCGCAGGTCTACACTGACACGGCCTCCCGGTTCAGTATATTTGATCGCGTTGGACAGAATATTGATATAGATCTGGTTCAGACGGAGCTGATCTGTATACAGATACTCCTTCTCCATCTGATTGATGTTAAAGCTGAATTCAATATTCTTTTCCTTGATCATCGGCTGTGAAACCGTTACGAGGTTCTCGACCGTTTCTACAATGGAGAATGTCAGCGGACTCAGTTTCAGTTTTCCGCTTTCCACCTTCGATATATCTAATATGTCGTTGATCAGCGTCAGCAGATGATTGCTGGCAAGACCGATCTTTCTAAGGCTTTCACTTGTCGACTCGTCATCACCGATGTTCTTCTCAGCTATCGTCGTAAGGCCTATGATGGCATTCATCGGAGTTCGGATGTCGTGTGACATGGTGGAAAGGAAGTCCGTCTTTGCCTTATTTGCGGATTCCGCTTCTCTGGCCGTGATCTGGAGTCTCTTGTTGAAGTAAAGAATATAGAGCAGGTCGGCGAGGAACAGGATAAGCAGACCGGCTGAAACAACTCCGATCAGCAGCCAGTTTTCTGTACCTGTATTGAGATCCTCAGCAGGCACGAGACCCAGCAGCGTCCAGCCGGCAGCAGCCGATACAGGTGTAAAGGCAAGTACGCACTCCTGTTTGTGCGAGTTGTCCATTTGAACGGAACCTGTTGAAGATGTGATCCTGTCGAACAGAGCCTCCGACGATTCAGGGTCTGTTGGATTATATGATTTGTAGAATTCAAAAAAGCTTGAGTTCTTAAAGCTGTCTCCTTTAAGGATGTAATCACCGTTACCGTCTATCATAGACAGTTCTGCGTTCACAAGCTCTGTCTGCGGGAAAACCCATTTCTGTTCCAGCACTGAGATAGGTATGACTCGCAGCAGAACCGCGGTCTTTGGCGCTTCGCTTTCCGGATCATGCAGCTTAACCATGTTACAGAAAGCAAGAGCCTGCTCACCATTCATAGGATTGGTGTAAGCGCGGGTAATGTTTATAGACTTCCCGGTCTCATCGATCCAGTCCACGTCCTTCAGGAGATCTACCCGTTTATATGAAACAGCAAAGTCATCATCAGTGCCCTGTTTAGGGCGTGTGGAAAGGCCCTCAAGTGTATCAGGGAAGATCAGATGCGCCGAAGTGTCATCACTCATATGCAAAGAGCGGATATAAGCGGCAGCCTCTTCCATCGTCATGGTATTGTTGTTGATATAGCGCGCCCAAATATCACAGATCTTCTGTTCGCTCTCCAGATAGTTTTCAGTCACTTGCTCCATGGTGACTGTTGAATCTTCAAAGTGTTCTATCTGCCTCTGGTATGAGGCTTTGCTTTCAGCTCCGGAGTAGAGGACTACAAAGATCAATATGGCTGCCATGATGACCACATTGATTATGATGATTAAAGATTTTTTCATGTTCTGATCTCCTCTGAAAGCATGGCATGACTGCCGGTGTTTGATCGTCCCGATCCACATAATTATACGTTTATATTATATATCATTCGAGTAAGAAATATCGATATACCTGCATGTTACTTTTTTGATTCCACACCGCCTCTCTGTTACAATCCTTAGTGAGACATAACAAATCGGAGAACAGCAATATGAACACTCAGAAAATCAGGATCCTGCTGACCGCCATAGACAAAGGCAGCCTCACCAAGGCAGGCCAGGCGCTCGGTTACACGCAGTCATATCTTACACAGATAATGAAAGCCTTTGAGGAAGAAGTCGGCTTTCCGCTTCTTGTAAAGACCAACCGCGGTGTTGAACCGACGCAGGAAGCCAAAGATCTCCTGCCGGCAATGAGGAGGCTGATCGAAAGCGAAGAACGGTTTGACCAGGAAGTAGCGGAGCTGCAGGGATTGCGCAAAGGCACCATCAGGATCGGGACATATGTCAGCACTTCCGTTTACTGGGTACCTCAGATCATAGAATACTTCCGGAACAACTATCCGCAGGTAATTTTCCAGATCGAAGAGCTTGGTCACGACGAAATGATAGACCGCCTTGCTGAAGGTTCTCTGGACATCGCTCTTATGAGCTACCCGGGAGACAGAGCCAGCATAGATTTCATACCGGTTCTTGAAGATCCGATGCTTATTGTCTTACCTCCCGGTCATGAGCTGAGCAAGTACGATCATGTGCCCGTCGATAAGCTGAAGGATCATCCTTTCATCATGACCTATAAAAGCTATGACCAGGATCCGCACAGGGTTTTCGAAGAAGCAGGCTTCTTTCCCGAAGTAAGATATTATTCCAGGGATGATTTCGCTGTTTTGTCAATGGTGCAGCGCGGGCTGGGACTTGCCATACTTCCGGAACTGACCATCAACGAGTTCCCGGGAACCTATGATACCCGGAAGCTCGATCCGGAGGCCTGCCGCACACTCGGGATAGGGATAAGATCTCATGATTACGCAGGCCCTCTTGCAAAATTTGTTATCAAATACATAATGGAAAACATACGCTAAAAAGAAAGATCCGGCATTTGCCGGATCTTTTCTTATTTAGCTAATATGGAATTATTAACAATTCTTGGTTTGAATTAGTTGTTCTTTGGAGCGATCTTCTCTTCGAATTCGTAAGTGATGACTCCGGATACTGCAAAGATTCCTACTGCTGCGATGATGCCTACCATTTTATTTCCTCCTGTTATTGTTGTTTTATCTTCCGTACCGCTCACATCAGTGTTCTGACGCGCGGCTGTTTCTGTCTGATAAAAAAATAACACACTTGCTGCTAATAGTAAAATGGTTGTTTTGCATATCCGATATTACAAAAACTAATGCCGCGTCTCTTCTTCGTCGTACCTGTCGGCCAGCAGTTTGATCACCACCATCGACGCGACTGACAGTCCTACGTAAGCGATTGCCGCAGCGGCAGTCCTGCTTATATTGAGGTCTCCAAGTCCGCGCCCTATCATGGCGTAGAGAATGATGTCCGGGAGTATCCCCAGGAGGCTGCCTGCTATGTACTGCGGCAGTTTCACTCTCGCGGCGCCCATATACATGCTCCCTATGTCGTAGTTCATCATCTTGAGGAGCCTGAGCAGCAGCACAAAGACGAACGGTCTCTCGTTCTTCAGTCTGACAAGCCCTCGCAGCTGCGAATACTTTTCTTCGATATCCTGCAGCTGCTCGCCGGCAAGCCTGTTGCCGATAAAATACCCTTCGAACATCATGACAAGAGCGCCGGCGATGTTCATCGCGATGGCTGCGGGAAGGTTGAACAGTGTTCCGTTTGCCAGAAAGAGAACTCCTGAGTAAAAGAACACCGACAGCGTCTTCAGCGCAAACATCAGCAGCATCACTATAGCTGCCAGATACGGTTCTGAAGGTGTATATGACAATATTGCGCTGAGGGATATCCTGTCGTGCAGGCAAAGCGCGACTATCATGACCATTACCCACAGCGAAATGACGAGTGTCCTTGACACGGCGGAAACATTGGCAGGGTAATCATCGCCCCACACGACCTTCAGGTACATGCGCGTGTACATCAACAGAGTAAAAAGCACTATGACAGAACATGTGATGATCATCAGATTGGCCGCAAGCCTTGGGATGTTCTGCCACAGGATCAGCACCGCGGTGACAGCGGTCATGGAAGCTTTGCATATCTTTCCATACCACTTTGAGCTATAGGCCCTGTCATATCTTGAAAACAGGATGTAACTGTATATGATCTGGCTCAGTTCCCTGAATATCATTACCATCAGAAGGAGCCACATCCATCTGTACTCAGGCACCAGACATATTATAAGCACGGCAATCAGGACCTTGCTTACCGCCGAGTCAAAAAACTTTCCGAAATCCGTAACGCAGCCTGTCCGCCTCGCGACCGTGCCGTCGATCATGTCGGTAATTACCGCCATTGTGATAACGGCGAAACTGCCGGCATACAGCTCTCCCAGATACAGGCGTACGATTATCGGTATCAGAAGCAGCCTTAATAGTGTTATGGCGTTAGGGAGATTTACTATATTCTTTCTGCTCATCACCTCTCTAAGCTTATCACCTACCTCCGGGCTTGCGTCATTAAATGACAGACCCCATGCGGCAAAGCTGACAGGAAGAGCGGCCACAGCGTCGACTATCGAATGCTGCTTCACAAAAAGCGTGGATACGCATATGAAGAACACGGTCACGGCCATTGCGGTCTTTGCCGGGATCGATAATTTCTCATTTGCGTACATCGCGGCGAACATAAGGCCCATCGAACCTATAACGTGCATGGAAGGGCAGACGTTGGTGGGTGTATCGACCAGATATATCATCGATACTATCCAGGTGAGTATGTTGTCACGCTCAAAGCTGTCCGGCCTCAGTGAGTGGCAGCTCGGATATATAAGAAAGGCGGCAAAAGACATGATAGCTCCGACGATGAAGAACTGCATCATCTTCCTGAATACTTCCCTGTCATTTCTGAAAAGATAGATTATCATTGCCACCGTGACAATGTGCCACGAAAGATACGGGATCACAAAAATTTCGCTGAAGGGTATCAGGTCGTCCATGAACATGTGGACGGTATGATACTCAGCGCCGATGTTGACCCTCTCCACGATCACGTAAGCGAGCAAATACAGTGGCAGAAACCACAGGTATTGATGATCATTGTCTTTTTTTCCGCTATTCACAACGGATAGTATACCACAAACGGCGCTCCTGTTTGCTTTCTCCGCATTTACCGCAGTCACTGCAAAAGAAAACTCCGGAACAAGTCCGGAGTCCTGAAGCTGATGAGCATAGGCTGAACAGATCTCTCTGTCAGTTTTTGACATCCAGTTCCTTCACTACTTTTCCTTTTGTTGTGACAATCTGTATCTTCTCAAGCTTTGCCATGTGCTCTCTTGACAGTGGATCTGAATAATCATCGGTGTTTACAGGTGTTCTCATGATATTGTTGTCCTTACGGTTTTTTCCGAAGCCATAGCAGATCGTGACCTGTGCAACAGTACCCGTATCATCAATATCGATCCACCAGTCGCGCTGTCCGTAGTAATTTGGGGTATCTACCTCGATCACGAGCTGATCGTTCTCGATCTTCATCTCTTTCACCTGCTCAGGCTTGCTGATCTCTGCTGACCAGCCGAAAAAGAGATATACAACACCAATCAGCAATACTGCCAGTACCGCGATCACTCCCTTTAACTGTTTTGCCTTTTCTCTGAGTTTTTTGCTTTCATTCGTATCATTTGCTATCTTCTCCACCACGTTCGTGTCTCCTTTCAATAGTGCATCCAAAGAAATATTCAACTCTTCGGAGATCTGAACGATGATCTGGAGATCTGGATAGTTCTTGCCTGTCTCCCAGTTTGATATGGCAGATCTGGATACAGCCAGTCTATCGGCCATATCCTGCTGTGTCATCCCGATTTCTATCCTGCGCGCCTTGATTTGTTCTCCAATATTCATTGTTCCCGCCTCCTTGGCCACACTATAACGAACGCCGAAATCATTATAAAGCGAGGCACGCTTACACTCAAGGAAACGCAGTGTCAGTATCTCTGACATCCTGGTTTTCCATAGCAAAGGCCAGTCATTGCGAGGGATAGCAGTTTTTTTGATTAAGATTTCTTCAGCCATCACATATAGATCGCTCTGCGTGTTTCTTCTATATCATCCATATCATCAATATATTTGATATCGTTTTTTAAACACCAATCCTTTATCACCGCGGCAGCTTCATCATCTGTCATCCCCGGGCATTCAGGCATCAAAACAAAATCGTCTGAGGATTCGAATATAGTAAGCCGCGTTTCATCGTAACATATATCTTCCGGGGAATTTGCTGTTCCGTAAATGCATCCATCGCTTTTGCGAAAATACCAATTATATGACGGGATATATTGCTTGCAATCAACAACGAGAAGGCTCAGTTTTGCTTTTCTTGTATCATCATCTTCTTCTGTTTCTTCATACCCATCATCAGTGCCCATAAAGCGACGGAACTCCGCTTCAAGTTCAGCCTTGTCAGGCAGATAAAGCTGATACCTGCTGACAAATACCTGATTGGTTATATTCTGTAATGCATACTTCATAACTAACTTATCCCTATCTGTACCGAGTACGATCCCTATTGGCTCCGTATCTCCTTCAGTATTCATTTCCTCACGACAATAGTTCAGATAGAAATTCATCTGCCCTATGTCCTCATGTAGCACCTCGCCTCTCTTCAGATCAATCAATACAAAGCACTTTAGGATCCTGTTATATAGCACCAGATCAATCTTGTACGTTCTACCGGCGATGTTTATCCGGTATTGATTCCCAACAAAGGTGAATCCCTTGCCGAGTTCCAGGAAAAACATGCTTAAGTTGTTTATCAAAGAGGATTCCAGATCTCCTTCTTTATATAAAGGCTGTTGTGGCAGGCCAGTGAATTCAAAGACAAATGGTTCCTTAAGGATATCTTCCGGCTTCTCGATGATCTGTCCTTTCTGCGCCAGCTTCATAACGGAGTTTTTGTCCGTGCTGAGAGCCAATCGCTGAAAAAGCAAGCTGGACCTTTGCCTCTTGAGTTCACGAACGCCCCAGTTCTCAATTTCGGCCTGCTTCTCGTAGAAAGATCTTTCCAAAGGGTCTTCTATTTTCAAAAGTTCAACATAGTGACTCCACGTCAATTTTGCAGACACTGTCTGCAAAATTGGATATTCGATATACATCTTTCTCATCTTGTTAACATTGCTCATGCCGAACCCTTTTCCATAACGATCTGTAAGATCTCTTGATATTCTCTTTAACAAAGTAGAACCATATTCTGCTTTCTCATGTCCATTCTGTTCATATTCAACAATATATTTGCCGATTTTCCAGTAAGTACGGACTGTCTGCGTACCAATGTATGAAGCGACTTTCTGTCTTCCTTTTGACAGAGCATTCCCTACATTCTGCAGTAAAGACTCATACTCATAATCCATTTCTGTTGTTAGTGTCATATCTCCCATGTCATCTGCCATTATTTCTTTTTTCATCACTACTATCCTCCTTGCAAATCAGCTCCTAAAGATGCAAACGTTTCTAAATAAGGCAACAAAAAAGACGGAGAGCCCTCCGTCTTGTAACCTGTATGTAGATGGCTCGATTATATCGGGTTTTTCCGAAGTTTCAACCAGATTACTGTGAAGATTTGTTTGCAGACAAAAGAAAACTCCGGAACAAGTCCGGAGTCCTGGAGCTGATG